>NZ_JBFPMW010000004.1:767161-896989 GCF_045999855.1 Tolypothrix campylonemoides VB511288_2
GAGAGCAACGTCTGGTTATGCGTCAGCTAAATCGCCTTTTTGGTGAAATCGATGCATCATTAACTCAACAAATTAGAAAATTATCTATAGAACAACTTGAAGCATTGGGAGAAGTCTTATTAGACTTTTCTGAAGTGGCTGATTTACAAACTTGGTTAAATCAATCTTAAGAATACAAACCCTTAGATCTTCCGCTTTCTTCAAGCGGGGGTCTGAGTTGACAACCTGTCAGAAAATTTGAGAATCAATCAAGATATAGATAAAGACGACAGGGAGTTAATTATGCGATTAGAGCCGCTTTATCAACGCCATCGAGAACAAGCCAAGGAAGAGGGACGGCTTGAAGGACGACAGGAGGGACGGCTTGAAGGAGAGCAACGTCTGGTTATGTGTCAGCTAAATCGCCTTTTTGGTGAAATCGATGCATCATTAACTCAACAAATTAGAAAATTATCTATAGAACAACTTGAAGCATTGGGAGAAGTCTTATTAGACTTTTCTGAAGTGGCTGATTTACAAACTTGGTTAAATCAATCTTAAGAATACAAACCCTTAGACCTCCGCTTTCTTCAAGCGGGTAACTGAGTTGACAACCTGTCAGAAAATTTGAGAATCAATCAAGATACAAATAAAGACAATCGCGAA
This sequence comes from Tolypothrix campylonemoides VB511288_2, assembly GCF_045999855.1. Taxonomy (NCBI): domain Bacteria; kingdom Bacillati; phylum Cyanobacteriota; class Cyanophyceae; order Nostocales; family Tolypothrichaceae; genus Tolypothrix; species Tolypothrix campylonemoides. Next base: position 767,807 of record NZ_JBFPMW010000004.1, read on the forward strand.
TTGCTGTATGCAATTAGAACTAGTTTATCAGCCCAATAGAGAACAAGCTAAGGAAGAGGGCGACTTGAACAAGGACTTGAAAGAAATTATTTCATTTACACAATGCGCCAAACTTTTTTCGCCAATTGAGTTAGTAATTCCTGGCGTTTTTCAATAGATTCAGTATTCCAGTCACTAAATGGCTCTAAATCTCTTACCGCACGATCGACAGCTGTATTAACACCAATGTTTACTTTCTCTGCTATAGATTTGGTAATTAAAAACTTCGATTTAGGGTAAGCTTTCTTTTTTTCTGTAAATGATTTATTTTTTATTGAGCGATTAATTGATCCTTCAAGTAATGTAAGATTTCCAAGTTTTTGAATATATTTTTCAATTTCAGCAGGTTTATCAAATAAAGATTTATCCTTATTAACTGTTTGAGATAAAATATGTTCTATTTCTACTGTATCATTAATATAATTCTTTAAATCAGTATAAGCTCCAATACTTCCGTATGCTTCTTCATCAATATACTGCGTTAATTTTGCTAAAACGTATTGCAACATTTTCTTTCTAATAGAAGATTTACTGAACTGACGGAAGGCTAGCTCAAACTGTTTAGATAGTTTTTGTTTAGCAGGTTGAAGCTCGTTGAGTATAAATTTTTCTAGCTCTATTTTATTAGAGACCTTACGTAGCTTTCCAGTCCACTGAGTGAATAAGGTTTCGAGCCTGCTAGTACCCTCTCGTGTAACTATATGAACAAATAAAAAATTTTCTATTTCTTGACATAATTCTGTAAAAAGTTCTATTGATAAATGCTGAGATGCTAATAGTAATGTCAAATGTTGTTTGGTAGAAAGGTAAGATATATTTAACAAATAACGATTTAGATGACCATATTTATCTTGTCCATTTTTAAAGTATAAAAAAGCTTGAGCAGAATTAACAAGGCTATCAACGAATTCCAAAGGGTTTTCTGTATACCCGCATATATCTTTATTTTCAACAAACCAATCATATATTCTATCTTCTCTAAGCCGTTCGCCTGACTCATATTTTGCAGTTATAAAGTAACGAAGAAAGCGTAAAGGCTTTTCATCAGCTTTAAATAGTAAGCTAATCATTTTTTTCCATTTACTTTTTAATTTCTCAAAATCCTTACTATTTAAGTGCATAAACATTTGGTTTTTTAGCAAATCCATTGCATCCAAACCTATTCCACGGTTGTTAATTGTTTCAAAAACTGTAAGTGCATGGGATACACTTTTTGTTTCTACACGAACAACCTTTACATTTTGAGTGAAGCGAGCATAAAACTGTTTAATTTCTTGGATATCTTCGTCAAATTTTTCTTTAAAAAAATCTAGAATAAATTTATAAGCTTTTTTAATTTTTTTGATAGAACTAGAATCTGGAACTTCATCAAAATCTTCTTTCATTGCAATTTTTTTCAAAACATCACAACTATCATATTGAAGTTCCACTCTATCTCGAAATACTTCATTTCCATTTTGATCCACAAATGAAGAGGCAATTAACTCTTTCACCGAACCAACAGTTTCTTGTGGTTTGAGCTTTTCTCGATAATCTCTTATAGAACAGAGAATTAAGTATGCAGTTGTCATTCGCTGCTGTCCATCAATTAATTCATAAGCTCTATCTGAACTGCACACAATAATACTGCCTATAAAATACTCCCATCCTGTACCGGATTTGTTTCTCTCAAATTCTTGATAAATATCTTCAAGAAGCTCTCCAACTTGTTTTTCTTCCCAAACATACTCCCGCTGATAAGCTTTAACTACATAAAAATCTTTAAAGAGTTCTCCCAAAGTATAGTCACGAGATTCAATTATCGCCATTTCTGTATCCTGAAAAATAAAAAGTTATGTTTTATAAAATCAAGAATGTTAAACAGTGAATATGAATTGTATGCTACATACTGATAAAATATATAAAATTTACTAAAAATTTACGTAATTCTCATATCTTAAAAAACGATAGCTATGCCAAAAGAAGTTCTTAACTGAACTAGGAGCTTGGTTTACTGCCTCAATTAATAAGATTCTGGCATGAATTTAAGAAAATTGGGAAAAAAAGTAATTTGAGACTTATACCAATTTTCTATGAAGATGCATACAATTAGCCTGCGAAGCGCCCCCTTTGTTTGTATAGCCCCACCCTTCTAGAATGAGGGCAATAATGTGCAACTTCACATAGAATTGGTATTAGTTTATTGAATTGGATAAACTGCGATCGCTCCATTCCCGTTACAAAACTTATTCTCTTAACTGCGAGCTTGCTCCAACCCATTCACCATTAATACGATGGACGACTAGTTATCAACTGCAACAGTTTCAGCAGAGTGACGTATTGGGAAATTGACAGAATTAGCAATAAAGCACATTTTATGAGCTTCTTCGTGCAAACGGGTTGCTGTTTCGATGTTTGCGCTGTTAGCGATCGCCACACGAGGTTTGAGTGTAACCTCAGTAAATCGTCCGCTTCCATTATTTGTCTCTTCCATGACACCAACTGGACGATCGACGTAATCCATGACAACGATTTTTGCACTAGCACACAAATGAAGATACCAGAGCATGTGACAAGCAGAAATTGATGCCAACAGCAGTTCCTCTGGATTATACCGTGTTGGGTCACCACGAAAAGATGGGTCAGACGAGCCATAAATTATAGGTTTGTCTTGACTTTGAATCTCGTGGTTGCGGCTGTATGCTCGGTAATTTGCTGTTCCTTCCCCAAGATTACCAGTCCAAGCGATCGCAACCGAGTAACTGTGAAATTTTGTCATAAGGTCAGAAAAAGTCAGAAAAGGTAGGAAATAGTCTTAAGATGCTTGCAGGGGCTGCAACATTTGCGGAACACGGGAAACAACTCTTGATGACAAGTTATAGAAAAACAACGAGAGACTCTGTTCTCCCCCATGGTAACCAATTGACTGCAAGCAAACGGTAAATAATACCTTATCTACCAAAAGGAAATATTAATTTATGTTAATCAGTCAACATCACCTATTTTTTAAACCTAATTTTAAAATGACTGAAACGATTGAAAACAAAATTTATCTCAAGAATATAACAAACAGTAACAATTTTGAGGCTTCTATTAACAATTTGCCAAAGTTTATCAAAATTCAAATCTTTTAAATTTTTAGATTGAGCGGGATTGGTAAGACAAACCAGGGAATGAAAAGATTTCTTTCCTTTGCCCCTAACCCCTGAACCTTCGCGGAAGAATCAAAGAAAAGGTTATTATGAGCATCTTAGACTTTCCACGCTTGCACTTTCAAGGCTTTGCCCGCACCCACGCCCCCACGGGACATAAAAACGGTTTGGTAGATCTGAGTACCAACACAGTTTATATGAATGGCGAACGTTTCGATCGCAACCGTCCTTTATCTGAATACCACGAATATCTTCAAAGCTTGGGACCTCGGTTTAATGCTGAAGGACAATGGGATGAAAACGGTTCTTTCAGTATGGCAAAGGGATGGGATTTTGGCGGAAACGGTCACTTTGCGATCGAAGCAAAAATTGTCAGTACCCAACGCGAAGCAGGACAAGTTGACCAGCAAGATCCAGCGGTCGGACGCAGCATTGATATGTGGGGACACTTCAATGATTACTTAGCCACAACTTTCAATCGCGCCCGGATCTTTGATTGCGATCCTGCTTCCAATTGGACAACCACAATTATGGTCGGTCAACTGACTTTTGGAAGACAGGGTGTATCCCATGAAGTCCCATATATGCTCTCTGCTCCTGTTGAAGGGATGCAACCCGCTCGCTGGCAAAACTTTAACTACATTCGAGAATTGCCAGAACATCCCTTGAACGGTGAGTTTAAGCGTGCAGAAGTCTATCAATTCGTCATACCCAAAGACGCCAAAGATGTGCTTTGGGGTGAAGAAACAGCACTTTCACCAACCGTTTCCCTATTACGTTCTGCAATGGAGCGAGAAGATGTGTTGGGAGTGGTTGTACAGTTTAGCTTAAGCAATATGTCGGCTCCGTTACAACCCGACTCACCAGTTTTTTGGCATTTACATGGAACTATCGGTTTGTGGTGTGAAGGTGAACTGAAGACTTACCCACAAGGTCGGTTGTTAACTCCCCGTCATATCTTTCAAAATCCGGAAGACAGAACGCTGTCTAACCTGACAGTTGCTATTACCCCTCAAGGCGCTAGCTTGAATATGGTGACAGCAGTCCCTTGCAACGGACGTGCAATTCAAGCAGGACCGGGACCTACTCATGCGATCGCTTCCAAGCTTGACTTGGGTGAGTTGGAACTGCGTACAGTAAAAAGCCAGCGATTGGTAGCACGCATTCCCAAGGAAGCATACCAACAACCAGCACATCAACTGACAAGTGGAATTGTAGACGTACCTTTAGCAGAACCCTTTGAAAATCTGTGTGATGAGATCGAACATCAGGGCTTGTGTATTGTTGGAACACATCCCAACGGTCAGCGACAGATTTTAGTTCGGGAAGAGGAAATTAATCTCCAAGTTAATGATGCTTGCTTGTTTGTTGAATTTCCAGATGAAAAGCGTGGGTTAGACTACTCTGTAGAATTAGAGGTGAGGTCTTTTGTCCGGGGTCGTCCCGCACCTGTGGAAACAGTCTACTTGCACCAATTTTACAATCCTAAAGGTTTGCCGCAGTTACGCTATGACTTCGATCGCAATCCAGAGAATGTCGGGAAAACTTTCCACTTTCCCCAAAGTCTAGACATCGTACATTTCAAACCCGGTAAGCGTGAGGAAATGGGCGATTTTACTGCTAAAAGTACTATCGCAACTGATGAACAAGGACGCGGTTGGGTGACTGTGCGGGGAGTTCAATCGGGGACTGCAAGGGTACTGCTATCAACACGGGCTGACGAAATACCGGGCGATCCTTCACTTACAGACCGAGCGATCGTTAGCTACGATAACGAAGATCGCCTTGGCTTCTGGTCTGGGGCTGGTTCCTTCGCCGTTCGAGTCTTGACTAACGATTGGCACTTAGAAGACATTCCAGATGAGTCAGTAGACTTCAACCTCATTTACAAACATATCCTAGCTTTCTACGAACTTTCCTTTTCCTTCATGAAAGCCGAGGTCTTCAGTTTAGCGGACAAATGCAAGGTCGAAACTTACGCTCGCCTCATGTGGCAAATGTGCGACCCTTGCAACAAAAACAAAACTTATTATATGCCACCCACACGAGATATGTCCCAACCTCAAGCAATGCTTTTGCGTAAATATTTGCAAAACCAACAGCGAGTGGGCTATGTTCCCGAAACCAAGCCAACACCAAAGAGCACTCAACGCACCATTCAAACTCGCGATGAACTCGTAGCCGCCCTGCGACACGCTGCAGAACTTGAGGTTGCAGTGATGTTGCAGTATGTCTACGCAGCATACTCCATTCCCAACTATGTCACGGGTCAAGAGTACGTGCGTCGGGGCTTGTGGACTCCCGAACAACTGCGTCTGGCTTGCGGTGACGGTCAGGAGGGACACGACTATGGAATGCGGGGCGTGTTGTTGGATATCTCCCGTGAAGAAATGGTTCATTTCTTGATGGTTAACAATATATTAATGGCGATTGGCGAACCTTTTTATCCAGCTATACCCAATTGGAATGAAGCGAATCGACGCTTCCCAATTGAAGTGGACTTTGCTCTAGAACCCTTTGGTCCATCTAGCTTGCAACGATTCTTACAATTTGAATTGCCTGACTTTTTAGTTGAAGATTTAGCTCATGAAACTGAACCCAACGATCCTAGCGTTGATCAGCTGCATAGTTATGGTTCGTTGAGCGAACTGTATCGCCAAATTCGTACTGCGATCGAAAATATTCCAGATTTAATTGTTGTTAAAAAGGGTTGCGTTGGTGGCGAACACCACCTATTCTTACGAAAAGATACTAATAAATCTCATCCCGATTATCAGTTCCAAGTAGACGACGTCAACAGTGCTCTCTTTGCCATTGACTTAATTGTCGAACAGGGAGAAGGTTGTGAGGTGGATTCACCTAAGTTTGAAGAATCTCATTACCAAAAATTCCGGCGCATTGCAGATGCACTGGCTCGCGAACAAACCATTGATGCGACTACCGGGCATAAATTACCTTGGACTCCAGCATATCCCGCGTTGCGTAACCCCACGCTCCATCACAAAGATTACAGTTCTACTGTTGTGACTGTTCCCCAAACCAGGGCCGTGATGCAAATTTTTAACGAGTCTTACTATTTAATGATGCAACTGATGGTGCAGCACTTCGGGTTAATGCCTCATGGTAGTATGCGGCGATCGAAGCTGATGAATCCAGCTATTGATGTGATGACAGGTATGATGCGTCCCTTGGGTGAACTGCTGATGACTATGCCTTCTGGGAAACGCGGGAAAACAGCTGGTCCTTCTTTTGAGATTGCCCACCCACCTACATACATTCCCACACCAGAGATTGCATATCAAGCGATCGCAAGTCGATTTGAACGCCTGAGTCATCAAGCAAGAGAATGCGAAGTCATCCCCAGCATGGTTTACGAAATGTTTGATTTCTACGCGAGATATTTTGAGGATTTTGCAAAAAATCCCCAGCACATATTCGGTTAATAAACTTAGGGAAAAGTTATGAATAATATTGAAACAGATGTTCTTATTGTTGGCGGCGGACCAGTCGGGTTATCAACAGCACTTGAATTGCGTTACCAAGGTATCAATTGTATCCTCATAGAGCAATCCGATGGAGTTGTCACTGACCCTAAAGTTAGCACGGTAGGACCCCGCTCTATGGAGCTTTACCGACGATGGAGTATCTCTCAGCACATACGCAATGCTGGATGGCCTGTCGATCATACTTTAGATGTTGCATGGGTAACGGCAGTAGGAGGTTATGAAATATACCGCGTACCTTTTCCATCTTATGCTGAGAGAAGCCTACCTGAATACACGCCAGAACCAGAGCAAGTTTGCCCTCAAAATTTGGTCGCACCCGTTCTGATGGATGCTTTGGGACAATATCCATCAGGAGTTATTAAACTTCTTTGTCGTTTGGAAAGCTTTGAACAAACGGATGAAGAAGTTGTCGCTAAGGTGACAAACATAGATTCAGGAAACACGGAAATCATTCGTGCTAAGTATATGGTGGCTTGCGATGGTGCTCGCAGTATAGTCCGTAAAGCTTGTAACGTTGAAACTCCATCATTCCATCCCACTCAACTGTTTCAAAGCGTTGTCTTTAACGCACCAGAGCTAGCAAGTCAATTGGGCTCGCGCAATGCTATGGTTTTCTTCCTGGTTAACCCCAAGTTACAAGAACCACTCCGCTCTGTCGATGGACGGGGATCGTACCGTCTCATTCTGAAACCAAAAGAAAACGGTGAGTTGCGCGACCCAGAAGAAGCTGTTCGAGAAGCGATCGCGATCGATACCCCCATTGAAATTGTTTCCAATCTCAAATGGTATCTCACCCATCGCGTTGCTGACAAATTCCGCCAAGGGCGCGTGTTCTTTGCAGGCGATTCTGCTCATACACTCTCACCTTCTGGTGGTTTTGGCATGAACACGGGGATATGTGATGCACTCGACCTGGGTTGGAAACTAGCTGCTACCCTCAAAGGTTGGGGCGGAGAAAAATTGCTCGATACCTATGAGATGGAAAGACGTCCTATTGCAGTCCGAAACCTCGAAGAAGCAAATGCTAACCTCCAACGCGGTCAAAAACGTGCTGTTCCCCCAGCAATTACAAGCGATTCTCCCGAAGGCGAAGCAATTCGGAGATCCATGGCTGAAGGTTTAGAGCGCAGTAACGTTAAGCGCGAATTCGACGCACCAGGGGTTCATTTTGGATTCCGTTACGAGTCAGCGATCGTTATCCCTGATGGTACGCCTCCTAACAGCGATCCTTTCCAATGGACTCAAAATAGTTATCCCGGATCGCGAGCACCCCATGCATGGTTAGCACCTGACAAATCTATATTGGATCTTTTTGGTCAAGGGTATGTGCTGCTGTGCTTCCAAGAACAACAAGGAACCGAAGCTTTTGCCAAAGCTTGCTACGACAGACGCGTTCCACTGACAATCACCTTTATCGAAAAACCGGAAATTGCCCAACTTTATGAAAAAGCTTATGTACTCGTGCGACCAGACGGACATGTTGCTTGGAGAAGCGATACTTTACCGAGCGATCCAGGTACTCTTATCGATCGCGTCCGAGGCTACTTTTCATGATGAAACTCTACTATGCCCCAGCCTCATCCTACTCCCAGCGAGTCCTCATCGCTCTTTATGAAAAAGACGCAGCTTTTACACCTATAGAAGTTAATCTTTTTGACAAAGAAGAGCGATCGCAATATACAAAAATTAATCCTTTTGCCAAAATCCCCACGTTAGTAACCGAATCCGGTCAAATACTATTTGAAGCTTGCATCATTATCGAGTATCTCGACCAAAAGTTTCAGAACAAACCCCATCTCATCCCACAAGAGCCAAAGCTAGCTTTAGAGGTACGAATGCTCGAACGGATCGTTGACGCGTACATCAACCGAGGACGTGAAGCGTTATTTTCCGACACTCAGCGTCCGGTGGAAGAACAAGGCAGTAGTGAGATAAAAAAAGCACATCGATTACTAGAGACAGCGTGCTTGCAACTAGAAGAACGATTGTCTGATAGAACTTGGTTGGCTGGGGAAGAGTTTTCCCTTGCAGACTGTGCGGCTGCACCCACCTTAAGTTACCTGCGTATGGTTTACAGCTACAAGCATTTCCCTCAATTAACAAATTACGTTCGGCGTTTGGAATCCAGACCATCTGTGGCAAAAGTTCAAAACTCCGGACGAGAGCAAATGATACAAATGCTGTCTGCGTTAAAAAACCCTCTTGAATTAATGCCATTGGATAATGGCTAATGGCTAATGGTGAGTCCAGCCCTGAAGGCGGGTTTCCCGCCGTAGGGGACTGGTGAGACCAGCCCTGCAGGCGGGTTTCCCGCCGTAGGGGACTGGCGAACCCGAAGGGCGAACCCGAAGGGCGAACCCGAAGGGCGAACCCGAAGGGCTAATGGCTAATGGTAATTAACAATTAGCAATTAGCAATTAGCAATTAGCAATTAACAATTAGCAATTAACAATTAACAACTAACGGAGCCAAAAATGACCGTTTCTACAATTGAAAGACTTAACCCATTTATACCTGAAGTCATCGCAGATCCCTATGCAGTCTATCGGCGCTACAGAGAAGAAGACCCCGTGCATTGGGGAATTTCTGCAAATCCTCAATTGCCTGGTGCTTGGTATATCTTCCGTTATGACGATGTTATGCAAGTGATGGAAGACCGCAGATTTGGTCGCGAAACTTTGAACGAACGAGAGGATGTTGAAACTACGCCAGTACCAACGGCATATAATGCGTTCCTCTCTCTGGTAAGTAACTGGATAGTTTTCCGGGAACCACCCAATCATACACGGCTAAAATCTCTAGCTAGCAAGGCATTCACCCCAAAAATTGTCGAAAACATTCGTCCAGCCATCTACCAAATTGCAGACAATCTGCTGGATAAAGTTCAAAACCGTGGAGAATTGGATTTGGTTGAGGATTTCGCTTTCCCTCTGCCAACCAAGGTAGTTGCTATTATGCTGGGTGCTGACCCAGAAGACCTACCATTGTTTCGTGAATGGGCTCTTGCTATGCAGCATGCCAGTGCTTCCCGTTTGAAACCACCACCAGAAGTTTACGAACAGGCAAACCGTGGTGCTCAATCATTTATCGACTATTTTACTCCTCTAATTGCAGAGCGACGTGCCAATCCACGGGAAGATCTGATCTCAGCTTTGGTTAAGGCTGCTGATGAAGGCGACAAATTGAGTGACTTTGAAATCGTTGCTACTTGTACTCACTTGTTGACGGCGGGACATGAAACTACAATCAATCTGATTGCTAAGGGGACACTGGCGTTACTTCACCATCCAGAAGCACTCAAAAAGTTACGCTCCCACCCCGAATTTATCCCTGCGGCAGTAGAAGAGTTCGTCCGCTACGACACCCCCATCCAGATGGTAACACGTTGGGCTTATGCAGATGTTGAGGTTGGTGGGAAGTTAATCCGGCGCGGGGACAGTGTAGGCGTCATGCTTGGCTCTGCTAACCGAGATCCCGCTCAATTCAAGAATCCCGATGTTCTAGATATACAGCGTCAAGACAACAAACACAGTGCTTATGGCGGCGGTATCCATTACTGTCTTGGTTCGTCGTTAGCCCGCGCTGAGGGTCAAATTGCTATAAATGTCCTGCTCAACCGTTTACCAGAACTTCGTTTGCTAGACGAGAAGATTCAGTGGGCTAACAATATCGTGTTTCACGGTCCCAATCATCTCAGGGTTGCTTTTAATAAACCTGTAGCTTAAGGACGTATCGGGTTAAATAGTTATTGCAAAAGAGCATTTTTCACTCATAGATTCCCGACTTCTTGAAGAAGTCGGGAATTTTGCATGAGGTCATAAAAAGTCAGAAAAGGTCTGAACTCACGCTGGAGAGCTATTTGGTTTCCGAAAACTCTTTAGTTCTTGATGGTAATTAAACATAGATGAGATTCACTTGAGATGTTACGCTCCCAGCCAGAACTGATTCTCAAAGGCAATAGAACTATTGTTGGCAATATTGTAATACATATAAGGATCGAAATGATTGAACAACTTTCAACAAAGCCTGAGAAGAAAACTTGCCCCCATCTTGGAGAAGCTTACCAACCCTTTGCTAATCCACAATTGGAGGAACCTTATTCATTTTATAAACATGCAAGAGTTGAGGAGCCACTATTTTACAGCCCGTTGTTAAACGGCTATGTTCTTACTCGTTATGATGAGATCCTAACTGTATTGAAAGACCCAGCACGCTTTTCTTCGACAGATACTCTCAGCCCGATTGTCGAATTTACGCCTCAGGTGTTTGAAGTACTGCGTCAAGGCTTTCCCTTGGTACGCGATTTGGTTGATAGCGATGGCGAAGAACACAAACGCTTACGCGCTCCTTTGATGAAAGTGTTTGCACCAGAGCGCCTTGAGGCTATGGAAGATTCTATTCGCGCTATTGCTAATAGGCTGGTAGATAGTTTTGTCAATGATGGTCAGGCAGACATCATATCGCAATTTGCTTATCCTCTGCCTCTTGAGGCTATCCTCACTATGTACGGTATCCCATTAGATAGGATGGCAGAACTCAAGCAGTGGTGCTATGACATGAATGCTTTGATATCGTCTTTTCTAACGCCAGAAGAACAGGTGCAATGCGCTCGCAGTATGGTGGCGATGCAGCATTTCGTTGCAGGTTTAATCGAGGAACGACGGAATGCACCTTGCAACGACTTAATTAGCAATGTACTTACCTCTAACCTGAATATGCCGGAGTTGGTGAGAATTTTAATGGGCTTAATACAAGCAGGACATAAGACGAGCTCCCATTTGATTGGGAATGCCTTAAAACTCCTACTGGAACGTCCCCAATCGTGGCAGGCTATTTGTAACGATTTATCGCTCATTCCTGCTGCTTTGGAAGAAGTACTCAGGTACGATGCTCCAGTCCCAACAATGAGTCGCACAACTACCCAAGATGTGGAACTCGCGGGAGTTGAACTACCCAAAGGGACTCGTATCTTTTTGATGTATGCTTCCGCTAACCGCGATGAAACTAAGTACAGTAATAGCGATCGCTTTGAGATTGAACGTTTTAAACAACCACAAGCTCACCATCTCGCATTTGGTCACGGAGTCCATCACTGTATTGGTTCAAATTTAGCTCGTCGCGAAGCAAGAATCGCTCTGGAAATCTTGTCTTCGAGATTGCCAAATCTGCGACTGCGCCCAAACCAAAAATTTACCCACGTGCCAACAATGATCTTCCGTGGTTTTACACGTCTCGAAGTGGAGTGGGATATCCCTCAACAAAGGTGAAACCCATTACATATATCTCTTTCAAACGTTTCTTACTTCAAATAAATATCACATCATAAGGAGTTAATCAAATGAGTATTGTAAAAGGCTTGACAAAAATTATCATTTATGTAAAGGATATGAATACCCAAGCCCGCTTTTATCGCGATGTACTGAACTTGACAGCGATCGACCCGACGAATGTGGATGACTACAAGGATGTAATTTGGGTAGAGTTTGCCACAGGGGAATGCAGCCTAGTGCTCCATCTAGACAAAGAGAAGCCACTCGGTCAGGATAGACCAAAGCTCGCATTTAGCGTCAATGACATGGAAACTGCTCACAAGATGTTGACTGAGCGCGGTGCAAAATTAAGTGATATTCGTTCCCGCAGACCTGGGTTAAAAGTAGCGGATGGTTTTGACCCAGAAGGTAACCCTTTCTCGATTTACTATCAAGAGTCATAAAAAGACAGAAAAAGTCAGAAAAGGTCTGAACTCAAGCTATAAAGCGATTCCGTTTGCGAAAAGCACTCAGCCATAGCTGTTAATTAACAATAGATGATTCACAAGGTTGCTTCATCCTTGGTGGAAATATTTCTTTCTAGATTTTTTGTAAGTTTAAGAGACGAAAAAATGGATAACGTTGATACCCTGCAAGCACACAATCTAGCGTTCAATGACCAACAAGATGAACAATTGAGTGAGGAGAAAGGAATAGAAAAACAGCAAAAGACTTGCCCTCATCTTGGAAAAGAGTTTCACCCCTTTGTTAATCCATTACTGGATAACCCTTATCCCTTCTATAAGCATGCTAGAAATGAAGAACCAATCTTTTTCAGTTCACTATTGAATGCTTATGTTCTGACGCGATATGAAGATGTTTTAACAGTACTGAAAGATCCAGTACGATTTTCTTCTGCACAAAGTCTCCAATCTGTTGGCGACTTTGCTCCTGAGACAATTGAAGTGTTGCGTCAAGGCTTTCCCGTTGTTTCACTTATTGGTAGTGATGGCGAACAACACAGGCGCTTCCGTGCTCCTTTTTTGAAAGCTTTCGCCACAGAAAAACTAGTCGCTATGGAAGGCTCAACTCGTGCGATCGCTAACAGATTGGTAGACAATTTTATCAATGATGGTCAGGTAGAAATCTTATCAAAGTTTGCTTATCCTCTGCCCCTTGAAGTTATCTTCAATATGTACGGTGTTCCTTTAAATAAGATGGCAGAAGTGAAGCATTGGGGTAGTGAAGTTACAGCTTTGTTTTCTACACCTTTAACGCCAGAACGACAAGTTGAGTGTGCTCGCAGCTATGTTGATTTACAGCATTTTATGGCACGTTTAGTTGAAGAACGACACATTTCACCTAACGGCGACATGATTAGCGATCTATTAACTAGTGACTTAACTGTACCAGAGATAGTGCTGCTTTTATGTGAGATGATTGTAGCAGGACATAAAACAACTGCTAATTTAATTGGCAAAGCTTTAAAACTTTTGTTAGAACAGCCTGAGTTGTGGCAAAGCCTCTGTGATGAACCATCTCTTATTCCTATTGCACTAGAAGAGGTATTGAGGTACGATACTCCAGCTGCATCAATGATTCGGGTTACTACACAAGAGGTTTCCCTCGCCGGAGCCACATTACCTAAGGACACGCGCATCCTTTTGCTGTATGGTTCTGCCAATCGTGATGAAAATCAGTATCCTGATAGCGATCGCTTCAACATTGAACGTTTCAAACAGACACCTGTTAACCATCTCGCATTTAGTCATGGAGTTCATCACTGCACGGGTTCTAATTTGGCTCGTCGGGAAGGACGGATTGCTCTAGAAGTTTTGTCTTCACGCCTGCCAAATCTCCGGCTTCGTCCGAACCAACAACTAACACATATTCCTGCATTGCTTAACCGAGGTTACGCACAACTCTATTTGGAGTGGGACAGGGCTTAATGAGTGGAGTACCGGACTTGAGCATTGTGCGATCGCAAGTTAAGCCAACTCTTCACTTTTATCTCACAGCGATTGATAACTTTTACTAAAGTGTTGTTACTCCATACAAAGTTTCGTACTACTATAACTTTTGTCTTTGTTAATAACTCCTTATAACTAAGACAAAAGTTCTATTGAATCAATAGATTTTGCTAATTGGCAACTAGAAATATTTGCCAAACAATTTGAGGAATATATTTCTCTATAATAAATATATTGATTTTTTTGAGATTCTTCATCTCACAAGCACAAAATCGTATTTTTGATTTTCCTTCCAACTCACATTTTTTAGAAAATCTTTGCAAATTAAGGAAGAAAACGGATGAGTTCTTCTATAAGTCCAACCAAAATCAAACCTGCAAGTAAGATATACCAGGATAAAAACTTTTACATTATTAATGCGATAACACTTATAGCAATTTTGGGTGGAACAATTTTTAATCCAGCACTACCAACTATATCAAAAGTTTTTAGTGTTTCCAGCGAACAGGTGTCATTGGTTGCAACGCTCTTTCAATTCCCTGGTGCGATTGTAACTCCAATCTTTGGAGTTTTAGCTGACACTTTTGGTAGAAAGCAAATCTTAGTACCTTCCCTACTTATATTTGCTTTGGGTGGAACTTTAAGCGGCTTTGCCCAAAGCTTTCGCAGTCTTTTAGAATGGAGACTTATACAAGGTATTGGTACTGCAAGCTTAGAATCTTTACAACTGACTATAATTGGCGATCTCTACAGAGGAAAACAGCTGGGCTCTGTTATGGCGTTTAATGCTGGATTAATCGGCATAAGTTCCGCACTTTTTCCTCTCATTGGTGGACTTTTAGCTGGTTTTAGCTGGCGGTATCCATTCATAGTATCATTGCTTGCCATTCCGATTGCTCTGTTGGTATTATTCACACTCAAACTGCCAAAGCAACAAACCAACCAGCAAAATTTTCAACTAAAACCTTATCTCCAAAGTACCTGGAGTAGCATTAACAACCGCCAAGTTGTAGGGCTGATGTTTGCAGTGATGGTACAATTCATGCTGCAAGTAGGAGCTTGCTTAACTTACATTCCAATTTTGGCAGGAAATGAGTTAGGGGCATCTGAAGCTTTTAATGGTTTTCTGCTGACTGCTATATCGCTTGCTGTTGCTGTTGTTGCTTCTCAACTAGGACGGCTGACACAGAAATTTTCTGAAATTAAGCTTATCAAATTTTCTTTTATTCTTGCTGCTATTGCATTCCTGATTGTTCCCTTTGTTCATAACGTATGGCTGCTATTTATCCCGATTGTGTTAATTGGTGCAGCCCAAGGTCTTGCGTTTCCATCCACGCAAGCGTTGCTAGCAGGGCTTGCTGCACAAGAATCTCGAGCCGGTTTTATGGCAGTAAATTCAACAGTACAATCCTGGGGACAAACACTTGGTCCTTTGCTTGGAAGCATTGTTGATATGATTTTAGGAACGCGGGCGGTTTTTGCAACTAGTGCGGTTATTTCATTAATCGCATTAGTCATTTTCAATGCTCTGCTAGCAACTAAAAAACCAAGCCCCAGTCCTTCGTCGGATAGTCCTTCGGTTGCTCTCAGCTTTGTGAATGCAGAACAAGTTAGTTTCGAGCCTAGCTTTGTTGAAGTTCCCACAGTTGCAGAAAAACCTGTTGCCAGATTATTCCATGTTCAAAGCAATAAAGTTATTGAATTACCCGATAATTTCTCTCTCATTCGCATAGGAAAACCTAACAAACGCAGCTTTCCTGATATCGATTTATCTGGATTACCCAATTCTGATATTGTTTCTCGGATTCATGCAGAAATTAAATTTGAGGGAGGAGAATACTACATTCAAGATATGGGCAGTTCTAATGGAACTTACATTAATAAATATCCTCTATTACCCGGAATTTGGTATAAGTTAAAGCCCGGTTTGACCTTCAGTATCGGTAGGCGAGATGCAGTCTCTTTTAAATTTCAAATTGCTTAATGAGTTATATCGTGTTCGGATAATGGCTTACGATTAAAAATTAAGCATGTCGCCGCGTATCCCAATCTCCGCGTCATTCTTATCGTCATTACTTAGGCGAACCTGGTATTAGTGGTTAGTGGTTAGCAGGCAATTATTCATGAAATTAGACTAACAATGGATAATCCACAATCCTAGCAATGTATAAATTCCTATCGATTCCCGACTTCTTGAAGAAGCCGGGAATTTTGTAGAAAGTCAGTACCCGTGAAAATTAATTTTCTCTTCATGTTGCCTGAAATACCTGTGTAATCGTGATTCTAGGTTCTAGAGATATATAAATAAATTGACCTAGCTACTCAATTGTAGACAAGAGTCATAAAAAGACAGAAAAGGTCTGAAAAGGTCTGAACTTAAGCTCCAGAGCTATTTAATTTGCGAAAATGCTTCAATTCTGGATGTTGGTTAAATACAGAAGACAATCACTGAAAAGTATCACCAACAACTACTAACTACTATGAAATTTCAACAAGATAAATCAAATCCTATCTATAAAGATAACAATCTCTATATCATCATCAGTATAACACTGATATCAGTTATGGGTGTGATGGCTATCAATCCAGCACTACCAGCCATTGGGGAAGCTTTTAAGGTTCCAGATGAACAAATTGGATTGGTGATGGCAAGCTTTCTGATCCCAATTGCAATTGGAACTCCAATCTTTGGCATTTTGGCTGACCGTATTGGTAGAAAGAAAATCCTTATTCCTTCTTTACTGCTGTTTGCACTTGGCGGAATTTTAAGTGCTTTTGCACGGGATTTTCGCAGTTTATTAGAGTGGAGATTTTTGCAAGGCGTTGGCGCTGCTAGTTTGGAGTCTTTGTCTCTTACTGTCATTGCGGATGTTTACTCTGGGAAGATGTTGACTGCTGCTATGGCATTTAACGCCAGTATGATTGGCATTAGTGCAACAGTTTATCCTCTCGTTGGGGGTGGATTGGCGCAACTTAGTTGGCAATACCCATTTTTACTCTCATTTCTTGCTCTCCCAATTGCGTTATTAGCGTTGACAAAGCTAAAACTACCAAAAACGCAAAGCCAAAGGTCTGTTGAAGATTTCAATATCAAAGCTTATGTGAGCAGTACTTGGCAAAGTATTAACAACCGTTCTGTATTAGTGCTGTTGTTTGCGGTATTGTCTTTATTTATCTTAGAATTTGGTGCTTGTTTTATCTGCATTCCACTTTTAGCGGCGAATCATCTCGGTGCATCTGGTGCAGTCATTGGTATTATCCTTGCCAGTATGGAAATAACTCTTGCTTTGTTTGCTTCTCAATTGGGGCGCTTTGCTCAGAAGTTCTCGGAAGTTACACTTATTAAAATCTCGTTCGTCATCTGTGCTGTAGCACTATTCATTGCTCCCTTAATAAGTAATGTGTGGTTGCTTTTTATCCCCGTGCTTATCTTTGGTGCAGGTCTTGGTATTGCACTACCATCTATCCAAACAGTCTTTGCACGTCTTGCACCAGAGGATAATCGTGCTGGATTTATGGCAATGAATGTGACTCTCCAATCTTTGGGAAGGGCGCTTGGTCCCGCTTTAGTCGGTATTGCCTTTGGATTTATAGGAGTTCAAGGAGCTTTATATGCTAGCGCTATTTTTTCCCTGGTTACATTCATAGTGCTGAATTCTTTCCTAGTAGGAACAGTACACAAACCTGAGTTGAGCCGGAAAGGTGAGCATTACATCGGGTAAATGAATAATTATGTAGGTCAACCAAAAGTCAGACAGGGGTGGATCGTTTCCCCCCTACTTAATAAACCAGAAATGATTCATAACAAATAAATTCTATGTATCTCTTAAAAAAAAGCTTATTAATTTTTAACAATTTAACTTTAGCTAAAAAACTGACTGCACTCCTGTTACTTGTATTTATTGAAGGAATTGCTCTAAGCGGAATAGCTTTAGCTGGCGTTTTAAATTACAAAACTCAAGACGAAATTAGCTCAAGCGCCTGGTTATTGCTTCAGACTATCAACTCTGTTCGCTCTTATACAACAACTGAAGTCGTTCCTCAATTACAACCTCGTTTGGATAATAGTGAGTTTTTACAGCAGGCAATTCCAGCTTATTCCTCACGAAAAGTCTTGGAAGATTTACAAAAGAAAAATGAAAGATTCAAAGACTTTCTTTATAAAGAAGCAATGCTAAATCCTACAAATATTCGAGATAAAGCCGATACTTTTGAAGCGACAATTGTTAAAGAATTTCAAAAGAATAAAAATCTGAAAAACTTGTCAGGGTTTCGTTCTCTTTTGGGAAAAAACTTTTTTTACATTGCGCTCCCTCTATCTATCACTGAATCTAGTTGCTTGCAGTGTCACAGCACACCTGATGTTGCTCCTAAAACAATGATTGATATGTATGGCGATCGCAATGGGTTTGGTTGGAAATTAAATATGGTCAATGGTGCTCAAATTGTTTCTATTCCCGCTAATGAAGTTTTACAAAAAGCTCGACAGTCGCTGGTTATAGTCATGGGAATTGTTACTCTGATTTTTGCCAGTGCTATTTATATAGCTAATTTTTGGCTGAAACGTTATGTTGTTAGACCTATTAAACAGGTTGTTCGGGTAACAGAAGCAGTCAGTACTGGTAATTTTGATGTTGAGTTTGAGAAGGTAGCAAATGATGAAATAGGTAGCTTGATAGAAGCTTTTACACGTATGAAGTTGAGTTTAGTTATGGCAATTAGAAGGTACGAGCGTTACCGAATAGTCAATCGAGAAGAACATGGAAAATAGGGTAAGTAAGCTTTGGTCCATATAATTTGTAGATTCTCAAACTGGGGAAAAATTAATCAACACCCTCCCCCTCTCTCTGTCAGTCAACATGAGAAAATTTAAGGGCGCACAGCTTAGAGGATATTTTAGTAGAAAACATAATATTTGTCCTGTGAATTTTCTTCTAAAAAAAATTAGAGAAAAAATCTCACAAGTGAGAATTTCCGTAAAAATCCCATAGTCGAGCTTAAGGACAATTTTGTATATTAATTTCAATGGATTTCTTAAAAAAGTTAATTTTTTTCTGACTTGTTGCAGCTTTGCGTGGAAAAAAAACTTATGCAAGAAGTCTGATGAACAGACATCATACAAGAAGTACATTAATGAAAAAGCTTGATTTTTTATCCAAGTTAGATGTAAATGAAACTCAAATAGAGTACGAGCTAGTTTTAGATTCTTATACAATTGTTTTCTGGCATTTATTTAATATATGGGAAAACATTTCCCCTAATTTCAAAATAGAAATCAATCAAGTAATTAATATTGAATTTGCTAAAATATTTTATGAGTATTATAAATATCATCATAAAATATTTAAATTAACAAAAATTGAAGACCTTGAAGATTTTTGGCTTGAGGATAGTTGGAGAAAATCACCAATTTTACACAAATCTCTCAATCTACCTGCTATAAAAAATTCCATAGCTATTGGTATTCAAAACATTATCTCACCTATTGCCATTACATTATTTGGAGATGATGATGTACAAGTCAAAACAGGTCAATTTAGTAAAGAATTGGCTAATTACGTAACAAGTTACGCTCTTGTATCTACCTTAAGTAACAAGATAGGTAAGCCAAAGAGACGGGAGATTAAAGAAGACTTTATAGTAAGAGCCGAGTGTATACTTCGAGAAATTTTAAAAGAAAAATTAAATGTTTAACAACCGTTTGAATAAGAAAGAGTATAGAGTTACCATCATACTTCAAGCGGGCTTTTCAGCCCGCTTTACAAGAAAGAGATTTAAACTCTAGCAGCAGCGACAGTTGGCGGATTTACCTTTAACCGCTTAAACATCGCCTCCCTCGCTTGCATAGCTAAGGTATCATCTAGAGGTGACAGGGTAATGGGCTGTTGATACTTCAACCGCAATGCAGTTTGAATCAGCCAATCAGCAACAAAGGGATTTTTTGGTAACAAAGGACCGTGGGAATAAGTTGCGATCGCATTCTGATAAAAAGCCCCTTCTGTTCCATCTTCACCGTTGTTACCCAATCCACAAACAACACGCCCGAGGGCTTCCACTTTTCCTAGCTTGGTGCGTCCCCCATGATTTTCAAAACCAATCAAATAGGGCTTGCTACCCGTCATCTCCTCCAAGTCCCGTGCTAAACGAGTTGCACTGACTTCTATAACCAAATTACCGATACAACGCCGCACATTTTCGCCTGGATGTACGGACACCATATCTAATATGCCCAAGCCTTCAATTCGTTGTCCAAACCCA
Organism: Tolypothrix campylonemoides VB511288_2; assembly: GCF_045999855.1. Lineage (NCBI taxonomy): Bacteria > Bacillati > Cyanobacteriota > Cyanophyceae > Nostocales > Tolypothrichaceae > Tolypothrix > Tolypothrix campylonemoides. The sequence goes on from NZ_JBFPMW010000004.1 coordinate 787,960, forward strand.
GGTTCATAATAATGTCCCAACAACTGGGGCGAACCACAAGTAAACACTCCAGGAGTCCCATTTTCTATTTTCTCCCGCATAGCTTCTGCTTTCGCACCTTGTAAATCGCGCATGACAATTTCTTGTTGACGATCCTGTGCGCCACCACCCACAATAACATCCACCGAACGAATATCCTCTGCAGTAGAACTTTGATCGAGAGGTAATACGCGGACACTATACCCCCGCCACTGACTCCGGCGTTCTATACAAATAACATTACCGCGATCGCCGTAAGTACTCATCAGTTTTGGATAAAGCCAACCAATTGTTAATTCATATTGTTGATTATTCATAAAATTCCTTTGGTTAATTGCTAATTGCTAATTGCTAATTGCTAATTGCTAATTGCTAATGGTCAAAACACTATTAGCTGTTAGCTATTAGCTATTAGCATATTTATAATATTTTTCTGCCAGTTAGAACTTCTCTCACTTCTAGCATGGCGGAATAGGTGGGGAGGATGTGTAATGTTTCATTATCTGGAGTGTTTTCCAGTGCGGTTGCGATCGCTTGGCGCAAATCTTCTTCTACTATCAGTTTAAAATGGCTTTCAGGTGTCTTTTCGCTATAGCGGAGGCGCAGTGCCATATCGTAAACGCGATCGCCACTGACAACTAAAGTCCCTCCTCGCTCTACTAATTTTTCTGTATCGACATCCCAAATCCAAGACACATCTGTTCCATCTGGTATTCGATCGTTTAAGACAAGCAATGTTGTTTTGTCACTGCTTTGAGTCACTACTCGAATTGTTTCATTTGTTCCTACAGGATTTTTTGATAGTAGAATTCGGACTCGCTTCCCGTTAATTTCTAATTCTTCTGCACGACCAAATGCAGCTTGAAAGTTATTAATTGTATCGCGAATAGTTGCCTCATCTACACCTAATTCAATGGCAGCAGTAGCAGCAGCTAATGTATTGTATTTGTTGTACAAACCAACAAGAATTTGCGACCATTCATTACTATTTAGTTTCGGTTGGCTTCTTTGAAAACCGCATTTGGGACAGAGAAAATCTCCTAAGTGCGACAGATACACTCCTTTGTAGTTGAGGGAATGTCCGCAGCTAGGACAAAAGATGGAATCGACAGCGTGAGGGATTTCTTCTAAATAATTCTCCGGTTCATTCAAGCCAAAGAATAACACTTTTTGGGGTAATTGCTGACCGAGAAGCGATAGTGTGGGATCGTCAGCGTTGGGAATAACGACTGTTTCTCGCGGTAAGGTAGAAATCACTTTTGTCCAGCGCTTGCTAATGACATCGACTTCCCCATATCTATCCAATTGGTCGCGAAATAGATTCAAGCAAAGAACGATCCGAGGCTGAATCGGTGCTAACACCTTCGGTATGATATTCTCGTCTACTTCTAATATTGCGTAATCAACGTCCAATTCACCTACTATGTTGGTAGATTCCAACATCGCAGTCATCAGACCATTTTCCAAATTAGCGCCTGTGGAGTTATGAGCAACTCGATATCCTTTGCGTTCCAGTATTGTGCGTAGAAGCAGCGATGTCGTAGTTTTGCCGTTGGTTCCAGCAATGAGAATCACTCCATTTTTTACTTGCTTGCTCAATAATTGCAAGAGGCGCGGTTCAATGCGACGGGCGATGGAACCCGGTAAAACACTCGCCGCACCCAGTCGCAGCGATCGCACCACAAACGTTACACTTTTTGCAACTGAGACAGCCAAACCCAGCCGCAGTCTATCTATAAGTTGAATTTTGTTTCCCACATCAGTATCCTAATTTTTTGGCAGTTAATAACTTATAACCCATGAGGGGGAGTAGGGAGTAGGGAGTGGGAGACGAGGGAGACAAAGTAGAATTTTCTCCCTCGTCTACCATGTCTGTTCCCTTCTTCCTTGTCTTGACCATTCCCCAATCCCCAAAAGACGTTATCCTAAAACTTGGTGGCAGGTGTCATTATAATTCCACCCCAGTTTGCGATATTCAGCACAAACTTAGGAAAAACAAACATAAAAAGGTTCTTTTGAATGAATGGCATCAAGTGGCAATTTTTACACAATCTCATTCCAGACTGGCGGCGGGTTTTGTCAGTGTTCTTACTCCTTTCCTGCTTGTTATTTATTCATACACAATCGGCATTTGCAGGTCTAAAAGACGACAGATACGATGGCAACATTTTTGTGGTTTATGCCGGTAACGGCTCATTAGTTCCCCCTAAAGCAACACTCTCCCAAGCTATATCAGAGCATAAACCTGCCCTGCTATTTTTCTACGTAGAGGACAGCAGTGATTGCAAGCAATATGCCCTAATTGTTTCAAGAGTACAGGAATTTTACGGTCGGGTAACAGAGATCATCCCTGTCAATGTGGACGCCTTACCAATTAAAGCAACTTATGACCCTACAGAAGCAGGTTATTACTATTCTGGAGGTGTTCCTCAAGTCGTGGTCTTCGATCGCTCGGGTCAAGTCCTTCTTAACAAGAAGGGTCAAGTCCCTTATGAAGAAATAGATGACAAATTTAGGGTTGTGTTTGATTTATTACCTCGTTCCGAATCAGTGCAATTAAAGAGACGCTCCTTTAATGAGTTAAACAGCGAGCTAACCAGTCAATGACTTTTGGGGCAGGCAAAATAGTCTGCCCTATCTTTTAGTAATATTAAATACATCTAAAAATATGAGTTCAGGGATAATATATAAGAGAATCCTAAGTGATGAATGCTGAATGATGAAACCTTCAATTCATAATTCATAATTCATAATTCATAATTTATATGTCAAAGGTTTACACTACAGAAGATCTCATCCAAATTCTGCGTTCCGAACGCCAAGCTTGTCTCGAAGGAAAGCGTCTAAAGTTAGCAGTCACCGTCTCCGGTAATCCTCTTATAGACCAATTTATCAAAACAGACGGATTGCAAAAGTTTACTGCTTATCAAGATTTCAAAGCCGCTATCCACGAATACCAAAGAGAACATCAAGTTTCAGGTATTGTGTGGCGTGAAATAACTATTCGAGAAAAGACATTACGCTATCCAGAAGTCGATGCACAGCTTATAGCTTTACCCAATGATATCGAAATTCTAAAAGCTGCAAAGAATTCTGTATTAGAGTTTTGGAGAAATGTTTCTTTAGGCTTGGATTTGTACTTAAGCATTAATAATAGTAAAGAATACAGACAAATAATGATATCTGACGTAGATAGAATGACTCAAAGAACAGAATGGGCAAGTCTATGGAAGTGGGAAAATTCTAATTTTTTGGAAATAATTTTACAACTAGGATGGGGTAAGCCAGAAGAAGCTTCTTATAAGCGAGGATTTCCCACTTCAGGTAGCGAGTACATTCATGCGGTTAATTCGGGAAATCTTCCCATTGGTTAATTGTAGAAGCACAAAAGTCCGTGAAGCGATCGAGCGAATCGGAGGTGATGCGTGGTATTATGCCAAAACTAAAACAACAAGCTTTGCTTGTAAGTTGAGGTTTTGGTCAAGATTGCATAACTAAGTGCAATTAATGATAGGGATTCACAAATCCAGCATCTTTAACTGTATTCAGTTTATAAAACCTGTTCCACTTACAACTGGGGCATTGAAACCAAATTTTGTTCTTTGACTCGTACTCAATGAACGATAATTTTGTTATGCCACAAGCCGGACAGGTATCATACAAAGCAACTAGAGCAAGATTGGAAGTAACTGCAATTAACTCTTCGGGATCGAAAGGTTTGACTATGTGGGAATTAAACCCAGCATTGAGAGCAAGTGTACGCGATTCTTCAGTTGCCATTGCTGTTAAAGCTATCGCTGGAATTTGTCTTGTTGGTTTAGTTAAACTTCTCACTTTACGAATAAGTGAATAGCCATCTTCAACAGGCATAGCAAGATCGCTAATTAGAATATTTGGTTTGTAACGCTCAACTTCTTCTAAAGCAACACTCACTGACGTTGCTGTTGTGACTTGTGCATTAAATTCTTCAAAAGTGAATTTGAGCAAGTCTAGAGTATCGGCATTGTCATCTACTGCCAATACTCTCAAACCGTCTAGGACTTGTACGTTCTCCATACGCCTAAACACTTCTATATAGTTTGATTAGCAAGTAAAGCCATAGTAAGCTTTAGTAGGTTGTTTGACAAAAACATACTGCAATTACAAGGATTACTTTCAGTACAATCAATACAATTTCATTCGCTAGTCTGAGTAATTCTGATTAAACTCTATAACTATAGTTAAAGTTATCTACCAGCAGAATGAGAAAAATAAATATTAATAAATTTTAAAATTTATTAATATTTTGCAATAATTCTAAATTTGATGTGGTAAAACCATCTCAATTAAGATTGAGAGAAAGAAATATTGTGTTCTATAAAGCTTCTGTTCTCCTAGCACTTGGCGATCGCCGATCGCTTCAAGATGCTGAGATGAAACTTGTGCGCTTCTTCACTCATAAACTTGCGGAGCGCTCAGTAAGTACCCTATTCTTTGAGAATAGATTAGCAGTCACCTTTGATAATTGGTCGTTATACATTTATTTAAACTCCGAACCGGAGGTTCTCAAAGAATCACAGGAAATAGCAAGTACTTTTGCTCACAACCATCCCGATCGAGCAGTCATTGCTACTTGTAAGTCCCGTTTTGAAATTAGTTCTGATTCAGACCCAAGTATGGCTCATTTCAACGATTACATTTTAGTTGTTGAGCAGTTAAGCGAGCTTCCTGGAGCATTTGTATTTGAACATGCTACTCAGGAATTTATGTAGTATTTAACTAAGGTCATTATCTTTAAAAAATCAGTATTTCTTAACCAGATGTTAGGGTAGTTTCAGCACTTTGACGAACGGAAGCATCTTTATCAAGCATTAACTTTTGCAGCACGCGAACAGGAGCGCTGGGATTACGGGCAACTGCATAGCGAACAGACCAATTGTCATCTTGTGCTAGCTTTTCAAAAAGATAGACTGGAGTATTTCGGTTCCAAGCAACACCTTCACGAGCTTTTTCAGCCTTATCTTCTGCTAAATATTCCAATATAGGAATAGGGGTTCTCGGCATACAAGCAATTTTGTAACGGCTCGTTGGATCGCATCTTGACACCGCCAGTTTGGCACAATGTAATGGTGTATTTTGATTTGTGGCAACAGCGATCGTGACATTGATATCATCATCTTGTGCTAACTTTTCCAATAGGTGTGGAGGAGTTTTGGAACTGTAAGCAGCACTGGCACGCAGTTCCCAATTGTCGTCTAATGCCCACTTTTCTAAAAGAGAAACAGAAATGTTGGGGTTTTCGGCAACACTCATATGAACTACTAAGTTGCTTTGTAGGGCTAACTTTTCTAAAAGATGAAGAGAAAGGTTAGGCTGTTCGGCAATTCTGGCACGGGTGAAGGAGCTTTGATGGTTCACCAATTGCTCAAGCCAATCCTCAGGAATAAAAGTTGTGCTACTGATATGATAGTTAAGCAGACTTGCTAGAGTTTCTACAGGCATATTATTAAGGAAATTAGGAATTTCAAGCATTAGCAGAGAAAAGACAGGGTTGTTGAGCAGCTCTTTGGGAAACTTTTTTCCTAATTCCAATAATATTTCTGTTGGCGTATTAGGATTAGCTGTGACATGGCGACAAATCGTTATATCGCTACTCGTTGCTATTTTTGCGAGTAATTCTGCAGGAGCATTTGAATTGCTAGCTACAAGTTGTGCTAATTCAAGATTACAGGCAGCGAGTTCTTGCAGGCGATCGCGTGATGTGTTTTCGTCAATGGCTTCTTGTTGAAGTGTGCGAACATTTTCAGATGGAATTGTCATGCTTGACTTTTGGATTGTTTTCTATCTGAGTGCAGGAGGCGGAGCCACCGGATCGAGATGAGAACCCGCGAAGGCGGGTTTTGCCTGTGTAGCTGCGAATTCCATTCGCCCGTACATTCAATACAGGAGGCGGAGCCTCTAAGCAGGCATTCCCAGGCGGAGCCTGGGAACGAGGTCAACAAGAGTATGGAAACGCGGACAGATTCACTCCCAGTGGTATTACCAATTCTTTTGACACAATATCAATCCAAACCACTGATTTTTATCAGTCCATACCTTTTGCGGGACTAAACCTTTTGCTTTCAATTCTTGCTGAATATTATTGAGGTCGAATTTGCGAGAAATTTCAGTGAGAATGGTTTCGTCTTGGTCAAAAGAAACTGTGAGGTTTAAAGCTTGTAGTTCAATGGTTTGCGATCGCAAACTGCGTAAATGCATTTCTATCTGATTTTGCGTTTCATTGTAAAAAGCCCAATGTTCAAATTGTGTTATGTCAAAATTTCCTTGATACAGCCGATTGAGATGTGCCAGCATATTTAGGTTAAATGCTGCGGTGACTCCTTGGCGATCGTTATAAGCAGCTTCTAACAAATGTTTTGGTTTTTGCAAATCTATACCAAGGAGGAAATATTCTCCTTCTTGTAAAGCATTAATGATTTGATTAAAAAACTCATCGCATTCTTGAGAATTTAAATTACCCAACGTACTACCGATAAAACAGATTGTTCTGGTAGGTAATTTGGTGGGTTCAAGCTGTGCCAACGCTAATTCATAGGTTCCAGCTAGGGCTTGAATTTTCAGTGTGGGGTACTCTGCTAGTAGTTGTAGGGCAGTACTTTCCAACATTCCAGCGCTGACATCAATTGGGACGTAGTGCAAATTATAACCAGCTTGATAATAGGCATCCAGTAGAATACGGGTTTTGGTAGAACTACCACTGCCAAGTTCTACCAATTCACAAGAACCCGTTATTTGAGCAATTTCACCAGCGCATTCTTGTAAAATTGCTGTTTCTGTTCGCGTTACGTAATATTCTGGTAATTCACAAATTTGCTCAAATAGCTCAGAGCCTCGGTCATCATAGAAGTAACGAGGGGGTAAGGATTTAGTTCTTTGAGTTAATCCCTTGACAACATCACTTCCTACATTAGAAGAAATAACCAAAGTTTGTTCCTGCAAACGCTGTATTTGCAAGCGTTCTTCGTGAGAATTTTGGGAAGTCTCTTTGCTACCGACAGCCTGAGATGTAGTCATTTATCCTCCGTTGACTTGGGCGGTTGGAACTCTCAACTTGAATTCGCGTTGAGAGTGGTCTTTACAAAAATTTAAGCAGAAAGGCTGCCTTTTCTATTTAATGGTAGGATAAAGAAACTGCGATCGCTTATACACAATGACTGGTATTCTAGAAAAAATTTTTACTTTACCAAAAATCTGGGTTTAAAGCCCCGTCCTTCTAGGACGGCTTTTCTTCAATTTCCGAATTAACTCGCGAATCACATCGCTTTGAGTGCGATTTGTTTCTTTGCAATGCGCTACTAGTATCTCGTACTCTTCGTCTGAACACCGCACTGTTAATTTTTTCATGCCGTCATATTGCCGTCGATGGTGGTATAATAGTAGCATGAAAACATTGAAGTTTAAGTTGTACGAACACAAGCGCAATAAGTACCTCAAGCGGATGATTAACGCTTCTGGGGTAATTTACAATCATTGCATTGCCTTGCACAAACGATACTATCGTATGTGGGGTAAACACTTGAGTTGCACGAAACTTCAATCACACATTGCCAAGTTGCGGAAACGTAGTGAGTTTTGGCAGTCGGTAGGCTCTCAGGCAGTACAGGATATCTGTCAGCGCATTGAGAAGGCATACCAATTGTTTTTTAAGCACAACAAGAAGGGGGTTCGTCCACCGGGATTCAAGAAAGTCAAGAAATACAAATCGTTCACCCTAAAGCAAGCAGGGTACAAGTTTTTAGGTGGCAATAGAGTCAAGATTGGAAATCGAGTTTATCAATTTTGGAAGTCTAGAAGTTGGGAGGGAACGGTCAAAACACTAACCATCAAGCGCACACCTTTGGGTGAATTGTTTATGGTGGTTGTAGTTGACGGTGTAGTTGAACCAGAAATCAAATTCACGACTGGTAGAATAGCGGGATTTGATTTTGGCTTAAAGACGTTTCTCACTTGCTCTGATGGTTCGAGTATTGAATCTCCTCAATTTCTCAAACAGTCTCTCAGCACAATTAAAAAAGCTAGCAAACAGCATTCCAAAAAACTAAAAGGCTCATCCAACCGAGAAAGGGCCAGAAAAAATCTGGTACGCAAGTACGAGGATGTTTTAAACGCTAGACGCGATTGGTTTTGGCAACTAGCTCACAGTCTAACTAATAGGTTTGATGTGTTGTGTTTTGAAACGCTCAATCTCAAAGGAATGCAACGTCTTTGGGGGCGGAAAATATCAGACCTAGCTTTTGGAGAATTTCTACAAATTTTAGAGTGGATTGCCAAAAAGAAAGGCAATTCTGTCATATTTATAGATCGATGGTATCCGTCTACTAAAACTTGTTCTAGTTGTGGACACGTTCTAGAAAAGCTGGATTTGTCCGTCAGAGAGTGGCGCTGTCCGTCCTGTCAGTTAGTGAATGGGAGGGACGAAAATGCAGCTAAAAATATTTGTGCAGTTGGGGCATCAACTGTTGGGTTAGGTGATGTAAGACGGGCTGTGCCTGCAATCGCTGTCTGAGCCTAGAATCCCCACGCCTTTAGGCTGGGGAGTATGTCAACCATGTAGTTGCTTGCGAGGATTCTCAACCAAGAGTGCTGCCATTATTGCACTCAACCAAGCCAATCCGGTACAAATTATCATTACCAATCTAAAAGTATCAACGAAAGCCAATTTGACAGCTGTTTCCACAGCATCCACATTTTCCGGTGCAACCCCGACAATTGGTGCTATCTGACCGAGTTGTCTGGCTTGAGATTGTAGTAGAAGCCGTGCAGCATTGGATAAGTGAATACAGGTTGTATGCTCTTGTAACGAAAGCGAATAGGTAGACAGCGCTAGCGAACCAACTATTGCGATAGCCAGCACCCCAGCCGTTCGCGAGACTGCGTTATTAATTCCCGATGCAGTTCCCGCATACTCTGTTCCCACTGAACCCATCACAGCAGTCGTCAACGGAGCCACTGTAATTGCCATACCCAAGCCAAAGACGACAATTCCCGGAAAGAATGTTGTCCAATATTCGGAAGCTCCGCGTGTCAACCCCACAAAAGCCATCAACAGAAACCCAAGCCCAGCAAGAAAAGGACCAACAATCAGTGGTATGCGGGGACCGTAACGATCTGCCAACTGACCAGCCCAAGGAGACAATCCACTTAAGAGTAAGGCAAATGGCATATCTGCCAATCCAGCAATTGACTGGCTGTAACCCTGTGCTTGGACTAAGTTGAGACACAAGAAGAAAGTACCGACACTCAATGCTCCATAAAGAAATAAAGTTAACAAATTAGTCCCACTAAAGGTACGTGACTTAAAAAGGTACAAAGGCATCATTGGATGGGCAGAACGTGCTTCGACTGAGATATAAGCCAATAGCGCGATCGCCCCACCACTTAGTGTTCCATAAATGCGGGGATCGTGAATGCCAAAATCGTGTAGGGAAATAAAACCGTATGTCAAACCTGCCAATCCAAGGGTTGCAAGAATTGCGCCCAGGTAATCTATTTTTACAGAAGCTTCTTCGTTCCGGCTTTCTGGAACTTTTAAGTAGAGGATGATTAACGTTGTGATTCCTATAGGTAGGTTGATTAGGAAGACCCCACGCCAAAATCCAGCCTCTGATAGCAAGCCCCCCAGTACAGGTCCGGCAACTGTCACAATTGTAGTTGCAGCCGACCACGTTCCGATCGCTCCACCACGATGTTCCGGTTCAAAATAGGCGGTGATGATAGCCAGACTACCGGGAATCATCATTGCACCTCCAATACCTTGCAAGATACGTGCTGCAATCAAAAATTTGGTAGTTGGGGCGAAACCACAAGCCAGTGAAGCCAGAATAAACAGGCAAATGCCAATTGCAAACACCTTTTTTCGCCCCAGTTTATCGCCAAGCGAACCGCCCACTAAAATGAGAGCAGCGAGCATGAGTAGGTAGGCGTTGACAATCCACAGCAGTTCTACACCAGTTGCTCCAAGATTGCTCTGTAAAGCGGGGAGGGCGACGTTTAGGGCGGAAGCGTCGATAAAAGCCATGCTTGAGGCAAGAATTGTTGATAGTAGCACCCAATGCCCAACTTTATTTTGTACGGGACTTAGTGCATTTTCCTGCTGAACCAGCTTTGCTTCGACCATGATTGCTTGTCTTTGTGTAGCGAAAATCACAGAAATTTTAACCTATGGGATGTTTGAGGAGCAAAGTCCCATTGCGATCGCATTTCCTATTATATGCACCCAATATTTGATTGACGCTCTGCACAGCTGCCCCGCCCTAGCGCTTCTTACACGCGAGCACAGCGAAATCCTGCCAGGATTTGGCGCACGTGAGGATGATACCAGTTACGAAAACTACAGCGCAATGCCCAAGGACGTGTTGCCCAACTACCACCTTTTAAAACACGATGCTGTTGGTCAAAATAAACTTGAGAATACCCTATATAGGGGTAACTTTGGAAACCGGGGTAACTATCAAACCAAGTCGCTGTCCATTCCCAAACATTGCCTAGAGTATCGTACAAACCGTATGCACTCTGTCCGTTAGGAAAGGCATCGACAGGGGTTGTTCCTTTGTTGAAATTGTTATGATTGCAAACCTGTCGCGTGGGTTCTTGGTTTCCCCAAGAGTATAATAGACGACGCTTCAATTGAGCATCCCAACTAGCTGCTTTTTCCCACTCCGCCTCTGTAGGCAATCGTTTCCCTACAAACCGTGCATAAGCTTCTGCTTCGTACCAACTGACACCACAAACAGGGTGTTTTTCCCGATCGCGATTGCTAGACCAGTAAAGTGGTTGTGTCACTTGCGCTGTTTGCAGCCATTCCCAACCCGCTTTTGACCACCATTGTGGATTCCGATAACCGCCTGCCTCCATAAATACTTTATACTGGCCGCAAGTTACCGGATAGCGATCGATCCAATATGTATCTAGGTACACCCGATGCGCCGAACGTTCGTTATCTAACGCATCCACTGAATTGTTTCCCATCTCAAACTCGCCTGCAGGAATCTCAATCGTGTCAGGGGAGAGGAGGGGGTTGGGAGAAAAAATTTTACCTTGTCCCCGTGTCACCTTCTCCCCCTTATCCCTCTTCAGGATTTCTAACAAGAAGGTAGCAATTTCGCAGTGTTGACTTTCGTGTTGCAGTATGAAACGCCAAAGACGATCTTGTTTTTCTAAATGGGCTACTTCCAAATAGTGTAAAACTTTGTCTCTAACAACATTTAAGTAATAACGAGTTTCTTCCAAGCTGGGTAATTTGACTCGCTCTGTTTTTGGTAAGCCATCAGCAGCAAACAACTTTCGGTACTGTGGAAACAAGCACGGAAAACCTGCAGTGCGTTCTAACAACCATAAGGACTCGGTGTAAGCTATATGCCCTAAATGCCAACCAACAGGGCTAAAGTCAGCATGAGCTTGCTGACAAAAGCTAACTTCATCAATTTCTTCAAATAGAGTGAGGGTTTTAGTGCGACATTGATGGTATGCACTACAAATGGTTTCTTTTAAATTAGATTTGCTCAATTCTGATATCACAATTTTCTCCAAAACTGAGGATGCTATTTTCTTCAAAAGGAATCCAGTTACCAGTAAATAGTGGTTCGGATGCAACAATCGTAGAGTTGGGAAAAGTTGGATCGTTACACAACCAGTAAAGAGATGGCGCAGGTGATTTCGTCCCAAAGCGAGAAGCTATGAGACGTTTTCCATCACTGATAACGATATTGGCAAGGACATAGGTTTGATGGCTTTGTGCTAACTCTGCAAGGTGGAGCAATGTTGCGTGTAAAGCTTGCTCCAAACTTTTCCCTGGATTAGCTAACCACTGGTTGAGCACTAAAGCAAAAATATGTTCTGAGTCTGTATTTCCACCAATCCATTTATAAACTTCATCACTTAATTGATTGCGTATGGGTCTGTAGAGAGTTTGCCGGAATTTGTCAATTCTACCATTGTGTATAAATAACAGATTCTGATACTGGAATGGCTGAGAGTTGCTAAAATCTAAAGCTTGACCGGGGGTAGCACTGCGGACATAGGCGATCGCACATCCCGACTCTACATAACGACTGAGGCTTGGTAGATTAATATCATTCCAAATGGGGAGTGTATTTTTGTAGATAAATGGTTCTGTCTCTTGATAAGAATGATACCAACCAACACCAAAACCATCAGCGTTTACCACTCCTGAAAGCATTTCACGTGGTTTATAGCTTTGAACTATGAGTGAATGGTCGGGTTGATATAAGAGAGGTTCGAGAGAAGTGGGGGAACCAAGATAAGCAAGTAATCGGCACATAAGCGGGGAATTTGTTCTCCACAATTTGAAATTAAGTTGATTTGCTGAGAATTTCCTGAATTTCCAATAAATTTACAGTGCAATTTGCCCTGGAGCTTGCTTTTATTGCATAATAAAAAAATTTTATGAAAAAACTTAATATAAATTAACATTATATCAACGTTACTTTAAATTTGTTCAAAATGCTCAGAAGTTTAAATACAGCTTATGGCTAATTCAATCGCGGTCATTTTTCCTTATCGACATCATCAAACATGGGTCTTTGATGATGAACAAGTTGGGCTTGTCAGCTGCACAAAGCTGCTTGTCTCACTCGAAAATTTTTAAAACCCAAGCAGTATTGGGCTCTGCCTCACTGTATAGTGAGCTACGGTGGTGTACACAAGTCTTATATAGTGCATTCATTGCGGTTTCGATCCCCCCTCACCCCCCTTAAAAAAGGGGGGAAATTCATTCCAATTCTTCCTTTTCACGATGTTTTATCTCTTTTCTAGAGATCTGTACACCACCGTAGGTATAGTGAGGCAGAGCCTTACTGACTGTGTTCGCCTCTGGCTGAGAACGAAACAGTACTGAACGAGCAGTGCTATCCACATTCTCTCGCCTTGACACTCCCTGTTCCTAAAGGGTCAGTAACTGATTGAGTTGTTAAGCTACAGCCTCAACAAAGACCATTTCTTGTTCTTCTTGTTCTGTTTTCTTCTCAACCGTATGATTACCAGTCAAATCAAACTCGTACCATTCATTGCGCCAGTTCAAGCGGAACTTAAGGCGAGTCCAACCTTGGGGAAGATTGGGACACGCAATAGGACCAAACTGAGTCATGCGGACTCCTCCAAACCCAAAAACGACTGCTTGCCAAACTCCACCCGCACTAGCAGCATGAACTCCTTCGGCTGCGTTACAGCGTACATCTTCTAAATCAACTAACGCGGCTCGCATAAAATGACTGTAAGCTTCCGTTGTTTGGTTGATGTCGCAAGCGAGAATAGCGTGAATGGCGGGACCTAGTGAGGAACCGTAGCTGTGATCGGTACGGGGGCTGTAGTAATTCCAATTGGTTTCTAGGGTTTTTCGATCGTAGCGATCCCGCAACAAATACATCAGCATCAACACATCTGGCTGCTTGAGAATTTGCTTTTGATTTGTGGCTTCAATTCCCAAAAGACCTTGCATTGATTTTGTCCGAGGTTCGTATTCAGCTAGGTTGACATCTTCTAGTTGGAAGAATCCCTCAAATTGTTCCATTAAACCAGTATTTGGATCTTGGTTAACGTAGAGCTTGTTGGCAATCAACGCCCACTTTTCAAACCTTTCTGCTTCCAAATTTAGTTTTGTTTTCAATTGTGCTGAGGTGTCAGGGTAAGCTTGGCACAACCAGTCCCACAACATTAGAGCCGATTGTAAATGCCACTGTACCATCAAATTGGTAAAGGCGTTATTGTCTACGCGATCGTGATTTTCATCAGGTCCGATGACATCACGAATGTCATAACTATTGCGCTCTGGGTTCCACTCAACCCGACTTTCCCAAAACTTAGCTGTATCTAGAATAATTTCAGCACCGCGATCGCGCATCCATTCATCATCACCCGTGTACAACCAGTAGTGCCAAGCAGCATAAGCTACGTCAGTGCTGATATGCACTTCAATATCGCCGCACCAAATACGGATGGACTCACCGTTTAAACCGGGTACCCAACGGGGAGTGACTTCATCACCCGTTGCAGCACTTTCCCAAGCATACATTGCACCTGCATATCCGGCTTCTTTTGCCTTGCGTCTTGCTCCTTCAATGGTGTGGTGGCGATATGTCAGCAAGTTCCGCGCCAGTGCTGGTTGAGTCAAAGTCATGAAGGGAAGGATAAAAATATCTGTGTCCCAAAAAATATGACCGCTATAGGGAAATCCAGAAAGTGTTTTTGGAGGAATGCTGACGCGATCGTCATGGAGGGGCGCAGCAACAATTAACTGGAAGAGATTGTAGCGAACGGCAATTTGAGCTTTGATATCACCTTCAATAACAATATCGCTGTCTTGCCACACTTTCTCCCAAGCAGCAATGTGAGCGGCTAACAAAGTGCTATAGCTGGGTACTTCCGCCAATCTATTTAAAGCAGTGGTCATGGGAGTTTCTGTTTCCCGTGACGTAAAGACGGTGATAATTTTTTCTACTGTCACTGTTTGTTTTGGCAAACAGTGGAAGGAGATGGAGGTGTGAGGGTGTGAGGACAATTCTACCTTGTCCCCCTTGTCTTCAAAATTCCCTTCTACTAAAAGCTTAGCGGCGATCCCAAGCTGCATTTTTGAATGGAGGGTTTGGCTGTGCAGCCAAATTGTATTGTCCGCACTTCCTCCATCGAGGGTTTTCCAGTGTTTGACCCCGTGGTTGTGGGGATTGGGATCGAATTCAATTTCTACAGAAACTTCTCCCTCGAAATCTTGTGATGTGATTTGACATCTGATAGCTAAAACGTGTCGATCTGCAAGACTGGCAAATCGCTCAAAGTGAAAGTCTATGGTGTGACCTTTTGGGGAACGCCACCGCACTTCACGATTGACTATACCCAAACGCATATCCAACCGACGCTCGTAATACATAATTTCACCAGCATCGAGTCGGAAGCGTTCTCCTCCCACATTCACAACTAGGGTTAGCCAGTTGGGACAGTTCACCAGTTCTGTAGTCGCGATCGCAACGTCATCATAAATACCATGTATGAATGTTGCGCTTAATTCGTTGGAATATCCTTCCTCAAAAGTACCCCGCGTTCCCAAGTAACCGTTCCCAGTTGTGAAGACTGTTTCTTTGTGGTGCAGTTGAGCGGGGTTGAACTCAGTTTCAATAACGTTCCAACCATCAGAGTCAACGAGCTGTTGCTCGTTTTGGGTAGTTTGATTCGAGAGGTAAACCATTACTTAATAAAACCTATAGTGCTGTTGTTGACAGACTGAAATAAAAGTTCTAGGGGTCAAATAGCAATTCATTACAGACAGTTTGCTTTATATGACTGCTGTATAGTTACCGAGAGTGACACCCTCTGAAAAAGTATGGTTCCCACTTTCGGTGCTCAATAGAAAGATATTATGAAGTTTTTTTGATGAGAAATTCTAAACAGAGAAATACAATTTTATTAGTTATACATATTCTTAATTTATTTTTTACAAATTGTTGTTAATTAATCCTGCTTTATATGCATGATTTAGAAGCCTTTCAGCATTTATTCGTACAATGACAACAATTTTTACTCTAAATATAAAAAATACTGAAATCTCTTAAATTTTAGGCACAACAGCTTAGTTATTGATAGTTAGTAAAGCTTTTCAACTTTGCCAACTATCAATCCTTATCTTTAATAAGGGGTATATTTTCCCATTTTTTAAATGTGACGAGCTAAAAGCCTCACTATCAATCCTTATCTTTAATAAGGGGTATATTTTCCCATTTTTTAAATGTGACGAGCTAAAAGCCTCTACCACAAGAACGAAATTTTGGAGTTTTTTCTTGCCTGTATGCTTGCCATCTAATGTATAGCTGTAGGGACAGACAGTAAAGAACGGGTGATAGTATCCGCCCGAGTACGTGAAAGCAACGCCGAACGCTCGCGACTGGGGCAGAAGGTGCAAAAGCTTTTAATTTAAGCTTTAACCCAGACCATCTCATCAAAACCGTTCTAGCAGAAGTTAAAGAAAAATATTATTAGAAATTTTAAACTCCCCAGGCAGGATTCGAACCTGCGACCAATCGGTTAACAGCCGATCGCTCTACCACTGAGCTACTGAGGAACGTCAGTCACAATTACTTATAGTAAAGTAGAAAAATAGAAATGGCAAGTACTTTTGCAAAATTTCTCGGAAATTCTTTTGAACTTGCGTTCGCGTATAACCATTCGGGCATAGCCTACGGCAACACGTAGCGCCTGCTGTGTACGCAGCATACCAGAGGTCAAAAGCACAATAACACTTTTGGCTTAGATGCGCTTGGCTCTAGACCTTTTTAGCCTCAAAAGGCTCAAACATATTTTGGATTGAAGCAACCTCTATAGTTATGGCTTTTGGGATTGAGCGCGAGATCTCAAGATTTCGTCACCCCCATTCGCAATTCAGCCAATCGTTGACGTGCTTTATCATCAATAGAGTTTGCTAAAAATCTTTTGTGAGATTGTTTTCGGGATTGGTACTTCTGCCGCGCTCGACAAACGCTAGCTTCTACCTCATAACACAACTGCTGTGCTGAGAGCCATTCTGCCCCATATCCCATAATTGTTAACTGCTGTGCTCTGTCTGATGTGGCAACAATCACGCGAGATATAATGGATTGGGCTACTTGGTGTCTTAAAGACGCACAGAGTTTTTCAATATATGTGTCTGCAGTTTGCCCAAAATCAGTATAATAAACCGATAGAAGCTCGGTAATCGTTTCTCTGTTGCTACAACTGTTTTGGTATTGAGCATCAAAAACGATCTGGGTATCGTAGCCTTGGAAAGCACTATAACTGGTTAAAGCTTCTATAAGTTCCCAGCGTGCAGGTTCCAAGCCTGCTTTGTCACGGGTTTTCCTTAAACAAGGCCAAGCGCCTATTATGTTGTAGCCGTCTACTAATAAGACGGCTTGGGGTGAGGAACGCGGCATGATTTTTATTCACAGTCTTCAAAAGTTAACCAAATTCATTCATAACTTTTATAGTACTTCAATCATGCCTTGTAACATTATGTTACAAAATCAAAAAAATGCTTCAGCTATTCCAAATCGGCTCTGACAGGCTGTAACAAAGTATTAAGCTAAAGGCAAAGGATGAAGTGTGAAGGATGCCAGTTCAGCCTTCGTCCTTTTCTTCATGCAATTCCATTAAACGCTGTTTCAAGCGATCGGGTTCACCTCGATCTACTAAAGAACCTTTTTCTAATAAAAAAGCACCATCACAATAATTTAATTCTTCCAGACGATGGGTTACCCAAAGAGCAGTAATCCCACGGTTTTTTACCAAACTGCGAACCCCATCTACCAATTCCAATTGGCTATCTGGATCGAGTAAGGCAGTAGGTTCATCCAATAAAAGGACTTCACACCGACGAGCTAAAGCACCCGCGATCGCAATTCGCTGTTTTTGTCCTCCACTCAAGGCATAGATGGGGCGCTTTTGCAGTGAGAGTAAATTTACAGCGTCTAAAGCTTCTTCAACCCTTGCCCTAACAGCAGTTAGAGGAAGTTTTTCTTCCACTAGCCCAAAAGCAACATCAGCGCCAACAGTTGGCATGACCAGTTGGTGATCTGGGTTTTGGAAAACAAAGCCGACAGGGTGCGAAAGTTTAACTTCCCCTGACTGAGGACTTAACGTTCCTGCTAAGAGTCTGAGTAAGGTGGATTTACCGCTGCCATTCGTACCCAAGAGCATCCAAAATTCTCCCTTAGGCACTTCCAGGGAACAACCTTTTATAATATTGCTTCCCGATGACCAGCTAAAGTTTAAATCTTTGACCTCAATACCAAGTTCTGTCATTTGTTCTGAGATAGGTGGTGGTGGTAGGGGGATAGGGGGTAGGGGTTAGGGGGATAGGAATTGAGCTATTCTCCCTTGTCTGCCTTGTCCCCCTTGTCCCCAAGGTCATCGATCACCAATCCCCGATCGCTACTCAGATGCGAGGGCAAAGAAACCGGGCGGTCTGCCAGTTCCCGCTGCTGAGCCATCTTTCTGAATCACTTGTACCCCTGCAATTTCACTGGCTCTGACTGCAATTTTCTTTTCGGTTTTCCCCTCACTTTGCAATTCCACAATATCAGGATTACCCGATCTCATGGCTGTCAAAATAAGTTGATACAGTTGTTCAGCGTCTTCAGCTGACTTACGTTCCACCGATATGGGGAAGGCTGTGTTTCTTACTGTTAAGTCAATGGTATACATCTATTACTCGTCAAACTTCAGGCTCAGGTCTCATTCTAGCGTTAGCAAAGCGGAGATGGAAAAAGTAGGACATGAGGGGGATCTCAAGAGTTGACGGAATTATACATTAGATTAAGAAGTTAAATTTTTTTGAAAATACACTGGAAAATTTCACGATTTATACATAGAATTTAAATTAGTGTCAGTTAAAAATTGTAAACTTGACTGACAAACCTGTTAAATTTCTGCTTGTCGGGGGCGCTTAACCGTTTATCGGCAGGCAGGGATAGCAAACCTGTAATCATAAAAGTTTGGAGATTTGTTGCAATGACCATCGCAGTTGGACGTGCCCCCAGTACAAGAGGGTGGTTTGACGTTCTAGACGACTGGTTGAAGCGCGACCGTTTCGTATTCGTAGGTTGGTCGGGGATACTGTTGTTTCCCTGTGCATTCCTCGCCCTCGGCGGTTGGCTGACCGGTACAACATTCGTAACAAGCTGGTATACACACGGCTTGGCGTCCTCCTACTTGGAAGGATGTAACTTCCTGACAGTAGCAGTATCCACACCAGCAGACAGCATGGGACATTCGTTGTTACTGCTGTGGGGACCAGAAGCACAAGGAGATTTCACCCGTTGGTGTCAGCTTGGGGGGTTGTGGCCCTTCGTAGCGCTACACGGAGCCTTCGGTCTGATCGGGTTCATGCTCAGACAGTTTGAAATCGCCAGACTCGTAGGGATTCGTCCATACAATGCGATCGCGTTTTCCGCGCCGATAGCAGTGTTCGTGAGCGTATTCTTGATGTACCCCTTGGGACAATCATCCTGGTTCTTTGCACCAAGCTTTGGCGTCGCAGCGATCTTCCGCTTCTTGCTGTTCTTGCAAGGGTTCCACAACTGGACACTCAACCCATTCCACATGATGGGAGTGGCTGGTGTACTCGGTGGAGCGCTGCTGTGTGCGATCCACGGAGCAACAGTAGAAAATACTCTGTTTGAAGACGGCGAAGGCTCGAACACATTCCGCGCCTTCAACCCCACCCAAGCAGAAGAAACCTACTCCATGGTGACAGCAAACCGTTTCTGGTCACAGATTTTCGGGATTGCGTTCTCCAACAAGCGCTGGTTGCACTTCTTCATGTTGTTTGTACCAGTGACAGGTCTGTGGATGAGTGCTGTTGGGATTGTCGGTTTGGCACTCAACCTGCGAGCATATGACTTCGTGTCGCAAGAATTGCGTGCGGCAGAAGACCCAGAATTTGAAACATTCTATACCAAAAACATTTTGCTGAACGAGGGTATCCGCGCTTGGATGGCTCCTCAAGACCAGCCTCACGAGAAATTTGTCTTCCCTGAAGAAGTTCTACCTCGTGGTAATGCGTTGTAATAGCTCTCTATTTCAACACCTTTTGTAGATAAAAAAGCCCTGCCCTCCAGCGGGGCTTTTTATTTAGAGGTTGGGGGGACAAGGGGGATAGCGGAAACAAGGGAAAAATAGCGATCGCTTATCCTCAATCTCCACCCTCATTTCCAAAAACTTGTGTTATATTGGTTGAAGTGAATAAACCAGAGGTTCAATCCTCTTTATTTGAGATTAAGACCGTTCAGGCAACAAGGA
This sequence comes from Tolypothrix campylonemoides VB511288_2, assembly GCF_045999855.1. NCBI lineage: Bacteria > Bacillati > Cyanobacteriota > Cyanophyceae > Nostocales > Tolypothrichaceae > Tolypothrix > Tolypothrix campylonemoides. Next base: position 807,796 of record NZ_JBFPMW010000004.1, read on the forward strand.
GGTGATGCCCATGATAGAAAGTAGTAAATGCATGGGTCATCAGGTTGCTGAATATCGGCTGTGTGCCGGGGCTGTTCTCTAAGAGCTAGCCTTAGCTTTTTAGCATTGCTAAAAGCTAAGCAGCTAGACTAGTTGGAGTTCCTTCCGGCAGTCTGGTTGCAACCTGAAGACCCGCTAGACCGCTCTAAGTTAGATTCCTTAATCTAAGTTAGAGCGGATAGTTTTATGAAGGGTTAGTAGAAGCGCAACGTCTTGCGCCCGTACACGGTTAATAGTCGATCCAGAAAAAGCTCAAATTCACTCTTCTTGAGTGGGAACGTCTTAAGACAGATAACGTCGTAATCTCTGACAAACTAAAATTAACACTGATGTCTCAAATCCAGAGAACCAGTGCATCTTGATAAAAAAAAGTCATACCAGGGAACCATGTCTAAGGGATAAGGTGTGAAGTATCAAGGATAAAGAGAGGTAGCTCGGGTTTAACCTGTAGCTAGTACCTACAGAAAAAGGATAGGACTTACACACAGCGCCCTTGTGAGGCGATTTCTGAGAAAGATTGTTCCTCTATAAGAGGGCAATTCTTTGCCTCCTACGATAAGTTACCGATTGTTTCCTCGGTGATTTATTTTTAGGAAATCACCTTAAGGGGGTTGGGGGAGCTGCAAAGTTTAAAATCCTCAAAACATCCTTGGGGTTGCGTAAGTTTTAAGAGCGTGTATTTCTTTTATCCTCTATACTTAAATCTTTTTTGAGCGTATTCCGTAGTAGGGGAGGCACAAGTACGTGAGGAAAATAACAAGACATTTTCAGTACAAAGTGTTACAAAGGATCTAGTCGGAGTCGTTGGGATGATGTGATATGGCGCAGCTACTCTCTCAGACTGAAATTCAAGAACAGGCAACCTATTTGAAAAGTTGGACGGTGTCGGGGTCACAATTGGAGTGTACCCGCAAGTTTCAGGGCTTTGTTGAAGCGATTGATTTCGTAAACAAGCTTGTTGAACCTGCTGAAACAGCAGGACACCATCCTGACATAGAAATTTCTTACAACCGAGTCAAAATTTCACTGACTACCCATGATGCGGGTGGATTGACACAAAAAGATTTTGACTTGGCAAAAGTGATTTCTCAAATCTAATAAGTGCTGCGAATGTTACTTGTTTTGTCAAAGGCGTTATCTATTTTAGATAACGTTTGGAGAGTATTTTTTACAAAATGTCATTGAGTTGTATCTGCGTAAGTGAATGCAAGTTATGTGACAGTTCAGAAGGCGAACGCTGATATCTTGTCATCCGGTTCAAGTGAACTATAATTACAAACTATGCAGCTATGTTTTTGCATAAGTTAATTACATTAATTCTTTACCTAAAATTAACTAATCGTTAGCTTGGCAAAAACTAAAATGGTGTGTAGAGGGCGTATATGCCTAGTCCACAAGTATCAACAAAAACTGGCGAATCCGGAATAGTTGTAACAAACAAAGTTATCTATATAAGGTGTGAGGAGAAGAGGAAAAATGGCTAATATCTTGTGGAAATCTTTAGTGGTAAGTCCTGCAGTTTTAGGCGCAACATTGTTGATGTCCGCAACTGCAATGGCTGCTCAAAATCCCACAGAGAGTGAATTTGTGACAGCAGGAGTCGCACAAGTAGGGACTCAAGAGGCTTTCACATCCCCATCAACAGCTTCAGGTGTTGCTGAAGTTGCCAAAAAGCCAGAAGTAGTGGCTCAAGCGCAGCCTGCAACACAAAACAACGTGTTAGACCAAGTCAATCAGTACACCAACGAGGGCAGAGGTCAAAACCAAGCTCAGGTAACATCTGTTTCTCAATTTTCTGATGTACAACCAACAGATTGGGCATTCCAAGCATTGCAGTCTTTGGTAGAACGTTACGGTTGTATTGCTGGTTATCCTAACGGAACCTATCGCGGTAACAGGGCTTTAACCCGTTATGAATTTGCGGCTGGTTTAAACGCTTGTTTGGATAGAGTCAATGAACTGATTGCAACAGCAACAGCTGACTTGGTAAGAAAAGAAGATTTAGCTACCTTACAAAGGTTGCAAGAAGAATTTGCAGCAGAACTGGCTACTCTACGCGGTCGAGTTGATGCATTAGAAGCACGGGCTGCAGAATTGGAAGCTAACCAGTTCTCAACCACAACCAAACTCGTTGGTGAAGCAATCTTCGCTCTCACTGATGCTTTTGGAGATACCACGGGTGACAACAACAACACTGTCTTCCAAAATAGAGTTCGTTTGGACTTACAAACTAGCTTCACAGGTAAAGACGTTTTGCACACTCGTCTTGCGGCTGGTAATGCCAATAGGTTTAACGTTGGTGGTATTAACAATAACACCAGTGCTGAAGGTTTGCAGACCTTCAACCTCAACAACAACGGTAATGATGTCCAGCTAGATTGGTTGGCTTACTACGTTCCCATTGGACCTGCTCAACTTTACGTAGCAGCCACTGGCGGTATTCACAGTGACTATGCAGCCACCAATAACCCCTATTTTGAAGACTACGACGGTGGTAATGGTGCATTGTCTACCTTCGCTTCTGAAAACCCCATCTACCGGATTGGTGGGGGTGCAGGTGGAGCGCTAAATATTAACTTTGGTAAAGGTGGCGGTATCCTCAGACCCAGTTCTTTAACTGTAGGTTACTTGGCATCAGAGCCAAATAACCCCGGTTTGGGTTCAGGTGTGTTCAACGGTAACTATGCTGCTTTAGGACAATTGAACTTTAACCTGGGTCAAAGAATTGCATTAGCTGCAACCTACGTTCACGGTTATCACGGTTCTGGTAGCAATCTATTTGATGCAGGTGGACTAGCAGGTACCGCTGGTAACACAAACCTTCCTGTGGTAGGTACTGCACAAGCCAATGGATTGAGCACTGCATCTTCAAGTAACTCCTACGGTTTATCCGCAGCCATCAGACCAAGCGACAAATTCTCCATCAGTGGCTTTATTTCCTACCATGATGTAACAGGCTTCGGTTCCAATGATGACTTTGAGGCTTGGAGTTACGGAGTAGGCGTCGCCCTACCTGACTTTGGTAAGAGAGGTAACGTTTTAGGTATTTTTGCTGGTGCAGAGCCCTATTCCCGCAACCGTACTGGTTTTACTGGTAACGATACACCGTACCATGTTGAAGGTTTCTACAAGTATCAAGTCAACGAAAACATTTCCATCACTCCTGGTGTTATCTGGCTGACAGCACCCGGTCAAAACAGCGACAATGACGATGCTTTCGTCGGTACTTTGAGAACAACATTTACGTTCTAGGCTAATTGCTAGTTGGTAATGGCTAATCGTAAATTAACAATTAGCCATTAGCAAAAAACCCCACCTTGTGGTGGGGTTTTTTATTGGAAATTTACCTTTAAAAAGAACAAACCCTAGTGGATAACCGGAGTATAATGGGAATAAGATGAAGGATAAAGTAATAAAGTATAAAAAATCTTTATTCTTCATCCTAGATCCTTCATCCTTTATTTGTTGCCTGTGGAACTATCGTGTAAGTCAGAATACGCAATTCTTGCTTTACTGGAGCTCGCAATTCACCACCAAAGCGGGGAACCGCTACAAATCCGACAAATTGCAGCACAGCAAAATATACCCGATCGCTATTTAGAACAACTACTAGCAACTTTAAGACGTGGCGGTTTAGTCAAAAGCCAGCGCGGCTCTAAAGGTGGGTACTTGCTAGCGCGAGACCCCTGGAAAATAACTCTGTTTGAGATTTTAGGTTGTTTGGAAGGGTTGGACGTGCGAACTGCTGAGGAGGACGTTAACCCTAAAACTGTAGATAACGCTGTTGTCGAAGATGTTTGGCTTGAAGCAATGGAAGCAGCAAATGCAGTTTTGCAAAAGTATACACTTGCTGATTTATGTGAAAAGCGAGATTCTCGTCGGCAGTTGGACATTATGTACTACATTTAATTAATTGTTAACGGTTAGTAGTGAGTGGTTAGTCGTTGACCACTCACTACTAACCACTCACTACTAACTACTAACCAAGGAAAAAAATATGCGAATAGCACGCGACATTACAGAACTTGTTGGGCGAACTCCTTTAGTACAACTTAATCGCATTCCTCAAGCAGAAGGTTGTGTTGCTCGAATTGTCGTGAAGTTGGAAAGCATGAACCCAGCTGCATCAGTGAAAGACCGTATTGGCGTGAGCATGATTAAGAATGCCGAGGAAGAAGGTTTAATTTCTCCAGGGAAGACGGTATTGGTGGAACCGACTTCTGGCAATACGGGGATTGCTTTGGCAATGGTAGCGGCGGCTAGGGGTTACCGCTTGGTTTTAACTATGCCTGAAACCATGAGTTCTGAAAGAAGGGCTATGCTGCGGGCTTTTGGCGCTGAACTTGAACTCACACCGGGAATTGAGGGCATGAGTGGTGCCATTCGGCGAGCACAGGAAATTGTTGAAACAACAACGAATGCTTATATGTTGCAGCAGTTCCGCAACCCGGCTAACTCTAAAATACACCGGGAAACTACAGCTGAAGAAATTTGGGAAGATACGGAAGGACAGGTTGATATAATTGTAGCTGGAGTGGGTACTGGCGGTACTATTACAGGTGTGGCAGAGGTGATTAAAGCCCGCAAGCCCAGTTTTCAAGCGATCGCAGTTGAACCAGCTAACAGCCAAGTTTTGGCTGGGGGAAGACCGGGTCCTCACAAAATTCAGGGAATTGGGGCGGGATTTGTGCCTCAAGTTCTGAATGTAAACATTATAGATGAAGTGATTTCTGTTACAGATGATGAAGCTATTGCCTACGGTCGTCGTTTGGCAAGAGAAGAAGGGCTTCTTTCAGGAATATCTAGTGGTGCTGCGTTGTGTGCGGCCATTCAGGTTGCTCAACGCAAAGAAAACGAAGGGCGCTTGATTGTTATGGTTCAGCCCAGCTTTGGTGAAAGGTATTTAAGTACACCATTGTTCCAAGACTTGGAACCCAAAATAGCCGCTAGCATAAGTTAAGACTTGACCAGTGACCCTATCTCCTATCGGAGACGCAATGTGCGGATGCAGGTGATGCTGCGTGCTGTGTTTGTTTGCCCGCAAGGGCTATACGCCAGTCACTACGGTGTGGGAACCCCCAACAGGAGAAGTCCTGTAGAGGATAACCCTCCTATGGCAATGAGCATGTCACGCACAAGGGAGCACACTGGTCTCATGAGTAACCAGTAACCAGTGACCAGTGACTAGTGATTGGTGACTGGTAAACAGTGACCAGTTAAATTTGAGTAATGGCAGAGACTAACAATTACAACAATCACTACGAAACACTTAAAGTTCGTCCTGACGCTAGCCAAGCCGAAATTAAACAAGCTTACCGTCGCTTGGTAAAAGTGTTTCATCCAGACAGCAACCAGGAAACCTCGGACTCAGACGCTATCATACGCATTAATGCAGCTTATGAGGTTTTGGGAGATGTTCAAAATCGCCAAAATTACGACCAAAAACTGCGCCAGCGTTCCGACAAAGCAAGTCGAAGTCGCCAACAGCGTACAGCCTCAGCGCAAAAGCAATACCAAACAACTCGGCAAACAGGAAAAGAAGCAGATGAGCAAATCGAAGAGTGGTTGCACTTTGTTTATCAGCCTGTGAACCGTTTGGTTTACCGTATTCTTTATTCTTTAAAAGAGCAAATAGAGAAACTTTCTGCCGATCCCTTTGATGACGTTCTTCTAGATGAATTTCAAGATTACTTGGACGCTTGTCGTGACGATCTCAAGCAAGCGCAAACTAAATTTCGTTCTTTACCCAATCCTCCAAGCTTAGCAAGAACCGCTGCCCATCTCTACTATTGCCTCAATCAAATTGGCGATGGACTTGATGAGTTAAAATACTACCCTCTAAATTATGACGAGAATTATCTCCATACGGGACAAGAAATGTTCCGCATTGCAAATCGTTTGTATCGTGAAGCCCAGGAATCTATGCGTGCATACGCTTAGAACGGGACATTAAGGTATTGTTTTTATTTGTCAATCGATTATTCTTCCTTGCCCCCTAAAGTGGTGTAATTTAAGTCAAAATTAGTTTATGCTGGAAGCAGAAAAATTTAAGAAATATTAAGTTTTGCTTCCACATACTCATGCAATGCATTGTAAATCGCCGCGCTCAATTTTCGGCAAGCCATCGCTATTGGTTACCAGAACTGAGCGATGCAGAAAATATCAAGCAATTTGGTGCTTGCTCTAAATTTCCCGGACACGGGCATAACTATGTTTTATATGTCTCTCTCTTTGGGGAACTAGACAAATATGGCATGGTACTAAACCTGTCTGATGTGAAACAAGTTATCAAGCGCGAAGTCACCAGTCAGTTGGATTTTTCCTATCTTAACGATGTGTGGTCAGAATTTCAACAAACTCTGCCTACTACAGAAAATATTGCACGGGTCATTTGGCACAAATTGGCACCTTATCTGCCTGTTGCTCGCGTGCAGCTTTACGAACATCCTGAACTTTGGGCTGATTATTTAGGAAACGCAATGGAAGCTTACCTCACTCTTAGCACTCACTTTAGCGCCGCTCATCGGCTTGCTCATCCCGATATCAGCAATGAAGCTAACTTCGAGATTTATGGCAAATGCGCTCGTCCCAACGGACACGGGCATAACTACCATCTTGAAGTGACTGTGAAAGGGGAAATTAATCCCCGCACTGGCATGATTGTGGATTTGGGAGAACTCAATCAAATCATTGAAGATTACGTGGTTGAGCCGTTTGACCATACCTTCCTCAATAAAGACATACCTTATTTTGCTGAAGTGGTTCCCACTGCTGAGAATATTGCACTTCACATCAGTCAATTATTGCGATCGCCTATTCAAGAATTAGGTGCAAAGCTCTATAAAGTTAAATTAATCGAAAGCCCTAACAATTCTTGTGAAATCTACTGCAATGACTCTGACTCGAATGCCAACACCTTACAGAACGAGTCTGTTTTAGTACGAGTTTAGCGTTCATACAAAGAACAACAAAAGAATTATCAAGCCTATCCAAAGATTTTTCATTGCGATAGGCTTTTGTAATTTTATAAGCTTTTGGCAATCATCTAAATTCTGCACTTACATAGAATATTAGCTAACAATTTTGCTTGAGCAAGCCTGCTGACATTAGCTGACTCTGTTGCCTTGTTTTCTAATTAATATAGCAGGAATTTTTATTGATTATATCTCCCTTTATTTTTAAAATGTTATGCCTGTAAATTTATTTGTTAAAACAATATTTAGCTAAAGGGAAGATACTTTTTTCTTTAAAAAATCTAAATTGTGCAACTTTTTTTAAGTGAAGTTCGTCATGAATCTATTAACCTTCAGTTAATAAAATCTTGAGAGAATTCTTCCCTAAGACGGATATTGTAAGGATTGAGTCAAATATAATAAGTTTAGATTTATACTTTGCTAGCACCAGTACTGTTGTAGAAAAAACATATTCTAATTTTTGTAATTTGAATTACAAATAGAGTTGAAATAAAAATAACAAAAAAATAAACGAGTTCTTTAGACGCTAACACAATAGGAGATTGAAAAAATTTATAAAGGCTTGAAAATAAAGGCTTTTAGGTCGTGAAATATTTATCATTTCATCTGCAAATATAATTTATTTTCTTGTAGCAAAATGACAATTAAAGGATATAGAGACCACAAAAATTCAATAAAACGTCTATATTAAACGAGTGAATGCTATCATTTAAAGCAAGGTTTGTTGATTTTTGATTTTTCTGAAATGCAGATCTAAGAAAAGAAAAAAAAGTTGCGTCTGCTGGCAAAAGGTAAGTTAATCGAAAGGAGTAAAAATGCTACAAGCACAGAACCAATTACGAGAACCACTAGTTACTGTCGTTATTCCTACTTACAATCGCCCTCAATATCTTAGAGAAGCCATAGAAAGTGCTGTCAACCAGACCTATAAAAATTTAGAGATTGTTGTGTCTGATGATGGTAGTGTAGAGAACCCACAAGATATTGTGGATTCTTTTCAAGACTCGCGTATTCGGTTCCAACGCAATACCAAGAATTTAGGCATAGCCTTAAACGTGATTGGTGCCTTCAAGGAAGCACGAGGAAAATATGTTGCCAGCTTGAATGATGACGATGTTTGGAATCAAGACTTTTTGGCAAAGCTAGTTCCACATTTAGAAGCAGATGCGAATTTAGCGATCGCATTCAGCGACCACTACATAATAGATTCAAAAGGTAAGATTGATACTGCGGCTACAGAGGAAAATACCCTACGTTGGAAGCGAGACCAGTTACAAGAAGGAGTCTACCAACCTTTTTATGAAATTGGACTCGTTCATCAAGCTGTTCCGAGTGCGGTGGCTACTATAATTCGCAAAGATGCCATTGACTGGGATGATTTTCCACCCCAAATGGGCTCTTATTGGGATTTATATTTAACTTACCTTGCATGTCGTACTGGACGAGGAGCATATTACTCTCCTGAAAGGCTCAGCAGGTACCGCGTACACACTCAATCAGAAACCTTTGTTAGCGGCGCTTCAAGTATTCAGTCAAAAATTCGTGCAGGAAAAGCAGGGATTTACTGCTACCGACAATTTATGGAGGATGAACGCTTGCAAGAGTTCAAGGATTACTTCCAAGAAAAATGGTTGCAAGCACACACAACCTTGGCTATAGGTTTACTGAAAGCCGAACAAACTCAAGAAGCAAGACCTTATCTTTTGCACGCGCTACGGTGGCAAAAGTTTAACCTCAGAACAGTCGCAGCATTCGCCCTGTCGCTCGTTCCTCGTCCTTTAGCACGTAAATTTCTAGCTATATAGATAAAATTAAAAATATCGGCGGCGGCTAGCTAAGCGACGCAAGTAGCGGTAGATAGCCCACGCTGAAAGCCCGAGAATCAAGCTGAGTGATAAGCGACTCAGAACAAACAGTGCTACGTCAATGTCAAAAAGTTGCAATCTATTCAGGACGCTCAAATTTCTGGTTAAGGTGAATAGCACAAAGATGGCATTTCCACCAAGCATCAAGGTTAATAGCATCAAAAATTCTCTCCACAGGTGTTGTTTGGATGTCAAACCAGAGATAAGAGTCCTTGGATCTTGACCTTGCAGCTTTTGTAAGTACTTTTCTAGTCGCAAAAACATCCATAGCAAGAACGGAAATAATCCGTAACTGAGCAAGCTCCAGGGAAAAGAGTAGCGACCGCCGATTGATAAAACGTTGACTAAAGCATGGCAAATAACAGAGTTTAACCATGCTTGAGAAACTCGACCGTTATGTCGGCTTGAGTAAATACTGGCGTTTACAAGCATCGCCAAAGCGTATCCCCAAGGTGCAGAAAACATGGCGTGTACGGGTGTACTTATCAAGCGTTCTACAACTGATGGTATACCTTGAAAGCCGTGAAAAAGATAAACCCAGTTTTCTTCAGCCGTGAAACCCAATGACACAGCCAGACAAAAAAGGAAAACCGTGCTGCTGCGTAAGCGATACCGATGTTGAAAATATTTAGTTAAAGCAATGACCGTAACTAACTTACAACCTTCTTCAATTGGACCCACTTCAATCAATTGTCGCAGGACAACACCAAATAGCGATCGCTGAATGATACGCCAATTCACAACCCACTGGACTACTGTTTCAAAAACCAGTTCCAAGTAAAGGGCAATAAACCCAGATATTGCCCCAAGAGCAAAGAATAACAGCAGCCGCATTAAAGAGATAGTTGTGGGAATGCGGCTGTAGTAGTACACCAAAAGAAGCAGTGGTGGTAGCACTGCCAACAAGACTAGCAGTACATCAACCACGCACTTGAGCTATGACTGTGCGATGACGCGGACTGTTGGGAGTGATGGTGGGAGTCTCGAAGCCAGCATCCACTAACGCTTGCTCGATGTTGAATGAGAAATACTCATCCATCAGAGGTTCCGTACTTTTGAGCAAAGTCATAACGTAGGGAGGCATTTTCTGATACACTTCCGATTTGGGATTCATATCCATGATTCCTATGTGTCCCCCCGGACGCAGCAGACGCTTGGCTTCCGCAAAAATTTGTCTGGTTGCTAGTTGAGGTAACTCGTGACAAATCAAGAACATGGATATAAAATCAAAAGAAGCACTTGGCAGCCCTGTTGATTCAGCTGCGGCGTGAACCCAGTCGATATTGGCATTGCGTTGTTGACTGCGGTAGTGGGCAACAGCGAGAAAGTAAGGAGACAAGTCTAAGCCAGTAATTTTGGCATGAGGATAATTTTTTTGCAGTGCAAATGTACTCATACCTACACTACACCCAATATCTAAAATAGCTTGTGGTGCCTTGGGGAGTTGCCTTGCCACGATATTATGATAACTTTGGCGTAGTAGAGCATCTCCTTTTGCTGTAGCATTGCCCCACAAAGTTGCATGAACGGTTTGAGCAGCAACCTCTACCTCTAACGCTGCTTCCCAACAGAGGTCTCCTTTGTCGTAAGCGTGGAAAGACTGCAAATAGTAATCTGGGTAAGTTATTTGTGTGTTTTGTACTTTGGCAAAATCCTTTGTCCAATCTCGTGTTTGTAGCGTGCGTACTTCTTGTGTCCAATTGACACCAATTTTCTCAGCACGTTCGATCATCATTTGCCTAGCTTGATGTTTGGCTAGGTTGGCGAGAGGCTTGATGGCAAGGACTCCATTTATGAAGCGTGAAGCTAATCCTGAAGTATTTTTGACAGCCGTGTTCATCACTAATCTCGATCTACCTTTGGAATGAGGAATGCGCTTGTCTATCAAATATGATAAAGCTCAACGCGATGCAATCTTCACTCTCGAATCAACTTCTTAACAGAGACTAGTGACTGGTCAGCGACGATTGGTGATTCTCTCGTTCCCTAGCTGTAGCTTGGAAACGAGAGTATGTGAAAAATCTTATTGGCGTGAATACAAGATTAAGAAGGCATTCCCAAGCTCCGCCTGGGAAAGACCTGGGGGGCATCTACAAATTTTAATTGCCAGATTTGGGTTTTAATGCTAATAACATCTCGACTTGAGAGGTTGATTTGTCTGGGCTAGTAGCCGTTACGCCCAAACCACGAATGGAACTCACGATCGCACTGGCTTCTGGGGAAATGGGTTGTTTTTGTGCGGTGGCAAAGCGATTGACTAAGGATGCAGTTTTATCCATATCTATATAAAAGTAGCCGCCGTTGGGTTTTTGCAAGGTGTTGGTGACTGCTTGGAAGTTTGCACTATTATCTAAGCTTGGACCTTTACGATCTGCTATCATTTCTGCGATTGGACCGCCGATCGCTACAAATAAGGTATTGCTATCGAGCCAACCGTGTGATAATAATGCTCCTTGTTTGGGAATTTGCCATTCCGTGATTTCTTTACCGCCGACATTTCTTTTGCCAACATTTAATGATTGTCCTTTGACAAGTGTGTCTAATTTGCTAAGGGTACCTTCTGCCGTTTTGCGATCGCCTGTTTGAAAGACAAATGCTCCGCCAAAGCCAATTTGTGCCAACACGCCTTGATTAGATGGGATAGCAGCAATTCCAAATTCCCTATCCATCCAGCTAAAAACGTCTTTATCGAGGTCAATATTAACAAACTTCAGTTGTTGACGGGCTGTTTCAAGGGTTTGTTTTAACTCAGGAACCTCTTTTGATTGTTCGACAACTGTTGTCCACCAACTACTGATTCCCTGTCCGCTCACAATTGCCATTGTCTCTGAGGGAAATACCGATACAACTTTAGAGTCAGTATTTTGGTATTGGAATTTTACAAGTTGGGGATCTAATTTAGCAGTTGCTTTCATCCGTACACCTGCATTGTCAATACCGATACCTGCCACCATAGATTTCACTTGTTTCAATTGTGACAATGTCTGTGGAGGTAATTGTGTTGTTTGTGGGTTGGTAGCGATCAGTTGCTGTACCATGCTAGCGTAATCTGGTACGTAGATTTGGGCAACAGTATTTTCAACGTTGACACCTTGAGTTAGCAAGCTACTTGCACCTTCCTTATTAGCAAAGGAAGGCTGTCCTTTAAATGTATCGATCGCACTTTCTATTGCTGGCTTTTCTGTTGCCGATATTACATATGTATTATTTAAAATAGCGGTGTACGTAGGTGAGCTTTTCCCAGAAGTTTCTATAATTTTTTCGCCTTTATAGTCAGTTTCTTTGATTTTTAAGTCTTTTTGTCCTTTTAATTTCGTAGCAAAGTTCAAAGCTTCAATTTTGTCTTTGATCCCTACCACCATGAGGACGTTGGATTGTTGGGAAGCTTGCGGGCTATTCTGCGCGGGCTTGACTGTCTTAGGCGGGAGTACGGCAATCATTACGCCACCTACCCAAGGTTTTAAATCTTTTTCATAAGAAATACTGTTGTCAGTTGAGAGGCTTTTGTTTAAGTCTTCTAGCCCTTTGGCAACTATCTTCTGTGCTTCTGGTGTCCCAAACTGTTCTAACTTTGCCCAAACTGCTGGATCGGTAGAAATATAAGTTGCCATTAATGCTTCATCTGGAACGATTTTGGCAGCATTGAGAGCATCGGAGACATTTCCTTGAGGACCACCTTTAAAGTACATGTAGGCAGCTATACCTCCTACTATAACTGTGGCAGTCCCTATAGCAGGAATTAAAAAATTATTCTTAGATTTACTTTCAGGCATTGTTAAAGTGTCCTATTTTCTTCAAATTGTCTTAGAGGTTAGTAAAAACGTCATTGTGGAGTTTTCGGAATCGTTAATTCATTTGCTGTTAACTTTTCGGTAATTACTGATAAAATGAATACTTCTATACAGGGCAGGTCTTCTAGTGATTCTAGAGTGACTACACCAGTTTGAAATGCCAATCCGCAAAAGAAAGTTCTTTATCTGAAAAATATATTCCTTAAGATAGTGGCAAGCTATTCTAAGCTATATAGATTTAGGATATTTTTACAGAATGTTAAACTTTCTTGGTACAAAATGCCCGTACAGAGATAACAGGGTGCAAAGTATTAGGGTGTATGGGATGAATTGGGGAACAGCACGAAACGATCGTGTTGTCGCCTCAATGTTTGAATTTAAGAGTTTTCAGGGTTTCTAAGGTCAGTAAACATCGATGTCGCAGTCTTATTTTGATACAGAAAGTAACCGATACAAGTCTTTTGAGTTACCGGGGGCGAAACCGCACTACAATCCAGATAAACCCGGACAGGTAGAGCATATTTTTCTTGACCTCAGCTTAGATATTCCTAACAAAAGTTACCACGGTACTTGTAGCATTACTTTAACACCTATCCGTAATGGTCTGGAGCGCTTGGTTCTGGATGCCGTTAATCTCAATATTAAGTCGGTTCAAGTGGATGGCAACTCACAACAGTTTGAATACGACGGAAAGCAGTTGTCGATCTACCTCAATGTACCAACTGAGATTAACAAGCAGCTTGCGATCGCGATTGCCTACTCAGCAGAAAAACCACAACGGGGTCTTTACTTTATAGAAGCAGACAAACACTACCCCAACAAACCCACTCAAGTTTGGACTCAAGGGGAAGACGAAGATTCTCGTTTTTGGTTCCCGTGTTTTGACTATCCCGGACAGCTATCAACTTCAGAAATTCGCCTTCGCGTTCCCAAACCTCTAATTGCAATTTCCAATGGCGAACTTATCGCTACAGATGAAGACGGCGATGACAAAATTTATCATTGGTTGCAAAAGCAGGTTCATCCAACTTACTTGATGACTCTTGCTGTTGGTGATTTTACGGAAATTCGCGATGAATGGAATGGCATTCCCGTAACATACTATGTAGAAAAAGGGCGCGAGGAAGACGCCAAGCGGAGTATGGGCAAAACTCCGCAAATGATAGAGTTTTTGAGTGAGAAGTACGGTTATCCCTACCCCTATCCCAAGTATGCTCAAGTGTGTGTTGATGATTTCATTTTTGGCGGAATGGAAAACACATCAACGACACTGTTGACAGATAGGTGTTTGCTGGATGCACGCGCCGCACTCGATAACCGCAATACGGAAAGCTTGGTAGTCCATGAATTGGCGCACCAGTGGTTTGGCGATTTGGTGGTGATCAAGCATTGGTCTCATGCTTGGATTAAGGAAGGTATGGCTTCTTATTCAGAGGTTATGTGGACGGAACGAGAATATGGTGCAGAAGAAGCAGCATATTATCGATTGTTAGAAGCTCGGAGTTATCTGGCGGAAGATCGCGGGCGTTACCGCCGCCCGATGGTAACTCACGTTTATCGAGAAGCAATTGAACTTTACGATCGCCATATCTACGAGAAAGGATCGTGTGTTTATCACATGATTCGGGCGGAATTGGGAGAAGAGTTGTTCTGGAAAGCAATCCAAACATTTGTGCGGGATAACGCTCACAATACCGTAGAAACAGTGGATTTGCTGCGGGCGATTGAGAAAGCAACCGGGCGCAATCTCCTGTTCCTATTTGACCAGTACGTTTATCGTGGCGGTCATCCAGATTTTAAAGTGGTTTACTCCTGGGATGGAGATTCCAAATTAGCTAAGGTGACAGTCACTCAAACTCAGGCAGAATTGGATAACAATGGTAGCAATAACAGTTTGTTTGACCTGAGAATTCCTATCGCTTTTGGATACGTTAAGGAAGAGGATAAGGGAGACAAGGGAGACAAGGGAGACATTTCTTTCTTATCTCCTTACTTAAAGACTTTCACCGTGCGCGTCTATGAACGGGAACAAAGTTTTTATTTCCCGTTAGAAGAAAAACCCCAATTTGTTACCTTTGATGTAGGGAATCATTGGTTGAAAACGGTGTCTTTGGAGTACCCGATCCCAGAGTTGAAAGCACAGTTGGAATTTGACCCCGACCCCATTTCTCGTATTTATGCGGCTGAGGCTTTGGCAAAGAAAGGTGGTTTGGAAGCATTGAAGGGACTGTCTGCAGCACTCGTTAAGGAACCTTTCTGGGGCGTCCGTACTGAGGTGGCAAAACAGATTGCAGAAATTAAATTAGATCAAGCTTTTGATGCTTTAGTTGTTGGGTTGCAAGACAAGAATGCTCAAGTGCGTCGTGCTGTTGTAGACTCACTGAGTGAAATTAAAACTTCTAACAGTTACAAGGCGTTGAAGGATTTGCTTGAGAAAGGCGATCCTAGTTATTATGTGGAGTCAGCAACGGCTCGTGCTGTCGGTACAATTGCAACAGCATCCGCGTCTTTGAAAATAAAGGAAGACAAGGTTATTAAGTTGCTGAAATCTGTTCTGGAAGACAAGGGTGGTTGGAATGAAGTCGTGCGAAGTGGCGCGATCGCAGGTTTATCACAACTCAAAACCTCGGAAGATGCATTAGAGTTGGTGATGGAGTATACAAAGCAGGGTGTCCCGCAACCGCTTCGTTTAGCTGCAATCCGTGCTTTAGGAAAGATTTCTGTAGGTCAAAAAACGACACATTTAGAAAAGATTTTGGAACGATTGACAGAGATATCACGGGAAACGTTCTTTTTGACTGAACTAGCAGTGGTGACAGCCTTGGGGCAAATGGAAACACCAAAAGCGATCGCGCCACTGCAAGCCATAGCAGATCAAACACCAGATGGGCGAGTGCGTCGCTATGCTGAAGAAGAAATTTCTCGGGTTCAAAAGAGTGTTGGTTCCGATAATGCGTTGCGTCAGCTGCGTTCTGAAGTCGATCAACTCAGGCAACAAAATCAGGAACTGAGAAGTCGTTTAGAGAACTTAGAAGCGAAATCTAAGTAAGGCAATCTGCCCAGCTATATCTTTTTTGTACAGACGCGCCACGGCGCGTCTTTCTATATGCCCCAATTCTGTATGGCAGTATTGGCAACTGCAGATGAAGGCAACGGATCTCCCGATCCCTGCCCTCAGTCTTATGATAATTTTTTCCTATTAAACATTAAATTCTGTGTCGGATTATTTATATAAAATATATTAATATAGCTTATTTTTCAGAAAGGCGATGTAAAAATTAAGACAAGAGTTGTGAAGATTTTGTGAAGATTTAACCTTGTCACTAAATTTAATGGTAGAAAATACTAGATTATTTGAAGACCGTCATCAAATTTATTGAATCAATCGCAGTCTGCGATCGCGTCCCTTAGTTAAGTAAAAGATTTCTCTACGTATTTTACGTAAAGAAAAGTTTGAGCATCAGTGAAGTATACAGGGAGGCACGAAGGATTTTTACAATTCAATTATCGAGAATACTACTATTGGGGGAATGCAAAAACTCATAAATTTATTTAGTTTGTAGGAGGAAATCGTTAAAGTTTTTTAAAGTTTTTTTTAAAAATAAAAAACATTAGAGCGATTGCACCTAACTGTGCAGGGTGGTCATAATGCGTAAGCCTGTTCTCACGATTTTTTACCAGTTCAATCCTTGGAACACAACAATCGGAGGAATTCAGACACTTATAAAGACCTTTATTAAGTATGCTCCAATCGAGTTTGAAGTAAGACTTGTAGGAACAGGGGATTGTCCGGAAAAACCTGTTGGTGTATGGCAGCAAGCAGAATTTGCTGGCAAAGAAATTAGTTTTCTACCGTTATTCACATTGCAAAATGATAATGTTAGGAACTTGATACCAACAACACTAAAATATACGGCGAATCTTTTAGGAAAGTGTTTTGAGTCAGACTTTATGCACTTTCACAGGATTGAGCCAACACTAGCTAGTTTTTCTTGGAAGGGAGAAAAAACACTTTTTATCCACAACGATATTAGGACACAAATGCAGGCAAGTGGTGACAAAAAAGCCATTCTCTGGCGACGATTTCCTGCAGCGTACTATACCCTAGAGAGCTTATTAGTTCGTCAATTCGATCAAATTCTCTCTTGCAATACTGATGCAACCAAGCTGTACAAACAGCAATACCCCACCCTCCAAGACCGTGTTAAATATATAAAAAATTCTTTTGACAACGAAATTTTTTATTCTTTGACTGGAGAGCAGCGTGAAGCTAAAAGGCGGGAACTAGCTTCTCAACTTGGTTTGGCTGAGCAGACGCGTTTTGTGTTATTTGCCGGTCGGCTTCATCCCCAAAAAGACCCTATCTTACTTGTACGTGCGATTGCGGCGTTAAGCGATCCCAACGTTCACTTATTAATTGCGGGTGATGGAGAGCTAGCAGCAGATGTTCGTGCAGAACTTGTTAAATTAGGACTATCCAGTCAAGTTACGATGCTTGGAGCAGTTACCCAAAAGGAAATTGCACACCTGCATCGTATCTGCAATGTTTTTGTTTTAAGCAGTGAATATGAAGGGTTACCTTTGGTCGTTCTAGAAGCGCTTGCTAGTGGGACACCAGTAGTGACCACTCAATGTGGTGAAACTCCAAAGCTACTTGGAGTGAAAAGTGGAATTGTCTGTTTGGAAAGGACTCCGACGTGTTTAGCAGAGGCTATACGCAAAGTTCTAATACATCCAGAGGACTATCCAGCAGAAGCGTGCGTGCGTGAGGCGCAGCCCTACGCAGCTCGTACAGTAATTCGTGACGTTTACAGCGATATGTTAAGTCGTTGGGAGCAAAAAGCGAGTTTGGCTGTGGGAGTGTGAATAGTTAAAAGTGCTGGAGTTTTTCTCCTTTTAGACTTTTAACGCTTGATTTAAACGGACCGCTACTAACCCATTTCAGATTACAGGTAAAGACTGAATTCTTATGAAAATTGCTGTAATTGGTGCTAAAGGTTTACCTCCCAAACAAGGAGGAATTGAACATTATTGTGCGGAAGTTTATCCTCGAATGGTAAAACAAGGGCATTCTGTTGATTTATTTGCCCGTTGCTCTTACACAGATTGTTCGTGGCTGGAACGCTATGATTATCAGGGCGTGCAAGTCATTTCCGTACCGGGTTTGAACTTGAGAGGTATCGATGCTTTTATCACTTCAGCTTTGGGAGCGGTGGCTGTTAGTGCCAAGAAATATGATATTATCCACTTCCACGCTCTCGGCCCATCTTTGTTTACTTGTTTGCCAAGAGTTATCAATTCTGCAAAAGTTGTTGTAACCTGTCAGGGTCTGGATTGGCAACGCGCCAAGTGGGGTAGTGTTTCCACTCGCGTCATTCAAACCGGTGAAAAGGCAGCTGTGCGTTTTGCTCACGGATTGGTCGTTGTCTCGGATGCACTGCAAAACTATTTCTTGCAAACCTATGGCAGGAATACAGTTTATATCCCCAACGCGCCAGCTAGCTATGGTCAGTCAGATCCAAACTTTGGCTATGGCAATCAGTTAGGGCTTGAGAAAGGACGCTATGTTGTGTTTCTAGGTAGGCTTGTACCGGAAAAGCGCCCCGATTTACTGGTAGATGCCTTTAATGCTTTGAAACCCATGGGTTGGAAACTCGTCTTGGCTGGAGGTGTAAGCGATACCAAATCTTTCACCTCACAGTTATTAGAAAAAATAGCTCACAACCGAAATATCGTATTTGCAGGCGAACTTCGAGGACCTCGTCTTTGGGAAATAGTTCGGGGGGCGGGGTTATTTGCTCTGCCTTCCGATCTAGAGGGGCTACCTCTTGCCATGTTGGAGGCTATGCGGGAAGGAGTACCAGTTTTGGCTAGCGATATTCCTCCCCACAAGCAACTACTCGGTGGAAGTCGAGGAACGCTTTTTACCACTGGAAGTTTGGATTCTTGCATTCAATCTTTGGATTGGGCAATCGCTCATCCTCATGAAATAGCATCCATGGCAGTCCATGCAAAAAGGCACATTTCACTGAATTACAGCTGGGAACGCATTACTACTGACAACTTGAACCTCTACAAAACACTTCTAGAATCACCTGCATCTTTGAGGGGATTGGAACAAAACCAAACAGAGTTAGCCGAGGTTTTAGGTAAAAAGTAAGTGGTTGGTGGTTATTTCTGAAGAACGACCAACGCCTAACAAGGAAGGTATTGTATGGAAAAAAGTGTTTCATCTGTTTTAGGAGTGTTAAAGAGGCGAAGTTTACCTGCTGTCGCAGCGTTTGTGGCTACGATTGGTGGTGCGATCGCATACCTTGCAGTTACCCCAAGTCAGTATGAAGCTTCAGCGCGATTGATGCTTGATAGCAAGCAAACAAGCGTTTCTGAATTGGGTCGCAACCTATCGCAAGTGTCTTCAAATACGCCAGGTGGTCCCAGTCCGCTAGCCGATCAGGCGGAATTAGTCAAGTCCCAACGAGTTTTAAACCGCGCCCTGCAAATCTTTAAAAGTTCTTACAAAAGCACAACTCAGGTCAAAATTCAAGACCTGAATAAAGGTTTGGGAGTGAAAATAGTCCCTGCGACTAACATCCTGCAATTAAGCTATCAAAGTAAAAACCCAAAACTTGCTGCTCAGTTACTAAATTCCGTTGCTCGAGCAATGGAAGAAGAAAGTGCCAATACAATCCGCCAAGAAGCCGCTAACGTGCGGAAGTTTTTGGAAATGGAAGTCCCCAAGGCTCGCGAGAAACTAGAGAATGCCGAACTGACCGAAAACAGATACAGGCGAAGTAGTGGTATTATTTCTTTTACCAAGCAAAGCGAGAGTTTGGTGGATAGTCTAGCAGCTTTAGAAAACCAGGAGCGGACTTTGTCTGCTCAATTGCGAGAGTTGCGATCGCAAGATGCATCACTGAGGCAAATTACCAATGCGACAGCCCTTAAAAGTGCTTATGCATCTGTACGCGGCGGTCAAGACGAACAACTCAAAGAGCTGCGAACTAAGTTGACAGAATTAGAAACAAAACTGGCTGAGTCTCGTGCAAAGTATACAGAAGACCATCCAGATGTGCGATCGTTACTTTATCAGAGAAACACCATTCGCAACTTGTACATTCAGGGACTCAACCGCGTCTCTTCTGGAGAGCGACCAGTTTCTCCCAACAATGTAGCCGCAGACCAGGTGAGCCAAAATTTCTCCGCCCAACTCATTGCCAATGATATCGAACGCACGGCGGTGGAAAATAAGCTGAAAAGCGTTCAGACTCAACGCGCTAATCTCCAACTTCGCCTTGCACAACTCCCAATTCAACAGCAAAATCTAACTCCTCTCACGCGTCAGCGAGAAGAAGCGGCAGAGACTTTAAAATTGCTACAAGGTAAATACGAGGAAGCACGGATTGCAGAAGCGCAACAGGTTGGAAATCTCCGCATAATTGAAGAGGCTCAACCCC
This sequence comes from Tolypothrix campylonemoides VB511288_2, assembly GCF_045999855.1. Taxonomy (NCBI): domain Bacteria; kingdom Bacillati; phylum Cyanobacteriota; class Cyanophyceae; order Nostocales; family Tolypothrichaceae; genus Tolypothrix; species Tolypothrix campylonemoides. The sequence continues at coordinate 827,919 of NZ_JBFPMW010000004.1, forward strand.
CAACCTCCGCCACATCTCCCAAAAAACCAGCGGTACTGGTACTTGCAACTGTATTGGGAACGTTGCTTGCCACTTCCATAGTACTGCTTCTGGAAATGATGGACAATACCTTGCGCGATGCATCAGAAGCAGAAGAATTACTCAAGCTCTCATTGCTAGGAGTTCTGCCAAGACTCCCTTCAAAGACACTCGTTCTCGAACCATCGCAACGATTCTTAGATAATATGAGCTTGGTTGAGCCATATCGCATGCTCTTTAAAACCCTGGAGTTTCGCAGCGATCGGATGCGGGTGATTGTTGTCAGCAGTTCCATTGCAGGAGAAGGTAAATCTATCGTCGCCTCGCACCTAGCAGCTATAGCGGGTATGCTGTCTTGGCGGACATTGATAATTGATGCAGATTTGCGAAGACCGGAACAACACACGCTGTTTAATCTGGCTGGTAAACCAGGGGTGAGTGATGTGCTCGAAGGAGATATATCTCTAGCGGATGCAGTGCAATCAACAGATATTGAGAACTTGGATGTACTGACTTGTGGGGAATTGCACGGACGCCCGTCACAGTTGCTAGAGTCAATTGCCATGAAGTCTTTAGTAGCAGAAGCGTCTGAAAATTACGATCTTGTGATTTTAGATACGCCACCTCTCAGCGCCTGCGCTGATGCAGCAACCCTCGCCAAACAAAGTGATGGAGTCATGCTAGTTACACGTCCCGGCTTTACTTTGAAGGAAATTCTTTCCCGAAGTGTATCGGAGTTAACGCGAAATCGCATACCTGTATTAGGAGTTGTGGTCAATGGAATGACAAATCAGACGGAAAAATACTACCAGTATTCTGTTAACGGTTATCTACCGCGAAGGCAATTGACAAGTTCGAGGTCTAAATAACAATGTGGATGCATCAAAGCTCAAGTCGTTCCAATCATTTGGGGCTGTTAATTGGGTTAGCAGGTGTCGGGGTTGGTGTTGCGATAGGATTTTTTGTTGGTACCAAGCCCCTATACCTGATATTGGCTTTGTGTGCAATCCCAATTCTTTTCTACTTTTTTGCGCGGTTTGAGCAAGCAGTTATCGGTTTATTAATCCTGCGTAGTTCTCTGGATGCTTTTTCGTCTCTACAATTACCGGCTGTTTTTGCGATCGCAGTAGACGCTCTCACCATACTTTATGTAACAGTGAAGTTACTAACAGGTCAACCAGTGAAGGTTGATAAGTTTTGGTGGTTCTTTGTGGGTTGGCTGATAATACAAAGTCTGTGGGTCATACTTTTACCATTAGGAGCATTGGGGCTGGGGGCTCCATTTTTATCAGAAGCTATTCGGGAGTGGGTGCGTTTGTTAACTTGGGCAATGGTGTACTTACTCGTGATGCAGCTTAAGGATAAAATCTCGCCAGAGAAATTTGTTTCCAGACTTTTTTTAGCTCTCATTGTACCAGTATCAGTAGCGTTAATGCAGATGTTTCTGCCCTCGCTGCTACCTCCCATGCTTTCTAGTGGGGGTGGAGGCGGTTTTGGTGCATTGGCATCTGAAGGTGCGCGCATTAGAGGTACTTTTGGTATGGCAAATACCTTTGTCACCTTCTTGTTATTGTTTATTGGTTTAACATGGTGGAAACTGAAATGGGTACAGCATCGGGCTTTGTGGTTGGTATTGCTTGGCATACTGACTTTATTGTTTGTCAGTACCAAGTCTTTATTTAGCTTGATGATGCTTGCCGTTTTTGTCTTGGTTTTGATTGCTCCGAGATTGAGCTTGCTGAATTTAATTGGTGGAATATTGCTCTTTGGGATTGTTATTGCCTTATTTGCCAGTTCGGAATTTGGGCAACAACGCCTCGCTTCAATTGCCAACACACCACTTCTCAATCCCGATATTGATATATCACGGGCAATACTGTTATCTGAGGGAGACCATAATAGCTTTAACTGGAGGCTTTCTCAGTGGAATTTACTACTCAACCGATGGCAAGAGTATCCATTTTTAGGCTACGGTTTGGGTTTGAGCGTTCAAGTCGCTGGTAATGGATTCTTACCACACAATGACTACATTAGGGCGATGATTGAGGGAGGAATTCTTGGTTTTGTGACTTATATAGGCTTTTTCCTAGCTCAAGGATTCCGTCTAATTCAGTTAATGTATCAAACACCTCGTAACAACCGACAATATGAATTGTGTTTTATTTTATTAGCTATTCTAGCATCTCTTCCTATAGGAATGATTACAGAAAATATCTGGAGTCATACAACTCTTTTCTTTTACTGGTGGGCTTTATTTGCAGTCGTAGGTTGGAATTGGAGTGAAAAATATGAATAAATTTATGAATGACATACTACAAGATTGGAAAATCAATCAAGACACAAGCTTAAAATGCCGTCTCATATTATTAATGTTTCGGATAGCCCAAAAACTTAGCTATTTACCAACTCCCTTTTCTTGGGTATCAAAGTTTTATTGTGGTATATATTTACTACTTGTCGATTGGATTTTAGGTGTTGAATTGCCCTGGAATACCCAAGTCGGAGCACAACTAAAACTACATCATGCGCGGGGACTAGTTATCAATCAGGAAACCATAATTGGGAACAATTGCATTCTCAGACATTCTACAACTATAGGGAACAAAAAACTCCTAGATGGGTCAATTAGTGGTTCTCCAAAAATAGGCAACAATGTAGATATTGGTGCTAACGTTGTTATTCTCGGTGAAATTACAATTGGCGATAATGCAGTGATTGGCGCTGGTTCTGTTGTTGTCAAAGATGTTCCTATAGGTGCTGTTGTTGCAGGCAATCCGGCAAAAATTATTCGCATGACACATAAAACAGTGTCTTCTATGTTAGTGGTTAGTGGTTAGTAGAACAACCACTAACCAACAACCAACAACTAACAACTAGTAACAAAATTTATGCCAAAAGTTTCCGTTGTAATTCCAGCATATAACTCAATGCAATATCTCCCAGAAACTTTGGAGAGTGTTTTACAGCAAACGTTTACCGATTTTGAAGTATTAATTATTAATGATGGGAGTTCGGATCGTATAATTCAATGGGCTTCTGAGATAGCAGATCCGCGAGTGAAATTGATTTCTCAACAGAACCAAGGCGTATCTGTTGCTCGAAACACGGGTATTGCCAAATCTCAAGGGGAGTACATAGCGTTCTTAGATGCTGATGATTTATGGGAGCAAACCAAATTAGAAAAACAAGCCCGTTGTTTGGATGAGAATCCAGAGATAGGTTTGGTACATACAAGTATGGCTTTAGTGGATTCTCAAGGGAAATTGACAGGAAGAATCATGACTTCTTCCGCACAAGGAAAAGTCTGGAAGGAACTTGTGGAGTCAAATAAAATAGCTTGTTCTTCAGTAATGGTTCGTCGCTGTTGTTTGGAAAAAGCAGGTGGATTTGAACCTAATTTACACTTTGCTGAAGATTGGGATTTATGGATTCGTATCTCCTCTCATTACTCCTTTGCCGTTATCAAAGAACCTCTTTATTACTACAGACAAATTCCTACGAGTTTGTCTAAAAATTTGGCAGTGCTGGAACAATCCTTTGATTTTGTTATAAAGAAGACATTTTGTTCCGTGTCTCAAGAGTTACTATATTTAAAAAACCGCAGTTACGGTTATGCTTACCTCTGTTTGGGGTGGAAAGCTTTGCAAAGTTACGATAAAGATTACAAGCGGGCGATTCAATTTAGTCGCACAGCTCTTGTATACTATCCTCAGCTACGTTACTCTCGCGAGTACATCCGTTTGAGTTTGGCAACAAGAGCATTGCAATTGTTTGGTAATAATGGTTATAGCAAGTTATTAGAACTAGCTTATGCTTTGCGTCGTAAAATCTTAAGTTTGACTGCTATTCGTAGTTCCAAAATTATTGAGAAATCTACTCATTCTGTATAAGTGTCCCTCTAAGTGTCCCTATTTCCGACTCTCCCATCCTTAAAACAATGTTGAACTATAAAAGCCTGGAAAAGCATAATGTAATTCAACAGCAACCGCTAGATTCAAAGGAGCAAGCAAAACTCGCAATCGCGTTATTGCATTGTATGGATTTGATTGATGATTTTTTAGATCATATTGATATTTCTTTTGAGACTTATTGTCATGAGTTTGTTGGGAGCTGGATGTTCGGCTACATCAAAGCCTTGAAAAGAGTGGGTGTCAGGACAATATTGTTCTGCATTTCTGCTCGTTTTACTGAAGTTTCGCGTTTTACCCACGTCCCTAGCGGTGCTACAATATGTGTAATACCTGCGCCTAAAAGCTATATGGCTTACCGTGCAGTTCGACGGAAAGCGCTCAGTGTTTATGGTGCAGGTGAAGGGCAGGCGTTTAAAGATATCCAAGACTCGAATGTTACTCGTCGCTCCTTACTGACAAGGTTGAAAAATATTGCCCAGAGTTTGGGGACTTACTTGTCTACTCCGTTAGCATTGCTTGCACGAGAGATAAGGCGTGAGGACTGTAAGGCGATTTTGTGTCAGGAGTATGAGTACGCCCGCTTTGATAGTTGCGTACTTTTAGGGCAATTGATGCGTTTGCCAGTGTTTGCCACTTTTCAAGGAGGCGACAAGACTCATAGTTTTTTAGAGTATCCTTTGCGACAAATAGCGTTTCGAGGATGTACGGGCGTAATTATCTCTACACAAAAAGAAATTGAGCGAGTGCGCGATCGCTACAAGCTCCCAGCATTTAAGATAGCTAGGATTTTCGATCCAATGGATACCATGTCATGGTATGCTTTAAACCGAGATGAAGCACGAGCTGCACTTGATATACCACTCAATGCCCGTGTCTTGGTATGTCACGGTCGGATCGATTTTTATCGCAAGGGCTTAGATATTCTGACATCAGCTTGGCAGCAAATTTGTTGCGAGCGTCCAGATCGGGATCTGCGACTCCTTTTAGTAGGCACGGGACCAGATTCGGACAAACTCCGCGAGTGTATTGCAAAGATGCAGTTGCGGGGTGTTATGTGGCGCGACGAATTTGTCAATTCTCGCGACGTACTTCGACTTTATCTGTCGGCGGCTGACGTTTATACCCTTTCATCGAGACAAGAGGGCTTTCCCATCGCACCTCTTGAAGCTATGGCTTGTGGTTTACCTGTTGTCGCTGCTGATGCACCGGGTGTACCGGACATCCTCGAAGGAGGCGAAGTTTCTGGTGGGATTGTCGTTCCAAGAGAAGACGTAAAAGCCCTGACAGACGCGCTTGGGAAAGTTTTAGATGATGAAACTTGGGGGCGTGAGTTAGGCAAGCGTGCGCGTCGTCGAATAGAAGAATACTTTGCGCCTGAAGTCATTGGTATGCAATTGCGTGCATTTCTTATTAGGGGGTAAAAAATATGCCAAAAGTTACTGTTGTTATTCCTGCCTACAATGCTATGGCTTATCTGCCAGAAACGGTCGATAGCGTTCTCAAGCAAACATTCACTGACTTTGAAGTATTGATTGTGAATGATGGCAGTACAGATAACGTGGTTGAATGGGCTTCTCAAGTCACAGATGCGCGAGTGAAACTGATGACTCAAGAGAACCAACGCGTATCCGTAGCACGCAATACGGGAATTAACAACGCTCAAGGGGAATATATAGCCTTTCTAGATGCTGATGATTTGTGGGAACCAACCAAGTTAGAAAAACAAGTGCGTTGCTTGGATGAAAATCCAGAAGTCGGTTTGGTATATACTTGGACGCTCTTAGTCGATAAGGATAACAATCCCACAGGAAGAGTCTTTGCTTCCGATGTTGAAGGTAAGGCGTGGGATAAGATTCTTGAAAATGACATGATCTCTAGTGGAAGTTCTACTATGGTGCGTCGTTCTTGCTTTGACACTGTCGGATTGTTCGACCCCACCTTGTATTATGCACCTGATTTTGATATGTGGGTTCGCATTGCGCTCCAGTATCCCATTATGGTTGTTAAAGAACCTCTACTCCGCTACCGACAACTCCCTAACAGTTTCTCGAGAAACCGTCAGAAAATGGTGGAGGATCTGCGCCAAGTAATCGAAAAAACATTTAAATCACTTCCCCTAGAACTGCTGTATTTGAGAAATCGGTGTTACGCCAATATGTTTCTTAAATTAGCATGGGTAGCTGTAGATGACGGAGACTGCAAAAAAGCGGCTCACTTCCGAGAGCAGGCTGTATTACACTATTCACCAGTAAAGTTTTCCGAACAATACCTGCGATTGAGTTTGGCGATCGCAATGATACGTTTCTTTGGCTCGCAAGGTTACGACGGAGTGAGAACCTTCACCCATTCCCTGCGACTGCGTATGTTAGGGCTCGGGAGACCCGTGACTGGCGAGCGGTAACAAAATATTCCCAAAAGTCGATTTGTTTTTAAGAAAAAAGAAGTAATAAATGAATAGCAACATAATGGTTTCTTCAGAAATTTCAGTTCGGCTTATTTTCCAAGAATTTTACTGTGTCTAATTTAGAAAAACAAAAAAATAGGTAAGTTGATGAACACGGGTAAGTTAGCAAACAGAGAAGAACTTATTATTGAAGCAGGTCGGACTGAAAGCCAGTACTGGAAAGACCTCTGGAGATATAGAGAACTCTTTTATTTTCTAGCATGGCGCGATATTTTGGTGCGCTATAAGCAAACTGCAATTGGCATGGCATGGGCATTGATTCGACCCTTTTTAACGATGGTAGTCTTCACAATTGTATTTAGTACTTTAGCGAAGCTACCCAGTGAAGGCAACGCGCCTTACCCAATTCTCGTCTATGCTGCTATGTTACCTTGGCAGTTTTTCTCTAGCGCGTTAACCGAATGCAGTAACAGCCTAATTAACAATGCAAACTTACTTTCTAAAGTCTATTTTCCACGTCTGATTGTACCAACAAGTGCTGTTATTGTCAGCTTTGTAGACTTCATGATTTCGGGTATGATTTTGCTAGCATTGATGGCATGGTACAATTTTATACCAGATTGGCGTATATTAACACTTCCGCTGTTTATTCTCATTGCCTTTGCTGCTTCAATAGGTGTGGGATTGTGGCTAGCAGCTTTGACTGTGGAGTACCGAGATTTCCGCTATATCGTGACGTTTCTAGTACAGTTTGGTTTGTACATTTCGCCTGTGGGTTTCAGCAGCAAGATTGTTCCCGAACAATGGCGTCTGCTGTATTCACTTAACCCAATGGTAGGAGTTATTGACGGTTTCCGGTGGGCTATTTTAGGCGGTGAGTCCCAGATATATTTACCAGGTTTTGCACTCTCTTTAGTGATTGTGGCTCTACTTTTGTGGAGTGGTATTTGGTACTTCCGCAAGATGGAACGCACTTTTGCCGATGTGATTTAGGTGTGTGATTTTTGATGTATGAAAGTTTTGTACGACATTTCATGGCTGGGAACTGGATTTTATCATCCTCCTTGTCGCACGGGAATTTTTAGAGTTGTTGAGAATTTGGCTTATGGTCTGAAAAATTCACAAGAGTGCGATTTAATTTTCTGTACGCATGGCATTTCTTTAAGATTATGTGAGGTTCTTGGTTACTTAGAATCAAATCCAGAACTCGCGAAAGTCCCTCTAAGTTATAACAGCAAAAACGTAAAATTTAGACGAAGTTTCTACAAGGTTTATCAAGAACTCAACCAAAAACTGACAGACATTCCAGCTTCACAAAAACTAACACCTGAGATATTAAGGCTTAGGGCGCTCAGAAAGGTTTTGACTTACGTAGCGCAAAGTGTAGAATTCTTTTATCAACCGATTACACCCAACAGTCTTGCTGAAGCAGAGATATATCATTCACCTTATGAGGCAATTCCGGATGAAATAAGAAAAGCAGCAACTCCTATAAAAAAAATTCTCACAGTACACGATTTAATTCCAATTATACATCCAGATTTTTTTGAATTTAATAAGGATACTGTCGAAAAAGCTCTATCAAGTTTAGATCCTGAGTCTTGGATTTTATGTGTTTCTCAATCAACTAAAGATGACTTATGCAATTACTCAAGCATTATTGACCCTTCTAAAGTTTTTGTCACTCACTTAGCTGCTTCAAAACTTTTCTACCCTTGCTTGGATTCTCAAGAAATTGAAGCAACGTGTGGTAAATATAACATACCAAACGCACCCTATATACTCAGTTTAAGTACCTTAGAACCCCGGAAAAATATTGACCTGACAATTCGATGTTTTCTTCAGCTCATTCAGCAAGAAAAGATTCAAGATTTAAATCTCGTTTTGGTTGGGGCAAAAGGTTGGAAGTATGACAAAGTTTTTGCCGAAATCTCCAAAAATCCTATCTTAAAAGACCGCATTATCACCACAGGCTACGTTGCGGATGAAGATTTGGCGGCTGTATACAGTGGTGCGATCGCCTTTGTTTATCCCTCCTTCTACGAAGGTTTTGGTCTACCTCCCTTGGAAGCCATGCAGTGCGGTGTTCCTGTCATTACTTCCAATACCTCTTCGTTACCTGAAGTGGTTGGTGATGCTGGAATCATGCTTGACCCCAAAGACGCTGATGGGCTTTGTCACAGTTTGTTTGAGCTTTACAACCAGCCCGGATTGCGAAAGTCCATGTCATACAAATCTCTAGAGCAGGCAAAAAAATTTAGTTGGGAAAAATGTACTCAACAAACACTGACTGCTTACAAAACCGCCATATCATTCTAAGTTTTCAGTAACAAACCAAACAACAAATTCAAACAATCATGAAAGAAAACCATTACAGACATTCAAGGAAAGTTTTATACTCAAATATCTATAAGGGATAATAAGGTCAAAAGATTTATGACGAGCGGACAAAATGGGTTATCAAAATGTATTCAACGACCTATCAAAATTCTAATTGTTAGCAGAGAAATTCCTCTAGAGAATACAATAGGGAGTGCTACTTATATTCTAAATTTCCTAAGCTACTTACGACAAGTTGGTTTTCAAATTAAATATATAATACCAAATCCATCACCATCGCTTCATGTCAAAGCACCTTGGTGTGTAATTTCACCTAACTTCTTCAAACTGGCTAATATTTCAGTTAAGAATAATTTGAGGATAGGGCGTCTTCTGCTGAGATTTAACTCGATATCAGATTGGGTGATTGAGTCATTGCGATTAATTTACGATAGATTGCCAGAAGCTCTGAAAAATATGTATCGTTCTGCCCGAGAGCAACGACAGTTAACGCCCCTGTATTTAGTCACCTCTAATGTTTGGGATGCTCCAATCATGTCTGAGGAAAGCGATTTTATAAATTCACAGTTTATTCGATTCAAACCTGATGTTGTCATCGCTAATTATGCCTTTTTGGCAAATGTTTTAGAATTTCCTGTTTTAGATAAGAACGTAGTAAAAGCTATACTAACTCACGATGTACGCCACCAAAGAGGCGATCGATTCCAACAACTAGGGCTGACTTCTTTTGAAACTTGCTGGAACCGGGAACGAGAAACTCTAGAGTTGAGCAAAGCACAACTCCTGTTAGCTATTCAGGAAGAAGATGCTAACCTCTTTAAAGAAATGGCACCGCAGTGTAAGGTGATTTGTATGCCTATATCTGTGGAATGTCACTCTCACGCGATCGAGCAAGTCCCCGGTCGTTGCTTATTTGTTGGTAGTCGTGTCGATCACAACTACTACGGTCTACAGTGGTTTTTGGAGAATGTGTGGCCAAAAATCTTAGAGTTAAACCCACAAAGCAGTCTTGATGTATGCGGAACCGTGTGTCAGTTGATTCAAGGTAGTTTTCCTAATGTTCGTCTTTTGGGTAGGGTAGACGATATAAAACCTCTGTACAGCGCTGCTGAAGTTTGTCTGGTTCCTTTGCTAGCGGGTAGCGGTCTAAAGATTAAACTTGTGGAAGCAATGTCCTACGGTCGTGCTTGTGTTTCTACGAGTGTGGGAGTTCAGGGATTGGGTGACACAGTAGGTACAACAACACTCGTAGCAGATACTGCTGAAGGTTTTGCAATGGCAGTGCATACGCTTTTAAGCAATCCAGATAAACGCCAATGGATGGAGGAACAAGCTTATAGATACGTGCGCGAAAAGCTTTCTCCTGAAGCCGCCTATCAACCTTTTGTAGACTACATTCACCAACACGTACAGCAAGTATCAAACCAGTCTCAGAAATTTCAGTTTAATGTTGTTAGGAGTTAAGTAGATGTCAAAAACAGTCATTCAAGTTGAAAATTTAGCTAAGAAGTACGTTATTACCCATCAAGAAAAAGCCGGGAATTATAAAACGTTTCGCGAAGCAATGACCAATGCAGCAAAATTCGTTGCTAGTTCTCTAATACCTAATGGGAAAAAGGAATCGAATTTAGGGAGAGAAGAGTTCTGGGCGCTGAGGGATGTCTCATTTAAAATTCAACAAGGCGATCGCATTGGTATTATAGGTCGCAATGGAGCGGGGAAGTCAACGCTCTTAAAAATTTTGAGCAGAATTACAGAACCAACCAGAGGCTCCATTCGGATTAAGGGACGAGTCGCTAGTTTATTAGAAGTAGGAACAGGATTTCACCCAGAATTGACAGGAAGGGAAAATATTTTTTTAAACGGTGCTGTTTTGGGGATGAGCAAAGCAGAGATTCAACGCAAGTTTGATGAAATTGTGGCGTTTGCAGAAATAGAAAAGTTTTTAGATACACCTGTTAAACGTTACTCTTCAGGTATGTATGTAAGATTGGCGTTTGCAGTAGCCGCTCACTTAGAACCAGAAATTTTGATTGTAGATGAAGTGCTGGCGGTGGGAGATGCTCAATTTCAGAAAAAATGTTTGGGCAAGATGGAAGATGTCGGTAGGGAGGGAAGAACCATTTTATTTGTCAGTCACAATATGGCAGCTGTGAGAACGCTTTGCAGTCGGGCAATACTCATGAAACACGGTCAATTGCAGATGGACGCGGAGATTGAAACAGCGATCGGTAGTTACCTAGCTGAGGATAGTAGTTCAGAGGCACGTATTATCTGGAACCAAAAAGATGCTCCTCAATCTCCAGAACTTCGCTTTCTTGAAGCTTATATTTCGAGTGATGAAGGTAATTATACTTCTATAATTGATTGTCGTAAAGGCTTTTTTATAAATTTGAAATATGAAGTCATAAAGCCTTTAAATGGTTTAAGAATTGGCTTTTTTATGCAGAACTCAGAAGGATTACCTATTTGTGGTTCTAACGATCCCACAGCTTGGTTAAAGTTAGAAAAAAGCCCAGGTACTTACGTAAGTCGGTGTTTTTTCCCTGGTTATACCTTAAATAGCGGTAAGTATTCAATTTATTTTGGAGCTGATGTGCCACCCTACTCTACTTCTCTCATAACAACTCCCTATTGCATAAGTTTTTCTATTGAAGATGTTGAAGGACATGGTCCTCTCAATGAAAAACTTCCAGGAATTATAAGACCTAAATTGAACTGGCGTGTAGAACAACTCCTTAAAGCGGAAGTATAAATATTTTCAGGATTTTTAAGTTTAAAAATAACCTTAAAAATTCTGTAGAAAATAATTTTTTTTAGTCCTGAAAATTTCAATTCAAAAATTAGATTTTGTCATTTTTAGCTATTCTCTACAACGGATTAACTATTTTCAAATTACTAAGTAGCTATGTCTCTCTCAACTCCAGTCGTTTTCATAATTTTTAATCGTCCCGACCTGACAGATATTGTATTTAAAAAAATTGCTGAAGCTCAACCGAAAAAGCTTTTAGTTATTGCAGATGGTCCCCGCTCTCCTGAAGAAGCTGAAAAATGTAGTAAAACCAGAGAAATTATTCAAAAAATAGATTGGGATTGTGATGTTTTAACTAATTTCTCAGACAAGAATTTAGGATGCAGAGAGCGAATAGTAAGTGGATTAAACTGGGTATTCTCGCTTGTTGAAGAAGCAATTATTTTAGAAGATGACTGTCTTCCGGCACCTTCTTTCTTTACTTTTTGTCAGGATTTACTTGAATACTATCGACATGACAAAAGAATAATGATGATTAGTGGAGATAATTTTCAACTAGGACAAAGTAGAACTAACTATAGCTATTACTTTTCAAAATATGCTCATATATGGGGTTGGGCAACTTGGAGAAGAGCTTGGCATTACTACGATGCTAATATGGAAACATGGCCGGAGTCTAGGGAAGCAATAAGCGCTCTAATAGAAGATAACTATGAAAAAAAGTTTTGGATCGACATATTTGAGCATGTATTTAATCGTAGGCAAGATTGGGATTGGCAATGGGCTTATGCCTGTTTAACCCAAAATGGTCTGTCAGTGATGCCTAACGTAAACCTAATATCAAATCTTGGTTTTAGAGAGGATGCAACACAAGCTCTTCATAAAAGTCCTTGGGCAAAACTACCAGTAGATGATATTTGGACAATAAAGCATCCACCTAACGTGATTAGAAATGTCACTGCTGACAAATACACATTTGATTATCACTATGAAGGTAATGATATGAGAAAACGCGATACTATTCAATGGAAGATTTATAATTATTTTGCGATCCTTTTAGAAAAAATTAAAAGAAAATTTTTTAACGTTATGTCTAAAATTTATGTCGGAAAATTAGGATATTAATTTCATTAGCCGTTATTGGAGTCAGTATAAAATGAATAATCTTTATACAATTGAAAATGCAGAAAAATTTAATTGGTCTTCTGTTAGCGGTCAATTAAATCCAGAACGCGTGTCTCATCTGGACAAGTATTTAATAGGTAAAAAGATTTTAGATGCTGGTTGTGGTGGAGGTGCATATGTAGAATTTTTGTCTCAAAAGAATTTAGAAGTAACAGGTGTTGATAAATATGAGCATTTTTTGCAGGTAGCACGACAAAAAGGAAAATTAGGTACTTACATTCAAGCTGATATCACTAATCTTCCTTTCCCTGACAAAGTGTTTGATTGTACCTACTGCTATGATGTTTTAGAACATATAGATGACCAAGCTGCTATAAAAGAATTGATTAGAGTAACTTCTAAAAGACTGATTGTTGCAGTACCACAAGAAGATGAAATAATGAAAAAGTTTAACTTAACATTCTTGCACTATCAAGATAAAACTCACTTAAGAAACTACACAGAAAATTCATTAAAAAATCTTTTTTTAAGTAATGGTTGTACAAAGATAAATATTTTTTCAGAACTGTTTGTTCCAACTCAAGGACTTGTTAACGAGATGATATTAAAACCAAATACAACTCATTTGAGGCATTTGTATAAAAAAATAATTTATAAAATACTTCTTACTATACTAGAAAAAGTTTCATATAGAAAAATACCTACTGGCTTGGTAGCTGTTGTCGATCTGTAATTGTTAATAACTTATGAAAGTTTTATACAACATAACTCTGCTGGGTGCAGGGTATTACTATCCTCTCTCTCGCACGGGAATTTTTAGAGTTATTGAGAATCTAGCTTATGGTCTAAAAAATTCAAATGAGTGCGATTTAATTTTCTGCTCCCAAGGGTCTCCTCAGATATTATTCGATGTTCTCGACTACTTACAATCGAATTCAGAACTAGCAGGAGTACCAATAGGTTACCAGAGCAAAGATTTGAAATTTAGGCGATTGTTACAAAATGTTTATCATCCACTCAATCAAAAGCTGGACAATCTTCCACTGACACAAAAATTATTGCCTGATATATTAGTGCTTAGGACGATCAGAAAAGTTTTGACTTATGTAACGCAAACTGCAAACTCTTTGTATAAACCAATCTCATGGCATAACCTTGCTGAAGCAGATATATATCATTCACCTTATGAGCCAATTCCAGATGACATAAGAAAAGCAGCAACTCCCATACAGAAGTTTCTGACAGTACACGACCTGATTCCAATTATACATCCGGAATTTTTTGACTTACAGGATAACGATACAGTTGAAAGAGCTATATCAAGTTTAGATCCTGAGTCTTGGGTATTATGTGTTTCTCAATCGACTAAAGATGACTTATGCAATTACTCAAGCATTATCGATCCTTCTAGAGTTTTTGTCACACATCTAGCAGCATCAAAACTTTTCTATCCCTGCTTGGATTCCCAACACATTAAAGCCACTTGCAGTAAATATAACATACCAAACGCACCCTATATACTCAGTTTAAGTACCTTGGAACCCCGGAAAAATATTGACCTGACCATTCGATGTTTTCTTCAGCTCATTCAGCAAGAAAAGATTCAAGATTTAAATCTCGTGTTAGTTGGGGCAAAAGGTTGGAAGTATGACAAAATTTTTGCGGAAATCTCTAAAAACCCTGTCTTAAAAGACCGCATTATTACCACAGGCTACGTTGCTGATGAAGACTTGGCGGCTCTCTATAGTGGTGCGATCGCTTTTGTTTATCCCTCATTCTATGAAGGATTTGGTCTACCTCCCTTGGAAGCCATGCAATGTGGTGTTCCTGTCATTACCTCCAATACCTCTTCGTTACCTGAAGTGGTTGGTGATGCGGGAATCACCCTTGACCCCAAAGACGCTGATGGGCTCTGTCATAGCTTGCTTGAACTTTACAACCAGCCCGGATTGCGAAAGTCCATGTCATACAAATCTCTGGAGCAGGCAAAAAAATTTAGTTGGGAAAAATGTACTCAACAAACACTTGCTGCTTACAAAACCGCTCTATCCGCTTAAGTTTTCAACTGCCATGAATATTTGAAATAGAAAATAATGAAAATTCTTTACGATATATCATTACTTGGAATAGGCCATTACGATCCTGTCAATCGAACCGGAACGTTTAGAGTTGTTGAAAATATGGCATGCGGGCTGGCAAGTTTAAAAGACATCAATTTAAAATTTTGTGTCAGTCAAAATTTACCAGTGCTGGTAGAATGCCTGGATTATTTGACATATAATAAAAAACTCTTAAAAAAAACTCTTGCCTATTCAAAGCCACAAGAATTTATTGCGAGACAACTGTACAACTATAATATTAAGCTGAGTAAATCACACGATACACTACCGCTTAAAGTTCTCAAAAAATTTTATAGAATAGCCAATAGACTAGCTGAAAAACACATACATCCCCTCAATGCTAAACTTTTACAAAATGCAGATGTTTTTCACTCTCCTTGCTTTGCCCTAACTTCTCAAGTAAAAGAATCTAAAAATGTTAAAAAGTTTTTGACAGTTCACGATTTAATCCCCATTTTATATCCAAATTTATTTGAACACAATAATGAGGAATATTTAAAGAAAATCTTAAACAGTATTGATTCTGAAGATTATGTGACTTGTGTATCAAACTCAACCAAGAATGATTTATGTAACTATTTAAAAAACATTGACCCCGAACGAGTATTTGTGACCCATTTGGCTGCTGCACCTGATGTTTTCTATCCTTGTTCGAATTCAGAAAAACTTGTCGGTATCCGCAATAAATATCATATTCCTAATGCTGCGTACATTCTCAGCCTCTGTACTTTAGAACCTCGAAAAAATATTGACCACGTTATTCGCTGTTTTGCAAAGCTGATTCAAGAACAAAATATTAAAGATCTATATCTTATCTTAGTAGGTACTAAAGGGTGGAGTTACAACAAGATTTTTGAAGAAGTTGCCAACTTTCCTTTAGCAAAGGAACGTGTCATTCTAACTGGATATGTAGCTGATGAAGACCTAGCTGCACTTTACAGTGGCGCACTTGCTTTCACGTACCTTTCTTTTTACGAAGGATTTGGTCTACCACCACTAGAGGCTATGCAATGTGGTGTCCCAGTTATTAGTTCAAATACCTCTTCCCTACCTGAAGTTGTAGGGGATGCAGCTATTATGCTTGACCCTTTGGATGTAGATGGGCTTTGTCAGAGCATATTAGAGATCTATAACAATTCATCTTTAAGAGAAACAATGTCTTTGAAATCAATCGAGCAAGCAAAACGTTTTAGTTGGGAGAGATGCGCTCGAGAAACTGTAAAAGCTTACAAGAAAGCTGTAGCTGTTTAGATTATATTAGTTAACTCATCTAGGCAAACAAGTTTCTTTAAATTTTAGGAGTTAAGATGACAATTCGAGTAGCTTATGACATAACTTGCTTGTTGATTGAAGCAAAACACATCGATAGGAAGAGTGGAGTTTACAGAGTTACTGAAGAGGTAATGGATGAACTCAATAAAAGAGATGATATTGAACTATCATTAGTCAAAATATGTGCGGATAATTCTTTATTTAATGCTCTTGATTTTTCTTGTTATTTAAAAAATGAACCTTATTTAAATACCTATAAAACGACCGATCTTTTGAAGAGCCGGCTCAATTTACGAAGTCTCTACGACGAAATATATCCTATTTTTTCGTCTGAAGAATTTCAAAGAATGCCAAAGTTTTTACCAAAAGCCATCATCATTAGAGGAATTTTTAAACTTCTAAGAAAGTTTGATGCATATATTTCTTTTGATAAGAATAACTTTGATATTATTCATTCCCCTTATCATAAATTACCTTCTGAAGAATTGACTAAAGGTGTACCTAGAGTTATTACTGTCCATGACATTATTCCCATCATTATGCCTGAAATGGTCAATCCAATTCTCATTCCTTATTTTCAGGAAGTCCTTAACAGTATAAACCACCATCAAGATTGGGTCGTATGTAACTCTGAATACACCAAGCAAGAGTTTTGCGAATACACGGGAATGCCACTTGAACGCACGTTCGTCACTCCACTAGCGGCGACCGATCGCTTTTATCGAGTGACTGACTCTGCTCGGATAGATACCGCTCGTCAGCGCTATGGTATTCCTGATGGTGATTACTTTTTAAGTCTTGGGACTCAACTCGAACCTCGCAAAAATCTAGCTCATCTAATTCGTTGTTTCTTGCGGTTATTATCCGAGCAACCCAATCTCAATATTAATTTGGTTTTAGTCGGCTCGCAACGCTTTCAATCTGTTGAAACTATCGATCGCCTTTTTCCTCAATTCAGTTCCAGAGTGCTGTTTACTGGATACGTTGCTGATGAAGATTTAAGCGCCATCTATAGCGGTGCGACGGCTTTTATTTACCCTTCTCTTTACGAAGGTTTTGGTTTACCTCTCTTAGAAGCCATGCGCTGCGGTACTCCTGTTATCGCTTCCAATACAACATCCTTACCAGAGGTTGTAGGTGATGCAGGTATCTTGGTCGATCCAAAAGATGAAGATGCTCTTTGTCAGGCGATGCTCGACTTGCTGAGAGACAGTCACTTAGTTCAAGAACTCCGTCAAAAAGGTTTTGCGCGATCGCAAAATTTTAGTTGGTCAAAATGTGCTGCTGATACCGCAAAAGTCTATAAACGAATTGTCAACCATCAATGATTTAATTTAATATAAGACACAGATATGAAACTGAACGTGTTTAAGTTGTGTTTGAATTAAAGTTCAATAAATCCTATCGGTGCTATCACACCTGTTGATAACGGTGAACAATTTATAGAGATATACATCAAAAATATTATCACTCAAGTATATCTCAATGCAAACACATTTTTGTAGGTGGAGGTTTAAAAGACAGAACCGTAAAAATTTTCATTTCATATAGGGCTTTATCAAATATGTCTGTCAACCCAAAAGTATCTATTATCACTCCTGCTTACAACACCAGTCGCTATATAAAAAAAGCAATAGAATCAGCCTTAGCTCAAGTCGAGCAGAATATTGAAGTGATTGTAGTAGATGATGCTTCCACGGACAATACAGTAGAAGTTGTCAGTAGCTTTTCCGATCCTCGCATCAAACTTTTAGTAAATGAATCACATCAGGGACCGAGCTACTCCAGAAATCGTGCATTAAAAGAGGCAAAAGGTGAATGGATTGCCTTACTTGATTCTGATGATTGGTATGCGCCCAAAAGATTGGAAAGGCTTTTACAGGTAGCTGAGAAGGAAAATGCTGACTTTGTTGCTGATGATTTGTATTTAATTCCAGAAGGGGAAGATACTCCTTGGAGCATAACAGTTTTTCAAAAAAATAGAATACACTTAGACAAGCCGAAACAAATCGATCTGATTTACTTTGTAGAGCGATACCTTAGTATTACAAAACCTCTCATCAAGCTAAACTTTCTAATTCAGCAAAATCTAAAATTTAATGAATCTTTGAAATACGAAGAAGATTTCGTTCTCTTTTTCTTCTGTCTGTTAAAGGGTTGTCGTTTTATTATACTACCAGAACCCTATTATTTCTATCAAATCCGTATTAACTCCTTAATGAAGGAATACGTTGATTTCTACGAGCAAGCCTGTAAAACAAATTTGTCTCTTTTACAGCAAGAGTTTACTCAAGAAAACCCACAACTAAAACGGACTTTATTAAAACGTTTGAAAACTATGAAGCAAATTAGAGCTTTTTACCGAGTCAGACAGGCATTTAAAGAAGGTGGATTTTTAACTGCATTGATTAAGGCTATACTAAACCCTAATTTTTTACCTGTGCTATGGGAAAAGTTACCAGGAATGTTTAGATACTACTTTTTCTATCGCTGGAATACCAATTTATCTAAGTAGTACAAATCCTCTCTTCCCACAATTCCGTCTCGAATTTCCTACATTAAGTAAAAGGAAGGAAGCCCATGCAGGTTATTAGTCGAGTTCAATTTCCTCAAACAGTTGAAACATCTGACTTATACTTCAAGCTCGATACACACACATCCATCAATCTTTCTACTGGAGAAAATCTCATTACTCTACGTAAAGGCAGTGTTCTATCTTTTAACACTTACTTTAACTCAATTTACGAAAAATTCTACACAAAATATACAAATCTTAGTTTACTCTATTACTTACTAAAACTCGAAGGTGATTTTGAGATTCTTGCTTATCGAGAAACAGATGCAAATACCCAAGAAGTCATCTTAAATGAAAAAATTGAGCGCTGTCAACTATCAGAAAGCGTAAAAATATTACTGCCAGAACTCAAACCGAACCAAGAAGCCGCTCGAATTTATCTAGAAATTACTTGTCTCAGCGAACGAGGTTTATTTGCTGAAGGGTTAGTTGTCACAGAACAAGAAAAGTTTAGAGATGTGTCATTGGCTATTATCACTTGTACTTTCAAAAAAGAAGTCTATGTAAAGAAAACCGTTAATACTATTCTGCAAAATAGTTTTTTAAAAGATAAAAAATTTAAAGTTTTTGTAGTCGATAATGGAAAAACTCTAAACACTAGTGAATTTGAAGACTTTAGAGTTAGACTGATTTCCAATCGAAACGTTGGTGGAAGTGGTGGTTTTACTAAAGGTCTCATTGAGGCGTTACAAGAAGGTAACTATACTCACTTCCTGTTTATGGATGATGATATAGAGTTAGATAGCGAAGCTATTTACAGGCTTTTTGCTTTGTATGAATATACAAAGCAAGATTTTGCTGTTGCAGGTAGTATGTTGGATTTAAATAGAAAACATATTTTGTATGAAGCTGGAGCAATATATAATAAATCCATCAATCACAAAGGAAAAATTGAACAAAATCAATACACCGGTTATCCTTTAAAGCACGACCTAGATTTACGCACCACTAAAACCCTAAATGCCCTTTTGTCAGAAGACAACATAGATTATGGAGGATTTTGGTTTTTTGCTTTTTCTAAGGAAATCGTTGAAAAAATTGGATTACCTCTGCCATTGTTTATTAAAATAGATGACATGGAATTTGGTTTAAGAATTAACGAATATTTGAAAAATGGCATAGTTGCTTTTCCTTCTATAGCAGTTTGGCACGAACCCTTTTATGCCAAAAGACCAATTTGGGATTTTTACTATTACACTCGCAATCACTTAATAGCAAATTCCATTCACAGTTCATTTGAATATATTAAGACAGTTAAAAAATTTACGCGCTGTCTGCTTTATTACTTGTTTATCTTTGATTACAACACTGCAGAAATGGTAGTCAAAGGTTTTGAAGATTACATGCAAGGTCCAAATTTCATTAGAAGTAACGACCCAGAGATCTTACATTCTCAGATTTTTGAATTTAGTAAAAGTTATAAAAATCAAACTCTACTAGATTCTAGTTCAATTATCGGAAATCATACAAGAAGTAAAATTGGCATTCTACAGAAAGTTATTAGTTTATTAACACTCAACGGTCATTTACTACCACAGTTTCTCATTGCAGATCGAAGCACTATTATTCGAGATGGCGTGAAAGAACGTGAATCAATTTGTAAAGGATTTGCCAAAAAAAGAATTATTTATCTTTTAGAAACAAGTCCTACTTCTTATCAATACGAATTAGACCAAAAAGCAGGTCTCAATATTTTATTAAAATGGGTTAGTTTGGTTGTCAGACATTCTTCCAAATGGTCTAGTGTCAATGCAGAGTGGAAAAAAGCCTTTAGCGATTTCACCACTATGCGATTTTGGCAGAATTACCTTGAACCACAGAAGTAATACGATTTGGGATTTTAAATTTTGAATTCATCCAAATTAAGACAAGGAGAGATGCTATGAGAGTAGATTGGTTGGTTGTGGGGGCTGGATATTCTGCGTGTGTTCTTGCTGAAAGAATTGCTAACGAGTTAGGACAACGAGTCCTGATTGTAGAAAAACGAGACCATATCGGTGGTAATGCTTATGACTATTACAACGAACATGGCATTTTGGTACACAAATACGGTCCTCATATTTTTCACACAAAATCTAAGAAAGTCTGGGATTATCTCTCTGAGTTCACTGAATGGCGACCTTATTACCACCACGTACTTGCTGTTGTGGAAGGTAAGAAAGTTCCCTTACCCTTTAATTTAAATACGCTCTACGCTCTCTTTCCTCCTCGCTACGCTGAAAAGTTAGAGGAACAGCTTTTAGAACACTTTGGTTTTGGAGTCAAAGTGCCAATTCTTAAGTTGCGGGAAACGGCTATTGGAGATTTGGAGTTTCTTGCTAACTACATTTATGAAAATATCTTTGCTCGTTACACAGCCAAGCAGTGGGAACTCAAACCAGAAGATCTCGATCGCGGAGTTACCGGACGCGTTCCAGTTTACATCAGTCGCGACAACCGCTACTTCCAAGATCCATACCAAGCAATGCCAAAACACGGTTACACGGAAATGTTCCGCCGCATGCTGGCTCACCCTAATATCAAGATACTTTTGAATGCCGACTATCGTGAAGTTATTAACGACATCAAATTCAACCGGATGGTTTATACAGGTCCCATTGATACCTTCTTTGATTATATGTACGGTGAGCTACCTTACCGCAGCTTGCGCTTTCACTTTGAGACCCTAGACCAAGAGCAATACCAAGAAGTCGGTACAGTGAACTACCCTAACGACTACGATATTACCCGTATTACCGAGCAAAAGTATTTATCGGGGCAAACGTCACCCAAAACTACATTGGTTATGGAGTATCCTCAAGCTTATGTACCGGGTAAAAACGATCCTTATTACCCGATTCCGCGTGAGGAAAATCGCGAGCGTTATGACCTCTATCTCAAAGAAGTGCAAAAGCTCAAAGGTACAGTCATTTTTGCCGGACGGCTGGCTGAATACAAATACTATGATATGGATCAAGCAGCATTACGCGCCTTGAGCTTGTTTGAGAAAGAAGTCGCAGTTGGAGATTTAGTTGGAGTACAGGCATAACATTTAGTTTGTAGTAGCGCTGTCTTCGCGCTGAGTGCTACTACGATCTAAGTAAACTGAATGTAGCGATTTTACTTGAGGAAGTCGATAAGCGTGTCTGACAAAGTGATTCAAGTGGAAAACTTAAGCAAAAAGTATATTCTGGGTCACCAGCACGAAGGTTCTCAGTACAAAACTTTCCGCGATTTTATTACCAATGGCGCAAGAGTACTGAGTCAAAAATTGCTGAACCCCTCGCAAGAGATGTTCGATTTAGCCCGTGAAGAGTTTTGGGCTTTAAAGGATATATCTTTTGAAATTAACCAAGGCGATCGCGTTGGAATTATAGGTCGAAATGGTGCAGGAAAATCAACACTACTAAAAATTCTGAGTCGGATTACAGAACCGACACGAGGAACTGTCCGAATTAAAGGTCGAGTTGCTAGTTTATTGGAGGTTGGAACCGGTTTTCATCTAGAACTAACTGGTAAAGAAAATATTTTTTTGAACGGAGCCATACTGGGAATGAGCAAGGCAGAAATTCAACACAAGTTTGATGAAATTGTTGCCTTTGCAGAAGTTGAACAGTTTTTAGATACGCCAGTGAAACGTTATTCATCAGGAATGTACGTGCGCTTGGCGTTTGCCGTTGCAGCCCATTTAGAACCAGAAATACTGATCGTCGATGAAGTGCTAGCAGTCGGAGATACACAGTTTCAAAAGAAGTGTTTGGGAAAAATGGAGGATGTATCAGCTAAGGAGGGAAGGACAGTTTTATTTGTCAGCCATAGTATGAATGCGGTAGAGTCGCTTTGCAATCGAGGGATTGTGCTTGAGTCTGGCAAATTGTATGCAGACAGTGGAGCACAAGAGGCGATTGGGGCTTATTTAGAAAAAACTCACAAACTCATGTATGAAACTTCTCTAGCTGAACGAACAGATCGCAAAGGTTGTGGTAAAGTCAGAGCAATTAGCTTCAAAATATTAGATACAGAAGGAAACGAAGTTAATATCTTACAGTCAGGTAAAGATTATTATTTTGTAGTTGGCTACGTAAACAATACAAGATACCCTCTGAGTAATGTTGTTTTTAGCTTTGATTTTTTAGATGAGAAAGGTAACACGATTTTATTGTTTCGGACTAATTTTACTAATGATAATATAACTGTGGAGCCTGATGCTGGTTATGTAAGATGTAAAGTCAATAATTTTCCACTTGCCAATGGTTCTTACCACTTTTTGATTTTTCTTTCTCATGGCGAGCATGAAATATTAGATTGGCTTGAAGATGCTGCAACTATTAAGGTAGAAGGAGGAGACTTTTTTGGAACTGGAAATCCTGGATTGCCAACCCATTGTAAGATTTTAGCAAAAGCTGAATGGTCTACCCTGCACTATCCCCAACTTCTTAAAGAGGTCGGAGGTCTAGACTAGAATTTCAAAAATTTCATGGGATTCCAAATAAAATTATCTTCAACACCAGGAGACATACCGATCCAGGATATATGGAACCATTAGCTGAATTTCTTCTGTTGATACCACAAAAAGGCTATGCAGGCAACTCCTATTGGGTATATGCTGTTCTTGAAAAAGATGAAGTACCTTTTAATACTAAAGAAGCAATGAGACATTTAGCTTAGTATAAAATATGTCATACTCTAGGCTAACGTGGATCGATCCGAGCTACTGAGCGGATAACAAACTATATCAAAGGTATTTTTTCTATATTGGACGAATTTGAGGCTATTCAACACTTCTTGAGGAGCACGCTACCGATGTTCTCATTTGAAACATACTCATGAGTTTTTATTTTTTCTTCGAGAAAAAATTAATATATGTTTATATTCTATAAAGCTTACTGGCTCTGGGTTTGAGAGTCCAAGAATCTTCAAACTAAACTGGAGTTTTTTCTTTACATCGGTAATTACGGTTGCCATTGCGATCGTTCACCTTTAATCTATACCAGTTAGGCGAGTGGTGCTGTGTTCTCTGTGGCAAACAATGAGTTTTGTTTGTCTGACTAAGGCTGATTTGTACAGCGCCTAATATCCTGTCAAATTAATTGTTCAGGGTTGAGCCTCTACCACATTTGGAGTACGAGAACTCACCAAGTGTGAGTTTCAACAAACCATGAGTTCAGTAAAAGAGGCAAATGATTATTTTTGACCCTATTACCGTTACCGTTATTAGCCATGTGCTTAGTAGTACCGCCGCAATCAGCTTTAGCAGCCAAAATCCATCCAGCTTAAGCGTGACAGAAGGTACCAAGAATCTCATCACAGCTCAAGCAACCCCAGCGACCTCAAACAACAACTGCGGTCCCGGTCAACCACGTGATAAGCACGTGTGGCCTTTTGCCTGTGACAGTATTTGGAATGTACCAATTGGCTCAAACGCAAATTACGTTGATGCTTATATTGGTTCAAAAGGCGCTGGAGTTGACACTGACTGGTTTGTCGTGACTAAAGAGACCGACCAATTGCAAAATGTTTATATGGTAGGTGGTTGGGACAGCAATCGCTGTAGCGGTACTGTACCCCAGGAACAGGCGCAGTGGCATCCCAAAGCTGGAGAGCAATTGAGGGTTCCTCACGATTTCATCATTCCAGATGCAAGACCGGGTTTCACTCCAAACAATTCCTCAGCATTTTTGAAACCAGATGGCAAAACTTTAGTGTCGTTTAACGTGACCACTCGATGTGAAAAGGGTGGCCCTCTTTACGGCTACTGGTTTGGAGAGCAAGACATTTATGGAGATGGTCTTGGCGGTGGACATGGCGGCTCGGCAATGTCCAGTGTTGGTGGTAGTATTCGTAAAGGCGAGTTGCTAGATAACAATCCTATTCGTCACGCACTGAAGCTAGTGATTTGGGGCAAGTGGTTGCATTACAATCCCTCATCATCTACCCCCGGTTATCGCTGGCCAGCCCGTGTGGCTGATGCCTATGCATCAAGTCAATACAAAGGCTCGAATCCAGCGCTCGTAATGGGTTCTTTATTAGCTGTTCCCCCTAATGTATCTGCAGAAAGCTTGGGACTGACCACCAAAGCAGGCAAAAAGATTTTCCAGGCAATGCAAGACTATGGTACTTACATCGTTGACGATTCAGGCTGGGACTTCAACTACATCTGCTTGGATAGAGAAGCCGAAGAAGAATATGAAAAAGTCACGGGGCGTCACTTCAATGACGATAAAGACCTTCAAGCTGACATGACAAAGATTATTGGTGCCTTGAAGGTTGTGGACAACAACGGACGGAATAGCATTGGTGGAGGTGGTATACCCCGTCAGCCGTTAGCACCACCAATCGGAAATTAAATGTAGAGACGTGTTGTGACAACCGTGCCATGACACGTCTTTATTCATGACCAAATCCCGCCACATATCATAAAAAATACCTCAGTAGGTGGGCAGGATGCCGGTTTTTTGATTCGCTATACTTCAGATACTAAAATTTTGACCGACAGTTTGTAGAGTAGAGCTAGAAGCTTTAAAAAACAAACTGCTCTTCAAGAAAAAGTGATATGCACAACAGTATGGGAATTATTGAACCATATAAGGACGGATTTGTAGAAATTATCCCTGAAGGTGACAGAAGTGATTACTGGCAAATAGCCGCAATACACATCAACGGAGAAGTATTTTGTCCGAGCCCCCGCATATACCCATCAACAAATGTAGCTTTAGCAAGAGCACGAAAGATTTTCAATTGGATATGCGATCGCGAAGCCGAAACTGGAGATGGGCAATATTACTGCGAGGAACTCAACATTATTCTATGGCGTCTTAGCAAAGACTTGTAACAAGTAGGGCGCTGAGTTCGGGGTAGAGGAAGTGTAGAAACCAACGTTCTTTATGAGTGGTATGCGTCAATCCCGCACCACAAGGAATTTTGCGAGTCCTTATATTGAGAATCTCTAAGGGAGAGATTGCGTATTTCTACTATATATAAACTAATATAATACTTGCCAAACTACTATATTTGCGTATAAAAAATATAATTTATAACTATGCACGATCGCAGAGCCGAACGCGGATGGGTGTAGAAAGCTCTTATGTAAAAGCATTTAAATCCATATGATGGATAAACCCTACTTAGAAAAATACTGAAAAATTTACAAAACTGTAGCTAAATTGCTCTCGAATTTGCTATCACTAAGTAGCTAAATTTATACCTTTATGAAAAATCGAAAAGATAACCAGCAACCTCCGCAAGGGTTGCCTGTCTCTTTCTACTGTAGTGATGCTCCTTTCAAAACGCTCCTTCTTCTATATCGCCATGACTGGCGCAAGCTTGTGTTGGCAATGGTGTACTACATCATAAAATACAGCCCGGACTGGATTCGACCAGTTGTTATCGCTAACATTATTGATATTATTTCTCGTCCCCAAGAACACACCCTCGGACAACTGTGGTTAAATGGGGCTATTTTAGCTATCTCTCTGGTACAGAATATTCCCATGCAATATCTGTACATTACGACCTTAAGTGCAGTCACCCGTCACATGGAAACCAGGTTGCGGGACGCGCTGACACGTCAGTTGCAACAACTATCCATTGGTTTTTACAAACAACGCACGACAGGGGCATTGCAAGCGAAACTGTTGAGGGATGTGGAAGAAATTCAACTTCTTGCCAATCATATTTTTCAATTTGTACCCTCAGCAATCTTAACTATTCTTGTTGCTGTTTCAGTGACTGCGACTCGCGCCCCTTTGTTTTTACTCTTTTTTATAGCTACAGTCCCAACATCTGTAGTTTTAGCAGAAGTGTTGAAAAAACCGATTCAGAATTGCAATCATGATTTCCGTCAGCAAAAGGAGGTCATGTCTTCTCATTTGATCGAGATGATTAAGCTTGTGCCGGTGACGCGGGCGCATGGAGTTGAAGAGACAGAAATCCTTCGGACACAACAGCGTTTGAACTCCGTGAAAAAAGCAGCGATGCGGTTAGATGGCATCAATGCCTTCACCGGTGCATGTAGTTGGGTGACTATCCGCCTATTCAATACCTTGTGTCTGATAACGGCTGCCTACATGGCTTACACCGGAAAGATGGGTGTGACGGCAGGTGATGTTATATTGTTAACCGGTTATTTTGACACGTTAGCCAATTCCATCCTACAAATACTTGCTGTTTTGCCACAAATAGGCACTGGTTTTGAGTCGTTGCGCTCTGTAGGTGAGATTTTAGAGTGTCCGGATTTAGAAAAAAATCAAGGTAAATCCGTGGTGCAACAAGTCAGGGGAGATTTTGCGTTTGATAATGTGAGTTTTTCCTACCGCGATCGCAAGGCAATTGATAATATTTGCTTTAAAGTCAATGCTGGAGAAACCATCGCCATTGTTGGACCCTCAGGAGGAGGAAAGTCCACTCTGCTCAATCTTGTCATTGGTTTTCTGCGACCCACAAAAGGCAAGATTTTCTTGGATGCTCAAGACATGGATTCCCTAGACTTAAGAACCTATCGGCAATTTGTCTCAGTGGTTCCTCAAGAAACTATTCTTTTTGAAGGTACTGTACGGGAGAATATTCTCTATGGTTCGGTTGGGGTGAGCGAACAGCAGTTGTACCAAGCCATTGAAGATGCCAATGCTTGTGAATTTATCCTCAAATTACCCCAAGAACTAGATACTCTCATTGGTGAAAATGGGACAAAACTATCAGGGGGACAGCGCCAACGCCTTGCGATCGCACGCGCTTTAGTTCGCAATCCGAAAGTCTTGATTTTAGATGAAGCAACAGCTTCTGTAGACACTGCGTCAGAAGCTTTAATTCAAGAAGCACTCGAACACCTGATGAAAAATCGTACCACTTTTGTTGTTGCCCATCGCCTGTCCACAATCCGCAATGCAGACCGAATAATTGTCATGGATGGAGGGAGGATTGTTGAAATTGGCAGACATGATGAGTTAGTACAAGACAAAAATGGCTTATATGCCCGTCTGAGCGCGTTGCAAACTTTGTAAGATCTCCACAAGTTCTTTATTTTTGCCGTTTATCTTAATAGATGTGTTCGGTGAAAGCAAGATACTTTCATTTCTACTACAAGGTGCAGTTTTCTATTTTAACCTGCACCTTTTCCCACACCCTTACATCTGGGAAGTCGTATTTACAACAAAGGTTATTAATTATGCAATATACATCATTTGATGCTGCGCTTCAGTTCTTTGTAATAGTCGATTTAGCATCAATTATTTTTATCATGTTAGTTTCTACAGTCGGTTTAGCAATAGCTGAAACAATTGAAGCGAGAGATTGATTTGTGGTTAGTGGTTAGCAGGGTTTTCTTTCTCAAGATGCTAAGACTACGCGATCGCGACCTTCTTTCTTAGCGCGATACAGTGCTGCATCCGCTGCTGCTATAAGCGTTTCTGGTGTTTTTCCATGTTCTGGAAACGTTGCGACTCCCAAGGATACAGTAAGAGCATCAAACACTTGAGAGTGATGTCCCACCAATATATGCTTTACACCTTCGCGTATAGTTTCTGCACGGGATTTAGCAACATCAGTAGATGCTTCTGGGAGTAAGAGCATTATTTCTTCTCCTCCATAACGACAAGCTATATCACTGTTCCGAATTTGTTTGTGCAAGAACGTACCTAATTCTCGCAGTACCATATCTCCTGCATTATGACCAAATGTGTCATTAAATCGTTTGAAGTAGTCAACATCAAGCATGATAATAGATAAAGCTTGCTGTTGGCGTTCTGCTCTTGCAAATTCTCGTTCTACAGATTCTTCCAAGTAACGGCGGTTGAACAATCCAGTGAGAGGGTCGCGAACGCTCTGATATTGGATGGTTTCGTGCAACTTCATGTTAGCTAGTGCTAAAGCAATGTGCTCCGCAACGGTGATTGCCAAATTTCGTTTGGCAGTGTTCAGTTTTCCCTGAATTTGGGATCTTAAATGCAGTACCCCCATTGCTTCTCCCTGCGCCATCATTGGTACGCAAAGGGACTCTACAATACACGATTTTTGGTGTAAGTGCTTGCACGGAACGTTGCAATTGCTACTATCAATCCAATGAACTTGTCCCCTTCGCAACGCCCAACATTCATTTGGTGTAAAAAACTGATTCATGCTAGATCTTGCATCGCCCCAAGTCGCAACCGCCTCAACTAACCGTTTTGAGGGATTGATAATAAACACGCCTCCCGATACATCTGGAAATAAGGGTTGAACTAGTTTTGCAATCACTTCATGTGCTTCTTCAATGCTCAAACAAGCTTGTAACATATCGCTTAATTTACTCATTTGAGCAGTTTCTTGATTGCGAGTTTCTAATTCCTTGACCCAGTTACTGAGTTGTTCGTTCGCAGATTGTAGTTCTGACTCCACACGCTTGCGAGCAGTTATATCATTGCGAATAGCTATGTATTGATATGATTTGCCATCCACATTTAAAAGCGGCACAATAGTTGTATCTACCCAATAATTAGTTCCGTCTTTCGCTTCATTCTTAATTTCACCTCTCCAAACTTGCCCGCTAGAAATAGTTGCCCACATTTGCTTAAAAAATTCTTTAGAATGGTAACCAGAATTGATAATGCGGTGGTCTTTTCCCACAAGTTCTTCAATAGAGTATTTTGAGATAGAGCAGAATTTATCATTGACGTAAGTTATAATTCCATGCCGATCCGTAATAGCCACAATCGCAGATTCATCTAGAGCAAATTTAATATTTGATAAATCTTTTAAAGATTTCGTTAACTCTTGAGTCCGTTCAGCCACCCTGATTTCCAGTTCGTCAAGAAGCGATCGCAGTTTTAGTTCAATTCGCTGGCGTTCTCCTATCTCATTCAACAGTTGGTTGTTAGCTGCTTCTAATTGTGCGGGACTTGGAAGGGCTAGCGCTAATGGGATTAATGGCAATAAAGACAAAGCTGTTGCACAGGAGATGAAAGCCGCGATCGCTTTGATCAGACCGGATAACCAGTACGTCGGGTACCACAGCGTCCAAATATCCATGACATGAGTCATACCGCACGCAACAATAAACGAGCCAAACAGCAAAAATATGGAATGAAAGGGAACATCATGCCGTTTTTTGACAAAATAAACAAGCATGGCTGGAATCGAAAAATAAGCAATAGCCGTGAGTGAATCGCTCAAAATATGCAATCCCAGCAATTCCGGCTTCCAAAGATAACAATGTCCGTGAGGAATAAACTGATTTGTCCATAAAAAATTATTTATAACATCAAGCATATAAACTCTAACTTCATTGATACATCTAATTTATCTAAATTTTAGTTAACTTTCTTCACAAAATTGGCAATGACCCTTTGAATTTTTTGTTCATTTATTAATAATTTGCTGTTGATTGACTGAGTGTTTTTCTCAATAGCGCAAAAACACTAAATCAATGGAAACTTTCGTAATTTTTCGGTTGTCTCCTTAGAATAAATGATTTATTGAATCAATTAAATAACTGATTGCTATTGCGTAAGCGCTAACGGCTATACTGACGTATCGCTCATCTATGGAGTAACCTTATCTAAATCAAAAAACACACTTTTGTTACAATTATTGAGAAATCAACAACAGGTTAGAAAATATATCTTTAGTTAGATGCATTTTCTAAAATAAATTATCAATCTGAGATAGGAAAGAACTACTCCTAAATCTCTATAAGATTATCAATGTTCCTGTTTTTCTGATTGACACTCCACTGCCTTTACACTGGTGGATTCTTCATTCATCCTAGCCGAGCCTGGTTGAGCACTCGGCTAGTTCTGAAGCGTTGATTCGAGACTGTCCTACCCTATTGCATTTTGCCAAGGTTCAATATGTTGATGGCTGTGCTGACATCCCTTTGCAAACACGAAGCGATCGGGTGTGAGGCTTCTTTTGGATTGAGCTAAATTAAATGAAACAATCGATTAATTTCTTTTTCTTGATTTTCAACTAGATTGTGAAACGATGTTTCCAAGGCTTTTAACGCAATTTCATAACCTTGCATTAGATCGTTATAAATTTTGATTTTATCTCCATTAGAAGAAACTTTTACCTGTACTGTCAGAGTACCATTTTCTTTCTTTTCAATATTTAAAATATCTAATTGTGCATCTTGATTTTCAATTTCTACATTCTTAAATGTATCAGAAAAAGCTTTCCAATCAATCCCTTGATAAAAAACTAAATCGATTGTTTCTAAGTTTTTGCGGATAATTACGGTCAAATCTCCCGGCAAAAAATTTCCATAAAGAGGACAACGCTCTTTATTGGTTTCTTGTAGATAAATATAATCTGCGATTATATTATCAAGGTTCGTAGATGTGTTAATATTCCAGTTTTCCAAACAAGCTTCTGTAAATAGCGCCTCAGAAAAGTTTGTGTTTAGTGCTTGAACTCTAATTAATTTTGCTCCCTTGAGGTTAGCTTGACTGAGATTAGCCCCGCTGAGGTTAGTTTCAACCAATTCAGCACCGTCAAAGCTAGCTTTACAAAAACTTGTTCTGTACAAATCAGCGCCGCTTAAGTTAACCCTAGAGAGATTAGCCCCATCAAAATTTGCTCTCCTGATTTTAGACTCCCTCAGGTCAGCACCACTTAAGTTAGCACCACTTAAATGAGCGCCACAAAGATTAGCACCTTTAAGGTAAGCACCACTTAGATTCACTTCGCTAAGATCGCGGTTACCTGTTCCCTTGTTGAGAATTTCCCAAACTAAATACCACTTCTGAGCGATCGCGGTTTCCCGGTTAATCTTAGCTGCTTTCAAATTGGCTCCACTAAGATTTGCTCCATCAAGGTTAGCTCCACTCAGATCCGCTTCTCTAAGATCTGTTTGAGACAAGTCAGCACCACTGAGGTTAGCTCCACTCAGATTGACTCCTTGAAAATTAGCCCCACAGAGATTGATGTTAGACACAGCGACATTAGATAGGTCTGGTTTAATTTCAGGATTTTCCCTACGCCACTTATTCCAAACCGTTTTTACTCCTTGCTTTAGCAAAGCCCAATGTCCGTCGTTTGCCATTGTTAGCTCACCTCTGATAAAACTAAAATGCCGTACACTAACCAGTGACCGGGTAATTATAAATTAATTTCTTTCTATTTCCATAAATAAAATTTAAAAGCTTGTACAATTTGACGCTCGATCGTCTTCTATTCATGGAAAAATAGATTCCCTTCTCCCCCGATAGAAGGGTTGGGGATGATAACAATCCCAAACTCAGACCTTACAAATACCAGGGCTTTACTCAGGATTGAGATATCCGCACTTATTATCTACAGCTTGAACACTCAATTTTCCAGATTTGAGTAGAAGCGACCAAGCACTCACAATGATAAGTGAGACGCCTGTCCTACACCGATAACCCTCATTAATTTCTATCAGCCCAAAAATCTGTTTTTAACTCATCAGTGATATCAATTATTTGCAGGGGATATTTTGGTCTTTTTCCATTGTGTACCACTTCCGTTTTAAACTTTTCTACATTAATTTTAATTTTGACTAGTTTCCAGATAGCTTCTTCCCGTACATATTGGAGATCGAAGTCCAGCATTGAGGGATAACCTATAACGTCAGGAACTTGTCCGCGCAACTGCAGCCAATTATTTTCGTTAATATCTGGAGGTTGTAGGAAATGAATCCGACCTGCAACAATACCTGATAAGCTAAACCTTTTTCCTAGAAAATCTTTAAACGCTGATTCAAGTTCAACAATGCTAGTTTGCTGTTGCCATAGAAATGAGATAGAATCGTAAAATTGTATAAAGTTATTTGTTTCTACAGTCTCATAGAAAGACATTAAAGTATCGTAAGCAAGTTGCTTTGCTTGCATTTCCGTGGGTATCACGGGCTTTATACGCGTACCATCTTCAATCAAGCCACTCAGTATTAAATTTTCTCGACTGTCTTTAACAATACCATTTTGAGATTTTTCTAGGGCGTAAATCTTCCAAAATCCATTTTCTTTAATAAAATGAACCTTGATTGGTATCTTTGTGCCAGATTGAGTTATGATATTCCCTCCTATCCAACTTTGATAATTTTTATAAAAACGGGATAACCAAAAAGCCCGCTTGTAATTCATTAAAAAGTTGGCTTGCAAAAAATCAACCAAATCTGCTTGAGAAGTGTTATCTTGAAATTCCAAAGCAGTGCTTTGATATGCTTCCTTAATTTTGCCAAGAGCAATCAAGTGGAAAAAGGTATTGGCTACTTTTGGCAGTTGTCTGGTAGCAAAAAAAATGACCCCGGTAATCAGACCAGTCAGTAGTATAGGAAATCCGAAAATCAGGGCAATAGTAATTCCTATATACAACAATATTTGAGACATATACAGTAAACTTTCCTACACATACTGAAGCTAATCTAAAAAGACTTACGGTTACATCAGAACTTCTTCGGAAATTTTATCTTCTCACTTCATATTTCTTAAATTCGTATTTGCGAGTAAACCGCAAAATTCTTAACCTCCCACCCCCTAAGCCCTAACCTCTAAAATCAATTATCGTTTGCCAATACGCTTCTGGCATACCGATGTCAAAAGTTTTACCTTTCATAATATAACCTGTGATTCCCTCATCTTGACGCAATTGCTCAAGACAAGATGTCAATTGAAATTCACCCCGTTCCCGAAAATTGCTCTGAATATGTTCTTCGAGAAAGTCAAATATTTTCGACGTCAGTACATATAGCCCAAATATACACAGAAAGCGATCCTTTGCTATTCCTCCTACGCGCAGGTTCTGCCTTGCGTATTCTACAGATGGCTTTTCATAAACTTGGGTAAGTGTCAAAATCTCATTGACGGAGTGCCAAACTCCTGTAACACAACCCGCTTTATGAATTATCGTCTCTGGCATTTCTATTAATCCGACAACGTTTTGATTGACTTGTTCGTAGACATCTAAAACTTGACGCGCACAGGATCTTTCGATATCTGATGAGTAAATGTGGTCTCCAAGCATGAGCAGGAATGTTTCATCTTGTACCCATTCTTTGGCACAGTATACTGCATGACCGTAGCCTTCTTGCTCTTCTTGAGTCAAAATTGTAATTTTCTTGCCTAATTCTTGGAGATACCTGCAATATTCTTGATTTTCTAAAGAAAGTTTCTTGAAAAGCTCTGGTTTGACTGGTTTTTGGAAAAAATCTGCAAAAATATCGCGATCGCTCGGTTGCACGACAATCCCAATTTCTTCAATTCCACCCGCGATCGCCTCTTCAACAATGGCTAGAATAACGGGTTTTACCTTTCCATCGCGATCGACAATGGGGAAAAGTTCTTTTTTCACAACTTTAGTCGCAGGAAACAGTCGAGTGCCAAAACCTGCGGCGGGAATCACAGCTTTTCTGACTTTACTTGTTGGCATAAAAAGTTAGGGTTTTATTTTACTGAAAATCAAAAATTAAAAATAAAAATGCAATTTTGCATTTAAAATTATACAAGCAGCATATTAACGTCTATCTGCCAAGGCATAAACCTTTAAAAATTATATCCGTAGAGTTGGCTAAACAAATGACTTTGAAGTTAGGGTCAGTTGACAAAGTGTCACTCACTACATTCCCCGTATCATTCTAGAGGCGATATTCTTTATTAGTGCAAGGAGTGATACCACTTCACCATATGTTTGCCACAAGTTATAATCGCAACCCTCCTAGATCTAGGATACGTTGTGAGTTTCAGATGTTGCATCAAACAAGTGGATTGGTATAAACTATACATAAGAAGTGCTTGGTGGGCAAAACTCCAAGCACTTTTTTGTGTATAAATTTAACCAGATATCATCTCTGCATCAGCATAAATTGCAACAACGACCTTCTCCCAACATCTCAGTGTATTTACCAATTTGCAAGGTCACAAATTTTATAACTAAAAAAGCACCCCAGGCGAGGATGGCAAAGGCTGAGAAAATTGCCTTTTGAAACAAGAAGGAAATGCAAGGTAAAAAAGAACAGTGATGCGGTCTGTTTTGACTTCATCGAACTGACGTAAATGCAAAATCAAAAACCCGGTTCCTCAATCAAGGAACCGGGTTGTCGTGTTTCGATTTTTTACGTCGATCGACCTATCAACCAACTACAAAATTTACCAACTTGCCTGGTACTACAATGACCTTTTTAATTTCTTTGCCCTCAAGGTGACGCCGGACAATTTCTGATTCACGAGCATATTTTTCCAATTCAGCTTTATCAGCTTGGGCGGGAACTTGAAGATCCGCACGTTTTTTGCCATTGATTTGAATCACTAAGGTGATTTCATCAGCAACCAAAGCAGATTCTTCATACTTGGGCCAAGCTTGTGTGTGAATTGATTCCACATTACCCAATTGATGCCACAATTCCTCAGAAATGTGAGGTGCAAAAGGTGCTAACAAGACAACTAAAGTTTGAATACCCTCTGC
This sequence comes from Tolypothrix campylonemoides VB511288_2, assembly GCF_045999855.1. Lineage (NCBI taxonomy): Bacteria > Bacillati > Cyanobacteriota > Cyanophyceae > Nostocales > Tolypothrichaceae > Tolypothrix > Tolypothrix campylonemoides. The sequence goes on from NZ_JBFPMW010000004.1 coordinate 862,807, forward strand.
ATAAACTGGTGAATTTTTGCAACTTGCTTCAGTCAAAGCATTACTTAATTTCATCAATTCAGACACAGCCGTGTTGAACTGATACTCACCCTCAACATCTTCCGTTACCTCTTTGATAGCAGTATGGATTGCCCGTCGCAAATCCTTCTCTGGTTTACTCAGTTGAGTTTGAGTATCGCCAACTGCCCTTGGTTGATTTGCATACTCGCTAACCAATCGCCAAACCCTGTTCAAGAAGCGGAACTGACCTTCCACGTCAGTCTCTTCCCACTCCAAATCTTTTTCTGGTGGTGCTTTAAACAAGATGAACATCCGGGCAGTATCTATACCGTATTTGTCGATCACATCTTCTGGTGCAACACCATTTCCCTTAGATTTTGACATGGTAGCGTAAAGACGTTGCAGTGGTTCGCCAGTTTCTGGATCGCGAGGATCGTTTGGATTCACAAGATGAGAAGGAACCCACTTATCTTTTCCAGACTTATTGGGATTCATATAAGTTAATCCCTGAACCATCCCTTGAGTCAACAAGCGTTGGAAGGGTTCATCAAAGTTCAACAAGCCCCTATCGCGCAAAACTTTTGTAAAGAAACGAGAGTACAACAAATGCAAAATGGCGTGTTCAATTCCGCCAACATATTGATCCACTGGCATCCAGTCATTCGCTTCTAAAGAGTCAAAGACTTGCTTTTCATTCTTCGCATCAGGGAAGCGCAAGAAATACCACGAAGAATCAATAAAAGTATCCATCGTGTCTGTTTCGCGCAATGCTGGGGTTCCACAAGTTGGACAGGGTACATTAACCCAGCTTTCCAACTTAGCCAAAGGAGAAGGTCCGCGCCCGCTAAATTCTACATTATCTGGTAACAAGACAGGCAAATCTTCATCTGGAACGGGGACTATGCCACATTTGGGACAACGAATCACTGGGATGGGTGCGCCCCAATACCTTTGCCTTGAAATCAACCAATCTCGCAAGCGGTATTGGACTCTTGCTTTGCCAAAACCTTGCTGTTCGGCATATTCCACCATCGCTTGTTTTGCATCTGTGGATGCCATCCCATCAAATTGCTTGGAATTAACAACAATACCCGGTTCCGTGTATGCTGAGTGCAGCCCTTCTTCTGAAGTCGGTTTGCCTGCTGCTTCTGCTGGCACAATCACGACTTTGATGGGTAAATTCTTTTCTTTGGCAAACTTAAAATCCCGTGCATCATGTGCTGGAACACCCATCACAGCACCCGTACCGTATTCATACAGCACGTAGTCAGCAATCAAAATGGGAATTTCTTCCCCAGTAAATGGATTAATGGCTTTGCCACCTGTGGGAATACCGCGCTTGGGTTTATCCTCAGCAGTTCGTTCCAATTCGCTTTGATTGGAAACTTCTTTGACAAAGACTTCCACAGAGGCTTGATTTTCTGGTGTCGTGACACGTTGTGTCAAAGGATGTTCTGGTGCCAACACCACATAACTCACACCATAAACTGTATCTGGGCGAGTGGTGTACACGCCGATTTTTTCTTCCAACCCAACAATAGGGAATTCCAAGTACGCGCCTGTTGATTTACCTATCCAGTTTGCCTGCATCAACTTAACACGTTCGGGCCAACCGGGTAATTTGTCGAGGTCGTTCAACAGTTCTTCAGCATAGTCAGTAATCTTTAAGAACCACTGTCGCAAAAGTTTGCGCTCAACTTTTGCCCCACTTCGCCAAGAACGTCCTTCGCCATCCACTTGTTCGTTAGCCACTACAGTTTGGTCAACGGGGTCCCAGTTAACAGCCGCTTCTTTCTGGTAAGCCAAACCTGCTTTAAAAAACTGCAAGAAAATCCACTGCGTCCATTTGTAATAGTCTGGCGAACAAGTAGCAACTTCACAATCCCAATCGATAGAGAAGCCCAAGCGCTTTAATTGCTGGCGCATTTGGGCAATATTTTCATAAGTCCATTTAGCAGGTGGTACACCCCTGTCGATCGCAGCATTTTCTGCGGGCAAACCAAAAGCATCCCAACCCATGGGATGTAGGACCCGATACCCTTGCATCCGTTTGAGGCGAGCTATCACATCAGTAATTGTATAATTACGCACGTGCCCCATGTGCAGGCTGCCCGAAGGATAGGGGAACATGGACAGGGCGTAGTATTTTGGCTTGTTCTTTTCTGTTGGCTTTTTATCCAAGCCTTGTTCTGTCCATGTTGTTTGCCATTTTTCCTCAATTTCTGCCGGGTTGTATCGGGACTCCACCGAAAATACTCCTACTACAATTTGTAATCCTTGTCTACTTCCATATTTTAGATGGTAGCCAGAGAATTCGATTGCTTATATGATTTATTTTGAATTTTAACCGCAAATGCACGCAATCCGTAGCGGATATTTATTTATACTTTCTGCGTGTATCCGCGTTCATCTGCTGTTATAATTTTATGTTTTTTATTCAGTTCAATAACCCAGAAGCTTTCTCAGCAACGGTTTTAAAGAAAATATGGTGAAATTAGACACTCCATATCCCGGTTTGTTAAAAGTTTTCGTTTACGGCACTCTCAAACCAGGTGAAGATAATTATGACAGATATTGTGCTGGTAAAGTTGTAGATGCTGTGAGTGCGATCGCAAGGGGGAAATTGTTTGCCCTGCCTGTGGGATATCCTGCGATGGCACCAGGCAATAGTTCTGTACGCGGTTATTTGCTTTCGTTTGCTAACGCTAAGGTTTTAACAGACTTAGACGAACTCGAAGATTATCACCCTGCAACAGACGAGTCAGAAAACCTTTACATACGTCAACAAATAGAAGTCCACGATTTACAGGGACAGTCATTAGGTTGGGCTTGGGTCTACTTAATGAAAGAAGAACTAGCAACCAAACTAGGAGGTATCTTTCTCCCTGATGGTTGGTGGTCTAAATTATGAATTCTAAATTATGAATTATGAATTGAAAATTCATCATTCATCATTCATCATTCATCATTCAATTAATATCATCTAACTCCAGAAGAAGGTCTGGTGGTTGCACCTCTTCGCGAAGCGATTTTTCGGGAGCCACTTCTGCTGTTTTTGGGATGGGAATCACCGGGTTGTTGATAGCAACCATCAGCGGTGAAGCAACCACCGCTGGTGTTTCTGCAGTTTTTTCTATTCGCTGTTGTGCGAATTGCGGTATTCTCGATTCACCTAGCAAACCAGACATTGCTCCGATCGCACACGCAGCCACAGCAGCACCACTCAGCCAAACGAGCCGAGAACGCCTTTGTACGCGTGCCAATACTTGTTCGGCTGTTTCTTGTGAGGACTGTTGCTGCGGTACTGGAAGAGTTCTAACTCCTTGCCGCAATTTCAACAGTCGTGCATACAGGTACTGAACTGTCAGGTCAGTATCCAGCCATTCTTCTACTTGCTTGCGTTCGGCAGCTGTCACCTCACCATCGAGGTAAGCACTTAATAACTCGAAGCGATCGCGCTTCACCATATCTATAGCACCCGTTAATTCATTGGTATGCCTGCCATCCCCGGATTGCAAATCTTTTTGAGGATTTGCCGAGTGGGAGCGGTCATTAAATTGAGAATCAGTAGTCATTTTAACACTAATTACCAATTCCTACACGGGTAAACAAAGCGGACATTTTAGGAAAACTACTCAACTCTTCCCTGCTGACTGACTTTCTCTGGACTATCTTTACATTTCGTAATAAATCTTGAGATTTGTCATTTTCCAAAAGACAAACCGTGCAAAGGTTATGCATCTAGATAATTTTGCAACTGAGATTGCAATCTCGCTCTTGCTCTAGCAATTCTGGACTTGACTGTTCCCAAAGAGACCCCGGTGATTTCGGCAATTTCTTCGTATGCCAAACCCTCGATTTCTCTAAGAACAATCGTTGTGCGGAACACCTCAGGCAAATCGGCGATCGCTTCACGCAGTTGTTCGTAAAATTCTCTAGTGGTCAGTTCTTCTTCCGGTCCGGGAGTATCTCCTGCAATTTCCCAATCCATCTCGCCATCGTCTACCGCTCGGGGAGCGTCCAGCGACAGGGGACTGACAACCCGCTTGCGTTTCCGCAACTCATCGTAAAACAAGTTGGTAGCAATGCGGCTCAACCAGCCCCGGAATTTGGATGGTTCTTGTAATCGGTTAATATTCCGATAAACGCGAATCCAAACCTCTTGAGCCAAATCAGCCCGATCGGGCCAATCAGGAGCCAAATGGTATAATACCCGGTCAACTTGAGATTGATAGCGACGCAGCAATTCCGCAAACGCAGCACGATCCGGACGTAGTCCAGCTTGACAGCGCAGAATTAGGTCGTGATTTGAGAGTTTGTCAACTTGCACTGACGCTTCAGGAAGCCTCGCATCAACCGTTGACCAGGATAAAGGAATCGATTGACTCATAGATCGCACTGGCTTTAAATCTTCCCTTTCTATTAGACCTTCTAATTGGTAAGATGTTCCCTGAGCGAGTGACGGATTTATGACTGTAACACTTCAGTGACTGGTAACCGATAGAGTGGGCATTGCCAACCAAGAGCGAACTAGGGATTGGGAGTTAGTAGAGCCCTTGGCTGGGCAATGCACCAACATCTAACGATGGGTTCCAGTAGTTCATTTGTTCTTGTTAAAAGGGCTGGGTGGTCATTGCCCACCAACATCGAAACCAAAGAGTCCGAGCCCCTACAACCCCCGGTAAGCTGTCATGCATATAAATTGCACCCTTTTAACTGGGGAAAAATCAGTCAAACCCTCCCCCACTCTCCGGTTTCCCCCTCTCGGTAAACCTGAGAAACTTAAAGGTAGCACACAGCTTACCCAATACCCAATCCCTATTTCCTTGGTAACCTGACTACGAGGTTTGGCGTTGTCTCTGTTTGCTGTTGGTAATTAGTCTGTGAACTGCTTCTGTCCGGGACGTGAACTTGCAAAAACAGATTTAAAGAGAAAGTAATTGTAACCGCTAAGAATAATTTTTCTAACATAGCTTTTCTCCCACCCACACCTAATAATGATTGATGGCTGCATTTTGAAAGAGTTCCAGGGAGTGAAAGTTCTCTCAACAACGTTTTTCAAATAGAAGCAGTGGCACAATCTTTTCCATAGCCCTAGTTTGCCCAGGACTATTGCGAAATTCATGAGGGAACTGATAATTATTTATAAATTTTTTGTAACTATAGAATGAACGTATAAAAAATTTGTCAGTATTTCTGTGTAATTTACTAATAAAGAGATTTGATAGTTCAAGCTAGACTGGGGTTAATGCACAGCAAAATCGAAGAGTTGAATGTGGTGGAGAAGGTAAACAATGGCAATGGCAAAAAATGATTCTTTAACGCGCATAGTGATGCTTCTTTGTTTTGGGACGGCATTTCTATCTCTCGTTGTCCATTGGCGCATCACAACTTCTACAACCCCTCAATCCAATTTAGCAAAGACATCCAAAACAGCTTTGAGAACAGAGGGTCAAGGACAAAAGGCAGATGGCCAAAATCGCATAACTTTGCTGTCCGCATTTGCGCCCTCAAAGCAAACGACAAATCCTGCATCTCAAAACAGACAACTCGTCGTTGATTTAAGCGATCGCCGCGTCTACGTCTATAGTGGGGAGACTGTAATAGCGAGTTACCCAATAGGTGTTGGTAAGAGAGGTTGGGAAACTCCCACTGGTTCGTTTCAAATCTTGCACAAACAACGCAATCCTATCTGGCAACACCCCATCACGGGTAAAATTTTTGCGTCTGGTACTGATAGCCCATTAGGAGACCGATGGATCGGTTTTTGGACAGATGGGCGAAATCAAATTGGCTTTCACGGAACCCCAGACGCTCAAGTTATAGGCAGTGCCATATCTCATGGCTGTTTGCGTATGCGTAATCCTGATGTTCGCTTGCTCTACAAACAAGTCGCCTTGGGAACACCAGTAGAAGTCAGGCAATGAAAGTATGAAGTATAAAGTATGAAATAGTTTTTTATACTTTATACTTCATACTTCATCCTTTTTGCTCAAATTGGGGTGCGTAAGATTCAAGTAAAGCGCTCACCTGTCGCAAAACTTCATTGCTTGTGTTTCTAGTTCCTACCGGCGTGTTGCCAACAGTAGGTCGATCGAGACTGCGAGCAATTGCTTCATTAACTTGTTGAGCAATTAATTCCTGAAGTTGTGCTCTAGCCCGTTGGCGCTGGTAGGTAGCACCTTCTTCTGTGGTAGCGTACAGGGGTGGTAGGCGGTTGAGGGCATAAGCGGCGATATCCCCGACATCCAGAGAACTTTCGCTAGTCGCTTCAATTTCTGCGACGCGAGCGATCGCCTCGGTGAGTACCAATTCTTCCATGACGTTGATAAACTGTTTGCGCGGTACCGCCATGACCTCGCCAGTTAAAAGCGATCCCATCAGTCGGTCCAACGCCATGTACTCTTCGATTGACAGTTCGCTAGCGTTATCACAAATTCGCCCGACTTCTGCTTCCATTGCTGGTGTAAGATAACCATCCTGGAGAGCTTGTTCCACAATTTTTTCTATACTCATAATGTTAATCATCTTATAAGCCATCCAAGCAAGGTTGGGACGGTACCAATCCTACTTATTCTGCCCGAATAAGAGCCAATAGTACGCAAAAAGTTACCATTTGAGAAATTATTATTTAACTTCTTGTTTTCGCCAGGGTACTGGGTCAATAGATTTACCATTGACGTACAAACCCCAGTGGAGATGGGGTCCCGTGGAAGCGCCTGTTGAACCGACTGCACCAATGAGTTGACCGGGTTGAACAAAATCGCCCTCCTTTACATTGATGCGGCTCAAGTGCAAAAAAACGCTAGTTACACCTTGCCCGTGATCGATACCAACTACATTACCGTGGACTCGAAATCCTTCAGAGACTCTACCCACCAAGGAGACTCGGCCCGCAGCCGGAGCCACAACAGGTGAACCTGCGCCTCCTGCATAGTCAAGTCCCCGATGGTAGTAGTCCTTAGCAAATTTACCATTATAGTAGCGACGTATGCCATAAATTGTGCTAACTCGTCCTCTGTTTGGTGCTAGGAAAGGACCTTGCCAATATTTTTCCGGTGTTTGCAACGCTTTAAAAGCCGCAACACGTTGAAGTTCGTGTTCTGTGGCGTTGACTCCTGCTTTTCCGGGAGGTAAATTGATTCGTTGTACGGGAAATTTGCGAGATCGTACTTGTAATGTCAAGTTCTGCACCTGCCCTTCTCCCGACACTTGGATAGTTCTATTCCCAGGAGTTTCCAATGGTGTCGTAGGGATGAAAGCACGATACTGATTTGGTGCAATTTCATATACTGGGTACTTATCATCCCCACTTGTAACGGTTACATTGTTACTGGGATCTGCATTCTCTAAATTGACCATAACCGATATGGTGTCTCCTAATTGAGGAGATTCCGGGCTAACTTGTACTTGTAAAGCCCGTGCAGGTGAGGTAAACACAACAGGTAAAGCAGCAAAAATGCCAACAAGAGCATTGGTTACAAGGCTGTTGATTTTTGATTTGTTCTGAAAATGGCTAACGCTATACACGGTCATTGTCAAAGAGAAAAACAACTTGGATAGTTCTGTTGAGAAACAGACTAACTTATAAAGAAAGGGAGTTCCCTATCTTCCATGTTGTTTCTAGCATAGAAAATCTTAGAAAAATAAGGATCGCGCTTGGTTTTTTTCAATCGTTCAGCCCGTACAAAGGACACATCAGAGCACGTAAATTTGTACTAGCTCCATTGCCAGCATTTATATCAGCAGTGGGGATTGGGGATAAATTATTCTTTCTTGTCCCCCTTGTCTACCTTGTCCCCCTTGTCCGAGCCCCTAGTTTCTCTTTCATCAATTAACTATCCAGGCTGATAGAAAACTTTGTATCCTTAATGTTAATAGGTCTTAACAGTGTGTCTCAAAACTTGTGCAGGAAGATTTTAGGCTGATAGTTGATTTAGTTTCGGTTTTCGCCGTGGCTGCTTGTGGCGGTCTGCTGGCGGCGCTTTTGCGACAACCCGTTTTATTGGGGTATCTAATTGGCGGAATGGTCGTCGGACCAGCCGGACTGGGACTGATCAAAGAAGTCATTCAAGTAGAAACTTTGGCTCAGTTCGGAGTCGCCTTTCTATTATTTGCCCTAGGTGTGGAGTTTTCGTTTTCGGAACTTAGAAAAGTTCAAAACATAGCTCTTGGGGGTGGTGGGCTACAAATAGCCCTGACAATTTTGGTCACCGTTATGGTTTGCGGGGTGACTGGGGCTTGGGCAACTTTGCCGGCTAAAGGTATATTTCTGGGGGCAATTTTGTCTCTCTCTTCCACAGCAGTTGTCCTAAAATGCTTGATGGAGCGTAATGAAACAGAAACGCCCCACGGGCAAGTGATGCTGGGTATTTTGATCGTACAGGACTTGGCATTGGGGCTGATGTTGGCGGTCTTACCAGCGCTTCATCAACCAGGGGAAGCTATCGGTGTGGCGGTACTCCTGGCACTGTTAAAGATTGGGTTATTTGCTGCTGGTGCTGTTGTTGCTGGAATTTGGCTCATCCCACCTTTGTTACAATTGCTAGCCCGCACGGAAAGTCGCGAATTATTTTTGTTAGGAGTGGTGGCGCTGTGTTTGGGCATTGCCCTACTTACAGAGTACTTGGGGCTTTCTATCGAAATGGGAGCATTTGTTGCAGGTTTGATGATTTCGGAGGTAGAATATGCCGACCAAACTTTATCATACGTGGAGCCACTGAGAGATATTTTTGCCAGTTTGTTCTTTGCTTCCATCGGGATGTTAATCGATCCAGTATTTTTATGGAACAATCTGGAACTGATTCTGGGGTTAGTAGCACTGGTATTTGTAGGTAAGCTGATAATTATAACACCATTGGTAAGATTGTTCCGTTATCCATTAAAAACGGCGTTAATTGCTGGATTGGGATTGGCTCAAATTGGGGAATTTTCCTTTGTGCTTGCTAGTGAAGGACAAGCATTGGGGCTGGTTTCCCGACGAATATATTTATTGATATTGGGAACAACAGCGGTGACACTGGTACTTACCCCATTTGTGCTGCGTTCGGTTCCGATTTTATTTGATTGGATAGAGTCAGTCCCTTGGCTAAAGACGTTTTTAAGTGATGAGGGTCAGCCTTTAGAAGTTACCAAAGAATTATCATTGAAAGATCATGTAGTGGTTTGCGGCTATGGGCGAGTGGGACGAAATTTAGTTAAGTTACTGCTTTCTCGCGAGTTACCTATTGTTGTCATTGACCAGTCGGAAACAAGAATTCAGCAATTGCGGGATGCGGGAATTCCTTATGTCTACGGCAATTGTGTCAGTCTTCACGTTTTAGAAACAGCTGGGGTAAATACTGCACGAGGAATGGCGATCGCACTTCCCGACCCCATGAGCACTCGTCTTTGCTTAAAACGGGCTTTGGAATTATCTCCCGATCTCAATGTGGTTGTTCGTGCGACTAATGATAAAAGCATTGAAGTCCTCTACCAACTTGGCGCACGAGAAGTTGTGCAACCAGAGTTTGAGGCGAGTTTGGAAATGGTAACCTACATTCTTACAGAAGTGGGCTTATCACCTGCACTCGTGCAGCAACAAATGCAAGAAATTCGCAACAGTCATTATTTAGACCTCAGACCCACGCGTACTGCTTCAGAGGTTTCTCGCGATTTGCAACAAGCAACTCAAGACCTCAACAAGCGCTGGTATCCCCTACCATCAGGTTCGCCTCTCATTGGTATGTCCTTGGAAGAAGCCGATATGCGCTACTTAACGGGAGTGAGTTTGATGGCTATTCGCCGCGAAGGAGGTGAAGAAATTGACTTTCCTTCTGTCGAAACCAAATTGCAAGAGGGCGATCGCTTGTTGATTGTCGGTTCTGATGGCGAGTTTGCTGCATTGGATGAATTTGCCAAAGGAAACGTTGCTGTTCCCGGTGAAAACAGCGCATGCCAATGGGTTACGGTGAGTACGGATTCTTCAATGGTTGGTAAAACTTTGGGTGATTTGGACATCCACAACCAGTATGGAGTCAAAGTGCAGGCAATGCGACGAGATGGAAAATTTATCCGTTTTCCTAATGACAGTATGGACTTACAAGCTCGCGACCAAGTTTTAGTATGTGGTAGCTTAGTTGCTGTCAATCAACTCGTGCAGTTGCTTGCACCGGAAACTATAGTGCCTTTGGCTGTACCAATGGTAAAAGCTGGTGAAGCTGACGCACTTAAGGAGTTTCTTCCCATGGATAGCTTGCTGGATTAAGCTGTAAAAACGTGCTGTAAAGACCAGCCATGCTCGGTCTCTACATGGGTTTGATATAAGCGATCGCTTGCTTCCAAACGGTTACGTGCTGGTTATGGTCGTCTACACAACACAAACACTGCACGTCTTGCCATATCATTTTCCCGGTAAGTAGGTCACCAGTTAGCAGTTTGATTTGGATAGCAGCACCTTCCTTAATTAGGTTTTGTACTTGTCGAATACTAGGGAGAGAGGTATCAAATTCAGTAATCATAGTCATCTAAAGTATGAAGTATCAAGTCAGAAGGATGAAGTATGAAGGATGAGATTTATTAAATTTTTCATCCTCGATCCTTCAGCCTGTATCCTTTACCCTTCGTTTATAATTCAAGGATTTTAAAAATGGCAATTGAATTTACTAAGTATCATGGTTTGGGTAATGACTTTATCTTGATTGACAATCGCTCGTCATCCACTCCCGCCATTACACCAGAACAAGCAATTCAGTTATGCGATCGCCACTTTGGTATCGGTGCTGACGGTGTCATTTTTGCACTACCTGGCGAAAAGGGTAATGACTATACCATGCGGATTTTCAACTCCGATGGTTCAGAACCAGAAATGTGTGGTAATGGTATTCGCTGTTTGGCGGCTTTCCTCGCTGATTTGGAAGGAACTCAGAGAAAAAGCGACAAATATGCCATCGAGACGTTAGCTGGCGTAATGACGCCCCAACTGATGTTAGATGGTCAAGTTAGAGTAGATATGGGGCTGCCAAAATTACTGGCTGGTGAAATTCCTACGACTCTCGCTCCCGATGATGAAAAAGTTATCGATCGACCGATACAAGTTGCAGGAAAAACTTGGAATGTGACCTGTGTTAGTATGGGTAACCCTCACTGCATTACTTTTGTAGAAGATGTTGCGGCTGTTCCTCTGGAAGTTATCGGTCCTCAGTTTGAAAACCACCCCCTATTTCCCCGACGCACAAACACAGAATTTATTGAAGTGGTCCGTCGCGACTACGTGAAAATGCGAGTCTGGGAACGCGGAGCGGGTATAACTTTAGCTTGCGGGACGGGTGCTTGTGCATCATTGGTGGCTGGGGTACTGACAGGAAAATGCGATCGCATAGCGACTGTGGAACTTCCCGGAGGACCATTGGAAATCGAATGGTCAGAACTAGACCAACGGGTTTACATGACCGGACCTGCTGAGCGAGTTTTTACTGGGAAAATCAGCTAACTTACATCTTGCACCTACACCCTAAAAGGGTGAGGCTATACAAACAAAGCCTGCCTGCGCAGGCTAATAAGCTTGATTTTACGTTTTTGTGACAAAAACGTATAGTTAAACACTTGTTGAAAGAAACTGCACAACAATTAAAAGGGGCAGCCAAACGCAGATTCATCGCACTTGCATACCCTTCTTCTGTCACTTTCCGGAAAAGCGATTGCTACAAGCCTCATGAGGCAATCAATACAAACTACCCTATTAGAAAAAAATTGGTGTTGTATTTGTTATTAGAAAAGAATCGCACGTAGGCGTAGCCCGTCGTAGACATCGCTTGTTATACAAAAGCTCTAGAATTCAGAAATAGCAAATGTTTTCGGAGAGTAACAGAAGAGGGGTAAATACCCAACTAAAATGCACAACAGCTTATGTTTTGCTGTTGAAAACTGATTTTCCGCATTTACTTAAAAACTAAGATACTCTGTGGGAATACTAGTTTTAACAAGCAAAAATAAGACTGTAGCATAAGGTTAAGTATAAATGATTATTGCGAGCCAGATTCCTCTTATTCCCGGATATCAAATTAGCTCTCAACTGTATGCAGGCTCCAGAACCTCAGTATATCGAGCTATTCGAGAGCAAGAACCGCTCGCAGTAGTCATTAAACTTCTGACATCTAAATATCCCAGCTTCAACGAATTATTACAATTTCGCAATCAATACACCATTAGCAAAAATCTTAACATTCCTGGGATTATTCATCCTTTATCGTTAGAAACCTACAGAAATGGTTATATCTTAGTAATGGAGGATAAAGGGGAAATTTCTTTACGAGAATATATTAAAACTACTACTCTGTGTTTGAGTGAATTTTTAGCGATCGCTATCCAATTAACCAATATTATCCACGGTTTACACCAAAACTGTGTGATTCACAAAGACATCAAACCGGCAAACATTCTGATTCATCCCCAAACAAAACAAATTCAACTCATCGACTTTAGTATCGCTTCTCTGTTGCCTAAAGAAACCCAAGAAATTAAAAGTCCCAATATTTTAGAAGGAACGCTCGCTTATATTTCACCCGAACAAACTGGAAGGATGAACCGAGGCATAGATTACCGCAGTGATTTTTATTCTCTGGGGGTAACATTCTATGAATTATTAACAAAAGAGCTACCATTTATTTGTGACGATCCGATAAAATTGGTACATTGTCATATTGCCAAAATGCCAAAAGCATTAGGTAATAGAGAAGATATTCCGCAGGTAATTTCAGATATTGTCATGAAATTAATGGCGAAAAACGCCGAAGATAGATATCAGAGTGCTTTAGGATTAAAACACGATTTAGAAAATTGTTTATCTCAACTTAAAGATACTGGTAAAATTATAAATTTTCAAATTGGTCAGAGGGATGTATACGATCGCTTTCTGATCGAAGAAAAACTTTATGGACGTGAAGCAGAAGTCCAAACTTTACTCGATGCCTTTGAGCGCGTCGCCAACGGCACATCTGAAATGATGTTGGTAGCAGGATTTTCAGGGATTGGTAAAACTGCGGTAGTCAATGAAGTTCACAAACCAATTACTCGTCAGCAAGGGTATTTCATCAAAGGAAAATTTGACCAATTTAATCGTAATATTCCTCTATCAGCTTTTGTGCAAGTCTTACGAGATTTAATGACACAATTATTGTCAGAATCAGACGCACAATTAGCACAATGGAAAACCAAGATTCTCCAAGCTGTAGGCGACAATGGACAAATTTTGATTGAGGTAATTCCCGAACTAGAACGAATTATTGGTCAGCAACCTTCTGTGTTAGAAATATCGCCAACTGCGGCACAAAATCGCTTTAATCTATTGTTCCAAAAATTTCTTGCAGTCTTTACTACAAAAGAACATCCGTTAGTCATGTTTCTGGATGATTTACAGTGGGCAGATTCAGCTTCGCTGGCGTTAATTAAACTCCTGATGCAGGAGAACAGCTATTTACTTTTGTTGGGGGCTTATCGAGACAATGAAGTGTCGCCGACACATCCATTCATCTTGACGGTGGCAGAACTCAAGAAAGCCCAGAAGACTGTTAATACAATTACGCTTTCGCCTCTTGCCTTGAATGATACAAATCAGTTAATTGCAGATACATTGCATTGTACGACACAGCGAGCGCGTCCTCTGACACAATTAATTGAGCGCAAAACTCAAGGAAATCCGTTTTTTATCACCCAGTTTCTCAAAGCATTATACGAAGACGGTCAGATTACTTTCAATCGCAATCAAGGATATTGGGAATGTGATATTGCTCAAATCAATACGCTGTCTCTCACTGATGATGTGGTCGAGTTTATGGCGCAGCAATTGCAGAAATTGCCAAAAGAAACGCAACAAATACTGAAATTAGCTGCTTGTATCGGCAATCAATTTGACTTAGCAACCTTGAGTATTGTTTGCGAGCGCTCGCAAACAGATACGGCGGCGGCTTTGTGGAAGGCTTTACAAGAAGGGCTAATTCTGCCGCAAAGTCAATTGTATAAATTTTATCTTAGTTCTGATGGAGTAGATGCAAATACTAGCAACATTGAAAATGTAACCTATCGATTTTTGCACGATCGCGTCCAACAAGCTGCCTATTCTTTGATTGCTGATGACCAAAAACAAATAACCCATTACCAGATAGGAAAACTACTGCTCGAAACAGTATCCCCAGAGTCAAGAGTTGACAGAATTTTTGAACTAGTCAATCAATTAAACTATGGAACTGCTTTAATTACCGAACAAAAACAACGAGATGAATTAGCCGAACTTAATTTGATTGCCTGTCATAAAGCCAGAACTGCTACTGCTTATCAAGCAGGTCGTGAATATGCCAATATCGGGTTAGCTTTGCTAGGAGGAAATGCTTGGCAGCAGCGATATAAAATGACTCTTGAACTTCATGAATTAGCAGCTGAATTAGCTTGCTTATGCGGTGATCTTGAGGCGATGGAACAGTTAATTGAGACAACCATTAAACAAGCGCGAACTTTATTAGAACAGGTCAATGTTTATCGAATTAAGATTCAATCAAATGTCTCCTGGAAGAAAAATACTGAAGCCATTGCTATTGCTCAAAAAGTTTTGCAACAATTGGGAATAACTTTTCCTCAAGCACCTATACAAAATGATATTCAAGAAAGTATTGCAGAAGTTGAAAAATTGATTGCAGGCAGGGAAATTCAGGATTTGATTAACCTACCGATGATGACGGATGCAGAAAAAATCGCTATTTTGCAGATTATCAGTAGCATCATACCAGTCGCGCACTTCACCGATCCTTTATTGTTTCTATTATTGGTTTTGTTGTCAGCCAAACTATCTATTCAATACGGGAATATATCCGTTTCAGCCATTGCATATTCGTGCTATGGCATCATTTGCTGTAATATACGGCAAGATGTGAAAACAGGGATCGAGTTTGGTCAATTGGCACTTCAGGTTGTCTCCAAACTCGATGCCAAAACTATCAAGCCGGTGGTGTTACATACGACGGGATTATTTATCATACACCGCAAATTCCACCTCAAAGAAACCCTCTCACTTCTGCAAGAGGCTTATACAATTGCTCTAGAAGTTGGAAATTACGAGTATGCAGGATATAGCATCTACAGTTTTTGTCTCCACTCTTTTTGGTGCGGTCACCCTCTTGTAACCTTGGAACAAGAGACTCGTACTTATTGTGATGGGTTGCTGCAATTAAACCAATTAACGTCAGCTCAGGGATGTCGGTCTCTTGGGCAATTACTTTTAAATTTACTTGGTGGTGCAGCCCATCCTTGTACATTTTCTGGAGAAGCTTTCCAAGAATCTGAATTACTGACTTTGTTATTGGCTGAGAATAATCATTTTCTATTGTGTTTATTCTATTTTTATAAACTGATACTTTGCTATCTATTCGGAGAAATTGAATCAGCTCAAAACAATGCCTTTAAAGCCAGACACTATTTAATATCTACTACTGGACATGTTGCTGAAACTGGGTTTTACTTCTATGATTCTTTAGCAGATCTAGCACTTTTAAATTCAGAATCAAAGGAGACTTTAGAGGTTTTCGAGCGCGTGGAACAAAACCAAAATAAATTACAGCACTGGGCGAATTACGCGCCTATGAATCATCAACACAAGGTTGATTTGGTTGCTGCCGAAAAATGTCGGGTATTAGGACAGAAAACAGAAGCTATTGAGCTATACGACAAGGCTATCTCTGGAGCTAAAGCTAACGAATATATCCAAGAAGAAGCTTTAGCTAACGAACTCGCTGCTAAGTTTTACCTGGCTTGGGGTAAGGAAAAGGTGGCCTCAGGCTATATGCAGGAAGCCTACTACTGCTACGCCCGTTGGGGTGCAAAAGCGAAAGTTGCCCATTTAGAACAACAATATCCGCAACTACTGGCAGCTATTCTGGAACCGACTAACTTTGCCATTACATCCGAAGGAACCATCGCCTCAACTGTGATGCGAGGTGTAACTAAAAGCAATAGCAACCAAAATGTATGGTTAGATTTTCCCACGGTGATGAAAGCGGCACAAGCCATCTCCCAAGAAATTGAATTAGAAAAGCTGTTAACAACCTTAATGCAGATTGCCATCGCTAATGCCGGCGCACAAATCGGTCATTTCATCCTTTGCCGAGACGAACAATTGATAGCCGTCGCTCAAGCCGATGGAGAACAAGCAAAAACTTTAGAAATTCCCCTGGCTGAATACCAAGAAATCCCCCAGAGTTTGATTTATACAGTAGCGCGGATTCAACAAACAGCTGTGTTTGAAAACTTAAGTGATTCACCACAATTTGCAGGCGATCGCTATGTCATAACTCACCATCCCAAATCAGTTTTGTGTACTCCCATTAGTCGCCAAGGAAAACTCGTCGGGATTTTATACTTAGAAAATAACTTAGCTGTGGGTGCTTTTAGTAGCGAGCGCATCGAGATTCTACAACTTCTCACCAGCCAAGCCGCCATCTCTGTAGAAAATGCCCGTTTGTATCAACAAATCGAAAACTATTCCCATACTCTAGAAGCAGAGGTAGAGCTAAAAACCCACGCTCTTAACCAAAAAGCCCAAGATTTAGAGCAAACCTTGAAAAAATTGCAACAAACTCAAGCGCAATTGATACACAGCGAGAAAATGTCATCAATAGGACAACTCGTAGCTGGTATTGCTCATGAAATTAACAATCCAGTCAATTTTATCAAGGGTAATATCACCCATACAAAAAGTTATATTGCAGACATGATGAGTTTGTTGACATTGTATCACCAAGAATATCCCCAACCTAGTGTAGTTATTCAAGCTAAGAAGGAAGAAATTGACCTGAATTTTCTGTTTGAGGATGTTAATCAAATTTTAGAATCAATGAAAGTAGGCAGCGATCGCATCAGTCAGATTGTCTTGAGTTTACGCAACTTTTCTCGCTTGGATGAAGCAGAATTGAAAGCTGTAAACTTACACAGTGGCATTGAAAGTACATTGTTAATTTTGCAACATCGCTTGCAAGCCTCTGAAAATCAACCTGAAGTCCGTGTGGTTAAGGAGTATGGCAACCTACCTCTGGTGACTTGTTCTCCTAGCCAGTTGAATCAAGTTTTCCTAAATATCATCAATAATGCGATTGATGCCATTCGAGATAATCCTAAACGTAGTGAAAACCCACAAATTCAGATACGCACTAAAGTTATGGATACCGAACGGTTACGAATTGCCATTTCTAATACAGATAGTACGATTCCTAAAAGCCTTCAAGAACGTATTTTTGACCCATTCTTTACGACAAAACCCATCGGTCGTGGTGCTGGTCTGGGTTTATTTGTTAGCTATTCGATTATCCAACAACATGGCGGTACTTTAACTGTGCGATCTCAGCCATCAGAGCAAACAGAATTTGAGATTATTCTTCCTATTCGGTAACTTCTTGTTAACTCTCAAGAAACACATTCGGTGGAGTGGGAAATAGGAATGAGTTCTAAACCAAGAGCCTGAGCTTTTTTCTTCAAGTTTTTCAAAGTGCGCTCTCGGTAATGTCAGTAGACCGAAAACTTTGGCTATCTCTAAAAATATAAGCATAGAAAGAACAAGTACCATTTTTCGCTTGACTTCTATAAATATATGGTGCTTCTAATGGTGATGGCTCACCATAATATGGAATTAAATTAAAGTCGATGTCAATTTTCTGTTGTCCTTGTCGTATAACTGTTGGCATTAAAGGAAAGATTCAGATTGGGGATTTATTTTACAGAATTGCCAACACAAGTTAAGGAACTTGTATTAAATAAAAAACATATCCATACCAGTCAGAATACTTGCGATAAAATTTTATTTCTAATAAAGAGTTATCTAATTCCTTATTCATTGCTTCATTGTCTTTGTATTGCTCTCGTAACAACCTTATTCTTGTTTCTAAAGGTGTATAGTAACTATCCCACCATCCAGACTCAGGAAGAACAAAATGTCCAACTTTTGTGTATCCTAAATCTTCCACAATCCTCAGATTGCTTTCAATTGTTTGTATATTGGGATAATTAGCTTGCCAATATTTCTGAACTTCAATAGGAGGATTGGACTTCAACCAAGAAATTTCCGATACTACCAAATACCCTTTAGCTTTTAAAAGAGGCTGCCAAGTTTGAAGCCCCTTTTCAAAACCAATAATATAAATAGCACCTTCTGACCAAATAACGTCAAAACTTTTCTCTTCAAACTCCAGAGAAAACATTGATGCATTAACAGTCAAAACTTTCTCTGACAATCCTTGAGCAAGAGCTTGGTTGTTTAATTGTTCTAAATAGGGTTGATGGTTATCTACAGCTGTGATGTTACCATCTATCAATTTAGCTAATTCAATGGTTTGCATACCAGTTCCACAGCCAACATCTAAAATAGATGGACTGGGTGGTAAATCTGTTAGCAGTGAAAACATCTTTCGAGTTGATTCGTTATTACCCGGTCCTTGTCTCGGCAAGTCTTTATAAATCTCAAAAAAAATGTCCATAGTCTTACACTTTGTTTGATTATCTCATTCCTTGTTTCATCCTTATTGATAAATCTCCTCAGCATGAATAATTTCCGTCTCAAATGAAGCCGCTTTCAGCCACTCCTGCATTGCAGGTAGGGCTAACACGGCTTCCATATAGGTTTTGCAAACAGCATCTAACTCCACACCGTAAGTTATGAAGCGCGAAACGACAGGAGCATACATAGCATCAGCAATGGTAAAGTTGCCAAACAGCATATTTCCCCCTGCTCCAAAATTTTGACGGCATTCCCGCCAGATATTGTTAATTCTGTCAATATCCTTTAGCACTTCAGAAGTCATTCCCTTGCCAGGAAATCGACTCCGACAATTCATTGGCATCTTTTGCCGTAAGTTTGGAAAACCGGAGTGCATTTCCGCACAGATACAACGGGCTATTGCTCGTGCAGCTTTTTTTTGAGGCCATAAATGCAGATTGGGATACTCTTCTGCCAAATATTCACAGATGGCAAGAGAATCCCACACGGTCAAATCTCCATGCATTAACACTGGAACTCTTCTTGTTGGAGAGTATTTCTGCATTTGTGCTGCCGTCTCTGGTGTGTCAAGAGGAATGCGAATTTCGTTAAACTCCAATCCGAATTGCCTCATAGCCAACCAGGGACGCAATGACCAAGACGAATAGTTTTTGTTGCCGATGACCAGCGTTAGTTGTGTCATATAGATTGATTTGTTGGAAATTCCTCAGTCATCATAGCGGATAGTGCGTGTAGAACCATGGGTTACCAAAGTAACCGTCCTCAAAACCGCGAGCAAATTCACCACCAGAGGTACGTGGTTTGTAAGCTTCCTCTTTTCGGCCACTAGCAAGTCCCTGGCGGTAGCTATCAGTGTAAGCACGAGGGTGATAGGCAGGATCTCTAGAAACTCGTTTTTGATTGACGGGATAGCAATAAGTTTCTTGACCAGCCCTTCGGGCAAGGCAGATTGCAGAGAGCAGAAGCGCGATCGCCCGCAATTATGCATAAATTTATACAATTATGACATCAATCTTACTAGCAGGTTTGGTACTTTTGGAGACTTAATACTAATATGATATCATTTTGATATAAATTTGATTTGATAAAAACTATGGAACAGAAAATCAAGGAATTTCCAGCGTTCAAGGTCAACGGCTTCATCATGCTTGCTGTGGTAGTTGCGCTTACGCTAGTGGGAGGGTGGTATCTTTGGTCTCGCGTGCAGGGACTGGAAGCTTTGTTGGCAAGAGGCTTGAAAATTACTGATTTCATCGGTAGTGAGGATAGTGCTGCAGAGTTTCTTGCTTGGTTGACGGCTACACTCCTGGTTGTTATCGTCCCATCGCTGTCAGGCTTCTTTAGTGTTGAGCCCAACCAAGCAGTGGTGTTGGTGCTGTTTGGGAAATACATGGGAACCGTCCGGGAATCTGGCTTTTGGTGGACAAATCCCTTTGCTAGCAAACAAAAGATTTCGCTGCGAGTTCGCAACTTCAATAGCAAAATCATTAAAGTTAACGATGCTGAAGGGAGTCCGATTGAAATTGCGGCGGTTGTTGTCTGGCAAGTTTTTGATTCAGCTAAGTCAAAGTTTGCAGTGGATGACTGTGAAGAATTTGTTGCTATTCAGAGTGAAACAGCCATTCGGTCTTTAGCCATACGATATCCCTACGACGCTCCAGATGAAACAGAAACGCCTTCCCTACGGGGAATTCCCGATGAAATCGCTCACGCTTTACAAAAAGAACTCCAAGCCCGTTTGGAAATGACAGGTGTAGAAGTGATTGAAGCACGGCTCTCGCACCTTGCCTATGCACCAGAAATTGCTCAAATGATGTTGCGAAGACAGCAAGCGAAAGCCTTAATTGATGCGCGACGGCAGATTGTCGAGGGTGCAGTGGGGATGGTGAATGAAGCGTTGAATCGTCTCAGTCGCGAACAAATGATTGATTTGGACGACGAGCGCAAAGCTTCAATGATTAATAATCTGTTGGTTGTTTTAACCTCCGAGCAAACCGCTCAACCCGTTATCAATGCTGGAACGCTTTATAACTAAGAAATGGGACAAAAAAAACGATTCTTGTTACGTCTGGATGAAAAACTTTACGAGATGTTGGAGAAATGGTCAGCAGATGAACTGAGAAGCGTGAATGCACAAATTGAGTATCTGTTAACTGAAGCTGTGAAGAAGGGGGGACGCTGGAAGGAGGACAAGGAGCTTGAATAAATAGCCAAATTCTTATCTAAACTTATTCATAGCTAACTAGAGTGAGTAAGTTTATGTGGAAAGTATCTGAGTTTGGTGATTTAGTGGGGATTTCGCCATCTACATTAAGACGGTGGGAAGAGGAGGGTAAGTTAATCCCAGAAAGAACATTAGGTAATCAACGAATTTATAATGAATCCCATTTAGCAATAGCTAAAAGTTTGAAGTCAGGTAAATACCCAACCAGGGTTGTTATATACTGCCGAGTCTCATCAAACAACCAAAAAGAAGATTTACTGAGCCAAGTAAAAGCAATGGAAAGCTTTTGCTTGGCTCAAGGTGTTTCTGTGACACAAACAATGCAGGAGATTGGAGGAGGATTAAACTTCAAGCGTCCAAAATTTCTGCAAATTATTCAATGGGCGATTGCAGGTGAATTAAAAAGCTTGTATGTAGCACACAAAGATAGGTTATGTAGGTTTGGGTTCGATTTGGTTGAGCAGATTGTACTGTGGGGTGGAGGCAATATTATTGTTGTGGACAAGAAGTAGCCGTCTACCTTGGTTGAAGCAGGAAGGAAACGCTAAACGAATCAACAAGTTTGAGGAAGTTTAGGTAAGTTTTTCGGAGCAGAAATCAGAGAAAGAGTAAGTCGCGTCAGGTAAGGCATAAGGTTTTGCAGAATATGCAAATCGCAGTTGTGCGAATTCTCTATTACCAAATTTTTGCCATCCGCAAGACAAATCCCGGTAGCACTGGTTCGCCGCTCACTGTTTCGGGATTATCCAAGATTTCTGGTTCTTGATTGGGGCGGTAGGTGTAGACTTTGCGGTTTTTGCGATCGATTAACCAGCCTAATGATGCACCATTGTCAATGTATTCCTGCATTTTGGATTGCAATTCATTGAGGGTATCGCTCTTAGAGCGTAACTCAATCACGAAATCTGGGCAAATCGGAGCAAATGAAGCTTTTTGTTCTTCGCTCAGGGCATTCCATCGCTCTAGTTTAATCCATGAGGCATCGGGGGAGCGAGTTGCCCCATTGGGAAGGGTAAAGCCAGCACTGGAGTCAAAGGACTCGCCTGTTCCATCTTGTTCTGCCCAATTCCCCAGTTGTACGGCAATCTTGAAGTTGCGATTACCTGTATCTGAAAAAGCTGGTGGCATAATGATAACTTCCCCACTGACATTACGCTCAATTCTTAAATCGCGATTTGCTTGACAGAATTCGTAGAACTGTTCAACAGTCATCGATTTGATAGAAGGAATATTAACCGTCAGTGGGACGCTTTGGGTTTGAATTAATAGCGTCGTCATTCTTTATCCCTCATGCTGTTATTCGTTATGCAAGTATATGCTACCTTATGCATTCGAGGAGGGCTATCCCAAAATGGACTCTTTGTCTTGCAAAGTGCTTGGACTCAGAAGTTCCCTTTTTGTAGGGAACCTCTGGTGAAATTTGTAACTAACTAGCTTGAGCAATCAATTGATTGGCAATTTGCTGGGCTGTATTAATGGGAATGGCAAAGCCCAGCCCTTGAGCACCTTGAATGATGGCGGTATTCATCCCAATGACTTGTCCGCGTTGATTGAGTAATGGTCCGCCAGAGTTACCGGGGTTAATAGCAGCATCCGTCTGAATAAACCCAACTCCTCTATTTCCCGCACCCACCGCACGGCTCGATCGCTCTGTTGCACTGATGATACCAACCGTCACGGTGTTATCCAAACCTAAAGGATTGCCAATTGCGATCGCCCATTCCCCCGGTTTCAGTTGATCGGAATTACCAATACTAACAGTCGGGAGATTATTCGACTGAATTTTAATCACAGCAACATCTGTTGTTCTATCTTCCCCTAACACTCTACCTGTGAAACTTCGACCATCTTTGAGTGTTACCTTTACCGTGTCTGCACCATCAATAACGTGAGCGTTGGTCAGAATCAGACCGTTGGATCGAATAATAAATCCCGAACCCGTTCCTTGTGCTACGCGCCTACCATAATATCGGCTTCTCACAGTGCGGGTGGAGTCTATCCGCACGACTGCGGGTCCAGTTCTTTCAACGGCATTAGAAACAAAGTTATTTTCTACAATGCTTGTAGGAGCAGCAGCAATTGATGTAGGTTCGGAAAGAACTGGATTTGTGGGCATGAAATGTGCGCCTAAAATAGCTGTTAATGCTCCAAAAGATACGAGGGATAAGTTAGATAATTGTTTTTTCATTGTTAATTGTTAATTGCTAATTGCTAATTGCTAATTGCTAATTGCTAATTGCTAATGGCTAATTGCTAGTTGTTGCGTTGAGAATTTGTTGGATAATGTCTAAACCTGCTTGCGTTGTTTCGTCTAGTAATTTTGGATTGACTTTCTTATCATTGGGTGTGTGGTAGTTTGGTTCTTGTCCTCGGTAGAAGAAAAGAATTGGTACATTTTTGCTAGCAAACGCTGCATGGTCGCTACCATCGCTAGAACCAAAGATTTTTATTCCTGGCTTCATTTTTTGGGCAAATTTTGTTAGGGAAGAGCTACCACCAATACCTAGTTGATTGTTAACTCCAACCATATCGAAGTTCATCATGGCTTTTAAGTCTGAAAGAAACTGCGGTTTGGCTGTCTTGACAAAAGCTCGCGCTCCTTGGAGTCCATCTTCCTCGCCATCAAAAGCTACAAACCAGGCTTGACGAGCAGTTTGCGTCTTTGACATATTACGAGCAAGAGATAATAAAACTGCTGTTCCTGAAGCATTATCGTTTGCACCCGGTGAACCAGCTACGGAGTCGTAGTGAGCACCAAGAAGAATTTTTGGTTGAGTTACGCCTTCAAGATGGGCAATAACATTGCGTCCGGTAACATTACGCTTTTGAGCATCAACTTTTAAACTGGCATTTTGTGCTACTCTTTGTACTTGTTGAAGTATGCGATCGCCTTTCTCTCGTGAAATCGCCAGCACTGGAATTTTGACTTCCTCTGCCAAGCTCCCATATACATCGCCCGATTTATTATTGACAATAACTAAACCCACCGCTCCAGCCGCCAAGGCATTTTTTGCTTTTTCTGAGAAGCGAATTTCTCCGCGTTGCACGATGGCAATTGCTCCAGTGACATTAACTGCGGCAAAATCAGCTTTTCGTCCAAAGTTAGGAACTGCGATAAGTGGAGCATTTAAGTTTCCGGGGATTGTGCCATTGAGCGCTATTCCCTTGATAGTCTCTCCATTAATTGTCAGATTAGAACCATTATCTTGAAACTTAGAATAAGTAAAAGTTTGAACTTCTGTTACATAACCTGCTTTACGATACTCATCCACAAGGTAAGAGCTAGCTTTTTCCATCACTGGTGTACCAGCGACTCTTGGACCTAAATTCACTAGAGCTTCTACATCTGCAAGAGTTCGGTTGGAGTTTGTCGTTTGTGCAACCGATGGAGAGACAATAATTTCCCCAACACTATTGGAGCGGACTCCACAGGCTGTAGGAAGCCAAATTAAAGCACCCATCAGTGCAATTTTTAACCAGGGTTTTTTTTGGATATTGTTGAACGCAATCATTTAAAAGTATGAAGGATAAAGGATAAAGGGTAAAACTTGAGATTTTGACCCTGATTGAATAAGGGCTACTAACCTTCAGAAAATCCTTGAACAATGTAGTTTCGAGCAAAACATATTCAGCCTCCGATTGGTTTATGCGCTATACTTCATCCTTCATCCTTCATCGTTTATCCTTTATTCTTAGTTTGCCGACTGTTGTACTGACTCCCGCCGTGATGAGTGCTAGCGTTTACAGTCTCTACAGCTAGAAAGTTCGCAATTGTTGCTGCGGTGAGTGCAGTATGCAAGAACGCTTTTTTGATCGTTGCTTCGTTGTCTTGTTGCTGATAGTTCATGGGAGTATTAAGTTCTGGGTTAAGTTGCTTGTTATTTTTTAGTATGATGGGCAAGTATGACAAAAAAATGTCAATTGGGATAGTTGTTAGTAGCTACTAACCATCAATCACTAACCACTAACTCTTCCCTTTGAGCGGAATTTCTATCTCAAATACGGAACCTTGACCGAAGATGCTCTTAACTGTGAGGTTTCCTTGATGCGCTTGTACAATTTGCTGGGCAATTGCCAATCCTAACCCAAAACCACCTGTTTGACGCGATCGCACTGTATCGACTCGGTAGAACCGTTCAAAAATATGGGATAAATCTTCTTCTGGAATACCAATACCGGTATCTTCTACCTGAAGAATAACCCGATGGGGTGGTGTCAGCAGCCTTAGCGTTACTATACCCCCTTCAAGAGTGTATTTCAAGGCATTGTTGAGTAAATTGACAACAGCCTGTTTTAATAAATCTGCATCCACTTTAAGATATACGGGTTGTTGGGGTAGTTGAACGGTAAAGTTGAGATTTTGTGCTGTGGCTTGTTTCTGATATTCTTTTGCCAGTGTTTGTAGGAGTTCAACAATATCGATAGTCTTGAGTTTGGTAATATCTAGGGGTCTGTCTTGGCGAGCGAGAAACAATAGATTGTTGATGAGAGAGCTCATTGATTTAGCAATCTCAACGATATTTTCCAAACGATAAAGCTGCTCTGCTTCATCTTGTGGAGGCATGAGAGCCACTTGTGCATTACTTAAAATAGCAGCAACAGGAGCACGCAATTCATGGGATGCATCCGCTGTAAAGCGCTGTAGTTGTTCGTAGGCTCGAAGAGCGGGTTGCATCGCAAGCCCTCCTAAAAACCACCCAGTTATACCTACTAATGCTAAACTTACGGGAACGCCTAGTGTCAAAAATAACCTTGCCTTGTTTAAGCTATGACGTAGAGGTGTTAGAGGAACAGCGACTTGAATGTATCCAATTACATTTTCATTCTGTGTAATAGGTAACGTAATTTCTCGAACCCACTCTTGGTAGGGAGTTATTCTAGATCGGTTGCTAGTAATTTTGATGGTTTGAAAACCAGGAGTCGCGCTCGGTCTTACCGAACGTGCGATACCGGGCGCGTATATCAGTTCTTTCTCATAATTATACAAACGTACATAAACAATATCACTGTTAACGGGTGGTAAAGTATCACCAAACATGGGAACTTCTTTTTGCTTGTACTGCCATCGTTGATTATATGTGGGGTATTGTATACCCCTGACAAGTGTTTTACTTGTAGAGTAAAGCCTTTCATCAAAAGCCTGTAGTTGCTGTTGAACAACCAAGTAATAAGCTATAGCAGTAAAGGCGACAAGAATACTCCCCATCGATATGGTGAACAAATATGCAAGATTGCGACGGCTGCGAGCAAACATAATAGGGGGACTAAGGGGACTAGGGGGACTAGGGAGAAGCTCTCTTATCTTTCTTATCTTTCTAATTTTCAGGAACATTAAGGCGATACCCCACACCATAGACGCTTTCTAGCCAGTCCTTAGCGTCAATAATTTGCAAGCGCTGTCGCAACCGACGTACCAAAGTGGTGACTGCGTTACTTTCTGGTTCTGTCCCCCATCCCCACAATGCTTGTTCAATTTGAGTGTGGGATAGAATCTGGCGGGGATGGCGCATCAAATACTCCATCAGTTGAAACTCGCGCCCGGATAACTGGGTACTGGCTTGATTGCGCTCAATAGTTAAATTGTTTAAATCTAAATGTAAATCTGCAAGTGTCAGGCGATCGCCATTCCACAATGGAGAACGTCTTCGTAATGCTCGTACTCGGGCTAACAATTCTATAATATCTATTGGCTTGACCAAGTAATCGTCAGCCCCAGAGTCCAAACCGTAAACTTTATCGGAAGTACTATCTTTGGCAGTGAGCATTAATACTGGAGCTGTTTTTCCAGCCCGTCGGTATTCCTGGCAAAGATTGATACCGCTTACCTTTGGCAACATCCAGTCTAATATCAATAAGTCATAATCTTTTTGAGATAAAAGCCACTGGGCTGTTTCTCCATCTTCTATACCATCAACAGTATGTCCTGCTTTAATAAGTGCAGCTCGCAAAGGTTCTAATTGAGCTAAGTCATCTTCAACTAAAAGGATTAACATAAAAATAGCTATGTGTTTCTACCACAATTTGCTGAAATTTTTACACGGCAAGGGTTTGTGACGGTGAAGGTTGCCAGTATTTAAAGGCAGGGACTGTACGGCACTATCTTTTTGTTCCAAAATATAACATTTTTGAATCGTATCTGCCGAATCTCAATTGTAGTGAATGTAACTGCATTAAGTAGCGATACGATAAAAAGCATGTCCTTTGGCGATCTCTGACTCTAACATTGCTATGGTTATTAAAACAGCACCCACTCAGCCGTTTACCGACCAGAAACCAGGTACATCTGGGTTGCGAAAGAAAGTAACTGTCTTTCAAAAGCCTCATTACTTGGAAAACTTTGTTCAATCCATATTTGATAGTCTGCAAGGATATCAAGGTCAAACTCTGGTTTTAGGTGGCGATGGTCGCTACTACAATCGTCAGGCAATTCAAACCATACTCAAAATGGCATCCGCCAATGGTTTTGGGAGAGTGATGGTCGGTCAAGGCGGTATTCTTTCTACCCCGGCTACCTCTGCTATTATTCGGAAGTATGGCACTTTTGGCGGGATTATTCTCTCTGCAAGCCACAACCCCGGCGGACCAGAAGGGGATTTTGGCATAAAGTATAACATTGATAATGGCGGTCCTGCACCGGAAAAGGTCACAGAAGCTATCTATGCTCGTACTAAAGAGATCGATAGTTATAAAATTTTGGAAGCTTCTGATGTAGATATTGATACATTAGGAGAAACAAAATTAGGTGAAATGGTGGTGCAGGTGATTGATTCTGTAACAGATTATACAGAATTAATGCAGTCTTTATTTGATTTTGACCGCATCCGGGCGCTAATAACTAACGGGCAATTCCGGATGTGTGTGGACTCACTCCACGCAGTTACGGGTCCCTATGCTCACAAGATTTTTGAGGAGCATTTGGGCGCACCAAAAGGAACAGTGCAGAATGGCAAGCCTTTGGAAGATTTTGGCGGCGGACACCCAGACCCTAACTTAGTCTACGCTCACGATCTAGTGGAAATCCTGTTTGGAGACAATGCTCCTGATTTCGGTGCAGCATCAGATGGAGATGGCGATCGCAACATGATTCTCGGTCGCAACTTCTTTGTGACTCCTAGCGATAGCCTAGCAATACTCGCAGCAAATGCTAAATTAGTTCCAGGGTATAGTTCCGGTCTTGCTGGAATTGCCCGTTCTATGCCTACAAGTCAAGCACCAGATAAGGTGGCAAAACATCTCGGCATAGATTGCTATGAAACGCCAACGGGTTGGAAATTCTTTGGCAACTTGCTAGATGCAGGTCGAGCCACCTTGTGTGGAGAAGAAAGTTTTGGTACCGGTTCCAACCACATTCGCGAAAAAGATGGGTTGTGGGCGGTTTTGTTCTGGCTGAATATTTTAGCAGTTCGCCAACAGTCAGTTGAGGAGATTGTCAAAGAACACTGGAGAATCTACGGTCGCAATTACTACTCGCGCCATGATTATGAAGAAGTGGATAGCGATCGCGCCAACACGCTCATAACCAATTTGCGTTCTAGCGTACCAAACCTCAAAGGAAAGCGTTTTGGTGCTTATGAAGTAGAATACGGAGACGACTTCAGCTATACAGATCCAATCGATGGCAGTGTCAGCCAGAAGCAGGGCGTTCGCATTGGCTTCACCGATGGTTCGCGGATTGTCTTCCGTCTCTCTGGAACGGGTACGCAGGGAGCAACCTTAAGGGTTTATCTAGAAAGTTACGAATCAAACTTAGCAAAACAGAACCTAGATCCCCAAGAAGCTCTAGCAGAGTTGATTGCTATAGCGGATGAAATTGCCCAAATCCGTACTTTGACAGGAATGGACAAGCCAACTGTGATTACTTGATGAACTCGGGAGAAGGGAGACAAGGAGGACTTTCTTCCATGTCTCCCCCTCTTGTCCCTAACCCGTAACCCCATTCCGCAAAATTTCTGTCACTTTTTGAGCTGAAAGGGGTCGGTAGAACAAGAATCCCTGTACATCCTCACAGTGGACAGATTTCAAAAACTCTAGTTCCTCTTCTTTTTCTACTCCTTCGGCGGTTAATCTCAAGCCCAGATTGCGTCCCAAAGTGACTATTGCCCTAATAATATGAGTGACTTTAACATCTGTTGTTAAATTTTTCACGAAAGAACCATCAATTTTAAGGTTGTGAAGTGGTAAGAGTTGCAGGCGGGAGAGAGAGGAATGACCCGTACCAAAATCATCTATGGAAAGATGAACTCCCATTTCCTCTAGTTTCTGTAGCACGTTCCTAGTGAAATCAATATCTTCAATGGCGGTCGATTCAGTAATCTCTAACTCTAAAAATTGTGCCTCTAGTTCCGTCTGTTTTAAGATCGTCGCTACTGTTTCTACCAATTGAGGCTGACGGAATTGTTTGAGGGAAAGATTCACTGCCATGGTGACGGGAGGTAAGCCCGCCTCTTGCCAAATTTTATTCTGCTGGCAAGCTGTCCGCAAAACCCATTCTCCAATGGGGATGATTAATCCACTTTCTTCAGCAAGGGGAATGAAGACATTAGGCGCGACCAATCCCATTTCTGGGTGCTGCCACCTTATCAAAGCTTCCATTCCTGTAATCTTCCCTGTTAAGATATTAACTCGCGGTTGGTAGTATACTACTAGTTCTTTCCGTTCTAAGGCATGGCGCAAGCTTTTCTCTAAAGTAAGAACATTAGGCGTTTTAGCGCCCAAACAAGCAGCGTAAAATTGGTGATTGTTTCTTCCGAGTTCTTTTGCTTTATACAAAGCTGCATCTGCGTGTTTTACCAAAGTTTCAGCATCGGGGCTGTCTTTATTCAGTAAGGCGATACCAATACTGCCACTGATGTATAGTTCATTGCCGTCAAGCTCGAAAGGGTTTTCTAGAGCTTGCAGGATTCTCCGGGCGACTAGTACAACTTCATCAATAGAGCGAATTCGGGGTAGTAAAATGATGAATTCGTCTCCTCCCCAACGAGCAACTGTGTCTCCTGCTCTTAAGGACTCTCTGAGTCTCTGAGCAACACCAATTAAAAGTCGATCTCCTAGTGTGTGTCCTAAAGAATCATTGATAGTTTTAAAACGATCTAAATCAAGGAACATCACAGCTAAACTTTCGCCAATCCGCGATGCATTGGGTAGAGTTTTGGAAAGTATCTCGTCAAAAAGCAAGCGATTTGGCAAACCAGTTAACATATCGTGCAGTGCTTGGTAGCGAATTTTTTCTTCTACTTGCTGGCGGAGTTTTGCTGCACTAATACTGGCTGCCATTGTTAAGAGAGCAGATTCTTCATGCTTTGACCAGTAACGATCGCAGCTACAGTCTGCTAATCCAAGAAAACCCCAAAATTTGTCTTCTAGTCGCAGGGGTACTAGAAGCAAAGATTGAATGCCACTTTGAACGAGGTGTTCTTGTTCGGTTTCGGGAAATTCTTTTGTCAATCCCGAAATAGATTGTCCGCTAGAAAGAGCTTCATACCAGCGATACAGCCCGCAACTATCGTAAGGCAGATTTTGCCACTGAGAGCGAAAAGAGTCAAAGTTGGAATGCGTCCATTCAAACTGCAAACTCACAGCTATTTCCTGAGTTTGCGGATGCAAATGGTTCTCGAATAAGAAAATCCGATCCACTTTAGCGGCTTCACCTAATGTAGCTAAAGCTTTGTCAATAGATATTTCATAGTTTAATTCTGCTAGCAAATAATTGGTACCTTCTGCAACGGCTTGCAATAAGCGATCGCGCTGGCGCAATTCTGCCTCTGCTTGTTTTTGCTCGGTAATATCTCTAGTAATGAAAGTTCTAATAAGATCGCTTTCAGGTAAGTAGTGAATAGATTGTTCAAAAACTTCTCCGTTCACTTCTACCTCCCGAACAAAAGATTTCCCCTTCCAGTTTTGGACCATAGCAGAAAGCCCTGCGGCGATCGGATGATTGTTTTGACTGTCTCTGAGATTGGGAAATTTAGAAGCAGCCGCTGGATTGAGATAAGTTATCTTGCCTTGTAAATCGGTCTCAATAATCGGATTGGGATTCAGTTCGGGAAAAGATGCCAAACGGGCTAAAGCCACCTCGGTCGCTTCTTCAAGGATTTGATTGGAAGAACCAATTACGGTTTCAAAAGGATTTGCAGAACTTGTTTGCTCTGATATGAGTTTATAGATATCCTTTTCTTCACAGTACTCAGAGAATGCTTCTTCAGATAAGTTAGAAACTACGTAGTACTTAGCTTGAGCTTGATTGCTACCAAACTCAATAACATCGCCGTGTTGAAGATCGTGCGAAAAACATTTTGTGCCATTTACAAACAGACCGTTAGTACTCCGCTTTCCCTTAAAACTGCCATCAATAATCCGAAAACAATACTGGTCAGTTTGTGGAACAGTGACTCGCAAGAGTATAGCGTGTTGTCTGGAAACCGACCGAGAACTAAGAACAATAGCGTTTCTTAAATCCCGCCCAAGAGAATATGTTGCCTCCTTTAGGGGGATAGTGCGCTGTCCTTTCAGATCGTTAAGAATCAAAAGGTGGCGTATTTTTTCCCTCTCATGTTTTGGCATTGGTCTTCCTTAGATTCCCACGTCTTTTCTTGAGATGAAGAATACTGTTTGAAGAAGTTTTGACATACATTTGGTGCTATTGCCTTGAAAAGCTACTTCAGTCTGCTTTATTACCGTATATAAAGGGCATTTTCGAGCGTTATTCGATGCAACTCATTCGTCTGTCTGGCACGAGGATGCGCGATCGACGAATCAAATTACTTCGAGGAGAGTTTTAGCCACGGTCAACTTCAACGAATCAGGTCGCTGTTGAGTTGGCTATTCTGTAATGCTGCACTCTGGTTGGCTCTTAAATACCTAGGATAAAAGTAAACACCTAATATATCACACTGTATATTTGCTGAATTTTTCAGCAAAGAAAGAAAAGAAGAAAAATTTGTGAGCGCTCATCGCCCAACCGGACAAATCAACACCTCTTATCACCTCCTGTGATTTGGGGTTTGGGGGAGATGGGGGGCTCGTACATAGTAATCATTTTGTGACATATCATGGTTGGCGATCGGCGATCGGTGAAAAATGACAAACAATCAATAAGAAATGACAAATAGCAACTGAAAAACGATCCGTTACGTATGGAATATAATTTTCTAAATTTATTTACAGAAAAAGGGGTTCATTACTGAAATTCCCTACTTATAAGAACGGGAAGGAACCGATCGCCGATCGCTGTTAAGACCTAGATAATACAATAAGAAAACAAATAAACAATAAAGCCAGCAACAGTAGGAAAGCTTGATTGCGTCTCACCCAATTTTGAACGGTGGTACCAAAACTGTTAGATTGCTTCTGCTGCTCCAACTCTAATTGCCTTTCATTTATATTTTGGTAGAGAATGCACTCTTGAGCGTAAGGACGCTGGGGATAAGTGCAGCTGTCATCAGTATTGTACGTACAAGTGTCGCAGAGATACTGCCCCCCAGTGGCGCGGTGCAGGGGAATCCCTGGATGTCCGTAAGCTTTTAACTCGACGCGACAATGGGGACAAGTGACAGATTGGGAGTTAACAGGTTGATGGCAACGGGGACAAGTTGTAGTTTCCAAAACCGATACCTAAATGTAGCCTAAGTTTTTATTTTATCAGGCAGCAAGGAAGAGGGTAGAGGGCAGCCCTCAGCCCTCGGTTTTTATGCATTCTTCATAAAAAACCCGTAATTCTCCTGAAGTTTTATTTTTGGCAACTAAAGATAATTTGACTTGGGGTGCAAAGTTAGTAAGTAATCGCTAGTACAGGTCGGTGAAAATAGACAAGACGTTATGTGACCGAGACTTATGCAACCTCAACGGTATTTTGAGAATTGCACGCGTTGCAGATCTCCCCATCCCCAATTTATCGCAGGGTCATGCGTAAGTTTCAATGTCAACCTACCTCACATTATGACCACCGATCGATAAGAAATGACCAATGACAAATGCCCGAGGCTGCAAACTTATGTTCCGCAAGTTGTTGCTACTGCTAGTAATGAGTTTATGGGGAAGTGTTGTTTTACCCTTACCACAGAAGGCAAGTGCTGTGACTCCTCTGACACTGGCTGTTATTCAGGAATTTCGGAATTTAGTGCAACTCATGCCACAAAACAAGCCGAAGCGAAAGGCACGCAAGTTAGATGCCATGATTCCTGGAGATGGCTTGTCTACTGGTAGGGCTGCTTTGGCAGAATTGCGCTTCAATGACGGTTCCATAGCGCGAATCGGACAGCAAGCTATCTTTCAGTTCGTACCACAAACACGAAACTTAAAACTTTCAAACGGGACGGCATTACTGCTGATTCCACCCGGACAAGGGCAAACAAGGGTAAATACACCAAATGCTGCTGCCGCAATTCGCGGTTCTGCACTGTTTGTACGCTACGATCCACAAACAGACACCACAATTGTGGGTGCATTAACAAATAGCGGTATTCAAGTTCAGAACAAGAAGGCTTCTCAAAATCAAAAGCTGAAAGCTGGGCAACTCATAGTTATAGTTAAAGAGAGGTTTCAGGGTTTATACGATTTTGACCTAAGAACTTTTTATGAAACAAGCAATTTAGTTCGGGGGCTAAATTTAACTCTTAAAAATGGTGTACCGAGCTTAGATCCTTCACTTGCTAGCATTCAAGCAGAAACGGCGGAGGCAGTCGCAACACAGCAGCCATTAACGGGTGCGGGTGTCATTGAAAATCCTCCTATCTTAACAACAACGACTTCTTCTGGTGATACCTCGACTCGTCATAACAGCGATCGCATTGACAACAATGTGATGAGAGATCGTTCTCCAATCGAGAACTTCCCAGACACAGGACAAGTTGTTTCAAATACTGGTAAACGGAGCAATTCTCAACCGGGTACTCAACCCGGTAACAACAATCCTGGCAATAATCCGGGGAACGGTAATCCCGGTAATGGCAACCCAGGAAATGACAAACCTGTTGGCAATCCAGGGAACGGTAATCCCGGTAATGGCAACCCAGGAAATGACAAACCTGTTGGCAATCCAGGGAACGAGAACCCAGGAAACGGTAATCCCGGTAATGGCAATCCAGGTAATGACAAACCTGTTGGCAATCCAGGGAATGAGAACCCAGGAAACGGTAATCCCGGTAATGGCAATCCAGGCAATGGCAATCCAGGTAATGACAAACCTGTTGGCAATCCAGGGAACGAGAACCCAGGGAACGGCAATCCCGGTAATGGCAATCCAGGCAATGACAAACCCGTAGGCAATCCCGGTAACGAAAACCCAGGGAACGGCAATCCAGGCAATGGCAATCCAGGTAATGACAAACCTGTTGGCAATCCCGGTAACGAAAACCCAGGGAACGGTAATCCGGGCAATGGTAATCCGGGCAATGGTAATCCAGGCAATGACAAACCCGTAGGCAATCCCGGTAACGAGAACCCAGGAAACG
>NZ_JBFPMW010000005.1:0-642145 GCF_045999855.1 Tolypothrix campylonemoides VB511288_2
ATGATAAGTGGGAGCATCACAGCGATTGGTATGCTGGCTCCCACTCTTTTTTTATGTTTTTATCAATTTTTTTCATTTATAAATAATTGCCAAAATGACCACTAAAATAAGAGAAATTAGTTAAATTAAAGAAGGTAAACGACTTCAAGGGTGTTATTATCAGGGTGTATCACCTATCAAAATTATTTGTGATACACTTTCTACATAAAATATAAGTAAAATTTACTGAAGGATAAGTCGGTTACACTTACAGAAATGAAACGTTCGGGCATTCATTTGTTGTAATAGAATCCATAGAAAGGTTATTGTTAAGTACAAAAATTCACCTAAAGAATTAACAAGATCTATACATTGTAACGGCGTAGCCGTTATTTTCATTCAACCTGATACTTTTAAAAATTGTGTAAGCCTTCCCGCTTGTCTGACGTATTTTGTGTGTAGTCTAGTCTTAATTGAAGCCCCGATCGCGCCACAAAGGTATGCGTCCAACCGACATCCATATTCCACATTTCATAGCTGTCAGTACAAGACGTATGAGTTTGTAGTTGCACTGTTTGTGCCTTCGACACGCCTAGCGGCGAATGCATACATCGCAACTACAAACTCGGTGCTAGCTATTTCTTAAAAATTCAAGAATTGCTACGTTCACATCTTTTGCAGCACCAAAAGATGCATCATGACGGCAGTTAGGCAGAATTTGTAACTTTGCGTTAGGCAGATATTGGCACAGTTTCGCCCCATCACTTGCAGGAAACCACGTATCTTGTTCTCCCCACAAAACAAGTGTGGGACATCCGATTGTACTGAGGTTATTTTGAATATTAGCAAGAAAACTGGGTTTACTAGTTTGCAAATGCTCAATTTCCCTTGCTGCTAATTGTAATTCTTCCGCTACCTTTGCAAGCGTACCGGGAAGCTCAATATAGGGGTAAGTTATCCAATAAACGTCTTCCTGAGTAAGTATGGATGGATCGAACAGAACACCTCGCCTTTCTACTGCCATAATTTCTCTAACGATTGGCGCAAACAACAGTGGTACTCTCAAGGAGTCAATGATTTGTACTATCTCTATAGGCATTTGAGAAAGTAACCACATTCCCCAATGAGGTAAACGTTGGGCAAAGATCGGCACATTCAGTACCACCAGTCGCGCTATTAGTTGGGGATTTTTTTGTGCAAGCGCTAGAGCAATTAATGCGCCTAATGATTCTGCCACAAGAATCACGGGTTCATCACATAGAGAACGAATAATTCTCTCGAACTCAATAACTTGATGACCATTCTTTTCTTTACGAGTCACTGCTTTTTCCGAAAAACCATAACCTTTTGCATCAAAGCAGATAACTCGAAAATGTTTGGATAATGTATCTACACTGGAACGCCAATTGTAACTCCAGCTACCAACACCGTGCAATAAAAACAGGGGTTGACCCGTACCTTTTTCACCATAAGCGATTTGTACGGGATACCCATTAGCATCGGTAATAATCAGACTTTGCCGACCTTTAGGAAAAGTCGCTTCCCACCAATCTTTCATCAATTATTTTGTACTCATCTAATTGCCACTTAAAGATCTCAGCAGAGTTTCAAGCAAGGTTCCAAACAGCCTCATTAGTATCACGGCAAATGCTACCAGTCCAATAGTAACAATGAACAATATAGTTAACACACCAAACACAAACCACTTGTCTGTGCTTTTTCTCTGTCTGGGAAACTTTAAGTGATCTTCTAGTAGTCTAATGTTGTACTCATTAGCTGTCCAGGCAAAATCAAACAAGTCTCCTACTACCGGTACAGCACCTAATATTCCATCTATTATTATATTCAAGACCATTCTGCTTATCGTGGCTGCTGGCGCTCCCGACCTAGCTGCTTCTAGGACTATGTATGCTGAAAACATAATTCCTAAAAAATCACCCCCAACAGGTATCAATCCCAAAATCGGATCTAGACCAAAACTAATCGGGGTTCCCGGAATGGTAATTGCTTTGTCCATGACACGGCTTAGCTGACGCAGCCGTTTTAGAGTCGCTGCTTTGGCATCAGAGTTCATAATGGGATAGTGAGGGGGTTGAGACATTGTCGCGATCGCATTTCTGTATATTAAACAGCTCGCCATTGTACTTCTTAGCAGCCACAGTTAATAGATTTACTGGCTGCACGTAATAAGTTGTTACGGTCAACGGTCACTCATTTTGGAAACAAATTTGCGTATCTTCATATTTATTTGTATAAAGAATACACTGTATAAATAACCTTAATTTCCTAATATGGCTCAAGAATTAACACCACAGTGGTTAGCAGAAATCAAAGCACTCAAACAACAGATAGCAGAACTGCAAGTAGAACGTGATGCTGCTTGGCAAAGTGCAGAAAAATGGCGCAAGCTCTACAATACTGAAGCAGAACAGCGTCGTTCCGATGCTCAAATGGCACAACAAACAATAGAGTCGTTAAAAAAACAAATAGAGCAAATCAAGGGTATTGAGGCAGAATTACTTGACGATCCAACAGCTATAACAGCCATTCAGCAAGAAGTCGAACAGATTCAATCTGTTGGGGAGTTAAAAACCCAACTCATTGCTGTTATTAAAGAACGCGATCGCATACTTCAAGTCTTAAAAACCGAGCAAGACAACCACTCCCAGACACGGAAAAGCTTGACTACCGCTTTAGGTGATGCCATAGATCGATTAACAAGGGAAAGAGGATGAATTATGAATTATGAATTATGAATTATGAATTATGAAAATACAATTCATCATTCATCATTCATAATTTTTTCAAAAGCCCATTGCCTCTGCCACAGCTTTAAGTTCCGGTTGAATACCCTGTTTAAATTGACTGGAACTGTGTTTAATAGCTGTATCTGGGTCTTTTAGTCCGTTACCGGTCAAGACACAAACCACTGTCGCCCCTGTGGGAACTTGGTCTTTGACTTGTAATAAACCAGCAACAGAAGCTGCACTAGCAGGTTCGCAAAAAATCCCTTCTTCTGATGCCAATAGCCGATAAGCTTCAAGAATTTCTGTATCAGTTACAGCGTGAAAACTTCCCATGCTGGCTTGCTGAACGGCAACTGCTTTCTCCCAGCTTGCGGGGTTACCTATACGAATGGCTGTGGCTATGGTTTCTGGATGCGATACTGGCTGACCATTCACCAGAGGTGCTGCACCTGCAGCTTGAAAGCCCATCATTTGGGGTAAGCGATCGCATTTTCCTTCTTGATGGTATTGACAAAAACCCATCCAATATGCTGATATATTTCCCGCATTGCCTACGGGGATACACAACCAATCGGGGCTATCACCCAAAGTATCAACTATTTCAAACGCAGCTGTTTTCTGTCCTTCCAGACGGTAGGGATTTACCGAGTTCACTAAAGTAATTGGATAGCTGTTTGCCATATCGCGCACGATTTCCAGCGCCCGGTCAAAATTCCCTTGAATTGCCAGAACTTCTGCCCCATATAGCAATGCCTGTGCTAATTTGCCCAGTGCAACGTAGCCATCTGGAATAATGACAAAGGCACGCATTCCTCCACGTCTGGCATAGGCTGCTGCCGCAGCTGAAGTATTGCCCGTGCTTGCACAAATAACAGCTTTTGCCCCAGCTTCCTTTGCTTTGGAAATTGCCATTGTCATTCCCCGGTCTTTAAAACTACCAGTTGGATTCAGACCGTCATATTTCACAAACACGCGAACCTGTCTGCCAATACGTTCTGCAATTGAGGGAACTGGAATCAAAGGAGTATTACCCTCTAGCAAAGTCACTACTGGTGTATTTTCAGTGACAGGCAAGTATTGACGGTAGGCTTCTATTAGCCCCGGCCAGGGTTGGCGGTATGATTTAGCAGCAGTCAGGCTTAGAGTCACGGTACTTAAAAACTTTTATTTTTAGCTGAGATGGTAACCAAAGAGCGATCTACCCTTATTTTGCACATCAAATGTCACCGATATGCAAGGTCACAACAATAATGTTTTTTTTGGAACAAAAATACTATGCAAGTAGTCCAGGGAATGTATGACATTAGACACCTTACAGCCAATTATGAGGAATATACAATTTTTTAATGATTCTTAAAACTTCTCTATTATAATATCTCTAATGGTGTGAGTTGATTTCGTGGTTCGTATAGTTATGACTACTTCTAGCGTTTCAAACACTGAATCCCAAACATACTGGGCAACCAAATTGAATAAATGCCTTTATCAGGCCGAGCAGCAAGCAAAATTTATGAACCTGCAAGCTGAAGTTGATTGCTTGTTAAGGCAATTGCAGGATATGAAAGTACAAAAATTATCTGATACGGGCAGCCTGGAAAGCTAAGTGGGCATTGCACGTATATCGCTTCTACCAAATTTTGTACAGTAGCAAAACAAGTGTGATTCAAAGCGAATAACATCAGAAGCTCGTATCGTACTCGCAAGACCCGAGGTGCGATTGCTCGCATTGTGAAACTTTACCGTCTAAAAGTTCTATGAGGCTTTGAGCGTAAGCAATGGTGTCTTGTGTGATGGGCGATCGCTGGCTCAACCAGGTGTTAGCTCGTTCTTTCCCGTGGCGGGCTGCTACAATCAAAGCACCCCAAACCTGCACTGACTGTCGCTTTGGATTGACTTGCAATTCTGTTTCCACGCGATTCCATAACCTTTCCCCATCCCCTTTAAGGAGGCTGGAAATTTCCTGAGCGTTTTGTGGCGAAGCCTTGAATACCCGTAAAGCTTTTTCCCAACGACCATCTATGATATCTGCCAAAACTTCTTGGCTGGGGCTTGCCCAGATTGTATTGGCTTGAGTCTTAGTAAATTGGGAGTGCAAGCGAATTGCATCTATTTGGGATTGCACGAGCGGTGAAAAAAGCTTTTTTTGGCTTTTCTTTAGAGATTCCAACCGTTCAAGAGCTGGCGTCCACAATCCGCTACGGGCTAGCAACAGAGCATTTCGGTACGCTGAATGCTTAATAACAGGTTGTGTCAAAGGAATAATTTCTAACTGGATGGGATTGAGGAAGTATTTAACAGATTTGACTTGGTAAATTTTTAACTGAGGTTCTAAACCTACTGTTTGATCCACAACAAGTTCTTTGTTTCCACCACCCGTGACTTGTCGCCATTCGGGTAAATGCCCGTTGGGGCTGGTCCAGGGTAACATGAATTGCAAAAGAGAGCGATCGCTATTGTAATAAACCACAATACCGTAAGCAATGAGGTTCGTTCCTTCTTGGCGATCGCCTCGTAAATAAAACCAAACACCAGATGTTGATGTCTCACCGTCAAAACGCCCTACTTCATTTAGAGGTAAGGGCAAACTATAACTTTGATTTTCATCTGTAGTCTTAACCAAGGGTGCTACCACAAAAGATTCTTCCGGTCCTGTAACAGGTAACTGAGTTGCCAAACGATAATATTTCTCCGATACGGATTTCAATTCCAATTCTTTAGAACGTTGATAAACTCTAAGTTCAACGATAGATTTACAATCAGACTGACAATTAGAGCGTTGCTTCAAGACTGGGAGCAAGAAAGACACTGCAGTATCACCTTTTAAAGGTAAGATTTGTCCTGCTTCCAAACCCTGGTGGTTGAGAGAGTCTTGAATTTGCTTGAG
Source organism: Tolypothrix campylonemoides VB511288_2 (assembly GCF_045999855.1). Taxonomy (NCBI): domain Bacteria; kingdom Bacillati; phylum Cyanobacteriota; class Cyanophyceae; order Nostocales; family Tolypothrichaceae; genus Tolypothrix; species Tolypothrix campylonemoides. The sequence continues at coordinate 5,611 of NZ_JBFPMW010000005.1, forward strand.
AGTACGAGGAAGTTCCTCGCCAGTTGTGGAAAATTGCACCCAATCCGGCAAAAATTTATTTATCCATCCTACTTGATAGGGATTGAGTATCAATTGGATGCTGACCCAAGCAAAAGTGACAACCAACCCCCCACTCCCCATTAAAACAGCCAGCGCGATCGCTGATACCAACCAGCTTTTCTGCTGGGGTTTCTTTTTAAGTTTTTTAGAGACACGCTTGACTCCACCTTCTTGCGGTTGATTGTGTCTGTAGGGTTTTGGCGCAGGGTTCGACGAAGGATTTGCCATGCTACTTTTTAACCAATTTAATTCTTCATTTTGTTTAAAGTATTTCCCTTTATACTCGCGTTTTAAAAATACGATCGAGAAAATTCATATTAGTGGTTGCAGGTTAGTAGTTATGGGGAAAGTTAGATCGTAGAGAACCACTAACGACTATCCGCTAACAACTAACAAACATAAATTCCGTAAAACTACTCATGTCATCACAAGAACTTTTTAAATACACTTTTGAGCATAAGTGTGATGTGAGTTGAGTGTAAAAAGTTAATAGGTAGAACAGTTCGTAGCAGTTCTGGTACTGATATAACTCTTACATAAATAAAGAGTGACTCAACTGCCAAACAAAGCGATGCTTATTCTTAAAGAGAAGTAGGAACAAACCTGAAAGGTTTCACTTAAAAAAGACACAAGGATATGGAAATGCAGAAATAAATTTATCTGTATGTCCACATTCTTATGTCTTATTTTTTATTAAGGCGCAGGAGTGCTACATTAACGATTAACCATCTAAAGTTTTCAAAGTTAATACGTGTGGTGGAGTTGAATCTGGGGGGTAAATCAGATCGACTTGCACTGTGCGACGCGAATTTGCTGGCATCACGACTTTAATGAGTGGTTCTAAAACCTGACCAGTTCTATGCCATAAATGTACGTAACGAGTTTTTTGTTCTCCTTTGTCATCAACGTAACGCAGCCTGACCGTACCTCGGAAAAAAGGAAAATCTAAAGAAGGTTTGCGGAATCGCAAACCTCCTTTGGATAAAATGTCTTCTTTTAAAGGGGTTTCTAATGTAAGGGATACTGTTTGGTTTTGGTTGGTAGAGTTGATCAAAGGTAAACTAAGGCTGTATTCCACTCCATAGTTCCCGTGCGCTTCGTAAGCTGTATCGGGATAACGCACTAGCATTTTTGCAGTTTGGTTTTGACTCGTTCCCAAACGACCCCCCCGGAGAGTAGCGATGGCATAGGAAATGGCTTTACCTCGTTGTGGAATAGTCAAGTTTTTTGCATTTGGGCTATCTAATAGTGTTGCTGTCCATTGAGAACCTTCAGAAACACCCGCAACACGACCATAAATGAGTTGTCCGCCCGTTTGATTTGGTGGAGTCGGGATTTTATCTCGCGGTCCGGCAAAGCTTCCCGTGTCAAGCATTGCCTGCCATTCTTCTAAAGAGGGTGCGCGATCGCTCCCATCTATATTTTTCTTAGCAAACATTGCCAAGCTTGCTGCATAAATTTTGCCATTACTACGCAGCCTCATAAAGCTAGAACGACCATTCACTGGTTTTTCGAGATTTTTAACTGGAATGGGGTGATTGAGTAACATCCGGCTTTGGCGTGGTGGAATGACTAGCTTCGCTGGAAAATCGCTTTGTCGGATACCTCGGAGTACGTCAGCAACTGCTCTATTCCCCGGTCCTGCATAAGCTTTACCATCAGAATTTTCTACATACGATGGTAAAGTGACAAATGGTGCATCTTGCATCAAGTAACTTGCCGCCTGTAAAACATCCACTGTGACTGGCTTTGGACTTGGATTGTGCAAAATCACCCCTAAATACAGCGTTTGCAAATCTTTGGGAGTGTGGGTATAGTGATGGGCAAATAAATCAAATTTTCCTTGAAAAGGAAAGTTTAAGTGTGCGGCTGAAACTTTTTTTCCGTTTGCAGGAAAGGTAGAGAGTAAAATTCCCTCTGTTTTGATCCATTCAGGGCTATTGCTATTAAAGACAGGTACTGTATCTAGCTTGCCTGATAAAGCTCGTACTTCCCCGGCTTGCACGATTTCTTCAGGTGCTGGTTTGGGTGGAGTTTGGGCAAGAGCTTTTTCTGAACTTGTTCCTTTTTTGTCAGAAGAGAAGTTTGTGTTCGTCAAAAATCCAAAGCTGGAAGTGATAAGAAGCCCTAATATAAGTAGGAATACAGAGGCAGGTAATTTATTTTTAGGTTGATAGACTGACATGAAAATGAATTTTCAGAAAGCAGGTGTAAAAGATGACTTCTTATAACTACAAGTTCCTTGCCATATTTCCTGAGTGCAATCTCTATCAATAGAATGATGATAAAAGTGCTCGGTCAGGAACTTGTGATTGCCAACACAACAATAGGCGTTTAGCATACTATGGCTACTGTCAGACTAAAAAAATTTCTTAATATACCAGCTTTTGTTATGGTTTCAATTGCCCGTAAAAATCTGCTTGAAGACATTCCTCGCTTTCTAGCAGCACAGGCAGGTATTATGTTTGCCGTTAGCCTAGTGACTATTCAAACAGGTATCTTTAATGGGTTTACGCGTTCCTCTACTAAATTAATTAACAATTCCACTGCTGATATTTGGGTAGCGTCTGACAGCATGATTTACCTTGACCTTACCCTACCAATGCCTTTAGCCCATGTGAATTTAGCAAGAGAAGTACCTGGTGTTGCAAATGCAGAAGCGCTCATTGCTACCGGAGGAGTGTGGCGTCACCCCATGGGGAGAATAGCGCCGGTCAGAATCATTGGATTCGACCCAGAGGGGCAATTGTTTATACCTAACAATGTCGTCCAAGGCAATAAAAATGCTCTTAAAGAACCGTATACTGTTATAGTAGATACATTTAATGCAGAGTCTTTAAGTGTACGCCGTGTTGGCGATCGAGCACAAGTTAATACTGTTCCTGTACGAGTGGTAGGCTTAACTCAAGGCAACCGCTCGATTGCATCAAATCCTTATATGTTTACTTCTCTGGAAAGTGCCACTACTTACGTGAGCTCTGGTAAAACTTCCAGTGTGTCTTGTCGAATGCAATCTGGTTCTAAAGATATTCAGTGTACAACCACTTACGTAGATCCGGAAAAGAATCCTACTCCCGCGCCAAAACCTTTATCTTCACTAGACCCCATCACTTATATCCTAATTCAAGCCCAGCCCGGTGAGAATTTGCAAGCACTCAAGAAAAAACTCGATGCGGCTTTACCCAATACCCGTGCCTACACCCGTGCAGAAATGATTAGAAGAACTGAGGTTTACTGGCAAAAGCGAACCGGCATCGGATTCATTTTAGGGCTGGGTGCAACAGTGGGAATCATTGTAGGAGCCATTGTTGTTGGTCAAATACTTTATTCTTCTGTATCAGAGCATCTTAAGGAGTTTGGCACCCTCAAAGCAATGGGTGCGTCTGATTGGACGATTTACAGCGTGATTATTGAGCAAGCTATATGGATGGCTATTCTCGGTTACATCCCTGGTATGGCACTTTGCTTTGGAGTCGCCACTTGGACACTGGCAAGTCAAGGTATCCTCATTCTAATTACGCCAACAACCGCGATCGCAGTTTTTGGTGTAACTATTCTCATGTGTACTGGCGCAGCAATTTTTGCCATTCAAAAAGTTACCCGTCTCGATCCCGCCACGATATTTAATAAATAGGGATTGGGAACAAGGGAGAGGGGGGAGAAATTTCTTCCTTGTCCCCCTAACAACTAACTATTACCTACAATCTCACGTAGGGTTTCTGTCACTGAACGAGGATTCCAGCCCAGGTCTTTACGGGCTTTAGTAGCGTCTACTCGGACACATCGGTCGTAGATGTAGTGAACGCGTTCCCGACTGATGGGTGGTTGCCATTTCAGCAGCCGTCCGATTGGGTCGAGTAAGTTTCCAGCCAATCTTACAAGGGGTTTGGGAACTTCACGGGGTACTGGGATACCTGTTTCTTGGGAGACAATGGCAAACATTTCGCGCAGTGTTAAATCACCGGCGGAAATAATATAGTAATCTCCCGGTTTCCCTTTTTCTGCTGCTAAAATCATTGCGTCTGCGAGGTCGTCTACGTGGACAATTCCAGTAATGCGATCGCCTCCCGCCCATACTTTGAGCCTTCCTTTGCAAAACTGCTGCATGACCGGACCAAAATGGGGATCGTCAGCACCAAATATTCCAGAGGGAAGAACGCTAACAGCATGAAAACCAGCTTTAGCAGCTCGATCTATTAATTGTTGAGCTTGGTATTTAGTGCGATCGTAAGCAGAGGAAAAGTGCTTTTGCGTTCTTTGAAAAGTTTCATTGACTGCTTGACCCTTTGTATCGCCAAATACACCAATAGTGCTACAGTAAACTAACTTAGATACGCCAGTTTCTTGAGCCACTTCTAAAACGGCTCGCGTCCCCTCTACATTGACTCGCTCCATCTCAGCTTCATTGACAATTCCTAACTCCACATAAGCAGCAGTGTGAAAAACCGTATCAATATCAAGCATTGCCGATCGCAATGCCTCTTTATCAGAAATATCACCGTAAACCAGTTTTACGTTAAGGTCCTCAAGGCGGGTTAAATTACTAGATTTACGTACTAACCCAACAACAGTGTTGCCTTGCTTTTGCAATGCCCTGACTAAGTGAGAACCTGTAAATCCATTAGCTCCAGTTACTAACGCCTTCATAAGGATTTTTCATAAATTCTGAAAGTTTTGTAAATTTTGCCACCAGCCGCTTCGATTAATTTGCGGGAGGGAAAATTGTCTTCAAACACCCAAGAAAGTTCTGCCCTTTTATAAGGTTTTCCCTTTTTACTACCACCTTGCATTCCTAAATAAATTAAGGCTAAAGGTACCATTTTTCGACGATATTCTGGTAGCGAGCAAACGACCAAGACTCGTCCTCGATCGATTTGACGCCGATACCAAAGAAACTTAAGTATCCCCAACCAGTTGAGTTTTCCATTAACGTGCTTGAGGGGAATATTGTAGTCAGGTAAGCCCATAAAAAAGCCCACCATTTTGCCATCATATTCTGCTATGGGAAAAGCATCTGGATCTATTAAATCTTTGAGATCCTGAGCTTCTTCTAAAAATTCTGCTTCAGTACGGGGAGAGGAACTCCAATTGTTAGCAAAAGTGGTATTGAACAAGTGGTATATACTCTTGACATCTTGCTCGAAGGCTTCACCTTTTGTTGCAATTGGGCGGAAGTTTACACCCGATTTACAAGCAATATGATAGCCTTTCTCAAATTCTGCTGGTAGAGGTTTATTTAAAGGAAAATCATAAGCATAAGCATCCTTAGCTTTGTGCCATCCATCCTTTTCCATAAACTCTCGGTAATAAGGCGGATTGTATGGCATCATCACCATTGGGGGTGAGTCAAATCCATCAACTAAAAACAGGCAGTTATTATGAGTGGAGAAATCAATTGGACCCCTAACTGCAGTCATTCCTTGCTCTCGCAACCATTTGCAGGCAACTTCTAGTAACGCTTGAGCGATAGTAAAATCATTAACACATTCAAAAAAACCAAACAAGCCAATATTTTGACCTTCACGATCTATAAGTCGTTGATTGACAGAAGCAACTATTCGTCCCACTGCTTGAGGATTTTTTGCATCTTCGGATATAGCAATAAACTGTTCCAGTTTTCCATATCCTAAGAAGGGATTTGCGAATGTAAATTGCTTTGCAACACTGCTACGAATAGGAGGTACCCAATAAGGATCGTTAGCGTATACCTTTTTTGGGACATCCAAAAACATCTTGTTGTCTGCAGCCGTTGTCACGACCCGGATATTAAATGCCGTTTGATTGATTGCCATTTATTTCGGTTAACGGATTGAAACTAAAGATGTGTTTTCCAAGCATTGCTCGAGTTGTGCTTCGATTTCCTCACGGACAATTTCACGGTACTCAATAAAATGCTCTAGGTGGGCGCAACTAATAAAATAAGCTTCAAACACTCCAGGATTGTGCCAGAGAATTGAGAATAACTGACGCCAGAATTGGAAGCGGGTATTTCGCTTGATTCCCTGCCGCCAAAAAATAATCAGCAATGCTCGGATATACTTGAATTGTGGTATGCGGAATTTCTTTTTGTGAGGGGTCGGTTTCATTGCCATGAAATGTCGAAAAACTCTAGCTAAATAACGTTTGGGTTCGTAGAGTTTCCAGAAACATCTCACATACTCACCAGCCAGTTCTTTAATAGGACGAGTAGGAATAAAATTGGTAAGCGTTGTTTGATTGATGTTAGCCTTTCCATTCTGCAGACGTCCTTCCTTCTGAAGCCGCTCCCAGAGCGCAGTACTTGGAAGCGCTTGAAGCATACTGCACATTGCTTGAGGAATCGCAGTCGCTTCTACAAACTCGATAATGCGATCGCCAGCGCCCGCTTGTTCGCCATCAAAGCCAATAATAAAACCAGCCATAACGCGCAAACCCGCCCTGTTAATTGTCTGAACGGATTCAATCAAAGAGTGACGTGTATTTTGGAATTTCTGAGTCAATGCCAAGCTTTCCGTATCCGGTGTCTCGATACCTAAAAATACAGATCTAAAGTTGGCAGCAATCATCAATTCTAGCAGTTCTGGATCTTGTGCCAGATCCACTGAGGCTTCTGTTGAAAAGCGGAAAGGATAGTCGCGTTCTGCCATCCAAGGAACAAGTTCGCGCAGCAAGAGTTTTACATTGCGCTTGTTACCTATAAAATTATCATCTACCACAAAGATCGAGCGCCGCCAGCCCAGATCGTAGAGAGTTTGCAACTCAGCCAGTAACTGTGAGGGGGTTTTAGTCCGTGGTTTCCGCCCGTAAAGTACGATAATATCGCAAAACTCACATTGAAAAGGGCAACCTCGGGAAAATTGCACGGACATATCGCTGTAAGCTTCTAGCTCCAGCAGATCGTACCTGGGAATAGGCGTAGCAGTCACATCAGGCTTTTCTCCTTTGGCGCTGAAGACTCCTGAGGTTTCGCCCCGTTCTAAAGCTGCAACCAGCATTGGCAGGGTAATTTCACCCTCATCTAAAACCAGAAAGTCTGCCCCTGCTTCCTGTGCGTCTTTAGGAACAGAAGTGACATAGGGACCGCCTACGGCAACAAGTTTACCCCGTCGCTTTGCCTCACGAACCAGAGACAGCATATCGGATTTCTGGACGATCATTCCTGAAATAATCACCAAATCCGCCCAGTTCCAATCTGCTTCAGTTTCAAAACGAACATTACGGTCTACCAAGCGAAACTCCCAAGTTTGGGGTAGGATAGCCGCAACTGTAATCATTCCTAGAGGCGGAAGTGAAACTTTCAGCCCGATCAGTTCTAGTGTTTTGTCAAAAGACCAAAAGGATTTAGGGAACAGAGGATATAATAGTAAAATTCGCATTATTAACCTCAAAGGGTAACGTAAAATCAAAGAGTCTGTGCTGGCTTGTGGTTCCCACCAGTTGAAGCACAGCAGTCTAGTTCTACGCTGAATCATGGTGGAGTCAGTCAGAAGGATTGCTCCGTTTCAGACGCTCCTTGTTTGCGCTTGATGCAAGATCTGATAAAAGTGAATTTGTTTATCAAATCTAAAGTTTTTTGGAGTTTTACTGTCGCTCGATCCAGCCTGCGAAATTTAAGATAAAGTCAGCGATATTGAGATATAGCATCTTTTGTAGTTACTCATTAAATTTTTGTAGCGATTGTTCATATTGCAATATGAGAACCCGTTGAAGGGCAATAATAGCAGGGTTGATTTCGATATAACGTCGGTGGGGATTTGCAAGATAGCTTTGCTGCTCGCTCTCAATTATTTCACTATCTTGAGCAACAAATTTTTGAAACAAGCGCAAGATAAAATTTGCTAACAGTTTCTCGATCGGTTGGAGTATCCATTTAGGAAGGCGAATTTTAACAAAGAAAAAGGAAAAAGATCGCGTTTCGGTTGGACTAACAGGTAGTCGCATGAGGTAGAGGGAGGAGAGACCTTCGAGCGAACTGTGATAGTGGGGGTAGCAATACCGGATTGAGATAGTCCGGGTTGTGACTTTATTTGCGCGATCGCTCCAGCCTAAGAGTTTGGGAAGAGTGCCTTTATAAGAAACCCGATAGTCAGCACACACGGATGTTTCTGTTGCCTGTAAGTTAATCAGAACTGGATCGAACCAGCCCTGTAGTTCTTGGTGCAAATACCCGTGAAACACATCCATCGTGTTTTCATTACAAATGGAGAAATGTGCTTTAAAGTGAGTTGGGATTGGCACCATCAACCAATCGGGCTGGTCAAATTCAGGTATATCAGGCAGTTTGGATTGTTCAGACAAGGCAGCATCACCCGGAAATATCCAAATCAGATTGTATTTTTCCTGAATTGGATAGCTAAGGGCTCGAGCACAGGGAAGTTTTTGCCCCGGAGGTAGGTAAGGAATGCTGACACACTCGCCACTTCCATCAAATTCCCAACCGTGATAGGGACAAGCAAGGTGATTCCCTTGGACTTTGCCTTTGTGCAGTGCAACTCCTTTGTGAGGACAAGCATCTTCCAAGGCATAAACTTGACCATTGGCATCACGGTAAACAACAATTGCTTGCTGCCAAATCACTACAGGCATAACTTCACCAACTTTAAGTTGGTCAGCCCAAACAACTGGATACCAATAGTTGGGGTTGATGCCAACCTCGCGGACGCGGTTATGAACTGTTTGACTTTTGAGGGTTGTGGCTAGTTCCATCACTTACACTATTGCTTTACTGCCTGTTTCGGCTAATAACTCTTTGGGTAGAGATTGGCGCAAGCGATCGCCATAAAGTGCTAGAGCATTACCGCCTAGCAATAGCCCCAAATGCTCTCGATCGTAATCAGCAACTGTAGCAGCATCTCGAACACAGTTCTGAAGTACGCCATCCCAGTGACCGTAATCCCCAGAGAAGCAAGCTACGCGCTTACCGACTTCACCCATAGAGATGTGAAGATAAGAAGGACCGGGATCGTCTGATTCAAAAGAGGTAAAGATTTGCCCCCGTTCAAAATACTCTAAGGGATCTCGATGACGGAGATCGTAGTGCTCGTATAAGCTAGCGTCATCAATTTTGGTAGGGTCGTGTTGGGCATTCCACAAGAGGTCGAAGAGGTTTTTAGCCTGATTCATCAGATTGATATTATTGTGGCTACCTCTTTCCTGAATCATCAATTTTGTGTATTCGATCAGGGATGGGCGATAGGGATGTTTGGGGTCAAAATCGCGAATGCGCTTTTCCCAATGCTCGTGAAAGGCATGGGCGAGATCTGGTAACCAGCCGCAGCCGCCTTCTAGAAAGCCAACGCGGAGTGTAGGAAAGCGCTCAAAAGCTCCATCAAACACCATGCGTGCTAGTGCTAGCTGTTGTTGGTTCCGCTGCACGAAAATGTGGGTGAGAACAAAAGTTTCCATATGATCGGAAATGCCACCCACCATAGAAGAACCGGGACCACCGTGAATGCCAAGGGCAATGTCTAAGTCTACAGCTGCTTGCAATAAGGGGTGAAAATCGGGATGGCCGATCGTCTTACAAGTACGAATTTCTGGAAACGCTTCAGGTGCTTTGGGATGGGGAATTGGCAAGTTTGGAGCAACAGCTACACCTATCATGCCCAGTTCATTCACACAACGATGCATCTCCGCCACTGCAGCGTCTACATCTTGTAGTGGTAGAACGCCAATAGGCTGGAGGCGACCACCGTACCCCCGGCAATCCTCAGCAATATAATTGTTGTATGCACGGCAAAGTGCGATCGCGAAGTCTTTATCTATGATGCTTGAAAATACTAAGTTTAATGTGCCATATATAACCTGAACATCAATACCTTCCTGGTTCATGTGTTCGAGGCGGATTTTATTGAACATTGCACCCAAAGTGGTCTCTGGGTGTAAGGTGCGAAAGCCTCCCTTACCCAATCCCTGTGGTTGAGGGAACATCCGCACGAGGTCGTTCTTACCTGTGGCTGGGTTAAAGTCTGCTATTCTTGCCCTTTGGTCACCCAGACTATCAATTGTCAGACCAATGCGATCTTGATACTCTGAATCGAGGTAATCCCTCATGACTAAAGGATTTTCTATCTTATGAGCATCCGCATCAATCACCAACAAACCTTGATACATTAATTATTTTCTCCTTTTCACCAGTCAAAGCGCAAACATTAAACTGACTTTTGCGTAAAAGATCTCAAAACTTGGCGTACACCGAACCAGTTCTCGAAAGACCATAGTATCGAGACTACGATGGTTATACCGGGATACCTAACAAAAGCAGGCTCGTTTTTTTCAAAGAGTGCATGCCCACCCAAAGCAAAAACTTGGGTAAGTACCAAGCAAACAAGTGTCAGTCGCCAGTCGTAGAACAGACAGACAACCGCCCCAATTGCCAGGAGATTTGTTAAGTGATGCAGAAACTGGTTAATAGGATGCTGATGACTCGCAACAAAGTGGGCTTTTGCCTCTTGGAAATAATTCAAATTTGTTTTCCTCCGGTTCCAGCCGCCTACAAAGCTTAAAGCTGTTTAGAAAAATATACCAAAACTCCAAGAAAAACCAATTCTATACATAAGATTTTTATCTTCTGACTAGATCGGCAACTAGAATCACTTGTCACCATTGCTTGTTATTGCTACCACCAGCGCAGCTGAAAATAACCCCGTTCTGGTTGATTGAGTTCTTCTGCTGTCAACCATTCCATAGGTTTGTACGTCCCAAACACATGGTCCCACCAATCCACTGCCAAACCAAAATTATGGTGCCACATACCATACTTATGATGTACGTAGTGTACTGGCATTTTCATCCAAAAGCACTTGGTTGGGTTTTCATGTTGAAGTTGATGGGCGTAAGCTGAAAATGCAGCATAAACCAGCGCACCCAAAAACCAACCAATTCCAGCTTGCCAAGAGTAGAAAAACATCAAAAACATCACTACAGCGCTGCCTTTGATATAGTCCCGAAACTCCCACACCACCCCTTGTCCTTCATTGCGACGATGGTGGTCGCGATGACGTTCGCCAACCTTAGGCGAGGCGTGCATCAACCGATGTATCCAATATTCAACTAAACTTGCCAAGACAAATGCTATGACAAAACAAGCGATTCCTACCCCCAAGGAGAAGGCTGGGCTTGCAGAAAGCTTCTCCAACTCGGTCATCGACGTTTTTTCCTCACACTTTTATTGATTATTTTATAACCTGTGAGAAATTTTGCTGAATTTTTGTTTGCGATCGCGGCTGAAAGCAACAGTGGCAAAATTGAACAAAATATGAGGTAATGCACATATCATTCCCAACACAGCACGCCATCTACTTCGAGACAACAAAACTCGTGAAATAGGATAAACTCGCCAGAACCTATTGACCGCACAAACCATTTCATCACCTAATGCCGTTACATCATGCCACCACCCTTCAGGGATAAAAAGAGTTTCACCGAGGTTGAGAATGGCTTCATGTCTGTGCTGGAGTGCTTCTTTAAATTTTGGAAATGATGTGAAATCTGGATTTTCCACATTCACTTTGCTAAACCAGCAACGCATTTTCATACCATAAAAAAGGTGGATATAAAATGGAAAGGGATAGAGGTTATTGGTTTGAGAAGGTGGGAAAAGTACCACTTTTTTAGAACCGTGCATCTGCATGAGTGTCCCATCTACAGAATCATAATGCAGTCCCGAGCTATGACCAGCCGGATTAACGTAAATATTGAGATGGGTTACCGATTTTTTTAAACCCAGTTTTTCTCCAATACTTGTTAAAGAGAGATTATCGGCGAGAGGAGTATTTTTGAGGGGATGTTTTCCCAGGTTAATATCATTTTCACGAGCCTTGCCACTACGCATGAGTTCGGCGAATTCACTGAAGGACATAATTTGTAAATCGACTCCACTACCGATGGATTTCCAGTTGCGTTTGTCCTGTTTGTACCTGGCACTTCCATAATTCCGAAAGACAAATTTTTGATTGCCAAGCTTTTCACACAAATAATCTAAAGTCCAGTCGCTCTCGTCTTTCAACAATCCCGTGATAATGACTGGTGTGCTAGTTTTTCGATATTTCTCAAAAAATATCTTTGGTGTTAAATCTGCTATATCAATCCGTAATATGGGGTGAGTTATATTGTATACTTCTGACTCAAAGTTTTGCTTTGACTGTAAATGCATGAGTGTGTTGTTGCTGTAGATGAGTTCTGTATGCCTTTCAGTCATTCATTTTTTCAAAAATGAAAATTTTTAATTGTTAAAATTTTATAAATTTTAACAATTCCAGCCAAAGTACCATTCACTGTCTGTTCCAACCCAAACAATTCTTTATTCTGGAATGCTCTACATTCAACAACAGCAGTTCATGCGATATTAGGAGAATGAGCTTTCAAGAAGTTAACATCTGAATCTAAGACCTTGTCAGAACCTACTTTTTCAGTCTCCATAGGGATGTTAAGGCTAGGACGGTTAGTGCAATCGCTCGGTCACATCTCTGTTTTAGTATCCAACAATCAGCGCAACTTCATAGAAAAATACAAGCTTTCATGACAAACTTCTTGTTACCAACTTTGACATTTGTTGCAGAACGTGCTAAGGAAAAATTTGTAAAAAAAATCCGCCAAACTGATGCCGTACAAGAACAGTTTTTGCACAAGCTGTTGCAAACTCACAAAGATACTGATAATGGTCGTAAATATGGGTTAAGAGATATCAAAACTATTGCCCAGTTTCAGCGGCAGGTTCCAATTTTACCTTACAGTGGTTACGAAGCTTACCTTCAACGTATTGCTAAAGGCGAACAAAACGTCCTCACACCAGATCCGGTTGTCTATTTAAATACCACCAGTGGCTCAACGGGAAACCAGAAATTAATTCCCATTACAAAAAGATTTCAAAACTCTTTAAGATGGGCTAATCTGACTTGTATCGGTTTTTTGAATGAAGCACTGCGATCGCGGCAAAAAAGGTTTGGCAAACTGCTAGTTACCAATGCAACGCAAATAACAGGGCGTACCAGTGGGGGTATTGACTACGGGACGGCAGGTACGGGAGTCCTTCGCATGGGGAAATTTCTCTACGAACAACTCTTTGCCCATCCCTATGAAACCTTAAAGGCGGAAGATAGCATAGCAAGGCACTATTTGTGCTTTTTATTTGCGCTGAATGATCCCTCCATGCGAGGAATCATCGCCAACTTTCCCATGCTGATCCTCAGAACCTGCAATTACCTTGAGCGGTACGCAGAAGAGTTGATCCGAGATATAGACAAAGGGACAATAGCCGATTGGTTGAAACTCGAACCAGAATTGCGGTTCCAATTAGAACGGAGATGGTCAGCCAATCCGAATCGCGCCGCACAACTGCGAGAAGTTTTGCGATCGTCAGGACGGCTGACTCCAAATTTAGCTTGGCCCAATCTATCTTATGTTGCCACTGCAAGGGGAGGAACATCCGATTTTTACTTTGAAAGATTTCCTTCCTACTTGGGAGACACTCCCGTATTTGGTGCAGTGTTTGCCTCAGCAGAAGGCACATTCAGTATTTATCATGACGTCAACAATGATGGCAGCATCCTCGCTATAGAAACAGGCTTTTTTGAATTTATTCCAGAAGACCAATGGGAAGAAGAACACCCGAAAACTCTACTCGCCACTGAAGTTCAGCCGGGAAAACTCTACCGCATCCTGATGACCAACTACAGTGGTTTCTACCGTTATGATATTGGTGATGTTGTTGAAGTGTTGGGCTTTTACGAGCAAGCGCCTCTGATCGTCTTTCGTTACCGTCGCGGCGGAATACTGTCTTCGACAACAGAAAAAACAACGGAATTTCACGTTACTCAGGTAATGCAACTCTTGCAGCAAGAATTTGGTTTACATCTTGAAGATTTTTGTATCACTTTGTCGGAGAACGAGTTTCCCGCTCACTACTTGGTGAACATTGAACTTGCTCCTGGTGAAAACTTGAGCGATCCCCAAGCTTTCCTAACTAGCTTCGATCGCAAGCTCAAAGAGATTAACGTGTATTACGGTTCCAAACGCAAGGATCAGGTACCTCCACCAAGACTGCGGGTTTTAGAGGCGGGAAGCTTTGGTATTGTTCGGAAACGCCAGTTGCAAAAGGGAATTCCCGATTCTCAACTGAAATTTCCTCATATTAGCGAAGACCGCAATTTTCTGGCAGGTTTAAAGGTAGAACAAGAGGTTAGGTTACCTGAAGAGTAGGGTTTGCTCGTTCCCAACTAGAGTTTGGGAACGAGTGAGTAGCAAATGACGCGATCGCATCTTCACCAACAGCATCCTTCAAAAAGTTGGGGATTTACTAATTTGAATCGGGTTTTGCGAATTTATTATTTGTAGAAAAAAACATGAGCAGCACTCCGGCTGCGACAGAGAAACTTGCTGAGGTATAAAATATCATTTCAAATCCTCCATAACTGAGGGTTGGTCCAAGCAGAAAGGGACAAAGGAACTGACCCAGGAAGCCTGCGCCCGTCCCGGCAGCGAGTACGCTCGATCGCAGTTCTGCAGGAGCCAGATTTGCCAAAATACTGTAGAGATTGGGCAAGACAATACCAAAACCTACGCCAAAAAGCACTGCTGCAAGCAGAATCAACCCGAGTTCGTGCAGTAGGGGAATTGTTGCTAGTGTCAGCGCCATTAACCCAAATCCAACAGCAATAGAACGTTCCGTACCAATATTTTTAGCGAGTTGTCGAGCACCAAATGCTGATATCGCTGCAGCTCCAACTGCTCGTGATGCTAAAACAACTCCATTGAGAACTGCTCCAACTCCTATAGTTTGTTTTAAGTATAGAGGTGTATATATCACTACGGAATACATGACGATAGAAGCCAACCCAAGGGTTAATAACAACCACAGCGTGTATTGATTGCCAAAAACTTGGCGGAGCTGGTCACGAGTGGAAACGGCATTTGCTTTTTGCTGTACCGACTGCTTTGTCCTTAAAATTGAGGCAGCCAAAATTGCTAGTGGCAATCCCAAGCCATATAAATAAAAGGTAAACTGCCAATGAGATGACCCTACCCAACCACCTAACAGAGGAAAGAAAATACCTGCAATTGTTAGGGTACTCGTTGCTTGACCCAAAGCTTGACTTCGCGCCTGACCCTCATACATACCAGCTAATAAGCCGAGGCTCGCTGCAGCAATTCCACCACTTGCTATGCCAAGCAAACTTCGTGTAGCTAATAATGGCTCTATCGATCGCATAAAAGCCCCCGCCGTACCAGATAGAGCATAGAGGAGCAATGAAGCTATCAAAATACGCAAGCGACCGACTCGATCTGCTAAAAGACCCAGTAAAGGACTAGACAAAGCATTTGTCAAGCAGTGGATGCTGACTAAGTGAGCTGCTAGCCCAGGATTGAGGTTGAGTTGTTGCACCATATCTGGCAATACGGGAGCAACGATTCCCCCAGCCATTGTTGTCATAGAACCTGCTAAAAGCAACACTAACAGCTTGCGATCGCGTAACATCGGTAAAATATGAGATATTTTTGATAACTTTAACTTAAACGATTAGTGAAGCGAATAAATTCACACACTGGACATATACCGTACTGCTAGATTCTACGGATACTGAGACAAATAGGTTCACACAGAGGAATTACATAGTTCTGTATTCTAGCAGCAATAAACAACACAAGCATAAAATTAGGGGAACTAACTGCGCTATTGTGATGGTCATTGAACAGCATGCAAACACTGTACCTAAGTCATGTCTATAGAGGAAAATAGCTGATAGTCCAGTAATATCAAAAATTCATGTAAAAATGTATTAAATCACAACCCAAGGCACACTTAACCCCAGAATTGGGGGTAGGCGGTGACGCCGACAAATCAGGAACACGGAAGAAGACAGCGATCGCTGGCTATTCACTTTCCATAACTAAAAGACACCTGTCTTGCGGGACAAACGATGTTTGGTGAGAGGAGTATAAGAGTGCAAATTGTTAAAGAGTATGTGCAGCGTTGGTACGAGAGTGGACTCGATCCAGACGAGTTTATTTGTCATCAAAAGCAGGGGAATTTGGTAGAAATTACAGAAGTAGCAACTGGTGAACGTCGGACAGTTCTCAGTTTCTGCAGTAATGACATTTTAGGGCTCGTTCAAGAAGAGGCAGTCAAGCAAGCTGCTATTGATTCTATTCTTAAGTACGGTACATCTAACAGTTCTTGCTCGGTTTTAAGCGGTCGTATCGATTTACACCAGCAGCTAGAGGATGAAATTTCAGCTTTTAAAGATTTGCCTCACACGCAGTTGTTTTTAAATGCTTGGATGGCAATGCAAGCTTTTATGGATGCCTTCTGTCACTTGGCGATTCCAGTACCGGGATTCCAGAATACTAGAGAAACTATCATTTTCACGGACGTCCTCAATCACGGCTGTATTGTCTCAGCAGTCGTCAATGCAGGAACTCGTTCCGGTAAGGTCTTTGGTCACAGTCCTCGCGTCCGAGTCAAAGCTTACCGCCACTGTGATATGGAGGACTTAGCTCGGAAAATGTATCGCCACGTTCGCCCCAACGATCGCATTGTAGTTGTTTCTGATGCAGTCTTTTCTATGGATGGCGATATTGCTCCCCTGCTAGACACCATCGAAGTCATGCGTAAGTATGAAGGTAGCGTTCTCCTTATGGATGAAGCTCACGCGAGCGGTGCTCTAGGTCCTACAGGAAGAGGAATATACGAACACTTTGGGATTTCGCCATCTTACGCAATTGAGCGAGGCGTTATACCTTTAATTATGACCACGTTCTCGAAATTCGCTGCCTCAGCAGGCGCAGCCATCAGCACTCACGTATCAGAGTTAAAACCCCTGTTAAATGTCTCCCCAACCTCAATTGGAACAATTTCGCTATCGCCACCACTTGCAGCTGCAGCACTAGAAAGCATTCGCCAAGTACGGCAATTTCCAGAACGAGTGAAAAAGCTACAGGAAAATACCCGCTACTTGCGATCGCGCCTGATAGAGCAAGGCTTTATGGCAATTGGCGAAACTAATGTTGTGCCAGTTATTTTACCACCAGATATTAATCCCAAAATTTTTGGTAGACAAATCATGAAAAATCATGGTGTTTGGGTATCTCCCATTTGGTTTGTTGCTAAACCCCGAATTCGCATTACTGTGAATGCCCTCCATACTCAAGAAGATATGGATCTTTTAGTATCAAGCATGGTAGCCACTCGTAACCTATTGTATCAACCAACAATTAGTGCTTAGAAGATGTTTTAAAAAACTTGGGCGAACAAAATTCGCAATTACAAAAACGAAATCCGCCTACGCGGACTAACAGAAAGTTAGAAATTTTGAACCCGCGCAGGCGGGTTTTGCCTGTATAACAGCGAATCTCATTCGTTAGGAAGAGGCATATAGAATTCGTCAGTTAGAGACTATAGTCCACCATTTGAAGGATGAATTGCTACCCAGTAGTTGATAACCTAAACGAGAGGCAATAAATAACAAACAACTAAGAATATGGCATCCCCTACACCATTAAAAGGCACTGAACTAGTAGATTGTGCAAGAGCGAATGCCAAGCAGGGAATTGAAACGGCTGCTTACCAGTGTGGCTATGGAGATGACCTTAACACCTTCGCACGAGAGTTACGGATAGCGTGTGAGGATATGAATTTGCAAGTTAAGGAACTCTCAGATTTAATTACCGATCAAGATCTGGTCTTAAATATAGGTACTGGGGAAACTGTTGCCCCAAATACACCATCGGAACTCTAAGAGTGGTAAGTGGTTAGTAGATTATATATAGTTAGCAGTGAGCGGGTTTTTCAATCCACTCACTTTTAACTATTTATCAGTCATTAGGTTTGCTGACCAGTTAAGCTTTGTATCAGGTTATTCCAGTGAATATAGACAAGCCAGAGATAGATAGATTTACGCAACGCGTACAAGGAATGCACGTGCGGCTCATAAACTTGTATCAAAGTATTAACAATACACCTATAGGGCCAGATATACTGCCACAGGCACTGGTTGAACTTGGTCGTGCTTCAGAAATGGTGAAAATAGCGACACAAGAATTACACCAACAGAACGAACAACTCATAGAAACACATAATTTACTTGAAGCGGAACGCCAACGCTACCAAAATTTATTTGAGTTAGCTCCAGATGCTTATTTAGTGACAGATATCCCAGGCATTATTCAAGAAGCAAATCGTGCTGCAAGTCAACTCCTGAACGTTCCCCAACAGCGTTTGGTAGGGAAACCAATTGTTAACTATATAGCATTACCAGATCGAGCGACTTTTCGCAGCTTTTTGCTTCAAGTTAACGAATGCGATGGAGCCACCAAGTCAACACTATGCTGGCAGAAAAGTAACGGAAAGGTTTTTGATGCAGCTATGACAGTAGGTGTTGTTTGTAATGAAATAGGTATGCCGATCGCACTGCGTTGGTTGCTACGGGATATCACCGAGCAACGAAATTTACAAGCAGTAAAAGTCTCTGAGGATAACTTTGACTTGACTCAAGGACGAGAGAGATATAAGTATTCTAAAGGAGAGACTATTCCTCTCAACTCAAGCACAATTTGGTGCGTACATCAAGGTTTGATTAAGCTAAGCACGTTATGTGATACAGGTGAAGAAGTGCTAGTTGGCTTAGCAGGGCAAGGCATGATTTTTGGTTCAAGTTTAACTGCACTACACACCTATCAAGCAATCGCTTTATCTGATGTAGAATTGGTATCAATTGACTTAGCTGAAATCGCTACTTCGTCAAAAATTAGCAAAACAATAATTTCAAAAATCAATCAACGCCTGCGACAAACAGAATCGTTTTTGGTAATTAGTGGTAGGCGAAAAGTTCAAGACCGCTTTCATTATTTGTTACAATTATTAAAACAAGAAATTGGTCAATCAGTTGCTGAAGGAACTCGCTTAAACGTTCGGTTGACTCATCAAGATCTTGCTGGCGCTTGTTGTACAACTAGAGTCACGATGACAAGACTTTTAAGGAAATTACAACAACAAGGTAAAGTGAATTTTGACTCGAAGCATCACATTATTATTAGGGAGTAGAAAGTAGGGAGACAAGGAAGAAGAAACTATACAGAACCTACACTAAGCATATAATTTAATCCAAAATATACAATCAAGAAAACTGTTTTACCCAAGCCAATAATCGTTTTGTATTTGGTGTCAAACTATTAGAGAGGTAGTATGTATCTGCTGCTTTTTTAATAGCTTCAGATTGGGTTGGATAAGGATAAATGACTTGATTTAATTGACTTAAAGTTATCTTGTTAACAATAGCTATGGTGAGTTGAGAAATCATCTCGCCTGCATGACGAGCAACAATGGTCGCACCGAGAATGCGATCGCTCTTTTTTGGATGAAGAATTTTGATAAATCCTTCTTCTTCACCATCAGTTACCGCTCGATCGACATCATTAAAAGGAATTTTAATCGTCGCGACATCAATGCCCATTTCCTGGGCTTCTCGTTCGTACATTCCCACATGGGCAATTTCAGGATCGGTGTAAGTGACCCAAGGCATAACGAGATTGCTGAGTTTTTGACGCCCCAAGCCAAAAGGAGAAAAGAGTGCATTTCTAATGACTATTCGTGCGGCTGCATCAGCTGCGTGAGTAAATTTCCAGTTCATGCATATATCACCTGCTGCATAAATTTTGGGATTTGTGGTTTGAAGATAATCATTGACCTTCACACCTTGACGGGGATCGTATTCTACGCCAATGGCATCTAAATTCAATCCTTCCACATTTGGAATTCGTCCCGTACCGACTAAAATGTCATCAACTGAGAGAACATCTGTTTTGTTATTGCGACTGAAGTAAAGCGTTTTTCCTTCTTTAGTTTTTTCAACTTGCTGTATTTTTCCCCCCAATACCAAACGAATTCCTTCTTTAGCAAACACCTTTTGAATAATCTCAGCAGCATCAGTATCTTCTTTATTAAGGATATGAGTTCCTTGGTGGAAGAGTGTGACTTCACAATCAAAACGGCGAAAAGCTTGTGCTAATTCACACCCAATGGGACCAGCACCAATCACTGCTAAACGTTGGGGTTTCTGGATCAGAGAAAAAACAGTTTCATTGGTTAGGTATCCTGCTTCTTCAATTCCTGCAATGGAGGGTTGTGCGGCTCTCGCGCCTGTAGCAATGACGGCTTTTCTAAAGCGAAGAGTTTTGTCTCCAACCTCTACACTATCATCGCTGACAAATCGCGCACTACCTAGGAAGACATCCACACCCATTTTTTGGAAACGTTCAGCTGAATCATGAGGGCTAATTTTTGCCCTGACGCGTCGCATCCTTTCCATAACAGTGGAAAAGTCTACATCTACATATTTGGGCGCATTAATGCCAAATTTTTTTGCATTCCACATTTCTCCTACCACACGGGATGACCGAATGATAGATTTGGATGGTACGCAGCCAAAATTTAAACAGTCTCCTCCCATGAGGTGCTTTTCTACTAAGGCAACTTTTAATCCAACATTTAAAAGTGCTGCACCTCCGGCTACGACTAATCCTGCTGTACCCGCACCAATGACAACTAAGTCGTAACAATTGGCAGGTTGGGGATTGACCCAAGTGGGTGGATGCACGTAGGATACCAATGTCTGGTTATACTCGTCCATTGGGCGAAGTGAGACTCTCTGGAATTCTGACATTGGCGATCGCTCCTTGATTCAAAAATGCAAAGTTAACTACTTGAGTTTTGCTTTTGCACTGGCAAAATAAGAATTCTTCCTTCAGGAATAGCAATTTTTTTGCCAGTCAGAAAATGGTTTATGCTACCTGACTAAAATATATACGAGCGTTCTTTGGAGAATAACTTATGGAAGCAACGGAGGTTCATAGCTCAAAAAGCCTTAGAAAACTGGAAGCACATTTACGTACCTCGGTAGGAAAAGCCATTCGTGACTACAACATGATTGAGGATGGCGATCGCGTCATGGTATGCGTATCAGGTGGTAAAGATTCATACACAATGCTAGACCTGCTGCTCACTCTCCAGCGTAAAGCTCCAGTGAAATTTGATATTCTTGCTGTTAACTTAGACCAGAAGCAACCAGGATTTCCAGAACACTTGCTGCCAGAGTATTTAGAATCTCTAGGAGTAGCTTACAGGATAGTAGAAGAAGATACTTACAGTATTGTAAAACGTGTTATCCCTGAGGGGAAGACCACGTGCAGTTTATGTTCCCGCCTGCGACGAGCCATTCTCTATAGAGTTGCAAGTGAAGAAGGCGCGACTAAAGTCGCTTTGGGACACCATCGGGATGATCTTTTGGAAACTTTATTTCTGAATATGTTTTATGCAGGAAAACTCAAAGCAATGCCACCAAAACTTTTGAGTGATGACGGGCAACATATAGTTATCCGACCTTTAGCTTACTGCGCTGAGTCTGATATTGAGCAGTACGCGAACTTCAAAAAGTTTCCAATTGTTCCATGCAGCCTTTGTGGTTCCCAGGAGAATTTGCAAAGAGCGCAAATCAAACAGATGCTACGAGCTTGGGAAAAATCCCACCCAGGAAGAGTTGAGAGTTTGTTCTCTAGCCTTCAAAATATTTGCCCATCCCATCTAGCCGATACTCAGTTGTTTGACTTTGCCAGTTTAAGCCCTCAGCAAAGCGATGCATCAGAAGTGTAAGTAACTTAGTAGTATTGTAAATATGGGAATAGAGTACACTTTCTGGAACTTTAGGATGAAGCGTCAGGTAAAGGGTTGGTTAAAATTCATTGTTGGCGTACTGCTTCTTCTGTTGCTGACAGGGTGCTGGTTACTCTTAGATATTTCTCCTGTAATTGCACAGGAAAATACTGTTAACTATACGCTTGCCGATCTACGATATCAAGACTTTTCTAAGAAAAATTTAGAAGGAACATCTCTTGCAGGAGCAAATATGCAGGAGACAAAGTTCCGAGGTACAAATCTGAGAGGAACTATTATGACTAAGGGGTCATGTCTGAAAGCAGATTTGGAAGGAGCCGATCTCTCAGGAACTTTTGCCGATCGCGTTATCTTTAATGAAGCCAATTTAACGAACGCCATTTTTACCGATGCAATTCTAACAAGCAGTCGCTTCAACGGTGCAAAAATTACAGGAGCTGATTTTTCTGGTGCAATTCTAGACACTTACGAAGCAAAGTTGATGTGCGAACGAGCTGATGGGGTTAATCCCGTCACGTCTGTAGCAACTCGTGATAGTTTGGGATGTCGATAATTGCTAATGGCTAATGGCTAATGGCTAATGGCTAATGGTATTAACAATCAACAACTGACTACTAACAACTCATTCATGACTGCACTCTATTCAGATAATGCGGAAGTGCTTCTTCTCGATATTGAGGGGACAACAACTCCGGTTGATTATGTTTTCGGAGTCTTATTTCCGTTTGCACGCGATCGCGTGACTGATTTTCTCTCAACCTATCAGCAAGTGACTGCGGTTCAAACTGATTTGCAATTGTTGAGAAAAGAGTATGAACAGGAGCTCGCACAGGGGGTGTCAGTACCTCATTGGCAAGAAACGGAGGTTACAGGGGCTGTTCCTTACATTCATTATCTGATTTCTATCGACCGTAAATCAACAGGTTTGAAATCTTTACAGGGTAAGATTTGGGAGCGGGGGTATCGAGATGGAACGCTGCGATCGCAAATATTTCCAGATGTTAAGCCTGCTTTTCAACGTTGGATAAGTGCTGGCAAACATTTGTATATTTTCTCCTCTGGTAGTGTTCAAGCACAACAACTTCTCTTTCGGTACACCGAAGAGGGAGACCTAACGGGTTTTATTAGCGGTTACTTTGATACTCAAACTGGCTCCAAGCGAGAAGTTCAGAGCTACGCTAAGATAGCATCTGCCATTGGAAAGATACCAGAAAAAATTCTTTTTATTTCAGATGTCACTGCTGAGTTAAAAGCATCTCAAGCAGCCGGAATGCAAACGCTGTTTTCTATCAGAACCGGGAATCACTCATTTGAAGCAGAAGGCTTCCCCGCGATTCAGAGTTTTGATGAAGTTTAAGTTGAATTATAACTTACAATGCTGCATTAAAAACCTGTTGTGCAGTAAGGTTCAGTTCGGGAAAGGTAGGAGACACAATCGGGCTATCCCCCGTAAATTTAGTTATTTGGTATTCATCTCCTACAAGCTGACACACTGACACCGTAGGTTGTTTTGGATCGCCAATGAATCGCTTACCTCCCAATGCAGCATAATCCGCAATCCAGTATTCGGGGATAGCCATTTCTTCGTAGTCCCTTAACTTATCGTAATAATCATCGCGCCAATTTGTACTTACGACTTCAACAATTAAAGGAACCGATGCACTAGAGCATACAGTTGATTGCTTTTTCCACAAAGGTTCATTGATGAGATTGTCATGGTTGAGCAATAAAATATCTGGGGAATAACTTGTCTCGTTATTGGGAGTTTTGACAAGTGCAGTTTTTGGAATGCGGTAAGGCAATTGAAGACGCGAATACTCTAAGGTAAGTTTTTGGACTAAAAATCCAATGACATTTTCGTGGTCGCCCGTTGGAGGTGGCATCTCTACAATAACTCCTTTGTGCAGTTCATAACGCCCTCCATCATTGGGGTACCACTCAATAAATTCTTCATAAGTAACTAGCTTGGGTATGGCTTGGGTCATAAACAGTCTGCTCTAAATTTCGCTATGCTTTCATAAGGTTTTTAACTCGCATCAGTTAACCTTGCAAAGACTGCCTGTACTTCCTCTTGACTAGCAAAATCTCTCGCATCAGCTTCTGCAACACCTTTGTGAATTTCTTCTAGTTGCCATTGGAGGAGTTTTGGAGACAGGTTAAGTGCTTTGTCAATTGCATCGCTTCTATCGCGCTCTATTGCTACAGCCGCATCTAACTTAGCTCTTTCGTTGCTATCAAAGCGAAATGTCTCATTATCTTTGCTCATTCATTGCTATTCGTTTTTTCTCAAGATAAGACCAAAATAACATATGAGTCTCAATTCATTTAATTTTTTGGGGTGTAATGGTGTATGGCAATTGGCAGTAAGCTGTTTATTTATGGCGTTTTTCACGATCTACTATGGCAACTATTAACGATAACTACCTCAAGTTAAAAGCAGGTTACTTGTTTCCCGAAATTGCACGCCGGGTTAATGCCTTTGCAGAAGCCAATCCTGATGCTAAGGTGATTCGATTGGGTATTGGTGACGTGACGGAACCTTTGCCCGAAGCTTGCCGTACAGCTATGATTAAAGCTGTGGAAGAAATGGGCGATCGCTCTACCTTTAGAGGTTACGGACCAGAGCAAGGTTATGCTTGGTTGCGGGAGAAAATTGCTGCTAAGGATTTCCAAGCACGGGGATGCGAGGTTGATGCTGGTGAAATTTTTATCTCCGATGGTTCTAAGTGCGATAACGGCAACATTCTGGATATCTTGGGCAATGACAATGTAATTGCAGTGACTGACCCCGTATATCCTGTATATGTGGATACTAATGTTATGGCAGGGCATACTGGTCCAGCCAACGATAAGGGTGAGTTTGAGGGCTTAGTTTATTTACCAATTACTGCTGAAAACAATTTCACTGCAGCGATTCCGTCACAAAAAGTCGATTTAATTTACCTTTGCTTCCCCAACAACCCCACAGGAGCAACCGCTACCAAAGAACATCTTCAGGCATGGGTAGACTATGCTAAAGCACATGGGTCTATCATTTTCTTTGATGCTGCATACGAATCGTTCATTACAGATCCAGAAATTCCGCACTCCATCTATGAGATTGAAGGAGCAAGAGACTGTGCGATCGAATTTCGCTCTTTCTCCAAAAATGCAGGCTTTACCGGGACGCGTTGTGCGCTGACTGTCGTACCAAAAACACTTACGGCAAAAGCAGGCGATGGTTCCGATGTAGAACTGTGGAAGTTGTGGAATCGCCGCCAGTCCACCAAGTTCAATGGAGTCTCTTACATCGTACAACGTGGAGCTGAAGCAGTTTACTCAGAAGAAGGTCAGGCGCAAACAAAACAGCTCGTCAGCTTCTACATGGAGAATGCCAGAATTATTCGCGAGAAACTGAGCCAAGCTGGGTTAACAGTTTATGGTGGTGTGAATGCGCCCTACGTTTGGGTGAAAACGCCCAATGGTATATCTAGTTGGGACTTTTTCGATAAATTGCTGCACAATTGTAACGTTGTAGGTACACCTGGTTCTGGTTTTGGTGCGGCTGGCGAAGGTTATTTCCGCATTTCCGCTTTCAACAGTCGGGAGAATGTTGAGGAAGCAATGAAGCGAATTACTGAGAAGTTTAAGGTGTAAGCGAAGGTTTTTCAGTAACAGCCCTTGCTGCTTTAGTTAAACTGAATTAATAGTTTGTGGTGGGCATTGCCCACCAGCTTAATCGATTACAAAAGAGATACAGTTGAAAGATTTTTCAGGAGTAACTTTTAAGTTAGATAATGGTTTGGAAACTATAGAATTATATCCAGAATATTTAAGTCATGGTGAATTAAAAAGATTAAGCATTTATATGTGGATGAAGTATCACAATATAAAAGATTCTATTATTTTGATGGATGAAATTGAAATTGCACTTCACCCAGATTGGCAGTATAAAATAGTTTCATATCTCGAACAATGGTCATCAAGTAATCAATACATTCTTGCAATTCATTCATATGAGCTATGCCAAGCTTTGACACCTGCTCATGTTAAGGAATTAGAACCAAAACTTCTCAAAGAATTGGCATCAAAAGCAATATGAGTCTTAAGTCAGAACAACTTATAAAACATTGTGAAATAATTATTGGTTCTCGTAGAATTAAAAATAAAATTGTTGTGTAGTTTATTAAAATTAGAAAAATGGGTAATTTGTTGGATAAAAATTAAATTGCGATCGCAATGCAGCTAAACCTAAAGATAAGGCGTAATTGCCAATATTGTTATCACTCCTTGCCCCAGACCGTAGTACCAAAACACTTGAAACGCGACTGATGTTTTATTTTCTGCTTGGTAGTGGATGAAGTGCTTCCGTATAAGTTATCCTTAGACTTCCATGGGGTCCGGTCTACCAATTCCCAGTTCTTGAAGTTTGGTTTTCACGTCTTGCCACTCAGTACCACAGTAATAGTATTTTTTCTCCAAAATATTTGCTATATAAAAGCCTTGTTTTGCACCGTTTATACGTCGCAGTTCTGCTGCAATTTTCTCCATAGAGGTATCAAAGATGGCAAACAAGTCTTCCATCTCTAGGTCAGGGGCATTAAAAAAATTAACAAACGGCTTTCCTTCTCTAAAAGCCCATACCTTATTACGACGCTCAACAATTTGATAATAAATTGGACGAATGATGGTATCAGTTTCTAACATAATGATATATCCTAAAAGTATCGAAGTATGGAAGCCCCTAGGGGTAAGCTAGGGGCCGATCGTGTCAACTAGTTATCTTTTTGAGAATTGTCTTGCGGTTCATCCGCAATGTCATCTAACTCTGTGTTGACATCTTCTGAATCAACAAGGTATCTCTCGCCAGTGATTTTATCTTCTTTCATCCACCGATTAAGGACAAGACGGATAAAAATTTTAACTGGGTTCCAAAAACCTTGATGACCGTTCCCGTTTTTATTCAATCAATCACCTCCTTATTATTATTCAGTAACTGGGGACTAAGTATCCCCAGATTTATTTTAAACCTCTTTGACATCATAAATTTAACTACTAATAGCAGTATCAGGCAACAGAATAATTCATAATTCGTTATTCGTCATGAACAATTCCAGGTCTTTACAGAGTTTTTATGTATCGCAATGAAAGTGAAATGGTATGACTATACAGCTTGCTTGTAATAATTTGTAATACATTTGTAGTTTTTTGTTTCATAGTTAGCTATGGTGCAAACAATGAAAGTTTTACTTTCTGAAATTAGTTAAAAGAGAAACCCTACAGTATGCTACCTCTAATGTTTTTGAAATCCGAAATTATGATGCACAAAGTAGGGTGGGCATTGCCCAGCATATAAAGCTTTATGTGTGCGGCTTCGCCCTACCTACTTGTAGTTCATAAATCAAATAGAATTGTCATAGAATTAAAATATTAATACCAAAATATGGATAGTAGAGAGAAACGTGCTGTTATAGCTCAAGAAACACTTGAAATTATTAAACGCGGGCATTATCAAAATTTATTGGGAGAAACTATTAATATTAAAGAAGCTTGTTTGGCTGCAAAAACTAGCTCTATTCATTATTCGGAAACAATGTTTAAGAAGGTATTTGCCCAACGGGACAACATCTTAAAGACAAAAAAGTCGTTGAATGCAATCAGTTTTACAGTCAGTAATGAAACAACTCTTCATGCTGCAAGTCGCTTAGTGAATGATGAAGGGATAGAAAAAGTATTGTGCTTGAATTTTGCTTCAGCTAAAAATCCAGGGGGTGGATTTCTCAATGGGAGTCAAGCACAAGAGGAGAGCTTAGCTAGGGCTACAGCGCTTTATCCTTGTATTGCTCAAATGACTCAGATGTAC
The DNA here is from genome assembly GCF_045999855.1 of Tolypothrix campylonemoides VB511288_2. Taxonomy (NCBI): domain Bacteria; kingdom Bacillati; phylum Cyanobacteriota; class Cyanophyceae; order Nostocales; family Tolypothrichaceae; genus Tolypothrix; species Tolypothrix campylonemoides. The sequence goes on from NZ_JBFPMW010000005.1 coordinate 33,156, forward strand.
GACACTAACAGAAATTTAGGTTCATCTCTTTATACAGATGACATGATTTATTCTCCAGGAGTCCCGGTTATTAGAGATGATAATGACGAGCTATTAAATCAACCCTTTCTCGTATCAATTCTAACTGTACCAGCAGTGAATGCAGGAGCCGTTAGACAAAAAGGAAAACGCTCTGAGATCGCTTCTATTGAAAGCACGATGCTTGCTCGTACAGAGAAATTGTTGTCAGTGGCTGCAATTCATGACTATAAGGTGCTTGTATTGGGAGCATGGGGATGTGGTGTTTTTAAAAATAATCCTCAAAATGTTGCTGAATATTTTTATCACCATTTAGTGGAAAATCCCAATCTTAATGGGTTCTTTGAGAAAGTTGTATTCGCAGTGTTAGATAAATCAAAAGATGAATATATCATTACACCATTTCACACAACTTTTAAAACGACTCGTTTGGACTCTTAATTTTTTCGCTCTCTCTAAATTCCCCTTAAAAAGGGGGGAATTTTCACAGTCCCCCTTTTTAAGGCTATGGTGGTGTACACAAGTCTTTTAAAGTGCATTAAAAGCGGTTTCGATCCCCCCTAACCCCCCTTAAAAAGGGGGGAATTAGAATCAACTTTCCCTGTTGTCCGGATGTTTTATATCTTGTCTAGAGATCTGTACACCACTGTATCTTGGAAAGGGGAGCTAGGGGGATTATCGATCGTCAACATTTGGAGAAACAGTAGAAGACGCGTGAAAACCCGTCCTAGTCAAAAACAGACCAAGTTAGTATAATGTATCGTGCAATCAATTTAACTATCCCAGGATTTGCCTGTGTTGCCTGTCATTGAGTAAAAGTCCAGTTTTGGACTGAGAAACTCCTATCAACCTACTTTGCTATGAGTTCGTACTGCACTTGTTGTACGAACCTAATTTGTATTTCGCTCTCAATGACAGATTGGAAAAGGAATTTTCAATGGAATTCAAGCCACTTTTTACAGGTAAGTTGCTTCGCCTTGCTGCACCCAGACCTGATGACAACATGCATTTTGCGAAATGGTCTGAAAATGATGAATATTTGCGAGTCGCAGACAACGATCCAGCAAGACCAATAACTCCTGAAGATTGGACGCAGTTTGAAGCGAGTGTTCTTAACTCACCTAATAGCTTTCACTTCCGCCTGCGAACTTTGGCTGATGATACTTTAATTGGAGGTGTTGGTTTATTTCAGGTACAGTGGACGCACCAAGTTGCTTCGTTGGGGATTGCTATTGGTGACTCAGCTTACTGGGGGAAAGGTTATGGTACGGATGCTCTCAAGCTTATTCTTGGGTATGCTTTCCGTGAATTAAACCTTTACCGAGTTAGCTCGAGTACGATCGGCTATAACGTTCGTTCTATTAAAGCCCACGAAAAGGTGGGGTTCTGTCAGGAAGGCAGACAGCGCAGCGCCATTAAGCGTGAAGGTCAACGTTTTGATGTGATTCATTTTGGTATTTTGCGCTCGGAATGGGAGGCTTTACAAAGTCAGTAACTCACGGGAAAAACCCTGTTTTTCATACCCTGTTATGCTGCTGGTAGTTCACCACACTCGCTATCATGGGTGAAACGATTTTTCCTGTGTTGTTCCAGTGTCTCTGGTACAGAATGCAAAGTGCCAAACTCTACCTCGTGAATCACGAGGTAGAGCCTGACTTAGGGCTTTCCCAGGCTCCGCCTGGGAAAGAGATGACACAGCCCTCAAAATCAATATGGCAGACCACTAATAGTTACTGCTTGGGACCAAACTCAAATACAGCGCTGCGAGTAAAATCAATACGCTGTTCAAAATCTAAGCTTTTGATGCTGTTTGTGAAGTCTTGGGTGTTGGAGGGCAGTTTATAGTCAGAGGGTACTGAAATTACGGTACCGTCTTCCATAGCTCGTCCCAATCGGAGCCACAAATCTAACTTAGCGCTAGAGCTTAAAGCTTTGTAAGAACGGCTGATATCGCTGTTAGCACCTGCAACAATATCTCGTTGTGCTTGAAGTTGCTGTTCTTTGGGCAGCGCACGGATGGTATCGTAGAAAGCAGCAGCAGTATCTTGTGCAGAAGTCTGGTTTGCTGGTGTTAATTTATCTTTGATATCCAAGTAGCCAAACCACAGGATCGCTAGCTGAGTATCTGTGTCAAAGCTGCGAAACTGCTGTACAAGCTGCTTGGTTTTTGGATCTGCGGTGAAAGTCATAGCGATCTCCAATTGCTTTACAAAATGAGTTGTTCTCAGTGTTTTTCAGGTGATTTCGTATCGCCTTCTTTACAATATTTAATAAACTCATCGCCAGAGATTAACCCTGCTTGCGACAGAAATGGTATTTGTAGCGATCGCAGCTGGAGACAGATGTAGAGAATACGTTATCTCAGTAGGTCGTTATACATACAGTTAACTATTGCGGTTTGTAATTGGTCAGTTGGGTACGTTTATTTGCACGCCGCATTCAATGGGAAAATTTGTCAGAAAATTTGATTGCGACCTCTCTTAAAAAGGATGTAGGGGCGCAAGGTGTTGCGCCCCTAGAAAGAGTTTCGGGTAACGAGTAATAAATTTCTGGAGATGTCTATTTTTCAGCCATTTCTGGGAATTATAAGCATGTCCTTAGCAGAATCTATGTTCGGGGTGTATCTGCCTTTTTCAAGCCAACAATTGTTACCTTTAGCTAAATCCAAAAGAAGCGCCACGTCTGACACCAAGTGAAGCGTGGGTAGTTCGCGTGCTTGTGCATTTAGAGATTGGAAGCAGGGAGATAGAGCCAAGCTATTTTTAAGAGGCTGCAAGCTCCCCGACTTTTTTCAGAAGTTGGGGAGATCGACTTAATCTCTTTATGCAGCGATATCTACAAGTTGAATATCAAAGACTAGGTCTTTTCCAGCTAATGGATGGTTGGCGTCTAATGTCACGTCTTCGGTTGAAAGATCGGTAACGATCGCAGGAATAAATTGTCCGGGGGCTTGCTGAATTTGCAACTGCTGACCTACTTCGAGATCGAAGTCTGGAGGTAACTGATTGCGATCGACTGTGACTACCAATTCTGGTTGATGCGGACCGTAAGCGCGATCGGATGAAATTTCTGCAGTTCTGGTTTCGCCTACACTCATACCTACAACCGCTTCTTCAAATCCAGGAATGATTTCTCCATCACCGATTGTGAACTGCAAAGGGTCACTATTGGTAGAGGTATCAAAGATTGTACCGTCGGATAATTTGCCCTCGTAGTGAACCACTACAGTATCACCATATTTTGCTTGTGCCATTATAATTCTCCTGACATTTTTATATAGCAAGCGTTTAGCGAATTGGTCAGATACGATCTTAGCGACCGATCGCTCATTTGACACACTCGCAAACCACATTGCACTGTCAGGATAAGATACAACGGCAGCCAAGAAAAAAATTGTTATGGTTTCTCAAGATTGGTTTGCTTGATGATTTGAGCGATTGCATCCACTAGGGTTTCTGGGTCAATTGGTTTGGGAATATGCAATTGAAATCCTACAGCCAATGCTTTTTGCCGATCGATCTCCCCCGCATAAGCCGTCAGTGCGATCGCCGGAACTTGTCCCCCTTGTTTTGGTGGTAATGCTCTTACCTGACGCAAGAAAGTATATCCGTCCATGCGAGGCATTCCAACATCAGCAATCAGGAGATCGGGCTGAGTTTGATAGAGTAATTGCAATGCTTCTTCAGCAGAAGACACAGAAGTTACAATAGCACCAGACTGTTCCAAAATAAAGGTAATTAACTCCAAATTGTCTGCATCATCATCCACAACAAGTACCTGGATACCTTGCAAAGCCAGTACGTCTTGCATAAACGCCCCCACGGATTTATTGAAGTTGGAGTCGGCATAAAGGAGGAAGCCTCACTGTGAAAGTTGCTCCCTATACCTCTCCCGATCTGTCAGCTTTGATGGTTCTCCCAAGCATTTCAACAATGTGGCATACGACCGCCAGTTCTAGCCCCATACCCCCAAAGGACGTTGTTGTGATACTACCATCACCTTGGCCGAAGTAATCGAAGACGTATGGCAAAAAGTCAGGCTTGATACTAAAGCCTGTGTCTTTAATTTAAATTTTAGATTGAGACCTAAAACAGACTTGAGTCAAATATTGACTAGAACGCCTGTAGGGTAAAGTTTACTGTCTAACAGTGAATCAGTAAATAGGAATCCGATTTTATTTTTGAAATCTACGCAGGTAGGGGCTAAAGCTTACCACATAAAGCTTTTGATAGGCAGTAGCCTGTTTCCTGCTGAAAGTTTTGGATAAGAATTTTTATCCAGTATCAGTGCAGTGAGGAATCACCAAACCACGAGCATAAGAGTTTGAGCCTTCTGTGCTGGGTGCTTCTTACTGCTGCCTTGATGGACTCGTGTTATCCCGAAGAAATCCGATGCCAGCTTTTCTTTCAATATAATCCGCTAAGTTGATAAAATCATCACGCGGATAAGATTTGCCTCCAATTAAGTCAAATGCCAATCGGCTAGAAGGGGTTTCTGGATTTTCAAGAATATGTATTCCCCAGTAGTAGAGTTGGTCGCTAGCACGGATACAAGCATCTTCTGGATCTATACAGTGAAACTTATCATCCCTTTGACTAATTTCTGTATAAGTATTAAAATAAACGTCTTTTAAAAGATTAAGTTGCTTGGATGTGGGTTTTCTAAAGTTATTAACTACTACAAATAAATGACCTTTTTTATTAATTTGACGTATTTCTACAACAGTATCTCGAATAACTTTACCATGCTTATTTAAGCCAAGTGGATTTAAGGTAGTTGGAATAATGCAATAATGAAACTTTTCTATTAACTCCTTGGGATTTCGTTCCAAAGCTGGAGAGCAATCACAAATGACAATTCTGCTATCACGAGCAGCATCTTCATGCCAATCTCTGCCATCAAAGACTTCAATTGTGGTGCCAACGCCTCTTGGATTGGGAACAAAAATTCCATCACCTACTAATTTTTGCAAATTTTGTTCTGGATCTAAATCAACAAGTGCAACATTAAATCCTTGTAGAGCAAAGGCTCCTGCCAAATGACCTGCTATAGTTGTCTTACCAACCCCACCCTTACAAGTAAAGATCCCAAAGTAAACTTTATCCTGTTGGCGATCGCCTTTGTCCTCATTATTTTCCTTCTGTGGTGCAATCCCATCAATTCCAACAATTCTAGTTTCCCGAGCAATTCCACAACGGATTTTACTATCCTTGCCCCAGGATCTAATTAATGCCATTGCAGGACCGCTATAACCTTTTGTGGTTATAAACAAACCAAAATTAAACTTTTTGCCTTCATGAGAATCCAGAAATTCGGAAAATTTTAATAACTGTGGCGCTGCTACGTTATTTCTCAGCCATTTTAGTTGTACAGCAACAACTAAATTTCCTTTTTTGACTATTAGATCGCAACCAGTATGATTTTTTTGGACAGGTTCCACGACCCAACCTGCCCCATGGAGAAGTTTTGCGACGTGCTGTTCAAAATGTCGGTAGTCTTGAGTGTAAGCTGTCTCCATAGGTAATTGTAACTGAAAGGGTTTGGGGGACGAGGAGAACAAGGAGGATAAGGAAAAATCACCTACGCCCAACGACCGATGACCCTTTCCCCCCACACAATGCTCCTATTGTTTCCGGCGTCGATTGAGAATTTCCCAAGTTCCTCCTCCAACAATACCGTCAGCTTCTAAACCATAACGTTTTTGTAAAGAGACAACAGCTGCTTCTGTTGCGGGACCAAAATCACCATCGATAGCACTTTCTTCAAGGTAACCGAGTCTTTGCAGTCGTCGTTGTAAGCGAGTGACTTCAGAACCACGCATCCCCGGTCGTAAAATTGGTAACCCATCTGAGGTGTACTGAAGAGAAGCAGTTTGCTGAGTTTTTTTAGATGACTCAGAACTTGTCGTTTGTTGAGTGCGAGTTGTTTGTCGAGCAGACGATCCCGCCCGTGTGGATTGTTGGCTTCTATTTGCTGGTCGAGAAGTGCTAGATGGGTTAGAACGAGTTGATGATGTTTGTCTGGTAGAAGGTCTATCGGAAGTACTTGTTGCGACTCCTGTTCCTGCTGGTCTTGGTTCGGGTTTTAAATTACTGGCTCTATTGGGAGTTATTGTCGGTCTGGATTCTGGTTTTAAATTACCAGTGCGATTCGCGATCGGTGCTGTTCTTGGCTCGCTACTCGGAACAACAACTGCACTGTTATTATCTCTTAAAGTTTGGGATGGAGTCGGGAAGGTATCGGAATTAGAAGATGCAGGAGTGAGTGCGATCGCATCACTTGGAAAAAGTCGTTGCCAAGTGTTGGTATCAACAACACCATTGGGACTTAAGCCTGCAGCTTCCTGAAATCGAGAAACTGCGATCGCAGTACTTTCGCTATAAACCCCATCCACCGTACCAGCATAAAAGCCCAAAAGTTTTAAAGCTGCTTGCAGTTCTGAGACAGGGTCTCCTTGGCTACCAACTTTAAGGTTGGGACGGTTCACTCCCACTCTCGGTGATGCTTGAGCAATTGTTTGTGTTGGTGCGGCAAATGATACTGTCGGAGAAAAACCAAAGAGGAGAGGTGCAGAAAGACACAGGAGTAGTTCTATCCCCCATGTAGATTTTGACCTTTGCTTTTGCTGGATTCTACAATCATTTACGGGAAGACTAGGGAACCCTAAGTCGGTTAAGATACTTACCTTGATGCTGTTTGTCATGAACATTGCCCCTGGGATATCTCATTGGTGATATGCTTATCGGACACTAGTGTAGAATGCAACTGGTTAAGTAATTTTATACCATTTTGGATTGTAGATTGGGGATAAGATAAGCCCTACGCAATTGCACCATAAACCGCATCTTGTTGACCGACAAGAGATACAAAAGGTTCCCGTAAATATCGCTCGGCTGTTTCCATCGCATCTAAAGCACTGACAGAAGCAATTGTTTGCTGAAATTCCCAGTCGAAATCAACTCCCAGACCCAAAATTTCATACCAGCCATAAATTTGAGCAATTTGGGCATTGGTTTGTTTACCCAAAGCGTACTGTCCCAATATCTTGTTCTTAGCTGATTGAAGTGATTCTTCCTCTAATTCGTTTGAGGAAAGTAAATCCACTTCTTTTCGCAAACCAGTGAGAGCTATTTTCGTGTTTTCTGGTGCCGTTCCCATGTACGCCACAAATGATGCAGGAAAAATCCTGGTAGGGTAGAATGCTGATACTTCGTAAGCTAAACCTCGCTTTTCTCTCAGTTCAACAAACAAGCGACTGGAAAGACCATTTCCCAAGTAAGTACACAGCAATTTCAAGACTCCATAGTCAACAGAATTCACTGATGGTCCCAAGTAACCCAGCATCACAATCGATTGTTGTGTTTGCTGGGGTGTAATTGTAATTTGGGGCTTCACTTCAAGTTCCGGTAAATAAAGCACTGGTTGTGGCTGGTGAGTTGGAACTCGCCAATCCCCAAAAACTTTTTCTATAAGAGCCACTGCGTCATTTGCACTGATGTGCCCCGCAATGCTAATAACGATGTTATCTGGACGAAAATGCGTTTGATGGTACTGCTCTAAATCCCTACGATTCAAGCTGCTCATTGTTGTTTCATCTCCCAATGGCGATCTTGCATAGGGATGGTCTGCGTACATCGCACTTCTCAACTGGTCAAAAGCAATTGTAAATGGCTGCTCTTGCTGCGAACGAATATCCTGTAAAGCAATACGCTGTTCTAGTTCCACTTCCATTTGTGGAAATGTCGGTTGGCGAAGAATTTGTCCCGCTAATGCCAGAATCTCTGCAAAATCTGAAGTAACTGTTTTTAAAGAGACTAGAAAGTAATCAGATGTCGTATCTGCACTCAGACTTGCTCCCACAGATTCTACTTTTTCTGCGATTTCCAAACTGGAGAGTCCATCACATCCTTTAGTTAGAACAGAAGCAAGCAAATGCGTCAAGCCGGCTTGCTCTTTTGTTTCGTAGCAACTACCAGCACGAATAAAAATTCTGGCTGCTACAATATCTGCAACTGGATTTTCTGCTACCAAAACCACAATGCCATTACTTAACACGGTGCGATGGATAGACGTTTTTTGCAGCGAAGTTGTCATTTGGTTGGTGGTTGGTGGTTGGTGGTTGGTGGTTGGTGGTTGGTGGTTAACAACTAACCACTAACCACTATCTACTAACAAATAACCTTAACAAGGTTTTAGTACCGTAACTGCGTAATGGTTTGGAGAAAGGTATTCTCGTGCTAATTGTTGCAGTTCCTGAGTGCTATAAGATTTTATCTGGTGGGGATAGGTCACAGCTAATTCTGCTTGGGCGATCGTGTTGTAGTAACCATAAAGCCCTGCAAGTTGATTGGGTGCTTCTGTAGAAAAGGCGTAGTCGTTACACAACAACCTCTGACCTCGGATAAGTTCTTGCTCGCTCATCCCGTTGGTTTGAAGATCGTTTAAGTGCAAGCGAATTAAGGATTCCACTCGTTCTAAATTTTCTGGCTCCAACCAAGCCGTAATGGTAAATAAACTCGCATCCCGTTGTAAGGAAAAATGACTGCAAATACCTTGTACCAACTGCTGCTCTTCTCGCAAGTCGCGAACAAGTCGTGAAGTTCTACCTTCTGCTAAGAGTACCGAGAGTAAATCTAAACCATAAGAGGTCCGCAGTCGATCGACACCAGGTCCCGTCCACCCCATTAATAATCGTGCTTGCTCCAATCGTGGCAGATGCAATTCTTGCCGACGAACTCCAGCTAGAATTGGTTCTACAACTTCTTTTGGGCTTTTGGGACACTCACAACAGCGATCGGCGAAATCAACAAAAGTATTGTTGACTATTTCTATGGCTTGTTCGGTGGCTATTCCTCCCACAATGACCACTGTCATATTTTCTGGTTGGTAGTGATTGCGGTGAAAACAGCGCACAATTTCTGGTGAGGTTTGCATCAATTCTTCCTCGCCACCCAACACAGAACGTCCGTAGGGATGTTGTTGGTAAATACTAGAAATGAGAGACTGGAACCCTATCCAGTCTGGATCGTCGTAAGATTGACGAATTTCTTCAAAAACCACATCTCGTTCGCGAACAAATTCATCCTCTGGTATTGCTGCATTCAGCAGCAACTCTCCTAAATAAGGTAAGGTCTCTTTGAGGTATCCAGAAGCTGTGGTGAGGGAGTAATGAGCGTAATCATGGCTTGTTGCTGCATTAGTCACCCCTCCTTGGTTTTCAATCTTTTGGTCGAATACCCCTGGAGGTAGCGTTGCAGTTCCCTTAAAAATCAAGTGTTCCAAAAAGTGAGCCATCCCAAATAATGGTTCTGGCTCAACGTTAGCACCAGCACGTACCCAAATATCTGCGACTACTACAGGGGTAGTAGGAATTTCTTGATGAATCAAAGTTAAACTATTGTCTAGTTTGAAGACCGAAGCTGAAAACACGGTATCTATGAGTTTTAACAATTTCTTACAGCTTTAACCTTAATTTAACCCAGTTCTTGCGATTTTAACAAAGTTGGTGGTTGTTGGTTGTTAGTTGTTAGTCATCATTCAGTAAAATATATTACTAAAGATTGTCTTGTGTACGGTTTAAATGCCTTACACCTCTACTAACGACTTACCACTAACACTTAAACAATTAAAAGCTCCTAAGTCTCATCTGACTTTAGGAGCTTGTAATTTTGTGTCACCGCGACGCCGTTTTACCTAAGTTTATGACCTGGATAAACCAGGTGGGTACCGAGTTCTCTCGTTTAAAGTTTCCGGGTGCTTCGCCCGGTCTACTGCCACGAGAATTCCTTGATTCCCTTATTTTTTAAGGCATAGATCAAAAAACTTTATGGCAGTCACCAACGTCACAGTGCAACAAAACCATTATAGCTTTTAAAAAAATATTGTGTATTCTTCCCTGGATAATTTTTGGCAGGCTTACTTTGAATACCAGATGGATTCTACATTACGGGCGATCTCCATTGTGCGATCGCGGTTTTGCGAATCCAGCAAAACGGTTACGTGTCCGAGTTTGCGTCCCGGACGGGATTCATTCTTGCCATACCAGTGGACGTATGCTTGGGGGATTTGCTCTATTTGCTGGCGTTTGTCTGTATAGTCGCTTTGAGAATTTTCATATCCCAAGAGATTAACCATAACAGCACTGGGGCAAATCATTGCCGTGTTCCCTAGAGGGAGATCGCAAACTGCTCTTAAGTGCTGCTCAAATTGGGACGTTTTACAAGCATCCAGAGAAAAATGCCCGGAATTGTGAGTCCGGGGTGCTAATTCATTAACCAGTACTTTGCCATCCGCCCTAAGGAATAATTCAATTCCAAAAACTCCCACAGCTTGCAAGCTGTTAAGCAAAGTACGAGCAATATCCTCTATTTCCAAAGCAACTCGTTCTGGAATATCAGCCGGTGCAATGACTCGACGGCAAACCTGTTCTTCCTGCTGGGTTTCCACCACTGGGTAAGTCATAACCTCACCATTGGTAGAACGTGCGGCGATGACTGCGAGTTCTCGCTCAAAAGGAACGTATTCTTCTAATAAATAACCAGAAACATTTTTTGAAGCTGAATTCAGTTTTCGGTCTAGCTCGGATGGTTCTTTAACAATGAAAGTTCCCTGACCGTCATAACCGTGACGGCGAGCTTTCAAAACGACTGGAAAACCCAGCTGTGTGTTAGAGACTAAGTCTGCGCTTCTCCCAACCTCTTCCTCTTGTTGGGGAATATTAACAAACTTCGGAACGGGTAAACCCAATTCTCGTAAATAACAGCGTTGGTGATATTTATCTAAAAGAGGGCTTAAAGCTTCCAATCTGGGACGAAAACAAACTCCTTGCTCGGCTAGTTTTAATAAAGCATCTATGTTAACAAACTCATTCTCAAAAGTAATGACATCAGACTTTTGAGCGAGTATTGCTGTAGCGTTAGCATCATCAACTGGAGCAAAAATAACCTCTTTAGCCACGGATACTGCAGGATCGTTTGCGCCAGGAGTTTGAATCAGTAATTCCACTCCTAACTCTCTGGCGGCACTTCCCATCATCCATGCTAATTGTCCGCCCCCGATTATACCAACACGTTTGATCGACATCCTACAAAATTACCGAGATCGCATCTTTTTACTTAACCCCTATTAAGTTTACACGATTTGACATAGTGTTTGTTAAACAAGCGTTGCTATTAGAGCTATTCACAATCTGTGGTATCTCCGTTGTTGTTTACAAGTCATTATAGGTATCTCCGGAGTCAATAATTCAGTAGCGATCGCCTTGGGCGCTTTCGCACCATCTCACCTTCAAAATGTTCTTTTAAAAGCATTTGGGCTAGAGTTAAATCCACGCGTCAGAAAATTTCATAAGTAAAAATAGAAATTTATCTATCAATTAAGACAAAAAATTTCTGGCAGTCTTATTGCTAATAATTGAGAATGGCTTAGATGTCTCATATCCCAGTTTTCACGCTTTCTCACCTGTTTTTATGCAAAAAACAGTATCTTTTTATTCTTTTTTTAGAGGTTGTACTCAGTAATTACCGTTTGTGACAGTTAGGGTGCGGAAAGATAAAAAATAAAGATTCCGTTAAATCTCGCTTAAGCGTCTTAACTGTCCTTGTGTTCTTTTCTCACGTATATTATTATATTTACGAAATTTTTAAATATACTGAAAAATAAAAGCCATATTACAAACACTCACTTTCTCTGTACTTAACACTGCTTAGAATTTGACCGAACCGTATTGGGCGATATGTAGAAGTTACACAGTCAACAACCAAACAAGACTTTGCTCATCAAATGAAAGCCTTAGTCAATATTGATTTTTCAAGGTCTGAGAAAATTTGATTCGTTTTGGATAATTTAGATACTTATACTCCTGTCGCTTATACGAAGCTTTTGGCACAATTAAGACTAGAATAATTACGTAATTTTTATAATTTTATTACATTCTAAAAGTTATGTAAGTTAACTGCTCTATTAATGCGAAACCTGACAATGCTATCTTCTCAACTGCACTGGCAACCTCAAAAAATTAACGAAAATTTATCAATACGTGTAGCAGTATTACCAACTCAAACCTGGTATGAAACAGAGTTTACCGGGATATCGTTTTTTTGCTTTGAGTCCGATAATGAAGTTCAAGATCATCCAGTAACGATGTTGACTCGATTCGCTCCTGGTGGCTTTTTCAGCCTGCACGGACACCCTGGAGGAGAAGAAATTTTAGTACTCGAAGGAAACTTTGCTGACGAAACAGGTATCCATACGCCAGGAACTTACATGCTCAATCCTGAAGGGTTTGTCCATCACCCCTACAGCGAAGAGAGTTGTCTGACTTTTGTTAAATTACGCCAACATGGTGGACAAAATCGTCAGCAAGTGCGAAAGAATATTTACCAGTTACCCTGGCAGCCGGGTATTATCCCTCAAATTGAGGTGAAGTCCCTCTATGAGCAAATGAGTTTTCCTGACAAAGTCTGGATTGAGCGCTGGCAACCAGGCACAGCATTGTTGAATGTAGTCGAGTCTGAGGTGAAAGAAATCTTTGTCATAGAAGGAACTTGGAGTGATGAGTTAGGAAATTATCAGGCTGGGAGTTGGCTGCGGTATCCACCCGGTTGCTCCTATAGTCCCTCGTCAGCAACAGGTTGTATGGTATATATTAAGACTTATCCTATAGATGCAACGAGATTTATCGTTGGAAAAGATTTTTGACATTCAGAAGTATGAATATTGACATTATTGATTAAGGGCAAGGCGAGACGCTTCTCAACCTCAATGAACGACAAAAGAGAGGTACATCACGCAAAACTCCTTATTTGTTCTACAGAAGAAAGATGACACTAAGAGCGAGCGCAAATATACGCTTGTAGGGGGCATGGGTGTGCAAAGCTGTACTCTTCAATTTGCTTGGACATCCCAAGGCATGGTTGGGCAGTGTTTGCGAAGAAACTCTAATGAGGCTAACCATGCCATATGTTCGGTATCTAACACATCAATTCGTCCTACTTTTTCACTAACATTGCCTCCTAATAATAGTATTGCTTTGTCTGGAAGGCGAGACCAAATCACAGGTTGACCCGATTCCCATTTATTTAATACGCTCTTTATCAAATTTTTTTCAACTATGGAAGAATGAGTAAAGTTTGATAGATTTTGCCCAGTTTTTGTGAGAATTTCCAGAGCGATCGCTCTTTCTGGAATGCGTTTTAACGGCGACCAATCGGGTATTCCCTCCCTATCGATTAACTCATCAATCCTCTGGTTATAAGTGTCATAAAAATTTTCATGTTCGGGGTAAGTGATAAAACAATAGCGCGGGTAGAAAATCAGCCCTTTTGTAAGAACAGGCTTATTGAGATCTAAACGTCCAGTCACCCAACGCACGGGGCTTTTATTTTTCCAATCTGTATCAGCTCGCTTGCGAGCTTCTTCTTGAATTTTTTTATATTTCTTCAGCAAATAAATTATATCTCCAACAGTATAAATCTCAAGCCATTCTGGATCTGGAATGTCAATATCTAGTTGCTGCATTAAAGGTATAATATATGCAAAAATAAGATCGTCACAATCAATTTGTAAATCCTTAATTAAACGGTCTGATAGCACCAACTTTCTGTCTGGCTTGCCCATGCTATCTCTAAGAAGGCGAAAAACAGTTGCTTCAATATTCAAAAAATAGAGCCTCCTTATATTTTATTCTTGCAATCTTTCGACTATTCCTGCTTCTTCTGTTACATTTTTCAAGTCAGCTGGTAACAAAGCAACTATTTGCTATCATCGTTGTTCGTGCAATGGGTAAAATCCAAATTTCTTTCCATCCTCGACGAGTAGTTATTCTACACTTACGTAATTGCACTCAATAAGGATACAATATACTGGTTCAGACTTACACCTTCTCGTTCAGCAGTTTCAGCTAAACGGCGATGCAATGACTTCGGCATTCGCACCAATAACTTACCACTGTAGCTATCATCACCACTAGGTAAAGGAATATCGTCACCAGCCGAATGTGCTGTCTCAATCCACAATTCCCGCGCCTCATTAATGTTTGCCATTGTCTCTTCTAGGGTTTCACCTTGGGTGAGACATCCAGGTAAATCTTTGATTTGAGCTACGTATCCTCCCTCTGCATCAGGGTAAAGTGTTACGGGGTATTGAAGATTTAAATAGTATTCTAGGGACGGCTTTTCAATCGGCTTCTTCTTCTGGTTTAGTGTCTTCATCAATCCACTCTTCTAAATTTAATAGTTCAACTATTTGTTGTACATAAACTTTTTTAACTTTTTGTCCTCCTGTTTTGGGTACAGTAACAGTTCTACCTTGGGAGTCCGAAAACTATGATGACTACCCTTAGACCTTTTTTCTTCAAAGCCAAAAGCTTCCAACAGATAGCGCACGTCCTGAAACCGCACTTCTGGAGGCTGTTTGAGAAATTGCTCTACTAATTTTTTTAGTTTGCTCATGGAGCGATAGTACCACATATGATATCACATCAAATCAAGCGATCGCACAATAACTTGATACAAATGGATGGGATCTCCATAATGCGATCCCCCTAGGTTTTTTAAGACGGGATCGCGGTACTTTTGTTAAATGTCACAATTTCATGACATAACTCCAGTCTTTAGATACCGAAAATGCTCTTTAGTTGTTCAAATGTCATAAAATCATGATAATAAGATCCCCAAATGGCTGATAAATCCGTGGAAAATGTAAAAATGTATCGCGAACCCCCTTGATCCCTACCGAGGGTTATTGGTTAATATTCATTTAACAAAGGCTCCTCTACTCCCAAAGAAAAATGTGCTGCAACATTGGCATAACAGGGAATTTAAAGGGAGTCTTTGAACCCTGGTCGAGAACCTTACGACTGAGGTCGGGGGCTAAGTGAAATCCTAAATCTGGCAAGCTCATCTCTTTGCAAGATCGTGTTTGAAAGGTATAGAAATATGCCACAACATATCTGTGCATTCTGCGCTGACAGATCCGGGCTATTAATTCAGGTTTAGACCAGCGTCAGAGTGGAAAGTAACACCCTAAGGTTTTGGTAAATTGCACTGAATTCTCGTTAGGAGAAAAGGTGACAGTTTTAACACTAGGGAAAAGAAGGATAAAACTTCTCCGTCGTGCTTTCCTTGCCACATATCAAGTGTGGTTTATCTGGGAAAAAATTTTTGACCTGCAATTTAAAAAAACACTAAGTAAAGTTAGAAAACTCGGCAAAACCAGGAGTCAGGAATTAAGAAGTTCATCTGGATGTTGATGGCATAATACAGCCACGTATTAACCAGGGGATATTAAGAACCTTTCAAACGACTGGAGGCCAAAATCATGGCAAAAGAACGCCCACCGCTAGAAGAGATGACATTGAGGCAGCTACGCAGAGTAGCTAGCGAGTATGCCATCTCCCGATATAGCAGAATGCGGAAATCGCAATTGCTGGCAGCTATTCAAGAAGTCCAGCGCAGTAAAGTTTCTCTCAGCCAATCTCGTTCACTGGAGGCACAGGAAACCGTGGAAGCAGCTAAATTTGAGTTAGGTCAGGTAGATCGTACTGGTGGAACTCTTTCTGATGTTGATGAAGGACTCGCGGATTTGCCTGCAGGTTATGGAGACAGCCGTATTGTTCTCATGCCTCGCGATCCTCAGTGGGCTTACACTTACTGGGATGTTCCCAACGACCACAAAGAAGAACTGCGTCGCCAAGGGGGACAACAACTCGCTTTGCGGATCTACGATGTCACTGATATCAGTTTGGAATATCAAAGCCCTCACAGCATCCAAGAGTATCCTTGTGATGAACTGGCAAGGGAATGGTATCTTCCCGTTCCTGTAAGCGATCGCGACTACGTCATTGACATCGGTTATCGTTGTGCTGATGGTCGTTGGTTGGTCCTAGCTCGTTCTGCACCTGTCCACGTTCCTCCCGTGTATCCTTCTGATTGGATTGAGGATGTCTTCATCACTGTTAACTTTGAGGAAGATTTACGCGGTCAAACCCTTTACGAACTTGTTCCTCCTGCTAAAAAAGTTGCTGCGGCTGGTACTGCTACCACAAATGGCAACGCAATTTACGACCAAATCTTTGGTTTGGCAGAGTCTGCGGAAGCATTGCGGGTTGCAGGTTCTGTGTTTGGTTCCATGCAGCACGTTCCCGGATCTATGGTTCCACAGCAAGCCATCAGTTCCTACGTCTTCCCATCTGGAGTCGGTATGTGGGCAGTTCCTACTGTGTCCGGCTTGACAGAATCTGGTATCGGTATGTTTGCATCTGGTGCTGGCTTCTCTGGTGATGTACCCATGCGCCCGCGCAAGTTCTGGTTAATTGCTGACGCCGAGTTGATTGTTTACGGTGCAACCGAACCCGATGCTACTGTAACAATTGGCGGTCGTCCAATCAAACTGAATCCAGATGGTACTTTCCGCTTCCAGATGTCCTTCCAAGATGGTTTGATCGACTATCCAATTATGGCTGTTGCTGCTGATGGCGAGCAAACACGCTCAATTCACATGAAGTTTAATCGTGAAACTCCATCTCGCAATACCAATACTAAGGAAGAAGCTGTTTTAGAATGGCTCTCTTAATTTTGGGGTTTTAGATTTTGCAAAAAGTTGCTCCGGAGAGTTTCCCTCCGGAGCAACTTTTTAGGACAGATTGAATGAATTCTTTTAGAGCGCATCCCAATGCAATACTGCAAGGGCTCTCGAATTTTTGTACCTTGGACAAACTCAACAAATACCTGTAAATGTTGGGTTTCGGTCCTCAAACGCCACATCGCTCAACGGGGGGCTTAGGGGTCCCCACGAAGTGGGGTTGGGGGGAAACCCTCCGCACGCGAGTAGCTCCCCAACCTACGTGTTTTTTCCAAATTGGGACGCTCCCGCAGCCGGTACTATAGAATGTATGGCTAAATATATACCATTTTTTTATGCTCCATGACACAAAATTAGTCAAGCAAGTTTTGATATTTCTCATACCAATTATTCTGTTATATGGTTGTCAAATATTCAATCAATCTTCCTCAAAAGCAGCCACAACTTGTATTGGTCAAGATAAAAGTTTTAGCATAAGTTTTTTCAAAACTAATAATCAAGGCAAAAAATATGAGAAAGGAATAAATCACGTTATTATTTTTAATCCTCAAGCCAAAGAACTAGACTTTAAAGTCAATGTTGGTCTATCACATAACTTATATGCCAAAGATAGTAAAGGAAATCTCCGTCGAGATTATATACCAAAAGTCTTCCGTGAAATCATTGCTGATGAAAACTCAAAATTAAACGGGAAAAAACCAATCGTAGCAATTAACGCTGACTACATAGGTACTGATGACAAACCTCAAGGTTTAAATATTTCTCGTGGAGTTGAGTATTCAGGAGCGTTTAAAAATAAACGTTCTTCCTTTGGAATTTCAGGAGGGAACCCAAGTCAACGTCAGGCTACTATTGGGGTAGGAAGGAGAACGAATAGTGTTCTGAATTACAACTTGGTTGGAGGTAATGGTAGATTTTATCGTAACGGCAAATTTAAAGATATTTGTAAAGACTTGGGAGAACTTGCTTGCAAACAGGCTACAAATCGCTCTATGGTGGCTGTAAGCGATCGCGGTTATGTCATTTTGTTAGTAAATGATGCTAAAGCCAATTCAGAAATTGAATTGTCGCAAAGCAATCAAGAACTTTTGCCTGATATGTTTGACGATGTGCTTGAAGGAATTGCTCGCAACAATTGCTTGGGAAAAATTCAAGAAGGAATGTTATTTGATGGGGGTATGTCTCCCGGTTTATACTACAACAACAAAATATATGTAGAGAACTTAGGACCAATTGGTTCAGTATTTTTGATATACAGAAATTTTCAGAAATAAGAGCTTTGTTTTGTAGGCTTTAGCTCTACCTATGTAAAGGATCGGCTAAAATCATAAAATAATGATGGTAAATAAAAGAAAGGTATATGGAATGACAGAGCAACGAATATCAGATTTGACAACTGACGAGCTAAAAGCCTTACTGGCTTCAACGATTGATGAACGGCTAAGTGCCATGAAAGCTAGCTTGCTACAGGAAATAGCTGAGTTAATTGAAGATAATGGGAAGCAGAGGGAGGAGGCTTTGGTCTATCAACCTGCTTACGTATTACCCAAAAGAACTCAAGAAGAACAACGCCAGATTAACCAAGCTTTAATTGAATGGCATCGCAAATGGGTAGAAGAAGGAGATGAAGAAGAGCAGCGAGAGACTTTTGAGTATCTGCAAAAAGCATTAGATGAAGATCGTCTTTCAAATCGACCACTTTTTCCACAAAAATGATAGTTGTATTAGATTCTGGACCGTTAGGGATGTTAACTAATCCCAAGCCATCAGAGCTAACAATAGAATGCGGAGCTTGGGTAGAATCCTTGTGGTCTAAAGGTTACAGATTAATTATGCCCGAGATTGTAGACTATGAAGTGAGACGTGAATTACTAAGGGCAAATAAGCTGGCTGGTATCCGAAGGCTTAATGAATTTAAAATGCGGCTTGAATACGTGCCGATAGATACAGCAACAATGCTTCAAGCTGCTAAGTTTTGGGCTGAAGCAAGACGCAGGGGAATTCAAGACAGCAGATCCGAAGGCGCTCGATGGTGATGTCATTTTGGCGGCGCAAGCTAAACTGATAGAAGCAAATGATGAGATAGTAGTAATCGCTACAACTAACGTAAATCATTTGTCTCAATTTGTAGATGCTCGTAGGTGGCAAGAAATTGAGTGATATGGAGGCGAGCGATCGCCAAATCGCACGGTCAAACTTACGCTAAATTAGTGTTGCTAAATTTACAGCCAGAGCTACTTTCCCAATGTCAGTCTGATGAATTGTGTCGTGGGTAGAAGCGAGCGGAAAGCGTTAGGCTAGGAACTGAAGATAAAATAAACATATGATACCTTCAGAAATTGCGGATACGCTTGCGGAATTATTTGGTACTGAAACTGTCGGTGCTCTTGCACCCGGTTCCTGGCAAGTCGAAACAGCAAATTTTCGTCTTCTCGTGATGCTTTCAGATGATGAAAGTTGGTTGCGGGTGTTATTGCCTATTATGCCTGCTTCAGAAGCCCAACCTTTTTTAGAACAATTTTTGGAAGCAAATTTCGATGATACCCAACAAGTTCGCTATGCCTTACAACAAGGTGTCGTTTGGGGAGTCTTTCAGCACAGTTCTGGTAGTTTAACTGCTGAAGATCTTCGGGATGCGATCGCTCGACTCATTTCTTTGCACCAAAACGGTTTGAACAACGTCTTCAATCGGCTGATAGAAAGGCGCATCCGACAAATTATCCAAGCAGCAAAACAGCAAGGACAATCTTTAGAAGCCACCATGCAAAACCTCGATCGCTTCTATGCAGAAGGATTGATGGGAGAGATAAACCAAACCACCCAGGCGCGAGAGGAAATTCTTGCCGTATGGCGGTATCAGTTAGAAAGACTTTGGACTGAAATAGGTGACCAGTAACAACTAACAACCAACCACCAACTAATGGACATTATTCAAATTCTTCAACAGGACTATCAGAGATTTCCAGTGAATCAAACATACGAAATTTACGCTCAGGACGTTTATTTTCAAGACCCTATGAATAAATTTCACGGTATTGAGCGATACAAGCAAATGATTAAATTCATGGAGACTTGGTTTTTAAATATAAAAATGGACTTGCACGCCATTTATCCTGTAGAAAACACAATCAAAACAGAGTGGACGCTCAGCTGGAACACGCCCCTTCCCTGGAAACCTCGCATTGCTATTTCTGGCTGGAGTGAGTTGGGTCTCAATCGTCAAGGTTTGATTGCTTCCCACGTTGATTATTGGAACTGTTCCCGTCTGGATGTATTGAAACAGCATTTTCTTACGCGATCGCCTGACCAGCTGACCAATTAGCGATCGGGTGGTCAGCTGGTCACAGTTAAAAGCATAATGTAAATAAGTGTAAACATTTCTCAGCTAGGACAAAACTATCAATGCGCGTAATTCTAATGACAGGTAAAGGAGGAGTGGGAAAAACCTCAGTCGCTGCAGCCACTGGACTCCGTTGTGCAGAACTGGGTTATCGCACATTAGTTTTGAGTACAGATCCCGCACACTCACTAGCAGACAGTTTTGACCTAGAACTGGGACACGCACCAAAACAAATCCGCCCCAATTTGTGGGGTGCAGAACTGGATGCGCTGCTGGAGTTAGAGACAAATTGGGGTTCCGTAAAACGCTACATCACTCAAGTCCTGCAAGCACGGGGTTTAGACGGCGTACAAGCAGAAGAATTGGCTGTTTTACCAGGGATGGATGAGATTTTTGGCTTGGTGAGGATGAAGCGTCATTATGATGAAGGTGAGTTTGACGTTCTGATTATTGATTCCGCTCCCACTGGTACTGCATTGCGCCTGTTAAGCTTACCAGAAGTAAGTGGGTGGTATATGCGTCGCTTTTACAAACCATTTCAAAATATTTCAGTGGCGCTTCGACCTCTTGTTGAACCGATTTTTAAACCTATCGCTGGTTTCTCATTACCAGATAAAGAGGTGATGGACGCACCTTATGAGTTTTATCAACAAATTGAAGCGCTGGAAAAAGTTCTGACTGATAACACTCAAACGTCAGTACGCCTTGTTACCAATCCGGAAAAGATGGTGATTAAAGAGTCTCTTCGCGCTCATGCTTATCTCAGCTTGTACAATGTTGCCACTGACTTAGTCGTCGCCAACCGTATCATTCCAGAAGAGGTGCAAGATCCCTTTTTCCAGCGTTGGAAAGACAATCAAAAGCAGTACCGTCAGGAAATTCATGACAATTTCCATCCACTACCTGTCAAGGAAGTACCTCTTTTCTCTGAAGAGATGTGTGGCTTAGATGCTTTGGAACGTCTGAAAAACACGCTTTACACCGATGAAGACCCTACTCAAGTGTATTATCAAGAGACAACAATCAAAGTTGTTCAAGAAAACAATCAATACAGTTTGGAATTGTATTTACCCGGAATTCCTAAAAATCAAATTCAATTAAGTAAATCTGGTGATGAACTCAACATTACAATTGGCAATCATCGCCGCAATTTAGTGTTACCCCAATCTTTGGCTGCACTGCAACCGGCTGGCGCGAAAATGGAAGAAGATTATCTCAAAATCCGTTTTGCTGCTTGATGATTCTTATATAAAATTTTCTGCTTTAGAAACCTGGTTTATTGGAGAAACCGGGTTTCTAGATTTTGGTTTTCTCATACCACTTTTCCAAATTTTGGCAACAGACGAGCCTCCCCGTGCCTCTATTTAAGAGGTTCATCCTTAATATTACCCTTATTTCAGCCTTTTTAAGGTTTAAATTCTCAAAAATTACTTTTTTTCTGACTTTTTTAACGTAAGTTCGACAAACCTCACCCTACCATCCTCCCTTTTTTGGAAAAAGAGGGAGGAGGAACGTTCCGAGAGTACTTTTGAAGCCCATCTCCTCACAGGAGCTAGGGTGGTGTACACAAGTCTTATAAAGTGCATTAAAAGCGGTTTCGATCCCCCCTAACCCCCCTTAAAAAAGGGGGGAACTTAATTGCAATTCTGCCTTTTCACGATGTTTCATCTCTTTTTTAGAGATCTGTACACCACCGTAGCCTTACAGGAGAGGGGTTTGGGGTAGGGTCTGTTTTTGACTTCATCGAACTCACGTTTTTTAAAGAAGTGAGAAGCTCTAAATTACCCTTATTTTACCTGTTTTATGCAGTGGAAATCCTCAAATTCTCCCTTTAAAAGGGTAATTTAAGGGGATCTCAATGTTTTGCTATTAATTAATAAAGAGAATTAGTATTACTTAAGTATATAAAAGTAGGGTGAGCAGTGCCTATTCTCAGCCTGGATTTTGGTTGAGGGACTCACCCATCGATTGATAACTAAAGTATAAAAAACTATAAAATTATTTTACAAAATTTTGCCAGTATTTTTACTGAAGACAAACAGCACAATTAAAATTCACAATATTTTTAGATAAATAACTATCTTTTGAAATTTATTTCTCTATTATTTGATTCAACTTTAATTGAGAAGAAGCTATGACTTTAAGCATTGAACAAGATTTACAATTGCGTATAGAGCAAGAACATTTGCTAAGACGTATTATCAACAGCATTCATCAAACTTTAGATTTAAACGATATTTTAAGAGCAACAGCAGAGGAAATCCGTTCTTTATTGAGAACAGATCGGGTCATGCTTTATAAATTCCACAGTGATGGTAGCGGTCAAGTGATTGCAGAATCTATAGATAACAATCGTTTACCATCGCTGCTGGGATTAAATTTTCCTGCAGATGACATTCCGCTTCATGCTCGGAAAATGTTTATGAAAGCACGATCGCGTTCTGTTGTGAATGTTGACACGCGACAAATAGGTCAAAGCCCTTTGCGTAATCTAGTCACCGGAGAAGCTACACCAGGGGACATAACATACCGCCCTGTCGATCCTTGCCATGTGGAGTACTTAACGGCAATGGGGGTGAAGTCTTCTCTGGTCATGCCAATTTTTCATCAAGAAGAACTCTGGGGACTGTTAGCTTCCCATCACTCAGAACCGCGTTTGGTACCTGAGTCAGAAATTGAAGCCGTGCAGATGGTGGTAGATCAGTTATCTGTTGCGATCGCACAAAGTCATATTCTTGCCAAAGCCCAAGCAAGAGCGCAAAGAGAAGCAGTCCTCGATCGCATAACAACCCTACTGCATTCAATGCCCAACATTGAATTCCAATCAGCCTTAAAGGAAACTGTTGAGGCATTTTCTGGGACTGGCGGTCGGCTGTGTATCAGACATCACGCTTTTAGCTTGCAAAATGATACGGTGAAAAGTTTGGCAGAATGTTTGAATGAAGAGAACCCTTCCATTGAGCTTTACACCTGTGGTTGGCAACCCGTGATGCCAGAAGTGGCAAAATACCAACATATGGAACAATACAGTGTCTGGCAAGAGCGTTACAAATTCAGTAACTCTGATGTTTGGGGGATTACAGACATCTATCAAACACCTGAATTGCGAAATCTGCAAATGGCGTTCCAACCCACTAAAATTCGCAGCATCATGATGATACCCTTGCAACACCGACAGCAGTTGCTCGGCTATCTAAGTGTTTTCCGAGACGAAATTGATACCGAAACTCTGTGGGCTGGTCAGTTTGACCCCGATCAACGGCAATTGTATCCCCGTTTGTCATTTGAAGTGTGGCGAGAATCTAAAAAGGCGCAAGCTTGTGAATGGACTGTTGAAGACATTGAACTGGCTCAAGCCATCGGTAAGCAATTTGCTCTGTTTATTCAGCAATACGAAATTTACCGACAGGTGCAAGCCTTTAATGCCAACTTATTTCAGAATTTATTTGGCTAAACGCAATGTCTCCTAGAGCCAAACACGATCTACAGCTTCGTTTAGAACAAGAAAATTTGTTACGCCGGATTGTCAACAATATTCGGCGAACACTTTCTTTAGAAGAAATTTTGACAACAACAGTCGCAGAAGTACGTTCTTTGTTGGGTATTGACCGCGTACTGATTTACAAATTTCATCCTGATAATAGCGGTCAAGTGATTGCTGAAGCAATTCATAAATATTGTCTTCCGTCGTTGCTGGGGCTGAATTTTCCTGCGGATGATATTCCCCTTCATGCGCGAGAAAATTTTATTAAGGCGCGAGTGCGTTCTGTAGCTCATGTTGCAAGTCGGCAAATAGGTCACAGCCCATTACGTAATTTGGAATCAGTAGAGACCGACTCGGAAAATATACAATACAGACCGATCGATCCTTGCCATTTAGAATACTTGACTGCAATGGGAGTGACGTCCTCTTTAATCACTCCTATTTTCCATCAAGAGCAACTTTGGGGATTGTTGGTGTCTCATGACTCAGGCTCTCGGGTGTTTGATGAAGATGATGTTGAAGCAGTACAGAGAGTTGTAGATCAGTTAGCAGTCGCGATCGCGCAAAGTAACATACTGACCCAGGCACATCAAAAATCACAACGAGAAGCTATTGTCAACCGTGTTGCCACTTTATTACACTCAATGCCTGTAGTTGAGTTGCAGCCAGCTTTAGAAGCAGCCGTGACAGCATTTGGAGGGTCTGGTGGCAGACTTTGCATCAGGAATCAAGCTTTTGATGCTAAAAACAACACGGTGAGAAGTTTGGCAGAATGTTTGGAAGCAGGCGAGCAATTTATTAAAATTTATACTATTGGTCAACAACCCCTAGTCCCGGAAATTGCCAGATATCAGTTGATGGAGCAATATAGCGTTTGGCAGGAACACTACGATGGGTCTGGAGACTGCGACATATGGGCTATTCCAGATATTTATAAAACACCAAAGTTGCGAAATTTACAAGTTGCTTTCCGACCTACGAAGATTCGCAGTATCTTGATGCTACCCCTCCAATACCGCCAGCAATTACTAGGATATTTAAGTATTTTTAGAGACGAAGTTGATACAGAAACTCTCTGGGCTGGACGGTTCGATCGCGACGAAAGACAATTGTATCCGCGCTTGTCATTTGAAGTTTGGCGCGAATACAGAAAAGCACAGCCTCGTGAATGGACTCCAGAAGAACTTGAATTAGCTCAAGCTTTGGGAAAGCAGTTTACCTTAGCAATTCAGCAGCGTGAGATTTACCAACAAGTTAATACTCTCAATGCAAATTTAGAAAATCAAGTTAAAGAGCGTACCGCCAAATTACAAAATGCACTGCACGAACTACAGCAAGCCCAGACTCAACTGATTCAAACTGAGAAAATGTCTTCACTCGGTCAGCTGGTTGCAGGTGTTGCTCACGAAATTAACAATCCCGTCAACTTTATTTATGGGAACATTACCCATATTAGTGAGTACACTGAAGATTTGCTAACAATGTTGGAACTTTACCAGCGACATTATCCAAACCCCCACCTTGAGATTATCGAGCAAGCAGAAGCACTGGAATTTGATTTTATTATAGAGGATTTGCCCAAGATACTTTCTTCTATTAGGATAGGAACCGATCGCATCCGTCAAATTGTTCTCTCGTTAAGAAATTTTTCCAGACTGGACCACGCTGAGATGAAACTTGTTGATATTCACGAGGGAATTGACAGTACACTGCTGATTTTACACTATCGGTTAAAACCCAGACCTGACAGCCCTGGGATTGATATTATCAAAGAGTATGGCGATCTACCATTGGTTGAGTGCTATGCAGGACAACTCAATCAAGTTTTTATGAATGTTATCAGCAATGCTATTGATGCTTTGGATCAATATGCGGCGTCTGTAACAGAAGCGCCAAAGGGTAGTATTGCGATCGCAACATCTGTAGGTCAAATAGACGGTTGTATTCCCAGTGTTGTGATTCGCATTTCTGACAACGGTCCGGGAATGTCCCAGGATTTGCTCCAAAGAGTTTTTGACCCATTTTTTACAACCAAGCCAATCGGTAAAGGGACTGGTTTGGGGTTGTCAATTAGTTACCAAATTATTGTAGATAAACACAGTGGAATTTTTAAATGCAACTCTCAAGTCGGTTCGGGAACTGAGTTTTGGATTGAAATTCCGATGAAGCAAAAGATTTCTAGTACATGAAGGCAGAAATCGAACTCACGTTAAAACTTTAGTGCAGTAGGATGTTAAATATTCCAGGAAAGCCCGGACTCGTGGGGATAGATTGCGTTGATGAGTGAACACTGCTTGGACTACTAAGCCTGGGAAAAATTGCTCTGGAAAGAGTAACTCTAATTGCTGTTGTTGAACTTCTTCTTGTACCTGAAAACTCAATAACCGAGTGATTCCCAACCCTGCAATCGCCGCATTTTTCAATGCACCACCGTTATCAGAATTGAATGTGCCACTCACGGAAATAGTTTGCCACGTTTTGTCGATAAGGAAGTCCCAAGAAACGGGCTGTCCATCAAATACATATTGCAGACAATTGTGATGCGCTAAATCCTGCGGTGTGGTTGGGGTTCCGTAAGCCTTTAGATAGGCGGGCGAAGCACAAAGCACAAATCGGGTCTGTCCCAAATACCTGTAAATCAAACTGGAGTCTTTGAGATCTCCCAACCGAATTGCTATATCGATTCCCTCAACAACGAGATCGACGAAGCGATCGCTCAGTCGCAAATCAATCTGAATTTCCGGATATTGGGCTAAAAATTCTGGAATCGACCGCACTAACAACCATTGTCCAAAGTCAAGTGATGTACTGATGGTAAGCTTACCGCATGGCTTACCGCCTGAGACAACGGAATCATTCGCTTCTTCGAGTTCTCGCAACAGTCGAGAAATGCGCTCGTAGTAGCCTAAGCCTTCAGGAGTCAAACGAAGGGAGCGAGTTGTTCGTTGCAGGAGGCATACTCCCAAACGGTTTTCTAACTTCGCGACACGCTTGCTAATAGCAGAAGGGGTTGTACCTAGCGATCGCGCCGCTGCACTAAAACTATTGAACTCTACGCTTTTAACAAAAGCAATCAGTTCAGCAAGTTGATTCAAAATCGTCAGCATTTGTTCTTATTTGGCATAAATGTTTTGCCAAATAAGAGTCTTCTCTTCTTAAATGGCAAAGGCTAATCTGATTTTAAGTCAATGAATCGAGGTGAGAAGATGAATTCAAAAAAGGTTGCGATCGTTACGGCGGCGAGTCGTGGAATTGGAGCAGGTTGTGCTCGAGAATTGGCTGCTCGGGGCTATATAGTTTCATTGATGGCGCGAAGCGAAAGTGTTTTAGATTTAGCGCAAGAGTTAAGTGGAATTGCCGTTCAAGGTTCAATATCCAACCTTCAAGATTTAGAGCGATTGGTTCAAACTACGCTGGATCGATTTGGGCGGATCGATGCGGTCGTCAATAGTTTCGGCGATCCTCCTCGTCCTGATTTGCTCGATATCTCTGATAGAATGTGGACGGAAAATTTTGAAATGCTGTTTTTAAGTGTTGTCCGTATTGCTAGATTGGTGACAGAACCAATGCGCCAACAGGGCGGAGGCGCGATCGTCAATATCTCAGCTTGTGATTCACAAGAACCAGAATTGGGAACGCCTTTCAGTGGGACACTCCGGACTGCAATGGAAGGATTCACCAAACTATACGCCAAGCGTTATAGAGTCGATAAAATTCGCATGAACTCAGTGGCTCCTTTTTTTGTGGCAGACAGCATGGAAGAGTTAGTAGGTTGGAATGTGCCATCCGACTTGATGTGGGGTCGTCCGCTATCTTACATAGAACTTGCTAAAACCGTTGCTTTTCTCATTTCAGAGGACGCCAAATTCATCACAGGTACAACTCTTAAAGTCGATGAGGCTCGTTCTGCAGCAATTTAATTGTTAAATTAACTAGCAGGCTGGTTTGGCTCTGGCTGCATGGCTTCGGCAATTTTCAGTGTATCAGTGTACTGCTGGAATCTAACAATCCGACTATTTTTAAGCTTATAAACATGAGCGAATGCAGCAGTCATCGATTTGCCCGTTGACTTATGAATGCCGCGATACTCACCTAAAGCAATAATTGTATCTCCAGCAGAAAGCCATTCGTCAACGACAGCTTGCCAAATCTCCCAATCTTTCCGGAATTTGGCAAAGACATCGTTGATAACTGCGTCAGAACCAATATGCTTACCGCCCTGTGGAAAACCCTCATTTTGTATCCACTCAATTTTGGGGTCAAACAGTTCGAGGATGGTGTTTGTATCCCGCTCTGCAAAGGCGGTATAGAGGCGTTTAACAATTTCGAGGTTGTTCATGGTGGTTGCTCGTTCTCTGGTTATGCCCAAAGGCTTTGGTCTTGTTTAATTGTGATTCGTACAAGTGCAACGAATAATGGCAAAATTGATAAACAGATTTGCATTTTTGCAAATATACTGCCGCCATGTTGGATTGGAATGATTTGCGGATAGTTCAAGCGATCGCTCGGACTCATAGCCTTGCAAGTGCAGCGAGGGAGTTGGGAGTTCATCAATCAACCGTGTTTCGCCGCCTTAATGCTCTGTTTAAATGCTATTATTATGTGTTTGTGCATTTTTATTTATTTTTCCTACTAACACCGATAAACTGATTATGCTAATCGAGTTCAGTGTTGGCAATTACAGATCGTTTAAAGACAAAGTCACTTTAAGTATGGTGGCAACCAACATTGCTGCTCAAGACAAAAAGCTAGATGAAAATAATCTTTTTACAGTAAATCGCGAACTTAAGCTACTAAAAAGTGCAGCAATATATGGAGCCAACGCCAGTGGTAAGAGTAATCTTGCCAAAGCTCTTAATTTTATGCGATGGTTTATGATTAATTCCTCCAAAGAAACTCAAAGTACGGAAAAAATAGGTGTTGAGAAGTTTAGACTCAGTACGGAAACCGAAGCAGAACCATCTTTTTTTGAGATTGTTTTTCTTTTAGATGGGCAAAGGTACAGATATGGATTTGAAGCCGATCGAGAAAGAGTAATTTCAGAATGGTTGCTCTATGTTCCTAAAATCAAAGAAACAAAACTTTTTGTACGCGATAGAGATAATATTAGCTTTTCTAAGAAATTCAAAGCAGACGGAATTCAACAAAAAACCAGACATAATGCCTTATTTATATCAGTTTGCGCTCAATTTAATGTTGAAATTGCTGAGAGAATACTAGATTGGCTAACGAGAAAAATAAGAATAGTCTCTAGTTTGGATGATTCCAGTCTCTTAAATTACACAGTAGAATGTTTAATAGACAACAAAAATAACAATAAAGAAGAAATTATTCAATTGATAAAGAAATTAGATTTAGGGATTAGCGATATAAAAGTTGAAAAAGTAACTTTAGACAGTATAGCTAAAGAAATTCCAGATGAAGTTAAAAGATTTTTAATTAAAAAAAATAATCAAGTGACATCTATTAATACGGTACATAGAAAGTTTGATAGTCAGGGAAATCATGTTTCCACAGAGCTATTTAACTTAGATGAGCAAGAGTCTGAAGGAACTCAAAAAATATTTGCTATGGCAGGAGCGATTGTAGATACTCTCAAGGATGGTAAAGTACTGATAGTTGATGAACTTGATACAAGACTTCACGTTTTGATTAGCCGTGCCATGGTAGAACTGTTTAGCTCTACTGAAACTAATTCCAATAATGCACAACTAATTTTTATGACTCATGATACCAATCTACTCAGCAATAAACTCTTTCGTAGAGATCAGATTTGGTTTACTGAAAAAAATAAATATGGAGCTACGGATTTATATTCATTAGTGGAGTTTAAGCTTCAAAATGATACTTCTTTTGAAAACGACTATATAAAAGGTAGATATGGCGCTATTCCTTTTATTGGTAACCTAATTTCTCTAATAAATGAGTCTGATGCCTAAAAGACATTTGAAAAAAGATAACTTGCGCGGTTACTCTGATAGAAAGATTGAAACACGAGAACTTATCGAGAGGTTTTTAATTGTTTGCGAAGGAGAGAAAACCGAACCTAATTACTTCAACGCTTTTCGTGTACCCAAGGATGTTATTGATGTTAGAGGGTTAAGGTTTAATCCAAGTAAGCTAGTCGAAAAAGCTCAATAATTAAGAAACCAGGAAGATTACGACCAAGTTTGGTGTGTGTTTGACCGCGATTCTTGGACTAAAGAAGATTTTAATCATGCTATTACAAAAGCCAAACAAGTAGGAATTGATATAGCATATTCTAATGAGGCTTTTGAACTATGGTATGTTTTGCACTTTGAGTTTCTTAACACGGGGATTCCTCGGAGTGATTATTGTAAAAAATTAAATAAATTACTGGGTTATAAATATCAAAAGAACAGTCAGAAAATTTATGAGGAATTAGAAAATCGGCAACTGACTGCTATCAAAAATGCAGAAAATCTGCTCAAGCAATATCATGAACATAATCCAGAAAGCGATAATCCTTCAACTACTGTACATTTATTAGTTTGTCAATTAAATAGGTTTATTCGTTAACGATCAACAGATATTTAAAATATCTAATTACTCCCTTCCCACCATAAGATTACCGTTCTTCTTCATTGGTGTGAAACAGGGCAATGCTTGGCAGATTATTTCCAATAATTGCAACAGGAGTAAATCCGCATACACGGCGATCGCCCTCCCAATCCATTCGTATAGTCTTACGGACTAAAGTCCTACGTGTCGCGTTTCATTCCCTTCTTAAAAGAGAGGGGTTCTCACGCTGCCGTGTTATTTTGATAGAATCGATTT
This sequence comes from Tolypothrix campylonemoides VB511288_2, assembly GCF_045999855.1. Lineage (NCBI taxonomy): Bacteria > Bacillati > Cyanobacteriota > Cyanophyceae > Nostocales > Tolypothrichaceae > Tolypothrix > Tolypothrix campylonemoides. The sequence continues at coordinate 63,377 of NZ_JBFPMW010000005.1, forward strand.
GCGAGTTGCAGAAGTAGAGAAGCAAAAACCTTAAATTATTTGTTCGCTAGGATTGTTTCGGGAGTAATTGCTTATGGCACTTTCAACTCAGGTATCTTTCAACAAGACATTAGAGGAGTTTCTGAAACTACCAGAAACCAAACCAGCTAGTGAGTATCTCGACGGTCGCATCTATCAAAAACCAATCCCCCAAGGAAAACATAGCATTCTCCAAACAGAGTCAGCATCCGCAATCAATCAGCTTGGGAAACCAAAAAAGTTAGCTTTAGCATTAACTGAGTTACGCTGCACCTTTGGCGGACGGTCGTTAGTTCCAGATGTGGCGGTGTTTGAGTGGTCGCGCATCCCAACTGATGAAGATGGGGAAATTGCCAACAGATTTGAAAGTTACCCCGACTGGACTATTGAAATCCTATCACCTGACCAATCTCCTAACCGTGTCATTAATAAAATTATTTTTTGTGTTAAACAGGGGACAAAACTGGGTTGGTTCATTGATCCTGATGATAAATCGGTGATGGTATTTCAACCGAATCAATTACCTGAAGTACACTATGATACTAGTATATTGCCCGTTCTTGATGTCTTGAGGGACTGGCAGGTTTCGCCCGCCGATATATTTGCTTGGCTAAAGGTAGTAAAATAACTTTTTTTGTTATAAAGTTTGGTACCTATTTCTTGAAACTTAAGTAAACAGATGAATTGGTATATTGCTAATTGCTAATTACTTGTTGACCTGGTGGTTTAAACTACGTTGTTGATTCTAACAAAAAACCTGACATATCCAATACACGTCCAGAGTATGTTTCTGCCGTTGTAGCTAGTTCTCCGCGTTTTTTATTGTCTGACCAAATATTGTCCCAAGTTCTCTCCCACAGTGCTAGTTGAACTTGAATATTGACTAATTCCTCGGCAAGTTCTGGCTCAATTTCTGCTGCCGTCTATTCGATAAAATCTTTTGTCTGGGCGATTACATCCAATACCCCTTTCTCATAACTATTGTGGCATAATGTCCTCAATCGTCCCAGATTTGAAGCTATGTGTCCTAAGCGCAAGGAAATATTGTCGCGTTGAAAATGTATTTGTTCTTCACTTATATTTGATTTCATAACCACCTAGTTTGTATAGCCACGAATTCCATTCGTTAGGGCGTCAGATATATTAATCCTACCTAAGAACGCGTTTCTGCATCTTGTCTTAGAAGATGTTTGAAAAGTCCTGTCATCAGTAGCAAAACATTCAAGTCCCCCTAAATCCCCAGATAAATTGGGAGACTCAGAGTATTTTTCCTCCTTTTTAAGGGGGGTTAGGGGGGATCGATAAGTGCCTAAAAGCACAACTAACTAAGCTAAAAGGAGTCAGAAAAATGGCTGGGTATAAAAAGCTGCCATACTCTGTATAAACTCGCTTGCAATCTGCCTAGTTAATTCCTAATCTGAACTGGCATAGCCAAATAAGTCATTTTCACCCCACTTACAGGTGTAAAAATTACTGGAGTCAGATTTGAATTCAATTGCATTTGAATTTCTGTAGAGGGCAATGCTTTTAAACCTTCCATCAGATACTTAATATTAAAAGCAATGTCTATTTCCTCACCCAATATCTGTGCTGGTAAGGATTCTCTCCCACTTCCCACATCTTGAGCTTCACAAGATAAGGTGATTTCTTGCGCTTCACTGTCTATACTGACTTTAACTATATTATTCTTCTGGTCTGCTAATACTGCAATTCGCTCTAGGGTACTCAAAAATTGTTTTCTGTCTAAAGTGACTTCGCGCTCAAATTGTCGGGGAATAAGCTGACGGTAAGATGGGTACTGTCCTTCTAAAGTACGGCTGGTCAAGCGTTGATTTAGCCATTCAAAAATAACTTGTCCTTGATCCAAAGACATAGTAACAGACTCATCTGATGATGCACTGTGGGCTAGCATCCGTTCGAGTTCTCGCAAGGCTCTAGCGGGTAGTGTTACCTCTAGGTTGGTATCGCTACTTGTATCTGTACTCTCGTTTGTCGTTTGTACCACAGCTAAACGATGTCCGTCGGTAGCCGCAAATTCGAGGGAGTCTTGTTGAACTGTGAGATGAACTCCTGTCAGTATTTGTTTGGTTTCATCACTACTGCTTGCAAACAAAGAACCTTTCAATCCGTCAATTAATGCACTAGCGGTAATCTGAATCGATGTGTCATTTTCGATCGCAGGTAATTCTGGAAAATCTTCTGCTCCCATTGCTCGTACTTCATAACGTCCGCTTTTTGGCATTAGAGACACAATTAAGCCTTCCCCACCAATGTTATCTCCTTTAGCAGCTGACTCTTCTTCTAAAGTGATTTCTCCTTCTGGAAGACGAGCAGTAATATCATTCAACAATTTTGCAGGAATTGCGATCGCTCCCCCCTGCAATACCTCCGCTTTAAAACTGGTACGGATACCCAAATTGAGGTCAAAAGCTGTAAGGCTAACTTGGTTGGTTTCCGCATCTGCTTGTAGAAGTACATTAGCAAGTACTGGATGAGTTGGACGGGATGGTACAGCGCGGCTTGTCAGTGAGAGGTTAGTACTGAAATCGCTTTGGGTACAAACTAGTTTCATGATCGAACGAATGCAAGTGTGTTGGATATGGTAACACCTTGTTGCAAATGTGAGGAGTGGAAGAAAAAGAAATTGATTTGTTATTTAAATTCCCCACTTTTAAGTATGCGGATAAATCGGTGAGCGATCGCCGATTGCCGATCGCTGTTGTGGAAAACTTACCTCACATCTTTATTTTTGAACGCTAGCCTGTGGATAACTTGTGGAAAACATAGGGGGTTTTTCCACAGGGTAGTTATACTTAAAATAAAGTTTTCCACCGAAGGTGTGAAGTTTTCCACAGATTTTGTGTTAGTTTTCCACAAAAAATAATAAACTTTCCACAAGCTAATATTAGCTTAAAGATTTTTTATACTTTACTTAACATTTAGAAGAAGAAAGGCAGATAGATAGCACGAAGCATTTATTATGCTTTTGACCCACGCAGGCGATCGCTCAATTGACGTAGAGTTTGCACCAAATTTTGGTCGGTTTCTTTCAGTTGAGCAATTTTTTCACAGCTATAGATCACCGTTGTATGATCTTTACCGCCAAACTCTTCTCCTATTCTCGGCAAACTCAAATCGGTATGTTGGCGCATGAGATACATTCCAATCTGACGCGCCCAGCTAATTTCTCGCCGTCGCGAATTTCCTTTCAAGTCTTCTATTGATACATCAAAAGTATCCGCAACAACTGATAAAATGACTTCTGGTGTTGTTGCTACCTTCTCAGTTGGTGGTTCTAAAACGGGAGTAATACTTTCTACTGTCATGGGTAAGCCCCAAATAGAAATATATGCCACTGCACGAATTAACGCTCCTTCTAATTCTCGAATGTTAGAAGTGTAGTGGGAGGCAATATACTCAATAACATCCCTTGGAAGGCGAATATTTTCATACTCGGCTTTCTTTTGTAAAATCGCCATCCGCGTCTCTAAGTCTGGAGGTTGGATATCAGCTATCAATCCCATGGAGAATCGAGAACACAACCTTTCTTGCAAGCGAGGAATTTGGTTGGGAGGGCGATCCGATGCCAAGACGACTTGTTTACCTGCTTCGTGTAAAGTATTAAAGGTGTGGAAAAACTCTTCTTGGGTGTACTCCTTACCTTCAATAAACTGAATATCATCGACTAAGAGCACATCCGCAGCACGATAATGCTCGCGGAAACTTTGCATACTATCGTTGCGGATAGCAGTGATGAGATCGTTTGTGAATTGTTCGGTGGAGACATAAAATATGCTGGAATCGGGATGAATCTCCAATCGATAGTGTCCGATCGCTTGCATGAGGTGCGTTTTCCCCAAGCCTACCCCGCCACATAAAAACAAGGGGTTAAATTCTCTCCCTGGAGATTCAGCTACCGCAAGGGAAGCCGCATGCGCCATCCGATTGTTAGCACCAACAACAAATCGCGAAAAAACGTACTTTGGATTTAATTCTGCTGTTTTGGTCCGATTGGTCACTTTTTCAGGAGTTGGATCTTGAGTGGATATTTCCCAAGAAACCTCGGTGTCTTCGAGATTGGGAACTTCTTCCCCTTTCCCAACCGTTATATATATATCCACGCGATAACCGAGAATATCGTGTACTGCATTAGCAATGGTTTTTATGTAATATTTTTGTAACCAATTGCGAGCAAATGGATTGGGAGTGCGAATTACCAAGCAATTGTTTTCAAATTGCTCAGCACTGGCGGTTTTAATCCAGGTTTCAAAGGTGGGACGGGATAGCTCTAGCTGCAAGCGTTCCAGTACCTGATTCCACAGACTGTCTATGGGCATTTCCATAATTTACCACCAATACGGGTGCGATCGTCACAATAATGAAAGATGAGCAACTCACAAATTTAACAAACTATGCTATGAACCGAAACATATATGTAAGCTATATATTCTTGTGTTCCCCAGTAGCCAAGATTTTACCATCCACCGATCTTCCAGGAGAAGACAACAACAGATGAAGACAAAAGACCGTGAATTCCAAACCAAAAAAGACGACAATCAACGTTTTTCGCTTCAACTTTCTTCAACGCCCAAAATTGTCTTTATGCTACTATGTAGCATAACAGTGGCATCTCTTGGGGGTTGTTCCATACCAGCTATAACTCTTGAAGCACAAAAACCCAATGCAGAGTCCCAAGCTCAAGGTGACAACACACCTCAAAGCACTAACGAAAACACTACCCCAGTTGTCGCTCCCATATTTTCGGGGTCTGAGAACCCTAACTTTGTTGTGGGAGTGGTCAAAAAGGTAGGACCGGCTGTGGTTCGTATTAATGCAGCCAGGACAATTTCGCAGCAGTTACCAGAAGAATTTGACGATCCATTTTTCCGAAGGTTCTTCGGGGATATGCGACCATCAGAACCAAGACAAAGAGTAGAACAGGGAAGCGGTTCTGGGTTTATTATTAACTCTGCAGGTCAAATTCTAACTAACTCCCATGTGGTTAATGGAGCCGATCGCGTTACAGTAAAATTAAAAGATGGTCGTGAATTTGAAGGACGCGTACTTGGTGAAGATCCGGTAACGGATGTGGCGGTTATTAAGATAGATGCTGGCAAATTACCCACAGTCCCTCTTGGTAACTCAGAGAACTTGCAACCGGGAGAAGCAGTGATTGCCATTGGGAATCCTTTAGGGTTAGATAACACTGTAACTTCAGGAATTCTCAGTGCTACAGGACGTTCTAGTAGTGATATTGGCGCTACCGATAAGCGAGTGGATTACATTCAAACCGACGCAGCTATTAATCCCGGTAACTCGGGCGGACCGTTATTAAATGTTCGCGGTGAAGTGATTGGTATGAACACTGCTATTATCCGGGGTGCTCAAGGATTGGGATTTGCCATTCCCATCAACACAGCGCAGCGAATAGCTCGAGAATTGATTTCCAAGGGAAAAGTAGACCATCCTTATTTGGGTATTCAGATGGTAACGCTGACACCAGAACTGAGAGACAAAATCAACTCCGGCGCTGAGGTTAATATTACTGCTAGTAAAGGAGTTCTGTTAGTTGACATTGTTCCCCGTTCTCCCGCCGCCTCGGCAGGTCTCAGACAAGGTGATATTATTCAAGGTATTAACAACCAATCTGTTACAAAAATAGAGGACGTCCAAAGAATCGTGGAAGGTAGCAAGATCGGAGAAACAATACAATTACAAGTCCAACGTGACGGACAAACCACACAAATAGCAATCCGTCCCGCACCATTGCCAGTTCGTCGCGATCGTTAATCGTTTTTTCCCTCACCCCTAACTCCTATTTCCTATGTCTGAAATAGAAACACTTCCAATCGTTCAACTAGGCGATCGCATTCTACGTCAGAAAGCTTCCGCAATTGAAAATATTCATGATGAGCGCATTCAAAAGCTGATAGACGGTTTAATCGCAACAGTGAAGAAAGCTAATGGTGTAGGAATTGCTGCACCCCAAGTTGCAGAATCCTTACGTTTGTTTATTGTTGCATCTCGTCCCAATCCCAGATACCCAAATGCTCCAGACATGGAACCAACTGCTATGATAAATCCCAAAATCATTGCACATTCGGCTGAAGTCGTGAAAGGTTGGGAAGGTTGTTTGTGTGTTCCGGGAATTCGAGGTTTCGTTCCCAGATATCAAGCAATTGAAGTTGAGTATATGGATAGAAATGGCAAACTTCAAAAGCAAGAACTTACAGATTTTGTGGCTCGAATTTTTCAACACGAGTCCGATCACCTTGATGGTATTGTCTTTCTAGACAGGCTCGAAAGCACCCTAGATATTATGACCGAGCAAGAGTATCAAAAGCAAATCATTTTAAATCCGCAATAAGGGTGTACTCTTGACAGTGTTTAATGGGGGATTCCGATGTTTCTGTCACGTCGCTCTAGGAAATCTGGATTGGCAGATTCATCGGCCTTCACTGCTGGTAAGATCGTTAAATTCTGTTCTTCGCTTTCGATCGCTCTAGAAAATAGAGCTTCATAATTTCTTAAAGCTTGCTCAAAAGAATAACGCTCAATCGCAAAGTGTCTGCCTTTATTGCCAAGTTGAGTTGCAACTTTAGGATTGTTATATAGGTATAGTACTGCTTTGGCTAAAGCATCTGGTGATTCTGGAGTTACCACGATACCTCCACCACTTTCAATTACCGATCGCGCCGCTGTACCTGTCGAAGGAACGCTAGCTAATATCGGGCGACCGGAAGCTAACAGGAGTGGAATTTTAGAAGGCATATTGAAAGAAATGACATTGCTCTTTTGCACGACTAACCCAACATCAGCAGCAGCTAACATTTCTGGCAGTTTTTCTCGAGGTTGTAACGGTACAAGCAAAACATTAGTGACTTGAGATGCCAAACAGTATTTTTGCAACCAGTGGAGGGCTTTGGATTCACCTGCGATCGCAAAGACAATTTCTGGATTGTGGCGCAACGAAATTGCTGCTTCTATGACTGTTTCTAAACCTTGTGTCAGTGCTATATTGCCCGAGTACATCACCACAAATTTTCCTTCAAGCTGATGTTCAGCCCGAAAATAGTTCTTCTCTTTTGGTAAAGGACGGATGAAATTGACATTCACCCAGTTGGGGATACAAACTATTTTTTGGATGGGGACTCCCTTACTGACTAAATTTTCTAAAAAACCATGAGCAATGACGCTAATGGTATGAGCGCGTCTGTATGCAAACTTCTCTAAAGCTTCCAAGGCTCGAATCATCAATTTGTTTTTCAATAGTCCAACGCGTACAGCCGCCTCTGGAAGAATATCTTGTACGTTCAGTACTACCGGACAGTTGTACAGCCAACCTAAGAGGCTGGCTGGTAATGATACCAATAACGGAGGTACTGTCAAAAGAATGATATCCGGTCGCCAGCCGTTTAATGCTTGCGGTATGCTTGTAAACACAAAACTCAATTCCAGTAAAAGTCTATCCAGCAAATTCGGTTTGGATTTAATACGCAGGTACGAGCGCTGAATAGTAACACCATTTTTCTGTTCTGTTACGTACCACTTTCCACGATACGCCGGATAAATTTCTCTCTGGGGGTAATTTGGCATACCCGTAATCACCCTAACTTGATGACCTTGCTTGACAAGCCCCTCAGCCAGTTCGGTCATCAATGGAGCTATTCCAATCGGTTCTGGATAGTAGTTGTAGGAGTAAATCAGAATGTGCATTATTTATTGAGTCAATTCTGTGTGGACTACAAAAAATTAACAATCCGCTAGATTCATTACGGCATCACCCTTACTGTGAATTGGTGTTAGTTTAATTCATTTATGCACTTTAGAAACTGCAGTAGGTAACGGTGCTAGCACGGTATTCCCCTTCTACAATACTACTCAGTACATAGTTGTTAATCTACACAACGGTCTATTTTTAAACTACGTGAAGTTTAGTTTTTATCCGTAAAGTTTTGCGATGCTATAAGGAAATTATGTATAAATAGAGCGTAATTTTGAGGATTTTTAATAGTTTAGTTTTTTGTCCGCATCGAGCAGATACACGAGAAATGGTAGCACTAGCTTGGTAGTATCTCGTATAGTTTAGTACTGCTTTTATAAAATCTTTATACAATACAAGTCTCTTCAATGATTTAGAAAAAATAATTTATAAGACCGCACGCTTTTTTTAAGCAGCACGGTCAAGATGAGTATAAGAAGTTTAAAGTTAATAAATTAAAAGTAATATGAAGTTGCACTGTCTTTCAGGCTTTTACCCGTTTGCCAGTTAACCTCGGTTTTATTTGTCTGTTAAGAACTACAGAACCAAATACCTCCATTCCGTAATCCTCCTCAAACAAGGGAGTAGTCTGTTCGCAGCTTTGTCTTTGTTTCAATATCTCAACATCAACCAGAGAATCCCTCCTGTCAGGAGCAAACAAAGAACACCCGCCACTCCAGCTAAAGGTTTTTGATTTTTACCCGTCACCCACTTAGATACAGAACCCGTGGGATTGATAAGTTGGGCTGTATCCAAACATGCGATCGCCCAAACCCATCCCGCATGCAGACCCCAAGCCAAGCCTATGCTACCCCTATCTGCAAGCCGTGCTAATACCAATACCATTCCCATTAACCAAAGTCCGGGTAATTGCGGTATGGTGTCTTGCTGCTCCCAAACAAGATGTAGCAAGGCAAAAATTAAGCTTCCGGCGAGCGCTGCTATCCAAATAGAGCTATCCTTACCCAATTCAGTCACGAGAAAACCGCGAAAAATTAACTCCTCCACACCTCCTACTAATAAGGCAACTAACAATATAGGTAGTAAAATGGGGCGCACTTGCTTGAGGTTTGTTTGTTGAAAAGCCAACCATCCCAACCGTATTTGACAAGAAAATACCACTGTTATACCCAGTGCTCCCACGGCGAAACCCAAAGCTAAAGAATAAAAAGTAGAAAGACTTCCAGACAAACCATATTCAGAAAAAGAGGTTTTTGTCAACAAACTCGTACCCCAAAGCATGAAGGGAGCTAGGAGGTAGAGAGGAATCAGTAGGGGTAACTTTTGTTGTGGCTGTAGAGGTTGAAAGGGTTTCCATTTAATAGCGATCGCTGAGATTACCGCTAATGGTAACCAACAGATAATCCACGCCAGAAAAAAAGCCATCATTACAACTAACGCTGGTGCATCTTGTAATGATGGCAGCAATAAGTTGGCTGATGGCTCTAATAATGCTATGAGATCGCGCAAAAAAATACGACAGACTTGTTGCATATCAGATCTCTCGCTCAGCAGAACACAAATTTTTCAATGCTAGGGTGTGAATTGTCAGGTGAAACATAAAGTATTTCATACTTTTGTATCATACTTTATCTTTACTTTTCCCGTTTCAACTTTACCCTTCTTGAGCTTTTGTCTATTCTTAACCAAGCTTTTATCAAAATTTCTTAAAACTGCAACAGTCCCATCGTTTTATTTTGTACGAAGTTTTTTAACTTTTTCGGAGAATTTCAATTTTTTCTATATTGAGACAAGCCATCAAGCTTTTGCTCTAAACTTGCCTTTACTATAAAAAAATTTAATCTTCCTCTTCGTCCTCATCTTCATCCTCATCAAAATCCTCTTCGTCTTCGATGTCCTCTTCATCTAAATCTGAATCATCTGATGAGAGCAACTTCTTATCAGCGTCAATTTGAATTAAGTGAATATGCTTGTATCCTAACTTAATTTCAAATTCATCACCTGACTTTAAGCCCATTGCTTTGGTGTAAGTTGCACCAATAACAATCTGACCGTTTTGGTGTACGCTGACTCTGTATGTCGGTTCGCGTCCGCGACCATCTTTTGGTGCTTCTGGGCTTAAGGGAATACCCCTAGCTGACAGCAAAGCATCATAAAAATCAGTAAGATTGACACGGACTTGGTTATTTTTGGTAACTGTGTAGTAACCGCACTGCTTGGCTCTTTCTCGCCGTGGTAAATTGGATAGTTCTTTAACCTTTGCAAGCAGTGCTTTACCGGTTAATGGTGCGGTTGCAGTTTCAGTCATTATGCTTCAAAGATCCTCACTCTCGCCGAATTGATAAAATTTGTCTTTTTGCCAGTATTTGGCTTTTTTACATCTGCACAGCGCTACTCAAAACCTTTACACGGGTAGCCTAAGAACCTTTATTATGGTTATCCGCAACACTTATCATGTAGCAGTTGTCACAGGCATTTATTTTGGTAGTTTTACGGCACTTGTAGCCATCATTTGCCATCAGAAATGAAATCAATCTTTCTTTTGGCACTGCTGTAGCGGCGTCACTTTCGACCACCTTTACAAATTGGGGAGGCAAAACGTGGTGGGGAATTTCTTCCAACTTTATTGCCACTGACTTTGACCCCTAATAAGTCATGAACCCAATAAAAAGTGGTCTTTCCACTTTTCTAGCTTTGCTTTTTTGGCTTTGAGACGAAAGGTTTTCCCCATTCGTACTCTCAAGCTTTTGACAGCATAAGTAGCTTTTGGGAGGTTGTGCAGATGTACACCCTTTTATCCTGCCTGTAGAGACAAGAAATTTCTGCTCTCTACAATATTACTAAGAAACAAAGCAGTAACAGCCGCACATCTATGGCGATTGATACTGGTTTTGTTGCTTTGTAATTTCATATTAAATACTAGCATGGTTTAATAATAGCAAAATAGTTGTTTAATTTTGAATTAAACTTGCCGTACAAACTTTTATCTTAATCCCTACCCTTGGGATGAGTATTCCTGTACGAGTTTTATAAAAATTCATTGAATTTAGACATACACTTTTGTGCAGTGAGTGAAAACCAAGACTTTCTTGATTAAGAGGTCACAATGTTCATATAATGCCGTTTAACAATTCTATATAACCAAAAAAGTGCTTGTGTGCCATTGCAAAGTACGTTTTTTTAGGTTAACGCCTCTCACTTGTGTTTACATGAAGATACAGTTATAACCGATAGAGGTATTTTGCAACAGATATTTTTAGTTAGGGGATAGCATAAGTCATTATCCTCAACATCCCTATTGTCCCCTTACCCCCTCCCTATGACCCAATAGGTGCTAGCCTATTTGGGTAAGTTACAATTCAAATTTTCGCGGTTATCCTTATTATTGTAGAGATCGGAAATTTCTTGTCTCTACAATCGTCAGTCTATTAACAGCTAGCTATGAATGATGGACACCAAGGTGGAACTCGCTTGTGGAAGTAGAGCCATTGAGTGAGAAGAATTTCATAAGCTAGGTAGAAGTTCTTTATTAATAGTGGTAATGGAAGTTCTTTTTAAGGTCATACGACAGCAACAAAATTCCTCACCTGTGGTAAAAACTTACGTTTTGGATGTAGAACCGGGAAACACCATCCTCGATTGTCTGAATCGTATTAAGTGGGAGCAAGATGGAACTTTAGCATTTCGCAAAAATTGCCGCAATACAATTTGTGGAAGTTGTGCTGTAAGAATAAATGGGCGCTCGGCTTTGGCTTGTAAGGAAAATGTAGGCAGCGAAATTTCTCACACGCAAAGCGCTCAAACACCAGCAAGCCCTACAAATGTTATCCCAGAAATCACAATAGCACCACTAGGTAATATGCCTGTTATCAAAGATTTAGTGGTTGATATGACCAGTTTTTGGGATAACTTAGAAGCAGTAACTCCTTATGTGAGTACAGCAGGACGAAGCGTACCAGAACGAGAGTTCTTACAAACACCACTAGAGCGATCGCGTCTTGATGAAACGGGAAATTGCATCATGTGTGGAGCGTGTTACTCGGAATGTAACGCTCGTGAAGTGAATTCAGATTTTGTTGGTCCCCATGCTCTTGCCAAAGCATACCGCATGGTAGCAGACTCTCGCGATAGCAAAACCGAAACTCGATTAGAAGAATATAACGAAGGAACTAAAGGAGTTTGGGGTTGCACTCGCTGTCTTTACTGCAATTCTGTTTGTCCAATGGGTGTTGCACCATTAGATCAAATTACTAAAATCAAACAAGAAGTTCTCGATCGCAAACAAGCAACTGACAGTCGTTCCATTCGTCACCGTAAAGTATTAGTGGAATTAGTCAAAGAAGGCGGTTGGCTCGATGAACGTCAGTTTGGTTTACAAGTTGTTGGCAATTACCTAAAAGATTTAAAAGGATTGTTAAGTATTGCTCCTCTCGGTTTGCGAATGCTCGTGCGAAGAAAATTCCCACTAACATTTGAACCTTCAGAAGGTACCGAGCAAGTGAGGTCTCTCATTGAAGCAGTACAGAAAGTGGAGAGTGCAGACTAGGGACAAGGGAGATAAGGTAGAATCTTCTTGTCTACCCCCTCTCCCTTATCTACCCCCTCTCCCTTGTCCCCAATCCCCCATTCCCAATTTATCGAGGTTCTTGAGGTATATTTAAAGGTTGTCCGGAACGGTTATAAACTAAAATATCCCATTGACCATTGACGCTAGACTCAAAGGCAATCCGACTTCCATCAGCACTAATAGTTGGATTGCGAACTTCTGCTTGCAAGTTAGCAGTTAAATTGCGTAATTGACGCGTTTCTCGATCGTAGAGAAAAATTCCCGACCGTCCCTGACGGTTAGCACACAAAACAATATAGCGACCATTTTCAGCTACAGAGGGATGGGATGCGATCGTATCAAAAGAATTTAAACCAGGCAAATCAACCAAATTATTCGTTAGTCTGTCAAACATATACACATCTTGGCTACCCCTACGATCCGTTGTAAAAACAACATACCGTTTGGAAACTTGGGGATTTAACTCCGATCCCAAGCTGTTAAGACTGCGCCCTCCGGGATCGACAGGATAATTCAACAAACGAGGGTAGCCAACACAACCACCCAACAAACTTACAACAGCAAATATAATAAAGGGTTTGGTCATTTGTCATTTGTTATTTGTCATCTGTCAAAAGGTCATTCTCCCTTGTCTCCCCTTATTCCCCTACTCCCCAATCCCCGTTACAGTCGCTCCATTGTCAATATCTAACTCAATATCTGGACCTCGGTCTAGGACTTCAATATCCCATTGACCGCGACTAGCAGATTCAAAGACAACATAGCGCCCATCGGGGCTGATACTGGGATTTCTCACCCAACCGCGATAGATAGGTGTGAGGATTTGCGACTGTTGCGTTACGCGATCGTAGAGCGCTACAACCGGTCTTCCTTGGTCACTGGTCATGTAAGTTATATAACGCCCCGTGTAACTGAGACTGGGGCTTTCTACAATAGTTTCAGGTCGATTTAAGCCCGGTGTACTCACAAACTGCTGTTGTTGCAAATCATACAACAGCACTTGATGACTGCCATTGCGATTGGATACCAAAGCCAAAAGACGACCATTTCCACTCAACGCTGGTTGCTGTTCGGTAGAGCGACTGTTGAGAGAAGTTGGTCCTGTAGGAAGATCGTTGTAACTGCAGGATACAAGCATACCTGCTAATGTTAAACAAAGACTCCAACGAAGTTGTCTTTGGAGCCGAAATCTAGGTGTAATTTTTTTCACCTTAACTTTTTTCTGTTGCTTGTGTTTGCAACTTTTCCCCAGATCTATTTAAACATCATCATCAAAATTTACTGAATTATCTTGTTCGTCGCTTGAGCGATTTGGACGGTCGAGCGGACGATCGAGAGGTTTGTAATCTACGTAATCCGTGGCGATCGCGTCATCGTCTTGGCGTTCAACTCGGTAAGTTGAATCACTGGGGGGACGACGCCTTCTGGGTCTGGGTGGAACATCGTCTTCTGTCGCTGTTGGTCGAACGGGTCCGTTGGTACTGCGCCGGGAAGGTCTTTTTTCTTCACTCGAAGAGTTATCCCAATCATCTACTGCTGGTTTAGATGAAGTCTCCCAATCGTTATCATCAAACCTTTCCGGTGTACGTATTGGACGAGAGTTACTCCGACGGCGAGGTTTGTCCGTATTCGATCTTTCGCTACTACTGCGACGTTCTATCCGGCGTGGAGCTTCATCATCGTAGTAATCATCCCGAGATGAGCGAGAATCCCTGCTACCTGGAATTCTTCTTGGTGGCGCTTCGTCCTCTTCATAGTAAGGCAGGGGATCGAGATCGGCTTCCATTTCTGCCTTGTATTTTGGTCTTCTAGTATATGAAGGGCGATCGCTCACCTCTCGTTCATCATCCACAATTGGAGTGTTGCGTTTGGCTTGTTGTGTGGCGATCCCCCGCAAGCGAATACTTTCAACGGCAAAGAAAATCGTCGAGCCCGCCAAAAGCAACTGACCAAATTGTAGAATTGGGTCGAGACGCCATCCTTGGAATATAAGAATAAAACCGCACAGCAAACCTACAGCCGCAAAAAATATATCTTGGTCGCGGGAAAGCTCTGGGCGTACTGAGCGAAGAAAATAGAGCGCCGCTCCAGCCACAGCCAGGAAGATTCCCAGAACACTGGCTGAGTTCGCCCCAAAATTTACCTGAGCCAGAACACTGGCTGAGTTCAGCCCGAACATTAGCATTGCTGTTGTACCTAATAACAAATCTATGTTAACGACTTAAAACTTAAAACTCTACTGTAACTGGTTACTCTATATTATTGCTATGTCCAAGCGAAATTAACTGATTCCAAAAAATTTTCCACTGTCAGTTTTGCTGTAATTGGGGCATCTTGAAAGAAGAGACGCAGTTACCTGCGCCTCCGAAACCATTTTCTCACTTGAACGAGCGAGTGTTTCACGCTTGTTGAAATCTTTTATGAACGCTCGATTTTATCTTTTTGGCTAACAAAAACTAATCCTACTATTACGGGGATAACGACAATAGCAGTACCCCAGAATAGACTCCAAAGAAAATTTGATAAAGAGGGTGTCATAGATTTCAACCTTTTTTTACATAAGCTACTTCAATTTTAATACTGTAGCAGATTCTTGAGAAGCTACCTAGATGTGACTGAGGTCGAGTATTCGCTCTATTACAAGGAAGCAACAATTGACACTCCGCGCACTAAAGTGACGCGGATTCTCTAAGAGTTTCTGCCGTATCTCTTAGATTTCCGGTTGTCGGGTTTAGTATACCCAGCTAAATCAAATAGAGTTAACTGAGTACCTATCACCCCGCAGGCATGGTTCCTAGACTCCCCGCCCATTGGCAGCGATACGCCAGTTGCTTCAAGTTGGGAAACCCTAGCCGAGCACTGGCTCATCTTCACAGGCATAACTTTCCCGCAGTCCGCAGGTAGGGTCGTTTTGACGTTTTTGGGAAAGACCAATCCCACTCGTTGAGCAATTGTCCGAGACGCTTTGGTGTCTGCGTGCTCGGTGTACTGACAATTAGTACAAATAAACTTCTGCCCTTCTCTGTTTGCTTTATCAATGTGACCGCATTTTGGACATTCTCTGCTACTATTCTTTGGGTTAACAGCAACAACTGGCTTACCAGACTTAGCAGCTAACCACGCAATCTTGTTAAACAAATCTCCCCAGGCACAATCAAGGATGGCTTTGTTAAGACCTGATTTCCGAGAGCGTCCGTTCTTCTTATAACCACCTTTACCATCGTGTTTGGGTTTAGCACGTTTGACCATTCCCTTAATGTTGAGGTTTTCGCGACCAATGGCATCGGCAGTTTTGACAACCTGACTTGCGGCTTGCCAGTTATAACCATCTCGCTTTAAGGCTATCTTGTGAGTCGTCCTGGCAAGTTTTTCAGCTATCTTCTTTTTGTTATTAGAACCATTTTTTTTGCGATTAATGGCACGTTGTCTGATAGTTAACCGTCTCTTAGTTCTATCGTTTGTTGCGGGTCGTATATTCTCAACAAAACTGCCATTAGAGAGTGCAACAAGCACGTTTACACCCACATCCACCCCAACCACTGACTTGACTTCATCGAGTGATTTAACTTTTGGTAATTCACCCGGTATATCAACCAACATTGAGATAAACCAATAACCTCCAGAGCGTTTGACAGTGCAAGTTCTAATTTTCTTGATAACTGAAAAATCTCTGCTGTTGTGAAATTTTACATGACCAACACAAGGTAAGTAGACAATACCATAACTTTTCTTAACGGAGATTAATTTAACTTGCTCTGGCTTATATTCAAAGCAATCTAAAACGCGAAGGTAGCGAGGGAAACTGCGCCCATTCTTCCAAAAATTATTGAAAGCACTGTCAAGTTTAGCAATATTCCGTTGCAAAACGTCAGAGTTAATATTTGCGAAGCTTTCACGCTCATGACGTAGCCGCGTAGTCACTTTCATTTGAATACCAGAAGCGTTGTCCCACTTAACAACACCATTGGCTGTCTTCAAGGCTAGGTCTAAATTTTCTGGTATAACGCCGTGTTTGAGAACCGGGCAAGTTAATGGACAGCACGAACCATATTCAACTCTCGTTTCAATATCGCACCAACTACCAATAGCATAAATAACAGGAGTCTCAGCATTTTGATTGTTGGTACTATAGCCAATTTCGCGTTGCCGAAGTGCAAAGTTACGGTGCTTCCTCAATGTAACTAACCATTGAGACATTTGTATTTTTTGAGACTGATTTGGTTTGAACTTAAAGTTCCACCTAACTTGCACTTGTTATCAGCTCCCGATACTTTTTAGCTTGTATTTAGTATACACGTCGGTTCTAACTATGACAACAGAAAAAGGCAAAAAAAGGTTAAGAAATATACCTGTCCTACATGATGAGCTCAAGACTAAGAGAACGATTCTTTTGACTCCTAGTGCATGGATGAAAATTCAGGCCCTCGCAAAAACAAGAAATACTAGCGCTAGCGAGGTTATAGAGGAGTGGGCGCAAACTCTCTCTGACGGCAGTTAAAACTGCATTTGGTCGTGATAGCAGCGTTGCAGGCGCGAAGTCTGCCGGGAAGAGTACTCTTCCGGCGAGCTTCGCGGGTTTCCCGCGCCCTGACGACTGCTGAACCCGTATAGCCCTGCGGGCATAGCTTCGCAACGCGAAGCGTCTCCGTAAGGAGTTAGGGCGCTTCCTCCTCGTAATAAATTAACGAGGCTCCCGCGCTCCCATGTTGTTTTAGGTGGAGAAAACTCAGGTAAAAGAATTAGAATTATAGAGAGTGCTTTACAAAGCTTAAAATCTTATCGCTTTTGCTCTCATTTTCGCTCTATATTCTGATGGAAGAGTCAAGCTAATATCATGTCTGGTGCTACCCTTGCTGTTTGGATTCTCGGTCCGGTATTGGGGCTGATGATGTTTTTGTTCATTATTCGCATTGTTCTGACTTGGTATCCTCAAGCAGAACTGAATCGTTTTCCTTTCAACGCAGTCGCTTGGCCTACCGAACCTTTTTTAGCTCCGTTGCGAAAGATAGTACCGCCTTTGGGTGGAGTAGACATCACCCCAATCATTTGGGTGGGAATTTGTAGCTTTCTGCGAGAAATTTTGTTAGGTCAGCAGGGACTGCTAACCATGCTGGCTCGGAGTTAGTGGTTAGTGGTTAGTTGTTCCACTAACTACTAACCACCAACCACTATCCAAGCCCTTTCATTTCCTGTACAAAATTGGTATAGACATTACCCTGTAAAAACTGTGGGTATTCCATAATTTTTTGATGGAAACCGATAGTGGTGGGCAATCCCGTGATAGCGCATTCTCGTAATGCACGCTTCATGCGCTTGATAGCAGTGGAACGGTCCGGACCCCAAACCACTAACTTACCAATGAGGGAGTCGTAGTACGGGGGAATTTGATAATCGGTATAGACGTGGGAGTCAATTCGGACTCCGGGACCTCCTGGGGGTAAGTACCCGCTGATACGTCCGGCTGAGGGGCGAAAATCGTGTTCTGGATCTTCGGCGTTGATACGACACTCGATCGCATGACCTCTCAAGACAACTTGGTCTTGCTGGAGTGTCAGCCGTTCTCCTTGAGCAATACGGATCTGTTCGGCTACTAAGTCTATACCCGTAATCATCTCTGTCACGGGATGTTCAACTTGAATCCGAGTGTTCATTTCCATAAAGTAAAACTGACCCGACGTATCTAAGAGAAACTCGATAGTTCCCGCGCCACTGTAATTAATAAATTGACACGCTCTCACAGCCGCTTGTCCCATTTTTGAGCGTAACTCTGAATCTAGCGCGGGGCTGGGTGCTTCTTCTAAAAGTTTCTGATTGCGACGCTGGATTGAGCAATCGCGTTCGCCCAAATGAATGACATTACCGTAGTTATCAGCTAATACTTGAAATTCAATATGGCGGGGACGCTCAATAAATTTTTCTAAATAAACTCCGGAATTACCAAATGCAGCTCCGGCTTCGCCTTGCGCTGCTTGAAAAGATTTGATAAATTCACTCTCAGAACGCACCAAACGCATCCCCCTACCACCGCCACCTGCTGTGGCTTTAATCATGATGGGGTAGCCAATTTTTTGGGCGATCGCCAATCCTTCTTCTTCCGAGTCTAGCAGACCGTCACTACCCGGTACTGTGGGGACTCCAGCTCTTTGCATGGTGTCTTTTGCCGTGGATTTATCACCCATTAACCGGATTGCTTCCGGAGAAGGTCCGATGAAAGCAATGTGATGATCGGCACAAATTTCTGCAAATCGAGCATTTTCTGCCAAAAAACCATAACCGGGATGAATAGCACTCGCATTACGTGTCAAAGCAGCAGCAATAATATTGGGAATATTCAGATAACTTTTACTGCTAGCCGCTTCTCCAATGCAAACCGCTTCATCAGCTAATTGAACGTGCAGAGCATTTCGGTCAACGGTGGAGTGTACCGCAACCGTCGCAATCCCCATTTCCTCACAAGCGCGGAGAATGCGAAGAGCGATTTCTCCCCGATTGGCAATTAATATTTTGTCAAACTTCATCTTCTAGCAGTGATATAAGTTCGGTAGATTGACATAATCTGCCGTCAAAGTTGAAATTACGCAGAGCCTCATCTCACTATGACCACAGGATAAGACCAAATTACATTCCCAAGTCAGGGTAAGAATTTGGCTTTTTGCCTCTATAAGTTACTGTAGAGTGCGTTTTCAGCCTCCCAGTATAGTGTTTATAAGTGTAAGAGTATTGTGCGCCTTATGGCACTTACACTCATAACATTAAAATTAGTTCATTCCCCAACAAAAATTTTTTGATTTTGAGTGGCATCTCATCCCAATTCATTAATGTTTGTGCTATACTCATTACGATGAACCTTGCGGATGTGGCGGAATTGGTATACGCGCACGTTTGAGGGGCGTGTGGGCTTCCCTTGCGAGTTCGAGTCTCGCCATCCGCATTCATTAGCTACCAACAGCTAGCGATCGATGAATGGCTGTATAGAGTAGAATAAACAAGATTAAGAAATTTAACTAGAAATTAATATATTTCTTTTTTCAAGAAGTCCGTTTTGATAGAGAAGTTACAAGAAGGCTTTCCCTTGGGGAAAACTTTGACACTAATGAGCAGCACTACCCATTGCTCGTTCCCAAAGGAACCCCTACCTTCCCCAATCTCAACTTTTTATGCGATTATATATATAAGTGAAGTTTTGTAAAGAACCTTGACAGCGACTTTTACGCCGACAAACAATTTAACATTGCCCTTGGGGTGGTATCGTCTTACCCCAATTTGGCAGGGTGGAGAGGAAGTCATTCAACAGGGTTTGCCTCACACTCAACTCTCACCAGCTTGGCAACTCCTTTTGTTAGGTGACGGGTCTCCAACACGACACTTACAATTGCTAACAGGTGAACGCACAGAAGTGGACGTGATTGATATGTCATTGGTTGGGGCGGATTTGGATAATGCACCTGACCTAATCAAAGCTGTTCCGGGACCGCGACTGCGACGACAGGTTTGGTTGCGTACCGCTTCCGGTCAGCGATTGGCCTATGCAACTTCTTGGTGGGAAGCGTCTCACGTAGACGAGTATTTGCAAAATCGTGCGCTACCCATTTGGGCGAGTTTGGCACGTCTCCGCACGGAGTTGTATCGGGATGTACAGGGAATTTATTATGGTGACTCTACAGCACTAGAATCGGGTTTTGATGAGTCAGGTCCCTTTTGGGGTCGTCATTACTTGTTTTGGCATCACGGACAGCCTCTTACCCTAATTTATGAGGTTTTTTCACCTTATTTAACAAAATATTTGGGACCAATGGAATTGCGTTCCAATAATGGGAAAGTCTAAATAAGGCAAAACGACTAGGCTAACTGAGGCCGAGCTTACAAAGTGTTATCATGCACGCAAGTAAGATCTGTAGGTTTCAGTGACACTGCCTGTTGTTTCTGTGTTAATGAAAAAAGATAAGAAACCATCCTTAGTGTTAACTCTCTCATCAGCAGGATTGCTGATTGTTGGGGGTGCAGCTGCCTATTGGCTGTTGACTCAAGGCAAACCATTCTCTAGAGATTTGCTACCCGGAGCAAATATTATTCCTCAAGATGCTCTGTTTGCAGTTTCTTTTACCACCGACTCCAGGCAATGGAAAAAGTTACGAGAGTTTGGAACGAAAGAAACGCAAGTAGAACTAGATACCAATATACAGCAGCTTCAGGAACGCTTTCTGACAAGTAACGGCTACGATTTTCAGAAAGATATCCGTCCTTGGGTAGGTGACCAAATTGCAGTTGCAGTTCTAGCTCCTGAGATGAGCAGAGCCACGTCTAAACCAGTAACAACTAACGCAAGTGTTATTGGCAACGAACAGTCTCTTGTGATGGTTTTGCCTATTAAAAATAAAGAAGCGGCTAAAACCATCCTGTCACAACCCAAAGCGCCCAAAGGCGGTAAATGGATTGACCGTTCTTACGAGAATATTGCTATCAAAGAAACGGAAGGACAAGCAGGGGAAAAATTTTCAGTAGCTGTAGTGGATGAGAATTTTTTAGTTATTACTGACGATTCAAAAGCAACAGAAAAGGCAATTAATGCCTACAAAAGGAAAACATCTTTGGCTGATTCTCCTGGTTTTGCAGAAAACTATCCAAAGATTGCCCATTACCAACCCTTTGCTGAGTTTTATGTCAATGTGCCTTTCTCTGCCAAAATAGCTGCATCTGGCGATCGCGCTTTACCCGCACCCGTTCTGTCCCAACTCCAAAACAACCAAGGTTTGGCGGGAAGCCTTTCATTGGAATCGGAAGGAGTCAGGATAAAGGGGATTTCCTGGTTGAATCCCAACTCTCAAAGAGTTTTGGCAACAGACAATAATGGAGGCAAAATGCAAAACCGCCTCCCTGCAGAAACTTTGTTGATGCTTTCGGGAGGGAATTTAAAGCAATTGTGGTCGGATTATGCTTTAACTTCTCAAGGAAATCCGCGCTCGCCAATGACACCAGAACAATTGCGAGACGGTGTGAAATCTCTCACGAATCTTGATTTAGAGCGAGATCTTCTCAGTTGGATGGGAGGAGAATTTTCTCTCTCAATTGTTCCCAATATTACTAAAGAAGGCTTATCAGAAGACTTTAGAGCGGCTTTTGTTTTTATGGTAGAAGCCAGCGATCGCAATCGTGCTGAACTTGCTCTCAAACAGCTCGATGATGTGATGAAAACTCAATACCAGTTTCAAATTAAGTACACAACGGTAGCAAATAGACCCGTTGTTAACTGGTTGGGACCCTATGGAACCCCAACAGCCACGCACGGCTGGTTAGATGGAAACGTTGCTTTTTTAGCTTTGGGCACTCCTGTCAGTGAAAGAATAATGCCCAAACCAAATTACCCCCTTAGT
Organism: Tolypothrix campylonemoides VB511288_2; assembly: GCF_045999855.1. Classification (NCBI taxonomy): domain Bacteria; kingdom Bacillati; phylum Cyanobacteriota; class Cyanophyceae; order Nostocales; family Tolypothrichaceae; genus Tolypothrix; species Tolypothrix campylonemoides. Next base: position 85,056 of record NZ_JBFPMW010000005.1, read on the forward strand.
AGCACGACAATGTTCCAAAAAACCGTACCTAAAGAACCCAACCCCACAAATGGGCAATTTTTCATAGATGTGGAACGAACAGCTAAAAATTTTCCTTTAGCATCCTTTGTACCTTTCAAACAAAGTTGGATAGACGCAACAAGTTCTATGGGTGTGACATCAGCTGTTAGCGATAACCGCAGTATTCGCTATGACGTTTTTTTGACACTAAAAAAAGTAGAAAAATCAGATCCGCTTCCAACTCCCACAGAAAGAGCAACACCCGGACAATGAGGGAGAAGAACTTTCATTGGTTGGTGGTTAGCGGTCACTGGTTAGCTTAAAAGTTGCACTACGATCTAAGAAAATAAAATACATACTTAACTGGAGATAACTTAAATTATGGATCTGGTTGCACTCCAGAATTGGCTGGACAATGCCTCTTTCGCTGTCTTATTTATCACAATGCTAGTGTATTGGTTTGGGGCAGCATTTCCAAACATTCCCGCCCTTCCTACTTTGGGAACAACCGGAATGGCTGTTACTAACTTATGCATTGCGACCCTTTTAGGAGCAAGATGGTTGGAAGCAGGATATTTTCCCCTAAGTAATTTGTATGAATCCCTGTTTTTCCTGGTGTGGGGAATTACCGCCGTCCATCTGATTGCAGAAAATACAAGCCGCAGTCAATTGGTTGGGGTTGTAACTGCACCGGTAGCGATGGGCATTACAGCTTTTGCAGCTTTGACACTGCCATCAGAAATGCAATCCTCAGCACCCTTAGTTCCTGCACTTAAGTCCAATTGGCTGATGATGCACGTGAGCGTTATGATGTTGAGTTATTCAGCTTTGATGGTGGGTTCGCTACTGGCGATCGCTTTTCTGTTAGTCACTCGCGGTCAAGACATTCAACTACAGGGTAGTTCTGTAGGAACTGGCGGTTATCGCAGCAACGGTTACCGATTGCACAAAGTGGGTGAAGCAGTCTCTCAAGCACAAGCATTAACTGGTGACAATAATGGAGCCACTCGTGTAGAGAGCAATGGCAACGGGAAAACTGTAGTCTTAGACTTGGTCACCGTTCCTCAGTCATCAACCATAGCAACAGCCGAAACCCTTTCACCCCAACGCCTTAGTCTTGCTGAAACCCTTGATAACATTAGCTATCGCGTTATTGGATTGGGCTTTCCCTTGCTAACCATTGGTATTATTGCTGGTGGAGTTTGGGCAAATGAAGCATGGGGTTCTTACTGGAGTTGGGACCCCAAAGAAACTTGGGCGCTCATCACTTGGTTGGTCTTTGCTGCTTACCTCCACTCCCGCATCACTCGCGGTTGGCAAGGTCGTCGCCCTGCAATTTTAGCAGCTAGCGGCTTTGTTGTTGTCTGGATTTGTTACTTGGGGGTTAATCTTTTAGGTAAAGGTTTACACTCATACGGTTGGTTCTTTTAGAGGGCAGAGAGCAGCTATACTACCTCTTCGCCCATCCTCTATTTCATTGACCCGTCATCAGTATTCAGCAACCAACTCATGATTGCTGAATACTGATGACGGGTCACTGTTAAATGCTGTGATAATTGTTACGGGATTGAGTGGTGCGAAACGTGTTAACTGTCCAATTGGGACAGAACGGGAAAGCTGCACTTGCAATAACTGGTAGTGCCAAGAATGAGACTGAAACCACAATAAAGCAGTGTTGAGATGTTCCAAGGTGGCTAGAGAGAGAACTATGACGCCTTGAGGAGTGAGTTGAGTCGCGCAAACATTAAGGATTTCAGTTAAATTGCCTCCACTCCCACCGATGAAAATACGATCTGCGTTTTGTGTCGCAGAGGGAGTACTACTCTTTTCTCCAAGAGTATACAAAATCTCCGGTGCATTGCCGTGAATGGAAATGACATTCTCTACTTGAAAGCGACGGCAATTTTGAGCAATTAACGCACTACCCGCAGCCGTTTTTTCAATGGCGTAAACAGTAGAAGTTGGGAACAGGCGGGCAATTTCAATGGAAACAGAACCAGTTCCCGCACCAATATCCCAAATGGTTTGTCCGGGACGCAAGGCGAGTTCAGCTAATACTAGCGTCCGCACTTCTCGCTTTGTCATCAAACCAGGGCGATCGCTAAAGCTAAGAAAGCATTCATCTGGTAAACCAAAATAGGGTAAGGCTGATAAATTTAGGGGTTTTTCTTTATCTTGACGCAGTAAGACCACAACATTCAAAGGTGCAAATGTAGAACTTGCACCATCTCTACACAATGTTTCTATAGAGAAAGACTCAACACGCTCCAAATCCCCGCCTAAATTTTCACAAACCCACAACTCATATTGGCTGGGTAGATTCAGAGATTGTATCAATTTTGCGATCGCATTTGGAGTATTTGTCCCATCTGTAAGTACAGCTATTTTCTCCACTCCTTGCTGCAAGGTCTGAATCAATTCCTCTACAGAACGCCCGTGTGCGCTAATAAAGCGTGCATCATGCCAGCTTGCTTTCACCCGATTAAAGGCTAGCTGTACCGAACTGAGATGGGGATGAAATGTCAGTACATCTTTTGGCAGTTCTGCTAAAAGCAAGCGTCCCAAACCGAAGAAGAGGGGATCTCCGGAAACTATAACAACAACACCATCACGACCTTGGTTTAAGTAGTCACGAATTTTACTAATGTCTTCAGTAAAGTTTCTGAGGGGCAAACGCTGGCTTTGGTGGTTGGGGAAATAACTCAAATGGCGATCGCTACCTACTAGCAGCGTCGCACGTTCAATAATTTCCTTGAGTGTTTCACTCAATCCAGCAATGCCATCCAGACCGATACCTATCACATTAACTTTGGTCATTTGTCAATTAACCAACCAGTCCAGTTGTTAAACGCTTGATAGCACGATGAGCAACATCAGCGTAACGCATTTCACCACACAAGATTTTGCCCATAATTTGGACAGATGAAGGGCGCTTAACACCGACTTTATAGCCAATACCAGCGAAGCGATAAAATAGCCCAGCCAACTTCTGCGCCCAAGCCATATCACTACCCCATTGTTCGTACATGGTATTTGTGTACTCTTCCAATGCGTTGATGTCACCACCAACTGCTTTATCAATAGCTTCTGCTGCTTTTAAACCGCTAAAAATAGAGGGTCGAATACCTTCAGCTGTGAACGGATCGACAACACAAGCTGCTTCTCCTGCTAAAACTGCGTTGTCGGCGTGCAACTTCTGATTGCCATTCCACAAACACAAAGCATGACCGTACTGCTGACAGGTTTTAATGTCTACATCAAATTTCTGACCGTACTCGCTTAAAATGCTTTTGAAATCTTGAGCACCCCCCCTACCAACAAAGGTGCCAATCCCAATAGAGTAACCATCTGCTTTTGGGAAGTTCCAGAGGTAACCATTTTTCACCATACCAAACTCGAAGTGAGCAATGTTACCATTCTTTACATCTGCTTTGGCTTCGGCTTCCAAGGCTCCTGCTAGAAGACGTTTGCGTTCTTTGAACCCAAGCCATCTCGCCATGGGTCCTTTCGCACCATCGGCTGCAATTAAGTAACGACCCGTCACCGAACCGCTAGCAGTATTCACTTGCCAACAATTGCTTTGAAATTCAATACCTGTTACTTCAGTATTATCTCGGAGTTCAGCCCCTTGCTTTTGCGCTTGCTGAATCAAAAAATGGTCGAATATATCCCGTCTTACCATCCAAACAGGTTCGGGAGTTCCAATCTCTGCTTCTACCGCTTCCTCCATATTCCAGGTACAGCGGATTGTGTCTGCTTTGATAGAAATTGCCGGACTAAAGTCAAAGTCAAACCATTGGGCAATTGCAGGTGAAACACCACCTCCACAGGGTTTGTATCTTGGTAGAGACTCTTTCTCCAAAACCAACACCGAACGCCCGCGCTTCGCTAAATGATATGCAGCGCATCCACCTGCAGGTCCTGAGCCAACGATAATACAGTCGTACATAGGGGTTAGGGGTTAGGGATTGGGGAAAGTGAGCCCTCTGGGGTTGGGGGCAATTGGGGATTGGGGAGCATAGAGCCTGAAAACGTAAAGAGGCTTTGCCAAAGGAATACACGGAGATCTTACACCTTTTCCTACCAGTCTCCAGTTCCCAGTCCTCAATCCCCGTAGTTGATGCACCCAAGATGGTCTATTTTTAGACAGTTGTAATGTCTTTTTCTTTTTCTGCCAGCAACTCATTGATTCTGGCTGTGTATTTATCCGTCAGCTTTTGCAGCTTATCTTGCTGATCCCGTGCTTCATCCTCAGAGATTTCCGCAGCTTTTTCCATTTTGCGAATTGTATCCAAGGCATCGCGGCGGATATTACGAATACCAACGCGTCCTTCTTCAGCATACTTAGCCGCAATTTTCACGAGTTCTTTACGGCGATCGCTAGTCAATGGTGGAATATTGAGCCTAATTAAGGCACCGTCGTTACTGGGGGTTAAACCCACATCCGACATGGAAATTGCCTTTTCTATAGAGTTTAAGATATTCCGCTCGTAAGGCTGAATTAAGATGGTTGAAGAATCTGGCGTGCTGATGTTTGCCAGTGATTTTAAGGCAGTTGGCGAACCGTAGTAATCCACCGTTACCTTGTCCAATATACTCGCATTGGCGCGACCAGTGCGAATGGTATTAAAATTCCGTTGAGTCGCCTCTACGGTTTTTTGCATCGTACTCTCAGCTTCAGCTAATTTCACATGAACCTCCCACAAGCGTGCCTATGGATTCTCCCATAACTGCTCTGCGGATATTTCCCCGCACAGTTAAGTCAAATACAAGAATAGGGATATTATTCTCTTTACACAAGGCTATCGCAGTCGTGTCCATTACCCGCAAATCTTTTGTTAAAACATATCCATATGTCAGAGTATTATACCGTTTAGCATTGGGGTATACGTGAGGATCTGCGTCGTAAATACCATCGACTTTGGTCGCTTTGAAAATTACGTCAGCTTCAATTTCTGCTGCTCTGAGTGCTGCTGTAGTATCGGTGGTGAAAAAGGGATTACCCGAACCCGCGCCAAAAATAACCACTCGCCCCTTTTCTAGATGGCGGATGGCGCGACGGCGAATGTATGGTTCTGCAACTTCCTGCATGGAAATTGCAGTTTGTACCCGTGTTTGAATTCCAATGCGTTCGAGTGAGTCCTGCAACGTCATAGCATTCATTACCGTGGCAATCATCCCGATATAGTCACCGGTGGCTCTGTCCATTCCCGCCGACGCCGCTTTGACTCCACGAAAAATATTTCCGCCTCCAACGACGATCGCGACTTGAACGCCAGTTGCTGCTACCTCTGCTACTTCTTCAGCTATTTCTTTTACCACTTCCGGATCGATTCCATAGCCCAGATTGCCCATGAGGGCTTCACCACTTAGTTTAAGTAAAACCCGTCGGTAATGTGTTCCCATGAAGTTACGTTTTGTCCAAAATTGAAATTGCCTCCAATTTAAGATAACAATACAGTGGCACTCTGTCTCTAGTAACCTATTCCTAATGGTGTACCGACAGGTTCTGTTTCCGTCAAAAGAATTTCCTGTCCTCTTAACAAACAGGCGATCGCTTGCTTGAGGTATTGCTGCTCCACTAATTCTAGATTTTGGGGATTATCGTCTATTTGTCCTTTGTAGCGAACGACACCCTCAGCATTTATAAGAAACGCCATTGGTGTTGTACTAGTCCCAAAACTACGAGTTACCTCTTGAGTTGGGTCCCACAAGTAGGGAAAGTTCAAACCCTTGGCTTTGGCAAAAGACCGCATTTGGTCAAAGGTTTCTGATGGTTCTATTGTGAGATCGCTACCATTCATGCCGATGAGTGTAAAACCTTGAGAGCCAAATTCAGCTTGAATGTTTTTCAATCTTTCTACATACAACTCAACATAAGGACAGTGGTTAGACATTGAAATGACGCCGACTGCACGGAACTTTTCCAGATATTTGCTAAGATGGTGTACCTGACCATCAATTCCTGGTAGTTCAAAATCTGGTGCGTAGCTCCCTACAGGAGTACTAACTTCTGTTATAGTCATTTTCATTAAGCCGAACTGTACTAGTAATAATACAATCTAAGTTTTTATTCAGCGTCCGTTTCCAGCTGCAAACCACCCTCGCGGATGCTGGACACTTAATCATTTTATATACTTATTTTGCAGATGGAAATTGTGAAACTACTGAAATAGTTGCTAATGGCTAATAGCTAATGGCTAATGGTCAGACCAGTGCTGCAGGAGGGTTTCCCACGCCCTGGCAACTGGCGAACAAGGGAGGGCGTAAGCCGTTGCGGGCATAGCTTCGCGATGCGTATAGCCCTTACGGGCATAGCCTGCGGCATCGCGGAGCGTGCGCTTTGCGCTTAGCGTCTCCGCTCTTGAGATACAAGGGAGGGCTAATTTGACTATTAGCCATTAGCCATCAGCCATTAGCCATTAGCCATCAGCCATTAGCCATCAGCCATTAGCCATATTACTTCTTCAAGACTACTTGAAAAGAGTTTAAATAACCTGTAATGGAACCACCGATTGTTTTTTGCTGCTTTTTAGTAGTGATTACCATAACCTGATACAAACGACCTTCAGCAAAATACATCCGATTCTTTGTAATTTTTCCTCCAGAATTAACGTACTCGATTTCTCTACCGGGATGACCGTTTGAACTGCGAATATCCTTCTGACCGAGTAAATTGCTTTGAGTTGTTTTTAGAGCCATTTGCTGGGCGTCATCCAAAACTTCTTGGGCTGATGCCATTTGACCGTAGTTATCGGGGAAATCATTATAAGCAACAAGATAAGCCACTTCTTGGTTGGGAGGTTGAGCCACAAAGACTTGCAGTTGAATCTCGCCCATGTGAGTTTTTTGAGTTTGAGACTCAATTCTTGGCAGACCGGGCATTAAGACTGTAAAGCGTCCATCTGGGGGCGTAAAGACTTTCCATTGTGACTTAACTGGTTGAGCAGCCAGTGGTTTAGTTTGAGAAAGCGGGCGTTTGGCTGAGCTAGCTTCAACCGCAGCAGATGCAGTAAATAGAAAAGTGGCTGTCAAGAGTGACAGCAAACTTCTGTTTGTCATAGTTTTTACTTTAAACAATGCTGCTAGCAGTTATAACCTAGTTGCAGCAATAGCAGCACCTATTAATCCCACTTCTTGATTAAGAATGACATGCACGGGAATGTCTTCCAGTAAACTACGCATTCTACCTTTCTGAGTGAAGTTTAATATGAACTTGTCTTCTTGTAACAGGGGCAGTATTTTGGGGGCAATGCCACCTGCAATATATAAACCACCGTAAGGTAGAAGTTTTAGGGCTAAATTCCCTGCTTCTGCTCCATACGCCCCTACAAATAACTCTATTGTTTGTTCTGAAAGTCTATCGGTTTTTTCGAGTGCTGCTTTACCTATAGCAGCACCCGGATCGACACTTTTCTCCGGCTTACCCGCCTCTTGTTCCCAAGCTCTAACAATTTGGGCAATTTCCGGTGATTCAGCAATGGTTTTGCGATCGCGTAAAAATTGATAAATGGCTACAATGCCCAATCCAGACACAACGCGTTCTACAGAAACACGCTGGATATCATGTTTATCCAATAAATATTTTAACAGTTGAAACTCTAACTCAGTACGGGGAGCAAAGTCCGCATGACCCCCCTCTGAAGAAAAAATTTGATAGCTAGAACCCTGCTTAATTAAAAATCCTTGTCCCAATCCAGTACCAGCACCAATAATTGCAATAGGGGCATCCACGTTGGGTTTCCCCGGTTGTAACGTTAGGATATCTTGTGCGCTTAAACCCAACACACCATAGCCAACAGCCGCAAAGTCATTGATTAGGTTCACTTGGGCAATACCCAATTCTTCTTGCAATCGTTTGCTCTCCAGAAACCAGGCTAAATTGGTTAGCTTGGCTGTATTGTTCACAACCGGACCTGCGATCGCAAAACAAGCTTTTTGTGGTAGCGATGCACCTGAGTTTTTCAGAAACTGCTGCACCATCGGTACTAAATCGGGAAAATCGCCACTGCGGTGTCGTTCCTCATAAACATTGTGTAAAAGCAGTTGCTCTGATACCTCAACCAACCTCAAAATGGTTTTCGTACCGCCGATATCTCCTGCCAATAGTAATGTCATAGCGATGTTAGGGGTTAGGGGTTAGGGGTTAGGGGTTAGTAGTTGGTGGAAAACTACTCACTAATAATTACTTACTACTAACTCCTCATTATTTTGCATCCCTCTGATACCAGATTTGAAGTCAATTACTTAAATTTGGTCACTGCTTGCTGGTGACTGGTAATTGCTCGCTGACATCAAACCTGACAACCTCCTCGACTTCCGTTAAATGAGACGTGTCTCCTTTCAGTTCTAATAGCCATTCCGGTTCTTGACGCACAACTTTAACCAAGCTACATAACGAAGCTTTGACTTCTGTGCTGGCTAGTTCGCCAACTAAACCTACTGCTGCTCCCAGTACAGACGCCCCGTGTCCTACTAAAAGAATATCCTGTGGTGAGTATTCTACAGTCAAACATCGGGCAGTTTGTCCCGAGCGTTCCAGCATTTGTGCGCGAGTTTCGGGGTACTTAGCAGCTATTTGGGAAGTGTAACTTGTGTCAATTCTGGGGAATAACTCTGCCAGTGCTGGTGTTGAGAGTCTTTTTGGTTCTTCCGTCATCCAAGCTGCATTATGCCATTCACTCAAACCCGTTTCTAACTTTATGGGTAAATCCAGAACTTCTGCTACGGCGTTTGCTGTTTGTACAGTCCGTAGGAAGGGAGAAGCAAAAATATGGGCAATCTTTTCTCCTTGAAGACGGTTAGCCAGTTGCTGCGCTTGTATAAAACCGTCTTCCGACAGTGGTGGATCGTAGCGTCGTTCTGCAGTGAGAAACCAATCAGGGTTAACAAAATCGAGACGGTTAGCATGTCTTGCTATCCAGACTATCTGACTCATGGGATAATTTTATACGTTCATCACGGGCTTTAGGTGGGAAGATGCCCACTCAACCCGTATTCGCGGGCTATCAACTCAATCATACAATTATTTTAACTTTTTTTAAGATTTACCTGAGTTTCTCAAAATAAGTGCATAGAAGTGATGTCACAATATGCCAGATTAAAGTCTTTTTAAAAAAGTTTCTCAAGCAATGCCCAAATAATTAAATCTTTTTCATTACTTTAATAAGAAATTGCGATCGCACTAAACCAAGCATCAAATTCAATATTAAGACGATTGAGCCACTCCATAATCTCTTCTCTATTCAAGGTGTTTAAAATCAAAGTATCATTTTGCTCTATAAATGACTTAAAATTATTTTTATTCATATTAATTTTAACGATATTTTGTTGCTCGTATTCTATCTTTGAGCAAAGGTAATTTCCAAAACTGAAAAATGGCAACTTGGGTTGAGTTTCGTGCGAGAATTGTCTGTGTAAATCTGGTATAGCTAGTATTTTAAACCTTAAATAAACCCAGGTTTTGGTTCCTAAAGCTGCAAACCAGTTTTCTGGAAAAAACATGAAAAGTTTTTGAAAAAAAGGCTTCGGGGTATCATCAAAACCCTCAGCAATATCCGCCAGGGAATTTTCTATTAACAACTGGCTATAATCTAACGTCAGTGAGTAATCTTTTTTTAAAGGTGGATTACAATCCCACATTTCTATTCTGGCGTGGGGAATTGCTGTATCATAAAAACCAATATCCCAATTTTCCCGACGACTATATCTGTCAAATGAAAAACTATGTAACTTAATCGTATTTAGTGAAGAATGTGTTCTTTCTCCTGTTGAATGAGTTTCAATTGGAGAAGTACGCCCTTCTACACTGTGAAAGAAAGTATATATTTGGGCTAAAAAGAGACTTTGTTCGTCTTTTGAAACCGATAGAAAAAACTTAATAAATTGTGGACTAGCGGGTATTCTCATAATCCAGATGAACGTTCAAGAACTTTTGCCAATGCTGACGCTGTTAATGTCCAAGTGATACAGTTATTTCCAACCAAGATATAGTTTGCTTGACATTAGCAGCCCTAACTGAGTTACAAACACCTCTTCCTTGTCTCCCTTCTTCAGTAAGGTCAAGCCACAGCAAGAACAACTTGCTGAAATTTCTCTGACAGCAACAAAACGGCTTCTTCAATGACAAAACGTCGCGGCTTGCTATTTTGTTCGCTGAGTTGTTCTACAATCGAGCCTGCTTTTTCAGAAATTCTGGGGGGTTGGTATTCTCTTCCACGACCAGCATATCTCCACGGTGTTGGCTCTTTTTTCGGTTGGTTATCTTTATGTTTCTTGGTTTCGAGTTGAATATCTTGCTTTGACACCTCTTGAGTGCAAGCTTTCTGTAGCATTGACTCGATCACCTCTAGTGGCGTCCGTCCTGTAGCTAGTTTGTATAGTGCTGATGGGGAGAGGTTGCGACTAATTGTCTCAAGTTGCTTGGTTGTAAAACTTCCGAGTATGGGGGCTAGCTTTAATAACTGGTTGGCAATCCCCGCTATCCATCCTAGAGAATTCGCTAGGGCTTGTTCGTATTGTTTGGGTTTGAGTTTTTCTTTAAGGAAAAGCAATAGTTGCCCGATTTTAGCGGCTCCAAGTAATGTGACGGGGTTTGTGTTGCCAATCTCGCTTTTTACTTCTTCTATCAAGTTTTTTCCTGCTTTAGCGAGTCTTTGGATGAAATATTGAACTTCTTGTGTCACTGTTTCAGAAAAATTTCCAGCAGGAGCTGTTTCCGGTACTTTAGTCATGCTAATATAACTCCAGAAGTATTATTTATTAATTTTTTCGAGGAAGTGCTCTTGCTCCAAACTTGAGCGCTTCCTCGTTTACTTATAATACAATATAAGGGAAATTTTTCTTGTAAAATTTCCTGTAGAATTTTGGATTTTTTCAGAGAAAAAACAGTGGCTCTACGAGGGTGACTCGATCGCCCTTATTTCCAAGATTCCCCAAAAATAAATTATTCTCAAATCTGAGATGGGAGTCCTTCGTCAGTAGAGAGCTTAATTTTTTTATGGATGAATGTCAGAGTGCAAATCAATATGCTAGGGAACTCTTGGCTTGGTATGACAAACATCACAGACCCTTACCTTGGCGTCAAAACATCAATATTTATCACACTTGGGTCTGTGAAGTGATGAGTCAACAAACTACCCTGGCTGTTGTTATTCCTAAATTCTCAGAATTTGTCAAACAACTCCCTACTGTTTACGACCTTGCAACCTGTGATGAGGACACGCTACGCCAACTGTGGTCGGGTCTGGGTTATTATGCTCGTGCTCGTAACTTAAAAAAGGGAGCGGTGTTTATTGTAGAACACCTTAAGGGTCGTTTTCCTCAGTCATACAACGAGTGGCTGAAAATTCCCGGTTGCGGTTTGTATACAGCAGCTGTCATTGCAAGCATTTGTTTTCATGAAAAAGTGGCTTGTGTGGATGGTAATGTGACACGAGTTGTGAGTCGTTTGCTTGCTTTATCTAAAGATGTTTGGAGTTCTTCCGGTCAAGCAGTGATTCGAGATTTTGCTAACAGCATCATTTCTGCTGAACGTCCGGGTGATTTTAACCAAGCGATGATGGAGTTGGGTGCAACTGTTTGTCGTAAAACGAAACCACTCTGTTTGTTATGTCCGTTGCGATCGCAATGTTTGGCTTTTGAAAAGAATTGTACTGAGCTTTGTCCTCCCCAAAAACCCAGACGCGATGCTGTGGATGTAGAATTATTTGCTTTAATTGTTTGGAGAAAGCCAACTGATACAATCGCTCTTGCTGAAAGAACAAAAGGATTTTTAGCTAATACTGTTGGTTTTCCGTTGATGAGCAAGCTCGAAGTATTAGAAGTCAAAACGGCGTTGAAATCTCGCGAACAACTTCAACTTGTGGAATTACCTGGTGCATTTACTCACAATATCACCCATCATCGGATTTCTGGAAAAGCTCTTGTTGTGAGAGTTGTTGAAGATTCCAATAATGCTGCTGTTGAAGACTTTTGGCAGATCCTCGGTTTGCCACAACCTTTCTACTGGATTGCAAATCAGGCGATCGCAACAAAACTTTCTACATCATTAGACAAAAAGGTTGTCAAGCTTTTTCACAACACGCTTAGTTGCTACGCTCAATAAGTGGATTGCTTAACCCACATTGAAATTCCACTAAGTTGGATATTGGAAAGTAGACTTTTCCTGAGACACGCACTTTATCTAAATAACTAGCAGTTTGACCGTTATGAGTTCTTATTTTGAGATCGCGATGTTTGTATACCAACGGTAAAGGCGAAACTTTATTAGGTTCATCACCAAAGTTACTACTGACTCCAATGACTGTACTACCAAAGTTTTTAGATTGGCGAAGGCGAAGAACCAAAATATTGTTTTTAATTGATGTTGGTAAAGTTAAATACCCTTCTACAGCCACACGTTTGCCATCATTACCTTTATGACAGACGGAGTGAAAATTTGTCATCTGACCGATAGTTGGTGTTTCTGGTTCTCCAGTACATCCTACAAGCAGGATGATATTGGCGAGTAATGGTAAAATAAAATATGGTTTCATAATATAACTCTCTTAAGTCAATTAAACTAGAAGTGTTTTTCTCTTGTATTCTCTTGAAAAAATCAATGAAAAAGTTGAGTGAAGTTCGGGAGTGTTTTCAGGGAATCCAACATCAAGAACTACGTGAATTAAGGAAAATTCAGGTCTATTAAGTTTTTTATAGTTGGAAATACAATAGAGATTCAGGTTTCTTTAAGGTAAATTTCACAAAATTCCCGAATTTTTCAGCGTTTTCTCATCAATTCATCAAATGAGTCTCAGTTAACAGTTACATTCTCTAAATTGTTAGCGATGGAACAGAAGTTCCGAGAGGTAAATATGATGAAACGCTTATTGGTTAGTAGCCTATCTTTCTTACTCCTTTGCTCTGTTGCTAGTAGCGCTCATGCTCAAACACCGACTGCTACAGCACCCTCTCAACAAACAACGGTCAGTGCAAATTCAATCCACAGTTTTACACCCTTTCAACTTGTCCACTTTGCTTATAGAGGATCGCTCGGACAGCAAGGCGTTCCAGGATACAGTCTGCTGCTTTCTGAGTTGAGATTCGGTCGAACTACTGCTGAATCTTTGGTTAAAGCTGGTATTACTGCAGGTAGAGTTTCACCTGATGCTATAAGCGATCGAGAGTATTTAAATGGTGTTGCTAGCCAACTTAAACTTTTAGACACGCTGTAATATCAGGTTCTTCGCCTAAATAATTACGATAAGAATGACGCGGAGATGGGGAAACCCCCAGAAACGGGTAATTTTTAAGCGCTTGCGATTATCCGAACCTAATATAAACCAATGACCAGTGACCGATAAGTTTATCCTCTGTACTGCAAAGAAGGGGATTTGAACCATCTTTTGCTTCGCAGATTACTGGTACAAGCACTGTATGGGTGACTGGTCATTATGAAAATGATTGCTATGAAATAGGGCGCAGAGATGCGCGAAAGCCTACTTATGGAGTACGGTTTTCCGCTATCATTTTTACTCATTTTTACTGAGTTGTAAAGTTAATATTAAGTTGTTGGTAACAATACAGAAATTTAGTAAAGTTTAGGGTCTTAGGCAAGTGTTTTACCGAGCGCCTCACCCACAGGGGCGATTTTAGAGGAATCTTAATTTTTGTTCGACACCTAATAATTCTGGATTCTTGAAGTAGCAAGGCTGTTGGTACTTTTCAGATACATAGGACTTGAGAGCAACAAAAATATCTGGAGAACGATCCGGAATGCTTCCGTCCAGGTTTGTAGTAAAGAGTGTTCCAGTATAAAGAGTGGAACAAAATTGCATAAGAACACAAAGTCAGACCTATATAAGTAATAGAGAAGGGTTAAAACCCAACTAACAAAAAAACTAACTTGAAATACTGAATGTAAAGGTGAGTAATTATGACTAGCTTTTCTCAACTACAACCAAAACAAGATCTTCTTTCTCCTGTTCGTCAATGGTTAGATTCCATAGAAATTCATAATGCCAAACTAGCTCATTTTGTGTGCAAGCTCATTCCCGCTCAATGTCCGTTTGAGCGTGATATTACATTGTTTGGTCGCAAGCTGTTTCATATTCCTCCAATGTGCAAGCTCAATCCTGTCTATGAGGAAGTCGTTTATTTGCGTTTCCGCGCTCTGTGTTATCTTGCGGACGTATGCGGTGAAGACGTAACTGCTTACTGCTAATCGTTTATTCCTATTGACACAGCGTTCGTATTGAAAATAATGGCAACCCGGCTGCAGCCATAAATTGTTCATCATATCCGACCGTATTAGTCCCTACCCGAACTGATTCGATTTCATTAACAGCTTGCGACCACACTCCGCCACAAGAAGTTTTACTAAAGCAAGTCACAGCCCGCTTTTAGAGGATTTGGAAAGAAGGGTTGACCGAGTTTAAATAAAAGTATTGACGTACAAAAATTTTGTTTTAAAGTAAAGTGCAAAATCAACATTTGCGCTTGATAGAATATCATTTTTTTATCAGATCCCTAACTTGTTGAAGAAGTTGGGGATCTAAGCGAGTTATATAAAATCCGGTAGCATCTCAATGATTAAACAAACCGCTCTAGATGCAGAGCGAATATAGGGAAACATAAGGAGAAATAATTCTGAGACAAACGGATTTGATATTAAAAGTTAGATAAGTATGTATGCTAAAATACATATAACCGTTACATTCGTTCGTTATTGCTTCCCGCAGTTATCGCTACACTAAAAACGGTGGATACCTTTAGGAATGTAATGAGTTACCTCGAAACAGCGGCGCAGTTCTACAGTGAAGTTGCTCAAGAACCAGAAGTTGGGCTTTGTTGCGTACAGAGTACACCCCTTCAATTACCAGGACTAAAAATTCCTTGCTGTATGAAGGAAATGAACTATGGTTGTGGTACTACCGTTCACCCCACCGAACTAGGAAATCAACCTACCGTGCTTTATGTTGGAGTTGGTGGCGGCTTGGAAGCTTTGCAATTTGCCTATTTTTCGCGCCGTCCGAGTGGTGTGATTGCTATCGATCCAGTTGTACAAATGCGAGAAGCGGCTGCACGGAATTTAGAAATTGCTGCTCAAGAAAACTCCTGGTTTGATACCAATTTTGTAGAAATCAAAGAAGGCGATGCCTTTAACTTACCCATTACCGACAGTACAGTTGATATCGTCGCACAGAATTGCCTTTTCAATATTTTTGAACCAGAAGATTTAACTCGTGCTTTGCGCGAAGCATACCGGGTGTTGAAACCGGGCGGTAGACTGCAGATGAGCGATCCTATTGCAACTCGTCCCATTCCGCAACACTTGCAAAAAGATGAGCGCTTGCGAGCAATGTGTTTATCGGGCGCACTTACCTATGAAGAGTACATTCAACGCATTATTGATGTTGGCTTTGGACAAGTAGAAATTCGCGCCCGCCGTCCTTACCGATTGCTAGATTCTGAGACTTACAACTTAAAAGAACACCTTCTTTTAGAAAGTTTAGATTCTGTAGCTTTTAAAGTTTCTATTCCTGAAGATGGGGCTTGTGTTTTTACAGGTAAAACAGCAATCTATGCTGGACCTGAACCATTTTTTGATGATGGTGCAGGTCATTTTTTTCAACAGGGAATACCCGCAGTAGTTTGTGATAAAACTGCTGCAAAATTGGCTCAATTCATGTCGGATAATATAACGATTACTGACTCAACTTGGCACTATAGCGGCGGTGGTTGTTGTTGAAGAAGTAGCTATGCTGAAGTAGGGTGAGTCATGCTCCACTATATTAAGCTGCTAGGAGGTATTTTCCATACTACACAGAAGGAAAGGCCAGTTTACCTTTCATCAGTAGCAAAACATTCAAGATCCCCCTAAATCCCCCTTAAAAAGGGGGATTTTAAGAGTCTTATCACCTTTTTTAAGCAGGACTTTAAGAGTCTTTCCTTCTGTTTAAGGGGACTTTAAGAGTCTTTCCTTCTGTTTAAGGGGACTTTAAGAATGTTCCCCCCTTTTTCCGAGAGACTTTAAAAATATTTTCCCCCCTTTTTAAGGGGGGCTAGGGGGGATCGCTGAGTGCCTAAAATCACAGCCAACCACCTTTTAAACAACTCTTAAAAAGCTTTTTCCTCCTCTGAGCCTTTCTTCATTTCACTTCAACTTTTATACAAAGCTTTAAGAGGATGTTTTAAAAGTCCTCTTGTTGGTAGCAAAATATCAAGATCCCCCTAAATCCCCCTGAAAAAGGGGGACTTTAAGAGGCTTTTAAGGGGGTCAGGGGCGATCGATAGGTACTTAAAAACACAGCAAATCACTTTTCAAACAACCTTTAAGAAGAATTTAGGAGGAGCTAAAGTTTGGGATATCTCAGCGACTACTTTTCAAATATCTTCTACTGTCAAGACATTTAATTGTGTAAAAATTTTATGATACAAACAACCATAACACCTTTCAAACAGAAACTGACTTCAGCTTTAACAAAAAAAGAAATTTCTGTTTTGCAAATTAATTTAGGAAAGCGCTGCAATCTAGCGTGCAATCATTGCCATGTAGAAGCAGGACCAAAGCGCACAGAAGAACTTTCTCCAGAAATTTGCCACCAGTTAATTGAATTAATTCAGAGATTTCCTCAGATCCAAATTGTTGATTTAACTGGTGGCGCACCAGAAATGAATTATGGATTTAAGTCACTTGTAGAAGCAGCAAGAGCAAATCACAAGCAAGTGATTGTTCGGTCTAACTTGACCATTTATTTTGAAAATGGGTTTAGTGACTTACCAGCATACTTTACCCAACACAAAGTTCGCGTTGTTGCTTCCTTACCTTGCTATCTAGAAGACAACGTAGATAAAATGCGGGGTGCGGGTGTATATAATAGTTCAATCAAAGCACTTCAGTGGCTAAATCAACTTGGTTATGGAAAAGAACCGGACCTCATTTTGGATTTGGTGTTTAATCCTCAAATGCCTTCAGGGGAAAAGTTTTCCCTAACCCCCGATCAAGCGAAACTGGAAAGAAGTTACAAAGAGTTTTTACAGGAACAATTTGGTATTATTTTTAACAATCTATTTACCATCACCAATTTACCTGTTGGGCGAACAAAACAATACTTGGAACGGCAAAAACTCTATACTCCTTATCTCCAGTTTCTAGAATCAAATTTCAATGCTGGTACGGTTGAAAATCTGATGTGCCGAGATGAGCTTTCCATCGATTATCTTGGTAATGTGTATGATTGCGACTTTCATCAAATGATGAATTTGCCAGCCAAAAATCGTAATGGGGAGAACCTTACAGTTGCCAAATTGCTAGAACTTGGGAGTTTGGATGCGATCGCCGAAGTCCAAACTGCTGTTTATTGCTATGGATGTACGGCTGGTTGTGGTTCGAGTTGTGGCGGCGCTTTGGTGTAACGACTTTCAGCCCGAAACGACAGATAACAAATTTATCTGTTACCAAAATTGTTACGAGCGATCTGCCAACGCCTGCAAGGGCTTATCATGATACTTAGTTAAGTCTCCTCACACCATACAGAAACCGTGGGCTAATTTCAGCTATCACGGTTTTTTATTTTTTTTACAGCAACTAATAATAAAAATTTTCGTTACCAAAATTGTTACAAGCGTGTTTCTACGATTCGGTATCGATTATTATAGTAATAATTAAGCTCCTCACACTACACAAAAAGCCGTGAAACATTTCGTTTCGCGGTTTTTACTTATTGAATTTTATACCATGATTGGTCGGTATCGTTTGAGAGTCATGAAAAAAGAGCAGCAAGGCAGAGGGCATTCATAACGATACAAATATTGCTTGTTGCAGTTCGCTAATTCCTTTCCTCTGTTTCTTTGCGTCTTGGGAGTTCAAATCAAAACAACCAAGCACACCTATTGCGGTAAATTGACAAATAGCTAAATTTACCCAGGAAGAGACATGAAAGCAGTCCTAATGACAGCAGCCGGAAACCCCGAAGTTTTGCAACTGCAAGACATACCAAATCCAAGCGTTCCTCTCGGCGAAACAGAACTGCTCATACGCCTGCAAGCAGCAGGTATCAATCCCATTGATACAAAATTGCGGAAACGAGGCACATTTTACCCAGATAAAATGCCAGCCATTTTAGGCTGTGATGGCGCAGGTATAGTCGAAGCAGTAGGTGCTGCTGTTCAACGCTTTCGTATTGGTGATGAAGTCTTCTTTTGTAATGGTGGATTGGGCGCACACCAGGGCAACTATGCAGAATATACAACAATTGATGAACGGTTTGCAGCCCGCAAGCCTGCTTCTGTATCCTTTGTAGAAGCTGCAGCAGCACCTTTAGTTTTAATTACCGCTTGGGAAGCACTGTACGAAAGGGGGCGCTTAGAACCAGGGGAAAGAGTGTTGATTCATGCAGGTGCAGGTGGAGTCGGTCATGTAGCAATTCAACTGGCAAAACTTAAAGGCGCTCATGTTTGCACAACTGTTGGTTCTCAAGAAAAAGCCGATTTCGTCAAAAGTTTGGGTGCTGACCGTGCAATCTTATACAAGCAAACAGACTTCGTCCAAGCAGCGTTAGATTGGACAGGTGGAGAAGGAGTTGATTTAGCTTTTGACACTGTAGGAGGAGAAACACTCCATAAAACTTTTCCCGCAGTACGCGTGTATGGTGATGTTGTGACAATTTTAGAACCGGATGCCAATACAGTGTGGAAAACTGCAAGGCAACGCAATCTTCGCATTGGCTTAGAACTCATGCTAACACCCATGCTCCAAGGTAGTGTGGAAGCACAGCAGCACCAGGCAGAAATTTTAGAACAATGCGCTCAATGGATTGATGGAGGTAAGTTAAAAATTCAGGTTAGCAAGACGTTTCCTTTGCAAGAAGCAGCAAAGGCTCATCAATTGCTTGAAACTGGCTCAATGACAGGTAAAATTGTTCTACTTATTGGAGAACGGAGATAGGGGGGACACGGGGGACACGGGAGACAAGGGGGACAAGGAAGACAAGGGGGACCAGGGGGACAAGGAAGAGAGTAAAATATGAACGCAACTTGGGAGCGATTTGTGGGGTGGGGTGCATGCAGTTCCATCTACAAGAAGTTTGTTAAATTTGTGGGGATGCTTTTTGCTACGCCAGTCGCTTCAAGTGGGCGAAATCTCCCAACGCGCTGGCTCCTCCGCCCTCTGCTCTGTGTCTTCTTATTCTTTTTATTTCCCCTACCAGCATGGAGTTCGCCCGCACAACCAGAACGGATTCCCCTCACTCTAGAAATATTACAAGAACGACTGCATGCTCCTACCATTCGTGAAGGTAATCTCACAGTGGATTTACGGGAAATGGTCATAGATTTACGACCGGAGAATGCCAGTTTTCGAGATGCTTTTTACCAAGTTTTGCGGAAAGAATTGCAAAAAGCTGGCTCAAAACCTTTGGGATTGGATTTAAGTTATTCTGTCATTCAAGGTGATTTTATTGGTAGCGATTTGGGTTTGCAAACTCCTCTATACGCTCAAGCTATTGCCCCTATTTTCACAGCCTCAGAACAAGAACAATTAGAACACTTGCGAGATGTTTGCTTGCGATCGCTTGCTGTAGCATTACCCAGTTCTAAAGATTGTAAGTTTCTATTGGGAACTCAGTCAACGCCATCAACGGCAATTAGCGTTTTCCGTGGTTCTCTGACTTTTATGGGAACTCGCTTTAATGGTAGCGTTCAGTTTGCCAATACGTTTTTTCTCCAACCAGTCAACGCCCAAGGTGCTCTTTTTAATCAACCTGCTTATTGGGTAGAAACAAGATTCAGCCGTGCTGCTAGCTTTGCTAATGCGAATTTTCGCAAGGACAGTTATTTCCAAGGCAGTATCTTCTTTGATAAAGTGAGTTTCAAGCAAACTCTATTTCAAGAAATCGCAAACTTTCAAGACAGTACTTTTGAAGACACGGCTAATTTTACTGAAGCAAATTTTAAGCAGGTAGCAAAATTCAGTCGTACACAATGGCTTGGTAATGCTGATTTTTCTAGCGTGCGTTTTTTTGAACAAGCACAGTTTGCAAAAGATATTTTTTATCGTTTTCTTATTTTATCTGAAGTAACTTTTGAGCAATCTGTAGCCTTTCGAGAGTCACAATTTAATCAACCTGTTAACTTCCAAGGTGCAAGCATCCTCAATCAAGCGGACTTTAGCGATGCTGGATTTTCTCCAGACGCTTATTTAAATGTGTCCGGTCTTCTTTTTAACTCCAACCAGGCTAAGATTTTAGGAAATCCCGGTCAAATTGGCAAAAACATTGTCGTGAATGGTTTGCAAGGTAATCAAAGTGTTTTGCGGAATTTGGGGCAAAATTTTCGTCAGTTACAGCAAATTGCTGATGCCAATCAGTTGGAGTATACAAAGCAGGAGTTGCGGCTGCAAGAATTAACCCGCAATCTGTTTGGTACAAATATCAATAGCGCATCTCAAAAACGTCTGATGGCTCTGGGTTTTTCTCTCGTTCAAGCTGATGCTATTGTTCGTCGCCGACTGATACAGCCATTTCGCAATAAGAGTGAATTGCTGACTTTGGCTGATATTGACTTCGATACTTACGCTCAAGTTACCTCTCGCATAGTGGTTGGCAATTCTCTTTCTGTAGGAAATTGGTTGCTCTTAGCATGGAATTGCTTGGCTTTGAGTCTGCTGCTGCTGCTATCCGGGTACGGTACAAATTTTTGCTTGGTCATTGGCGTAGGAACGATCGCGATCGCATTCTTTGGTCTATTGTTTTGGCTGATTGACAGTGTTCGTCGTATTGGTCCAAGACCGATTTTACCTACCGCTTACGAAACGACTTGTATGCTTGCAAGTTTTAGCGTGTTTGTCGTACTGGGTTTACTCGCTATCTTTCGTTCAGCCGAACAACCTTGGCTGACATTGGGATGTCTGTGTGCAATTCTGATTCCTCTCCCTGGAGTCTTGTTGTTGCGACTTTACCAACAAGGACGCTATCACGATCTCTTAGACGTTTCCTACTTTACAGAAGAAGGGACTTTACGACAACTGCGCTTGCTGATTGGGCGTTTGCCAGTGATTCCAAGGTATCCAATGTTTCGCGAGCGTTATTTACCAATTTTATGCGATCGCAGATGGAACTGGCTCAATTACTATGACTTCAGCTTGAACAACTTATTGAGGCTGGGATTTAACGATATTCGTTTGCGAGACGAACACCTTCCTGGCATCATTACAATATTGGCATGGTATCAGTGGGTTTTAGGTATACTTTACATTACCCTTGTTTTTTGGACTCTTTCCCGTACTATTCCCGGTTTGAACTTACTGATTTATCTAAAATAAGACTTGCCTTTGCGACGCTTATGTCGTGGCTGTACAAGCGAAACCCACGTAGGTGGACTTGTGAAGTTCACTATACATACTTTCCTTGAGATCTCTACCTTTCTTTTGGTAAAACCCGATTGTTATTCATTCAACTGAAAATTATTGTAAACTGCTGCAAGATTTAAAGAACAAGTATATCTTGGCAATTTAAATATGGAGGCAAACAAGTGCAAATTACCAAACGCAATGTTGAATTGAGAGTAGACGACAGCTTGATGCGCGTCTATGTTGCAGCCCCCAAAACTGCGGGAACTTATCCAGGACTTATATTCTATACGGATATTTATCAATTAGGCGATCCAATGATTCGATTGGTTAACTACTTGGCTGGACATGGCTATGTAGTCGCCGCACCAGAGATTTTTCATAGAACAGAACCTGTTGGTTTCGTTATTGAACCAGATGATATTGGTAGAATGCGAGGTAATGACAATGCTCGTCGAACCCCGATAGCTGGATATGACGCTGATTGCCGTGCTGTCATTGAATTCCTTAAGGGGGAAAGTTCGGTAGCCTCAGGTCAAATAGGGACTTTAGGTTTTTGTATTGGGGGACACCTATCTTTCCGGGCTGCTTTCCAAAACGAAATCAAGGCAGCAGTTTGTTGCTATCCGACTGGTATTCCGAGTGGCAAACTAGGTCAGGGGGTAGCCGATACGATTCATCGAGTCAGCGAAATTAAAGGCGAGATGCTAATTGTGTTTGGTACGCTTGACCCTCACATTCCACCACAAGACCGTCAAACAATTATCCAAGCCCTAAAGGGTGCAAGTGTTCCTCATCAAGTTTTCTCTTATGAAGCAGAACATACCTTCATGCGCGATGATGGTTATCGCTACGATTCTGCGGTTGCGACCTCTGCTTGGTCTGAAATCATAGCTTTCTTAAAACGTATTTTTGTACCATAAATATATTATTGTTTGTGGTTCTTTAGTCCCAAAACATTACCAAAACGAAACGTAAGATTTGCCACTTTCTTTTGCTGCTTGCAGTATTAACATTTCAGCAGATCTTTTGCTAGCCCCCATGACATTTCGTATCGTATTTTACGACTTGGACAGCCTGTCCGATCTCTTGTTGAATATTGAATACAGAATTTTCTCCATGTCCTACAAGAATCATTTCAGCAGGGGAAGATTTGAAGATTTGACGGCAAAGCTCGCTACCAATAGACCCACCCGCTACCGTAATAAGTACTTTTTTGCCTTGAAGAAATTGAGAGACTCGTTCGATATCTGTCTGTACGGGTTCGCGTCTGAGCAAATCTTTAATTTAGCTTTTGAAAGCTCATGCTTTACAAAAACCTATAAAGTCAATTTCTCAATTTATAGTTCTTTCTATACAACTATCAAGTTAATGCATTGTTACTATCGATTCCCATTCTAACACTCTATTTTTGGCAAAGGACAATCCCCCCAACCGAATGTTTAGGCTAGGGGGATTGTGAGATAATTTTTTCACGGAAACAAACTTTTGCAAAGTTACTTTGTGCTAGTTACCTGTAACGCGTGCGATTAAACCTTGACTTCCAAAGACTTAAGCAACTCCGTATTCACACCAGATTCACGAGTCAAAGCAATTTTGCCAGTGCGAGCTATTTCTCTCAAGCCAAATTTTTGCAACACCTGCACGATCGCCACCATCTTTCCCGGATCTCCCACCACTTCTAACGTGAGAGAATCCTCAGCCACATCTACTACTCTTGCTCGGAAAATTTGCGACAATTCAACAACCTCTGAACGATTAGTGCTTGTAGCATTAACCTTAAGCAACATCAGTTCTCGCTCGACACAAGGAGTCTCAGTGACATCCTGCACCTTCAGGACATTAATAAGCTTGTAAAGTTGCTTGGTCAGTTGCTCGATGACACGGTCATCGCCTTGAACAACCATTGTAATTCGGGAAATTCCTGATTGTTCTGCCGGACCTACGGCGAGACTTTCAATATTAAAGCCGCGACGGGCAAACAATCCAGAAATACGGGAAAGAACTCCCGCTTCATCCTCTACCAGTACTGAAAGTGTATGTTTCATCTTTGCCAACAAGGCTAGAAAACTTACTAAAAGGGTAACGAAGACACTAGCCACCGCTGCGCTACCCATATTGCTGTTAAAATTGCAAATGTAATTTTTTATTGTAAACGGAAAAGGAACCACTGAAAATAAAGACTGGAAATTGGTCACTGCAATAAACCTAAATCCTGTGGTGTATTGCAGTTAAAAAGCATTTCGGAATCAGGTAGTGACAAAACAAATACGTGATGCTGTTTCAGCCACCCTTGGAACGATCGCCCGCCTTCATTAATATATTCCATCAGACTTGGCAAACACCGATGGCGGTAAAAACCGCACAACGGTTCCCAACCTTTACTATGACATACCAATGCGGCGATCGCGTCCTCTTCAACATATTTAAGTTCAGCCGCCCACGCCTGTAAAACTTTAACCTCCAACTTAGGTAAATCGCAGGCGAGTAGCAACACCCACTCCGTTTGTACTTGCGCTAATCCTTGAGCAAAGCCAACAAGCGGTCCGTGGGGTAAAGATTCCCCTACAGTCACTTCCCGAATAAACTTGCTCTTAGGAGTGAGTAAGTGCTGATATCGTTCTTCCCAAGGGGTTACTACATAAACTGTATCAGCACAACTTTCTGCCATTTGACAAATTAATTGCAGGAGGGGTACACCTTGAATTGGGATCAAAGCTTTATCTTGTCCCATGCGGGAACTCATTCCCCCTGCTAACACAATTGCACTTAAGTCACTGCTCACTGCTCACTGCTCACTACTTACTGACCCTAGTTAAACTCTTTCGTAATTGCTGCAAAAACTTCTCTGCACTTTCTGGTGCTGGCAAACATTTCAATCCTTGGCAGACTAATCCAACGCTTCCTTCTGGTAGTTTTGATGTTGAGACAAATATTGCACTGGGTAAATATGTTGGCACAAGAGATTTAATTTGTTCTTCTGAGGTACGGATTAACGTACAATTGCGATACCAGTCTAGGGCAGCAAACAAGCTGGGACACGCTTGAGGAGCACGATTCATCACACCCCTAAAAGCGTTTAATCCTTGTTCGGCTAAGTCTAGATAATGAAGATCGTCGGTGAGTAGAGCAAGACGGACTAGGTTTGCGATCGCAACTCCATTAGCAGATGGTGTGGCATTATCGGCATAACTGCGTTCGCGCACTATCAAATCTTGGCTGGCGTCACTTGATGTATTGAAGTATCCACCAAGTTCCACGCTCCACAGATATTCGTGAAATTCTTCTTGTACGGTAATTGCTTTTGAGAGCCAATGGGAAGACGAGTTGGAATCGTTGTTTTCTATTTGCAAAGAGACTTGGTGTAAATCGAGCAGTGCTTTGATAAAAAAGGCGTAGTCCTCAGATTGCGCGAGAACTGTTGGCTGATTTTCATAATTAAGACGGTGAAAGCGCCCATCTACAAACTGATTGTTGCAGATAAAATTGGCTGCGTTTGCTGCAAGTTCCAAATATTCTTGTCTTTGAAATACCCCGTATGCCCTAGCTAAACCAGATATCATCAAACTATTCCATGCAACAATCATTTTTGTATCTGTCACTGCAGGAATGCGTCCCAACCAGTTATGAGTTTTTGCTTCTTGATTGTTGCGTGCGGGGGGAAATGTAGCAAATGTTGTCGTGGATGAACGTCGGGCTTCATCGGTCATGTCCGTTGCAAAACCATAACGTGCAACAAACAATTTTCCTAACGCTGTTTGCAAACTCTCACTCAGTTTGCCTTGATGACGTCTTTGTAAAACGTTCTTACCTTCAAAGTTACCGTTAGGAGTAACTGTAAACGTTTGTTGTAATTCTGCTAGTTCACCTGCACTTAGCAGTTGTTGCAATTCGCTGTAACTCCAAACGTAAAATGCTCCTTCCTCAGGTTCTGCATCTGTCCGATTGGTAAAGCTATCAGCATCTTGAGCAGCATAGAAGAATCCCAAGGGTGAAATCATCTCCCGCTTTAACCATCGAACAGTACCTGCGATCGCTGCTTCAAAAGCCGGTTCGTGTATTCCCGCACTCCACAAATTAGCCAGATACTCCACAATTTGACCGTTATCGTAAAGCATCTTTTCAAAATGCGGTACCGTCCATGTAGAATCCACTGTATAGCGATGAAAGCCCCCAGCTACATGGTCGTAAATTCCCCCTAGTGCTAGATCCAGACCCCTTTGAGTAGAAACTTGAATGCCATCGTAACGAGAATTTTCCCATTCAAATCGAGTTCCTCGCAGCGCCAATTCTGCATAAGGAATCATTGGGAAGCTATTGCCATATTGATTGGGTGTAATAATTCCAGTACAAGTCTCCCAGCCCTTATGCAATAATTCAATATCTTGAGTTTCTGTTACGCCTCCCGATTCCAGCACTGCAGAAGTTAGGAGTGACTCAAGAATGGTGGCTTTGCGATCGCGCAAATCTTCTTTTTCTGTATCGTAATAATGACGGATTGCTTGCAGAACTTGTAAAAAGCCGGGGCGACCGTAGCGTGGTTCTAACGGAAAGTAAGTCCCTGCATAGAAAGGTACCAGATCCTCTGGAGAGATAAACACGTTTAATGGCCAACCCCCCTGACCGCTCATCATTTGTAAAGCTTGCATATAGATGCTGTCAATATCGGGTCGTTCTTCCCTATCCACTTTAATGGGAAGAAAGTTGGCGTTCATATACTCAGCCACTGCTAGGTCGGAAAATGCTTCTCCTTCCATCACGGTACACCAATGGCAACTAGAGTAGCCAATGGAAAGGAATATTGGTTTGTTCTGCACTTTTGCAGTTGCTAGCGCCTCATCACACCAAGACCACCAATCAATGGGATTTTCGGCGTGTTTGCGGAGGTAGAGGCTTTTAGCTTGAGCAAGACGATTGGTCATTGTGAAGATGCATGAGAAAAACCCTTATTCGCATAGTGTAGCTTGTCATAAGTAGAGTCATGCATTCTTCTTATCTAACTCTGTCTGCAGAGTCAGTGTCTGCTCTACCTACCTTGGCATTATTATCGTGCAGAAGCAGGCAGTGCATTTGCAATGGGCACTGGAGCGACTGTTGAAGGTTGTTCTACCTTTGTCTCAATGATACTATTTGGGCTAAGACCTGCAATGAGGTGCAGTAAGAAGGTGATAACAGCGGCTTGCAAAAGTTTTTCGAGCATGGCGGGCTCCTCTGGCTTTGGGGGGATGGCGGTTCTTCTTTAGTTTGTTAACCAAATGCACCCTGTATTATGTATCTACTCGTAATGGTAATTCTATTCCGGAAAAGTCCCTGTAAAAATACTAACAAGCTTAATGATTAGTGACTGGTAGTTAGCGCTCAGGTGATAAGGTTCGGGTTTTAGGACAACCATCGGGCGTTGCAATCGATAGAATATACGTAAAATAAGTACAACCAGCTTTCATGATTCCAATTGTTATAGAACAATCAGGTCGTGGCGAACGCGCCTTTGATATCTACTCACGTCTGTTACGCGAGCGCATCATCTTTTTAGGACAGCAGATCGATGATACTGTGGCTAACTTGATTGTTGCCCAACTGCTGTTTTTAGACGCAGAGGACTCGGAGAAAGATATATATATGTACATCAACTCTCCTGGTGGTTCGGTAACGGCGGGAATGGGTATGTATGATACTATGAAGCACATCCGCCCAGATATCTGTACAATTTGTACCGGATTGGCGGCGAGTATGGGCGCTTTCCTCCTCAGTGCTGGTACAAAAGGTAAGCGGATGAGTTTACCTCATTCCCGAATTATGATTCACCAACCTTTGGGTGGTGCTCAAGGACAAGCAACTGATATTGAAATTCAAGCACGGGAAATCCTTTACCACAAGCGCAAGCTAAATGAATATTTAGCAGAGCATACGGGTCAACCATTAGAAAAGATTACTGAGGATACAGAAAGAGATTTCTTTATGTCACCTCATGAAGCTAAAGACTATGGTTTAATCGACCAAGTGATCGATCGCCACTCTGCTGGTAGTCGCCCAATAGCCGTCGTCAATCAGTAATCAGAAACGTCTTAGCTTTTGACCTCGCTCCAGTGGCTTTACTACAGAATACCTTGTAGCGATCTCTTTCCCAGGCTGAGCCTGGGAATGCCTTTCTAGAGGCTCCGCCTCCAATAATTTAATCTGAAGATGCAGGTAAAGACTTTAAATAATTCAGAAAATCCTGCAATTGTTCTTGTGTAAATAAATATAGAGAATACTTACCATAGATTTTCAGAAGATATTCTCGCTGCTTTTGTGTTGTCCAACCCAAACGTTGTATTTCCAAATCAACTTTGGCGACGAGCTCCACAATCTGGGCTTCCCCCCGGTGATCAGCAATAAGATTGTTACTCGAATGCGTAGGTTGAGATTCCAAGTAGCTGAGAAAATCAAGAAATTCTTCTTCAGTTAGTAAATGGCGCGATCGCTTGCCGTAAGTCCTGATAAGATAATCTCGCCCAAGTTCTTCTGTCCATTGGATGCGGTGCATTTCTACACTAGTTCTACCAACAAGGTCAATGGTATTGGTAGGTTGTTTAAAAGCATAGATATCTTCATCGTATCCTAATTTAAAGGATCTTTGAGAAGAAACATTTGGAGTAGGTTGGGTGTTCAAATACTCAAGAAATTCTAATAACTCTTTTTGAGTTAACAGATAACGCGATCTTTTCCCATAGGTTCGTATAAGATAATCTCGTTCGAGTTCTTCTGTCCGTTGCAACCGTAGTAATTCGCTAGCAATATTGGCAAATATTTCAGTTAAACCTAGAGATTCCATAGCAATATTATGGTTTTGTTGCTTCCGGGAGGCGAAGCCTCCCGAAAGTCATTCCCAAGCTCAGCCTGGGAACGAGAGGGGATGAAGTGAATCGGGGTTGGGGGTAAGGTCAAAATGACCCTCTCAAAACCCAGCTAACGGGTCTATGGGTGTAGGCTGTGACTCCAAGTATTTTAAGAAATCCTTTAATTCTTCTTGAGTCAGTAAGTGACGCGATCGCTTCCCGTAAGTTTTGACCAAATACTCGCGCCCTTGGTCTGTGTTCCAACCCAATCGCTGCATTTCACCACTAATTTTGGCAATATCATCCGAGTGATCCACTGGTTCTGCCTTTTTTTTGCGCTTGCTTGTTGTTGCTTGTGTCGTCATCTCCTCTTGCAAGTTGGAACTGCGTGAAGGAAATGGCGTTACATTGTTGGGAACGCCAGAAAAAGCGTTGTTCTCAGTGGTGCTAGGTGACAATATATCAAAATTGTCTAATGCAGCATCAAATTGTTCTTCTTGCTTGTTAATTGTGGCAAATTCACCGTGACTCTCTTGAGTTTTGGAAAATGGAATTTCCTGTTTATTAATAGTCGGAATAGCAGGAATGGTAGGAATAGCAGGAATAAATTCGCCAGACTCGGAAGTTTTGGTCTCAAAATGAGTTTCCGAGGCGTGAGTTGTAGCAAAGCGATCGCCAATATCTGGAGTTTCAGCCTTCATCTGAGTTTCCGAGGCGTGAGTTGTAGCAAAGCGATCGCCAATATCTGGAGTTTCAGCCTTCATCTGAGTTTTTGAGGCGTGAGTTTTGGCAAAGCGATCGCCAATATCTGGAGTTTTGGTCTCAAAATGAGTTTGTGAGTTTTCAGCCGCCGTCAAGCGATCGCTATAACTTTGTTGTTTTGTCTCCTTTGCGGCTACTGGTGCTGAAACAACTGAAGTTGAGGGAGTTGCAGGTGCTTCTGTTTGAGGATGAGAGTTCAGCACAACGGAAGAAGCTGGCTCATTCAATCCATTAGAAGTTACTGGGGATATATTGGGCGGAACCTGCTTGGTTGGTTCTGGGGAAATAACTGTTGCTCCTTGAGGGATGTCTGTTATTCCTAAAACCATCAGCGCTCGAGTTCTCGCTTTATCTTCTGCATCCTCTAAAATTTCTGCTGCTGCCATACCGGTGGCGCGAGTAGTGCCATCAATCTGTACGCTTGCGCGGACAATGTACTTGCCATTATAAATTTGCACTAATTCAGTAATGAGATTGCCTTGGGGGTACTTGCTCTGAAATTGAGCCAACATAATGCTCTCACCAAATCTTGCTCTGTTTAATAAAGGGGTTGGAAACAACTTATTGAACTCTCCCCCACCTAAATCTACTTAATTATAGATGGGTACTGCACTCAACATTTTTGTTCAAACCGATGTTCGCTAGTACAAATGCACCCAACCCGTATACATTATCATATGCTCTCAGGGCTCGATCGATTTTAAAACAGTATTAATACTTGAAAAAAAAGGCATGGATTCTGGGGCATTATTTAAAGCGATTCAATTCTCAAGCCCATTGCCGCCCGCTACCCGTTCAGGTTATTCGGCTAATTTTTTGGCTGCTGCTGGTTATTCTTAAATAATTTTACTGAGAATGCTACCATAATTACTGAATTGGTGTTCTAGTACTATTTTCTGCGAGCACACTCTATATCTACAATAATGTAGTAATGGTTCGTCCTCACAGCTCGTTAAGCTGCTGGCCTAATTGTTTCCGATCCTACATATGGGTCAATTAGATTTGTCGGCAGTTTCTCCTAGTTAAAAAACAGAGTCTAGTGGCGTAAAAGAACCTTCACTTAAGACAATCTAACACCTGCGGTTTCCCTAAACAGTGCTTTTGGGCAGCGTGGAGAGTTCTCCAAAGTGCGTCTTATATAAAAACCCGTTGCGTAATTACCGAGGGGGCAAAACACTAAACGGGCGTACTTTTGAAGATTGACTGGAGTTAAGGAACCTTTCTTACCACTAAACTCTGAAATGCTCCTGTGGTCCCCTTTATTATGGGCAATTCGTTTCCGGCTAGTGTCTGTAGTCGTGAGGGTACACAGCACGCGAACCAGATAAACAACAAATGACGTTTTGACCAAAGGTCGGTTCACTGCATGGAATTTTCAATCGCTACACTTCTCGCCAATTTTACTGATGATAAATTGGTCGCTCGTAAACTGTTAGAAAAGAAACTTGGTTGCGAAGATGAACCCAGTTTAGAAAGACTTCACATCGCCTTGGAAGTACTTGAAAGAATTGGGATTTTGGCCAAAGAACGAGGTAAGTACCGCCGTATCTCGGAAGAGGGGGTGATTGAAGCCAAACTTCGCTGTTCCAGCAAAGGTTTTTGTTTTGCGATTCAGGATGTAGAAGGCGCAGAAGACATCTACATTCGTGAAAGTCATCTGAGCAATGCTTGGAATGGCGATCGCGTTTTGGTCAAAGTTCTTAAAGAAGGTAGTCGGAGGCGATCGCCAGAAGGAGAAGTTAAGCTCATCCTAGAACGGTCAAATCACACTTTATTAGCACGGATCAAGCAGGTAGAAGGGGGCTACCGCGCCGTACCTTTAGACGATAGATTGCTTTTTGAACTGAAACTGCTCATCAATAACAATCAACTCGAACAAGCCATCGATCACCTGGCTCATGTAGAGGTTTTGCGTTATCCGTTAGCCCAATATCCACCTTTGGGTAGAGTCGTACAAATTTTGGGTAGCGATGCGGAAGCAGCAGCCGACATAGATTTAGTCACCTGCAAACACGATCTGGCTCGTAGTTTTCCAGACCCCATTCAGGAAGCAGCCTCAAAATTACCTAAAAAGCTGCTGAAAGCAGATTTAAAAAATCGTTTGGACTTGCGCCAAAAGTTTGCATTTAGCATAGTTCCCAATAATGGTGATTCCAAATTTGTAGAAAACGCCTTTTCTCTGGAAAAAAATAATGAGGGCAATTGGCGATTGGGCTTTCACATTGCCGATGCTACCCATTACATTCAACCAGAAGAAATTCTTGACCGGGAAGCACTCAAGCGCGGGCGTTCGGTGTATCTTGGTAATTTAGTACTGCCCATGTTCCCAGAAGTGGTCGGCGAACGGTGTTCTTTATTACCTGGAGTTGACCGATTAGCGCTTTCTTTTCTAATTACGATTGATGCACAATCGGGAGAAATAGAAGATTGGGAAATTCAGCCTACCGTTGTTAAAGTCGATACCTCACTGAGTGAATCCGAGGCAGAAACTATTCTCGCCAACAAATCCACGAAAACAAATAGCGGTACTGTCCAAATCGTTCAAGAACTGGAAACTGTACGGCAATTATTGAAAAAGGTACGCCTCAATCGCGGTTGTTTGCAATTGAATCTACCACCCAATCAAAACCCATACTGTGATGAAGGGACTTTGGGGTGTGCGGTCACCAACGATTTACCCGTGCGAGCTTTACTCACAGAGTATACATTACTGGTAAATCAATTGATCGCAACTCATTTGAACGCTCTTGGAGTTCCTGCTATTTGGCGAGTCCAAGGTGCGCCCGATCCCGAAGATGTTCAAGAGATGCTGAAATTGGCAATGAACTTGGGCGTTGAACTGTCCCTCGAACCGGAAGTAGAAATTCAACCTCTCGATTACCAACAGCTGACTAGGGTATTTGCAGAATCGTCATCCGAGCAAGTTTTAACTTACTTATTACAAGACACTCTCAAGCAAGCTACCTACAGTACAACCAAAGGTGCTCATTTTGGTTTGGCGTTACCAGAGTATACCCATTTCACTTCTCCCTTGCGGCGTTATCCAGATTTGGTAATGCAAAGGGTCTTTTACGCATTGATCGAACACGGGCGCGATCGCCGCAACACTCGCGTGAAAGATCGGGTCAACCTTCGCCACTCATCAAGTCACGGCGAAATTAACTGGAACGTTCTTCCACCAGAATTGCAAAGTGAATTGCAAAGTGAATTGATGAGAATTATTGTTCAGCTTAACGATCGCGAAAAAGAAGTTCAAGAAGCGGAAACCGATCTGGCTGGTTTGCAAAGAGCTTCGCTGATGAAACAACGCATTGGTGAAGTTTTCACTGGTGTCATCACCGGGGTTCAATCCTACGGGTTCTTTGTAGAAATCGAAGTTCCACCCACCGAGTCAGAAAGCGGAAATACGCGAGTTCCTTTACGGGTAGAAGGGCTGGTTCACGTAAGTTCTCTCAAAGACGATTGGTATGAATATCGCGCCAGACAACAAGCGCTGTTTGGTCGCAAGAATCGGGCTTCCTACAGATTGGGCGATCGCGTAGCCGTACAGGTCAAGAGTGTTGACTATTACCGCCAACAAATTGATTTAGTGACTGTCGGTAGCGATGGTGCAGTTATGGGTAAGGATATGAATGGCGAAGATCCCGGTATGTATATGCGCCACGACGATCTTGAACCCGATGACTTAGATCCCTATGCTGATGATGAATAGAAAGAATAGCTAATGGCTAATGGCTAATGGTACTACTAGCCATTAGCCATTAACAATTAGCAATTAGCAATTAGCAATTAGCCCTTTTTAAGCGTGTCAAACCCTACAAAACCTCTCATAATAGGCGTAACAGGAGCATCCGGTCTAATTTATACTGTTCGTGCTCTAAAATTTTTGCTCGAAGCTGACTTTGAAATTGAATTAGTGGCTTCCAAATCAACTTACATGGTTTGGCAATCCGAGCAAAATATTCGCATGCCAGTAGAAGCCCTTCAGCAAGAACAATTTTGGCGACAGCAAGCCCTTGTCGCACAATCCGGGAAATTGCACTGTCATCATTGGAGTGATGTCGGCGCTAACATTGCTAGTGGTTCGTTTCGCACTCAAGGAATGATCGTTATTCCCTGTAGCATGAGTACTGTAGCAAAGCTAGCGGCTGGTATGAGTTCAGATTTATTGGAACGTGCGGCGGATGTCCAACTTAAAGAAGGTCGGAAACTGGTTGTTGTTCCGCGTGAAACTCCTTTGAGTTTGATTCACCTACGTAACTTAACAGCTTTAGCAGAAGTTGGCGTCAGAATTGTTCCTGCTATTCCCGCTTGGTATCACAAGCCCCAAACTATCGAAGATTTAGTTGACTTTGTTGTCGCCCGTGCTTTGGATCAGCTAGATATTGACTGCATCCCAATTCAACGGTGGCAAGGTCATTAATTAAAGGATGAATGATGAATGATGAATGATGAAATTTTATCCTTCATACTTTATCCTTTATCCTTTATTCTTTATCCTTTCCTAATTACTATGGCACTTATTCGCTTAATTCTATTAGTAGCAGTACTTGGAGGAATTACGCTGCTACTCCTACAAAATTGGTCTCCCGTTCTACCGCTTGTGTTTTTAGGTGTGAGATCGCAACCATTACCACTGGCAATTTGGATTTTATTTAGCACAT
Organism: Tolypothrix campylonemoides VB511288_2; assembly: GCF_045999855.1. Taxonomy (NCBI): domain Bacteria; kingdom Bacillati; phylum Cyanobacteriota; class Cyanophyceae; order Nostocales; family Tolypothrichaceae; genus Tolypothrix; species Tolypothrix campylonemoides. Next base: position 118,628 of record NZ_JBFPMW010000005.1, read on the forward strand.
TTGCTGGTGGATTTACAACTATCTTATTGAATATTTTGTTTAACTTATCTGGTTCTGTTGGGGGACAGCGCCAAACTCCTTTGCGATCGTCTCCCGAACAACCACGTCGGAACAAAACTCGCGTTGAAGAACCAACATCTCGTCCGCCAAATCCTCCGTCTTCTGGGGAGCGAGAATCCCAAACCACTGACACTGTTGATGACTGGGAAACAGGTAGCGGACTTTATCAGGATTGGGAGTTTAACAAGTCTGATTCCCAAAAAACCCAAGTCAGAGATTCTAATACCTACGATCGCTCTTCAGCACCGCAAGACAACCCAAAAACCGATTCATCCTATTCCTATAGCTACCGCGAACCAAAAAATTCTGGTGTGGGAAAAACAGAATCCGTTTACGATGCGGACTACCGGGTTATCATCCCCCCCTATCAACCACCCAAGCCTGAACCTACAGAGGAGGATGAGTGGGGGTTTTTGGATGATGAATTTGAGGATGAGGATAAGTCTCCTCGGCGCTAACTTGTGACGAGTGCATGGTAACGTGCATCTCTACACAAGATTGCAACGTTCGCGGGATTCTTGCTTGACAACTCCCGTCATAGCAGCTTCTTGTAAAGTCATGAAAGCGTTAAAGTCCTCTAAATCGTACCGAGTTGTCAGCAGCTGTCGCAGTTGATTTTCTGCTTCAACGGTAAGATAACCGGTGGCTAAAGCCTTTTTTACAACATCTCTAATCCGAGTCATGGTTGAAACCTCTAAAGACCACACATAAAACACACTTATATATACGAGTTGATTTAGGTAGGATATGCAATGGCTTTGTGCTTCAACTCTTCTACGAGCAGAGTTTTTGTGGATTTCGTCAAATAATGAGTCATACTTTACACCTTGAAAAAAACACCTGACTTGTCTGTTCGAGCTTGCAGCAACGGCTTGCTGAGGCAAAAACACTGTGTTGGTAGAAACACGGTGCTGCACAAACACGTAATTTCCCCCTAACTTAGTGAGTTCCGTTACGCTTGCTGATGTTGACCGATAAAGTCAAGATAAAGTTTCACTCAATTTCTATAAACTTTCTGTTAAGCCTAAAGATACCTAAGGAATAATTACAAGTCACCTAACGAATGTTATTAATTTCGCTATAAATTTATCGTTTATTTAATTTGGCTTTATATAAAATTCAGTATGATATAAAAGTTTGGTATCTAAAATTACGCTAATGACCTTTCACAGTTCAAGTCAGATAGAAGAAGAATTTATAGAAGCTAAAAATGTTTGGGAACTCGAAAAGCTTTATGTAGATTTAGGTTTGGTGAAAGGAAAATCCCTAACACCCGTTGAAAAAAAATTCTTGAGAGGTTTACTTTGCGGTTTTAGTCCCGCAGAAATCGCCAATACCGTGTATCAAAGTCGTAGTAGCAGTACTGTTAGAGTGTATCTTTCCAATGGTTTGTATAAGTATATAGAGGAAATGCTGACCAACCAAGCAGGACACTTCATTAAAGTAAAAAATTGGAGCCGTGTCACTCAATTGCTAGAAAAAGCAGGTTATAAAAAAGCACGGGTTCCATCGAGTCCTATTGGTAGTCAACCAGAAATAAATACAAAACAAGAGATTGCTTCTATAGATATAAGGTCAGCACCCATAGAAGATTGGGGTGAAGCGCCTGATGTGAGTTTGTTCTATGGAAGGAGAACAGAAGTTTCTCAACTCGAGCAATGGATTGATGGAGAACGCTGTCGTTTAGTGATGATTTTGGGTATGTCTGGCGTTGGAAAAACAGCTTTTTCTGTCAAGCTAGCAGAACACTTGAAGGAGAAGTTTGAATATGTAATTTGGCGATCGCTACATCTCAATCCATCTCCTGACACTCTCCTCAATCAACTCCTACGAATTTTATCACCCGAGCGAGAAATCAAACCTACAGAAACCTTAGAAATACGTATTTCTCAATTGCTCGATTGTTTGCGTTCTTCTCGATGTCTCATTGTCTTAGATAATTTTGATTCTATTTTATACAGTCGATATATCAATATTAACGAGCCATCTCTTTCAAGAGCGATCGCTCCATTCAATAAAGACCATTCTTTAGACTATCTTCTACCTCATATTAGTTATTGTCAGGGATACGAGATTTATGGAGAAATTCTCAGAAGAGTAGGAGACTCCCAGCATCAAAGCTGTTTGGTTGTCACCAGTCGAGAAAAACCCCAAGAAATTTCAGTGCTTGAAGGAAAATTGTTACCTGTTCGTTGCTTCAAATTAACAGGCTTAAGTTATGGAGAGAGCAAGAATATACTCCAAGCTAAAGGTTTAATGACTTCCCAAGAGGAAGAATGCAAAACTTTAATCAATTTGTATGCAGGTAATCCCTTATTTATTAAATTAGTTGCAACAGCAATTGAAGAATTATTTGATGGTAGTATCAACAGTTTTTTAGAACAGGATACAGTCGTTTTTGGAGATATTCGCGCTATTTTAGATAGACAATTTAATCGTTTGTCTGACTTGGAAAAGTTGATTATGTATTGGTTGGCTTTAAGCCAAGACTTTGTGTCAGTTCGTAAGTTGCAGAGAGAGCTTGTTCCTCGCGTGTCTCAGAGATTAATTCTAGAAGCTATCGAGTTATTGCAGAAACGTTCTTTGATTGAAAAAAAAGCGGCGAGTTTTTCTCAAATTCCTGTCTTGATGGAATATATTGGCGAACGATTAATTGAGGAAAATTTACAAACCTTTGGGGAAACAGGAGATCTTCTGCTAATGAATTATACAATCTTGGAGAACCAAATAAAAAACTACATTCGAGAACTGCGTCTAAAATCTCAATCTTTAGAGTAAATTGGTTAATATAGCAATCCTATATCATTTGTAAAAAAAATGGATTGCTAATAGTTAATGGCTAATAGCTAATGGTCAAAAAGCAATTAGCTATTAGCAGTCTTCACTCTTATTCTTATATTTCATTTAAACTGCTATAGTTATTGGTTAGTGGTTGGCTTTCAAGAGCAACAACTAACGACTAACAACTCACAACTTCCATGACAAATAACTTATTAAAAGGAGTCAACCTATACCTGATTGGTATGATGGGGGCGGGGAAATCTACTGTAGGACAAGTACTGGCGCAACATTTGGGCTACGGATTTGTGGATATCGACACCGTCATTGAGACCGCAGGTGGTAAAACCATAACTCAGCTGTTTCAAGATGAAGGAGAATCCGGGTTTCGCCAATTGGAAACTGAGGTTTTGGCGCAAGTGTGTTCTTTCACTAAGCTTGCGATCGCAACAGGTGGAGGTATTGTCTTAAGACAGCAAAACTGGAGTTACCTTCACCATGGTTTAATTGTCTGGTTGGATGTACCTGTCGAAATTCTCTACGCCCGTTTGGCGGAGGATACGACTAGACCCCTTTTACAGAATAGCGATCTCCAAGGGAAACTGCGATCGCTCCTCGAACAAAGACAACATCTTTACTCACAAGCTGATTTGAGAATTACTGTCAGTGAAGGAGAAACACCAGAGCAAATTGCTATACGAGTCTTAAATGAGATTCCCAGTGTTTTAAAACCAACAGAAGGGTGAAGATATATAGCTGAATATTGATTAATATTAATTTTTGTATAGCTAGTATTTTCACGATGTAAATTTATATGTAACGTCAGTAACTGCCCGCGAAGTGTCTATGACAGTCAGCCAAACTGAGTATATTAAGCAAGATGCAGCCACCCGCGTACAAGTGCTAAGCGAAGCACTACCCTACATTCAACAATTTATCGGTCGCACCATTGTTGTTAAATATGGTGGTGCAGCTATGAAAGACAGCAATCTCAAAGATAAAGTGATTCGCGACATAGTCTTTTTATCTTGTGTGGGTTTGCGACCCATTTTGGTACATGGTGGAGGACCGGAGATCAACAGTTGGCTGGATAAACTGGGAATCGAGGCTCAATTTAAAAATGGTTTGCGAGTGACAGACGCTCCCACAATGGATGTTGTGGAGATGGTGTTAGTCGGTCGAGTTAATAAAGAAATTGTCGCTTTAATCAATCAAGCAGGTGGTTCAGCTGTGGGGTTGTGCGGCAAAGATGGTAATTTAATCAAAGCACGTCCTCAAGGTGATGAAGGCATTGGCTTTGTGGGAGAAGTGAACAATGTTAATATAAAAATCTTGGAAACACTCGTTAACAATGGCTATATCCCGGTAGTGTCTAGCGTTGCAGCAGACGAAACAGGACAGCCATATAACATTAACGCCGATACTGTAGCAGGAGAGATCGCAGCTGCATTGGGCGCAGAAAAGTTAATATTGCTAACTGATACGCGAGGGATTTTGAAAGATTACAAAGATCCTTCTACCCTGATTCCGAAAGTGGACATTCAAGAAGCTAGAGAACTCATCGCAATGGATGTAGTCAGTGGTGGAATGATCCCAAAAGTCAATTGCTGCGTCCGTTCTCTCGCACAAGGAGTGAAAGCAGCACATATAATTGATGGTCGCATTCCCCACTCATTACTCCTGGAAATTTTTACTGATGTTGGTATCGGTACTATGATCGTTGGTTCTCACCTTCAAATGAGCGGCTAATAGCTATTTATATCTATTAACCGCTTATTTGATGTTGAAACTGTATGGAGGATCGGTATTGCCTACCAATCATCTCACGTGGTTTGCAATGCCCACCTTACAGTCCTTAAGACTACCCAGTATCTTATACTAAATTTTATGAACAACAGCAAAACAATTGTTTTATTATCTAGCCGAGAACTAGAAAAAATGCGGAAGGCTGGGCGCTTAGCAGCCGAACTGTTGCGTCACCTCGAACCAATGGTTAAACCGGGGGTTAGCACTTTAGAGCTAAACGACGAAGCAGAACGTTGGACGCAAGCTCATGGAGCAAAAAGCGCCCCCCTGGGTTATAAAGGTTATCCCAAATCTATATGTACGAGTATTAATGAAGTGGTTTGTCATGGTATTCCCAGTGCCAAGCAAATTCTTCGCGATGGTGACATCATTAATATTGATGTGACGCTCATTGTCGATGGTTACCACGGAGATACATCTGAGACATTTTTGGTCGGTACACCTTCCCCCATGGCTAAAAAGTTAGTAGAGGTGACAAGAGAGTGCCGTCGCCGAGGTATAAAGGAAGTTAAACCGGGGGCGTACATCGGAGATATTGGGGCTGCTATTCAAGAGTATGCAGAATCACAGGGTTTTTCTGTGGTGCGAGACTTTGTAGGACACGGTATCAGTAACATTTTTCATACCGCACCGGAGATTCCTCATTACGGGACTCGTGGAAAAGGAAAACGTCTCAGACAGGGTATGGTTTTTACAATCGAACCCATGATTAACGAAGGAACTTGGGAAGTGGAAGTTTTAAGCGATGGTTGGACAGCACTGACACGCGATCGCAAACTTAGCGCTCAATGCGAGCATACTTTGGCTGTGACAGAAGACGGTGTTGAAATTCTCACTTTACCGGAAGGGGAAGTTTTTTCTTAATGGTTAGTTGTTAGTTGATAGTGGTTAGTTGTTAGTAGCTACTAACCACCAACCACCATCATCTCCCCAATTTATTTGGAATTCCTTCGCAACCACCGGGAATTGTGTTTCTTGTTTTTTCACCGCCCCAGGCGCAGCAATAGTATCGTGCAGATTCAGCCATCCTTTGAGCATCGGTGAAATCAGCATTTTCTACAACAGCACCAGTATATTCGCCAGTTTCATAATCGGGTGGTTCGGTACGGCTGCGCGGTGATGCTTTCTCTACAGAACCGTAGAACAAGCGAGTCCCGTTGAGGTCAGCACCAATCAGATTTGTTTCATATAAGATAGTGCGGGATAGGTTGGCTTTTACCAAATCGCAATTACTGAGGTCAGCACGCACAAAATTGACTTCAGATAAGTCAGTCCACCGCAAATCGGTCCCAGCAAGGTCTGCTCCTGCTAGCATGACGCCCAAATCAATAACGCGCACGCCCTCAAGTCGGTCTTCAGCATAACCACCAACGCCATTTAGAATCGGTCTACCCAATCGACGATCGCGTTTCAGAGGTGTCAACAGTCTAGACCGTGAGAGAAAGCGCAGGATTTTTGCTTTACCGCTTCCATCAACACTACTTAAAATAGCAGCAGTTCTACCTTCTGCGATCGCTCTTTCTTGTGGCCAATCTTCTAATAATCCTTCTTCATCCAATACTAAGTCAGAAATGCCTTGGAAATATGAGTCAATTGTCTGCTGTTGGGTAATGATATTTTGCTGAATGGTGAGAAAGTTTTGCTGAATCGTTAGGTCTTTAGAAATTACGTACTGTCGCCAAGCAACATATACCGCGATAATAGCGATGAGAATTTGTCCCAACGCACCAAACCACTCTGCGAGTGTCCCAGAAGCCTCCCAGTTAATTTTGCGTCCCCAATTGAGAAGTCGCTCCCCAAAACCGCTAAACTTGACTGTACCAATTATGGCTGCCATCACTCCCAAAAATGCAACAAATATGGCTCGCTCTTGTGCTGAAAACCACTGTTTGATCGCCATTTCTACTGCAGGTAACAGCACCGCTAGGGATAGAAGTAGAGCTATCAGGATTCCGCACGCACCAACAATTGAGTTGTTGATGGCAATTCCAATAATTACGATCGCGATCGCGACGAGTATAAGCAACAGGGCTCTGGGTTTTACTGCTACATGGCTCGGAGTGCGTCCGCTGACAGCGGAACGTAACTGTTGCAGCGTAGATATTCTTTGCGGGGATTGTTGGGATGAAATTGCGGCTAGAGCCTGCTGGGTAGCAAGTTCACTGGGGAACAAGGGATTTTCAGCTCTCCCATCATCAAAATCATCTGGCTGTAAGATGTCTTCTAAGTGGGAGTCTTGTGAGTGGGCTTTAGATGAGTTGGAGTTTGATTCAATCGACATGTTTATATTTTGGCACTAGCAAGTCCCGATGCAACAGTGGTTTCATCGTAATCGCGAGATCGCACCAGAAGCAACCTCCGCAATCGGGAATTAGTTCAGTTGGGTGGGCAATACCAACTATAAGACTCATGCAGTGGGTATTGCCCGTTACAACTAACATAATATTTGACAAATGCAATAGAATAGCTATAGAGTGATATGTGATACAGTCTGATTTAAATTCATTTTTCCAAAATTGTTTCCTGTAAAAGCTTTGTCAAGAAAGCTATTTCATATTTCCTGTAGAATATCGGTACAGCTTTATACTTTTTGATAAAACCATCTTGTTTAGGATCGTAGTTGTAAGTTATCTACTAACGCATGGTTCATAGGCGCTTGTTTCAAGCAACTGGCTTGTTCGCAATTTTATTGTTGTTTGGTTGTAATGATACAAAATCACCAGGAGTATATAGCAACCAAGCCGTAAAAGAAGTTAATGTTTCCCAACTGCTAACGGAAGTAAACCACAATCAACAGGCAGAAGATTATTTTCATCAAGGCAATAGTTGGTTTAACGCGCAACGCTACAAAGATGCGATCGCAGCTTACGACAAAGCGATATTGATTAAACCGGAAAGTGCTCAAGCTTGGAATAACAGAGGTAATGCCTTCAACTCTTTGCACCAGTATCGAGAAGCCATAGCATCTTACAACAAAGCAATTGCTATCCAACCTAACAAACATGAAGCATGGTTCAATAAAGGCAATGTCCTCAGTGCTTTGAAGCGATATAAAGAAGCCATAGCATCCTACGATAAAGCAATTGCCATCAAACCAGACAAACATGAAGCATGGATCAACAAAGGCATAGCTCTAACAAAACTGCAACGCTACAAAGAAGCCATAGCATCCTACGATCGAGCGATTGCAATTCAGCCAAACCAGCACGAAGCTTACTATAACAAAGCTTGTGCTTACGCTTTGCAAAGTAATGCTAAACTAGCTTTGGAAAACTTGCAAAAAGCTGTCAATCTTTATCCTGGGAAGTATAAAAAATTAGCAAAAACTGACCCGGATTTTAACAAGATTCGCAGCGATAAGCAGTACCAAGCATTTATCCAGTAGAGATTGGTGAGTGCATAAAAGCTGGCATTGTAGGAATAACTTTGTGTATGAAAATTTGGCAAGCTGATTTCTACCGATGTCCCCAGCCAGATGCATCCGGACAAGTTTTATGGTATGTGCTGATTTGCGATTTGCATCGCGACTTTGAATATGAAGCCACTTGTCCGCAAGCACAAGCAAACTCGAGTTGGGTTGCTTCTCAACTTCAGCAAGCAGCCGGAGAAAAACTGCCAAACGTCATTCAAGTTTTTCGCCCCCAATCTCTCAGCATACTCGAACAAGCGGGAAAGAGTTTGGGGATTACAGTAGAAGCAACTCGCCACACTCTTGCATTAAAACAGTGGTTGCAACAAAAGCAGTATCCTGTAGTTTTGGACAAACCACCTCCCGCACCATTACCAGAAAATTTATGGGGAGAACAATGGCGTTTTGCATCACTCGTTGCAGGTGAAATCGTAGATGCATTTAGCGATCGTCCCATCCCCGTTTTAGAAATGCCAGAGCATTTACAACCCCTCAATTTAGGTTTGGCATCAACAGTACCCATTCCTGGCGTGGTTATCTATGGTGGACGACAATCCATGCGTTTAGCACGGTGGTTGCAACAAGCCAATCCCATAAGCTTGAATTACATTGCTGGTACACCTGATGGATTGGTGTTAGAAGCTGGTTTAGTCGATCGGTGGGTTGTTGCTACATTTGAAGATAAAGAAGTTACAAACGCAGCTAGAGTTTTTACGCAACGGAAGCAACAAAGTCGAGGACTGCATTTTTTAGTTGTGCAACCTGATGATTCTGGTGTGACTTACACGGGTTTTTGGTTGTTGCGGGAAGAATAGCGATCGGCGATCGGTAGGTAGGCTAGGAACTAGCCTACTTCTATATATAATTTTTTGGCAGTTCGGGGAGCATCCCAATTTGGCACATTGCCCTCAGAATAGAATTCTGGTGCTATACAAACAAAGCCTGCCTCCGCAGGCTATGCACTAGTCCGCGTAGGCGGTGAGTCCAGTGCTGCAGGCGGGTTTCCCGCCGTAGGCAACTGGCGAACCCGGAGGGACTTCGTTTGTGTAGCCGTGATTTCCAATCACTTGATATTTTTTCCAAATTGGGATGCTCCCGCAGTTTGGGAGTACTTAAGAAATTAAGGGAGGAGTTTCTGTAAATAGAGGTGAAGATCGCGATAGACTGATAAAAACTTTTAACCCAAACGCAGGTCCCCGGAAACATTCACAAAGTAAAATTTCTTACCAAATTAAGGAGATGAGTTGATTGCAAATTCGCGAAGATGATTTGACAGGTAAAAAGATTGTTGAGTTTCTCCAAGAACATCTCGAAAATATGTATGAGATTACGCCACCTGAAAGCGTTCATGCTCTTGATTTAGAGGCATTGAGATCTCCAGATATTACTTTCTGGTCGGCTTGGGAAGGATCGGAATTACTCGGATGTGGGGCGCTCAAAGAACTAGACTCAACAAGCGGTGAAGTCAAATCCATGCGTACTACCAAAGCTTACCGCAATCAAGGTGTCGCCTCAAAGATTCTCGAACACATCATTCAAGAAGCCAAACAGCGTGCTTACGATTGCCTGTATTTGGAAACAGGGTCTTCGCCTGAGTTTGCTCCCGCAAGAGCTTTGTACATAAAATACGGGTTTGAGTATCGAGGTCCTTTCGTTGGATATACTGACGATCCAAATAGCGTGTTTATGACAAAAAAGCTTTAGAATTTTTTGCTGTTTGCTAATGTAGGCTCCCGTTATTTTAGGTCAACGTTTTAAAGCTTATGACGGAAAGTTATGAGGAAAAACGAGCATTGCTTGCTAAAGTAGCTCTTCAGGAGGGACAACTCAAATTACGAGGAGATGAAAACAAAGCAGGGTTAGAGATTGAAAAATATCTTAATGTCTTCCGAAATGCCTTTAACAGGATTGATAGCACAACAAAATACTCTGATAAAACTATTGGATTTGATTGGTGCTGTGCTTTTGTTTACTATTGCTGTCTTCAAGCAGGATTTTCATTTCCTGTAAAACCGATCGCATCCCACCGTTCAACGTTAGGAATTGTGAGAGTTTGGTATGATTGGGCAAGCTTACCCGAGAATCAGTTCTATTATTCAGCTAACACTGCTGGTTTTAAAGCACTACCAGGTGACATTGTTTTGTTTAATTGCTTGCTTGAGAACGTAGAGCTAGACCATATAGGTATTGTGGTAGACGTTAAATCACAAGGGGTGGTTTCAGCCGAAGGCAATGTCATGAACCAATCGGGAATTTTCTACCGACATGGGGGCAAAAACATTCAGGGTTACATTCGCTTGAGCAAGTTCTAACAAATACATTGCAACGGCGACAGCCAGCTTTTTATCCACAATTTTATGTAGAATGGTGAGCGTTGTCTGAGAATTATATTCATTGGCAATGGAGATTGTAGACAAGCAACAGCAAAGGAGAAAAGTTTGACTTCAGTCAATGATAGTTTTACGTGTACGATTTGGAGAATTACTTTCAAAGTCAATAGCAGATCTAAATAAAAATTATGATTTTAAATTTTTGAAACAGCTTTTGGCACAAGCAGTTATTGACAATACCTTCGATGAGTTTCAGGAATTTTATAAAGGAAAACTCGTAAGTACGTTAATATCTAGATTGCATTAAAAAGTGGATACATAAATACTTGTATTTTGGATGTGAGGAGTAAAGTTTGTGACTAGACCGCCGAGCCTTGGTGTCAGTATTTTCTTATATATTACTGGTATTTTATTAGTAATTTTAGCTATCATTCTTCTCCTACAAGCTTTTGGAGTTGTCAAGAACATTCCCAAAGAAGCAATTTGGGGTTTAGTGCTGCTGTCGATAGGTTCGGGAATTTTAACCGCGATTCGCCGACGTTAACTTTTAACCGAGCATCGTTTGGATTGAGTAGCCTTCGTAGGAGCTACTATTTATTAATGTAACCATTAACTGGTCACTGGTCACCGATCGCTTGTCACTGTTATCCCATGTCAACAACTGACTTTCTCAGTCACCTCAATCCCAGTCAACGCCGCGCTGTTGAACATTTTTGCGGTCCCTTACTAGTTGTTGCTGGTGCGGGTTCTGGCAAAACACGAGCGCTGACTTATCGCATTGCAAACCTCATTTCCCATCACCGTGTCGATCCGGAGAATATCTTGTCGGTTACCTTCACGAACAAAGCCGCACGAGAGATGAAAGAACGGATTAAGAAGCTGTTCGCCGAACAGCTGGCTATGACGGAACACGGCGAACGGTTTGACTTGCTACCAGAATACGAACAAACAAAACTCGAGTCAAAAGTTTGGAAAAAAACCGTTAAACACTTATGGTGCGGTACCTTCCACAGTTTATGTTCGCGGATTCTTCGCTTTGATATTGCAAAATATGAAGATGAAAAAGGACGGCGGTGGACGCAGAATTTTTCTATCTTTGACGAGTCTGATGTTCAAAGTCTTATCAAAGACATTGTGACTAAACAACTGAACCTAGATGATAAGAAATTTGAACCTCGTTCTGTCCGCTATGCTATCAGTAATGCTAAAAATCAGGGTCTATCACCTCAAGAATTTGAAAGAGAACAACCTAATTACCGGGGACGGGTGATTGCAGAGGTTTATACTTCTTATCAAAATCGACTTGCAGAAAATAACGCCCTTGATTTTGATGACCTCATCTTAGTCCCTGTAAAATTGTTTGAGCAGAACGAGCAAGTTTTGGGTTATTGGCACAACAAATTTCGCCATATTTTGGTAGATGAGTATCAAGATACTAACCGGACTCAGTACAATTTAATTCGCTTATTAGCAACCAACGGGGAACCGAAAAAGAGTGAATGGGACTGGACAAACCGTTCCGTGTTTGTAGTCGGTGATGCGGATCAGTCCATTTATTCCTTTAGGATGGCTGACTTTACCATTTTGTTGGAATTTCAGCAAGATTTTGGCGATGGCTTACCAGATGAAGACACCAGGACAATGGTTAAGCTAGAAGAAAACTATCGCTCTTGTGAAAATATCTTACAAGCAGCAAACCACCTGATTGAGAACAATACCCAAAGAATTGATAAAGTCCTCAGACCTACACGTGGTGCGGGAGAAGAAATTTATTGTCACAAAGCGGATGATGAACTTGTAGAAGCTCACTTTGTCATCAATCAAATTCAGACTTTGGAACATCAACACCCGGAGTTGAACTGGGGTAGTTTTGCTGTTCTTTACCGAACCAACGCTCAATCACGCCCGTTTGAAGAGTTACTGGTTCGGAATAATATTCCTTACACTGTGGTGGGAGGAATTAAGTTTTACGATCGCAAAGAAATTAAGGATGTCTTGGCTTACTTGCGAGCGATCGCAAACCCGGCGGATACTGTGAGTTTATTACGAGTTATCAACACTCCCCGACGCGGTATTGGAAAAGCTACGGTAGATTCACTCATCAAAGCATCTCAGGAATTAGGCACAACCTTGTGGGAAATACTGAGCGATGAGACATCAGTCAATACATTAGCCGGACGTTCTGCCAAAGCCGTCAATGGCTTTGCGGATTTGATTCGTCAATGGCAAGAACAATTAGATAAAGTTCCTGTTTCAGAAGTTGTACGAGGAGTACTTGACAGTTCGGGTTACATCCAAGATTTGATGTCGCAAGGGACAGATGAAGCAGAAGATAGGGTGCAAAACGTCCAAGAATTGTTCAATGCTGTACTGCAATTTCAAGAAGAAAACGATGATGTAACGCTGCAATCGTTCCTTTCAAGTACGGCTTTGAGTTCCGATTTAGATAATTTAAAAGAAGGAGAAACGGCAGTTTCTTTGCTGACTTTACACGCTTCTAAAGGTCTGGAATTCCCCGTGGTGTTTTTGGTGGGTTTGGAACAAGGGTTATTTCCCAATTACCGTTCCATGAACGATCCCGCAGCATTAGAAGAAGAACGCCGTCTGTGTTATGTCGGAATTACTCGCGCTAAAGAACGGTTGTATTTAACCCATGCGAGAGAACGCCGTCTGTATGGATCTAGGGAACCTGCTCTGCGATCGCAATTTTTAGATGAATTGCCAGAAGAACTTATGGCGTCTCAACGCAAAAGTCAAATGGCTTATATTCAACGTGCAAGTGCTAACCTACAGCAGAGTGCAGCCCGTGGGAAAAAAGGCGTGACAGAAAATTGGCAGGTGGGCGATCGAGTTTTTCACAAAACCTTTGGTATTGGAGAAATTACTCACATCTTTGGCTCTAACAGTAAGGTTTCATTAGCCATTAAATTTGCTAACTTGGGTCAAAAAATTATCGATCCTAAAGTAGCTCAGTTACAAAGGGCTGATTGATGGGGATTTGGCGCGGATTAATGAGCTGATTGCAAAAGTTCAAAAAATGAATTACCTACCGCAGATGAACGCAGATGCACGTTGAGCGTTGATTTTCTATGGGTGTTAAAGTCAAATATCTTATGTGGCGGTTGTAACTATGACCCAAGCTCAAGCAGAAACCGAAGTAAAGTTATATACCTTTGATGAATTTATCGAATGGTATCCAGAAAAGTCAGAATTCCGGTACGAATTGCACGATGGAGTCATTGTGGAGATGCCAAAACCTAAAGGGAAGCATTCAAATTTGACGGGTTCTCTGGCTGAAAGATTACTTATAGCTATTAGAGAGATGGGGAAAGGGGATATTTGGACAATACCCAGAGAATCGATTGTAAAACCGTACCGAGAGAAGTCTGGGTACGAACCGGACATCATTGTTTTAAATAAAGAAACTATCGCTACTGAGACACGCTGGGAAAGTGAATCAATTATCCAAAATGCAACTTCGGTCAACTTAATAGTAGAAGTTGTTAGTACCAATTGGCAGGACGACTATTACGATAAACTCCGTGATTATGAAGGCATGGGTATTCCTGAATACTGGATTGTAGATTATGCTGCTTTGGGAGGGCGTAATTTTATTGGTTATCCCAAACAACCTACTATTTTTGTACACGAGCTGGTTGATGGGGAATATATAAAAACAACGTTTAGAGGGAATGATGCGATCGTCTCTCCTACCTTCCCACTATTTAATCTCACCGCACAACAGATTTTTAATTTGGCTAATTAAAGCGTGTTTATAAATGAAGTAGGATTGCTATAGTGATTCGGGAGTAGTTAAAGTTTCCCATGAAATAATTTACCCTATTATTTGGCAGAATCAAAAATTTGTTTTGCTGTTAAATTCAATTCTGGAAATACTGCTGATTGTATACAGTCATTACCTCGAAATTGAAGAACCTGATACTCTCGATCGACTAAGGAGTACACAGAAATTGTAGGTTGTTTGGGATTTCCTATAAATCTCCTTCCGCCTAGTGCTGCATAGTCAACTATCCAATATTCTGGAATGCCCATCCATTCATATCTACCAAGTTTTATATAATAATCATCTTGCCAGTTGGTACTTACAACTTCAATAACTAGCGGGATTGATGCAACTTGACTCACTGTCGATTCTTTTTTCCATAAAGGTTCATTTACTAAATTAGGACGATTTAATAGTAATATATCTGGAGAGTAACCAGATTCGTTTTCTTCAGGTTTTATAAAGGCTGTTTTAGGTATAATGTAGGGCAGGTCTAGTCTGTCAAATTCAATAGTTAATTTTCGAGCTAAAAAACCTATAATTTCTTCGTGTGGACCGACTGGTGGTGTCATTTCAACTATTACTCCATCATGCAGTTCATAACGGCGATTAGAATTTTCTGGATACCAAGCTATAAATTCTTCAAAGGTTACTTGTTTGGGTATAGTCAAAGCCATTTTTTGAGTTCCTGTTTACTTGCTTACTATATTTTTTTAAGTGAGTCTATTTTACAAGTGTAAGATATAAGCTACATAACCGCTTTAACCATTATTAGTATAAAAGCACTACATAGTATCAAGATTGCGCGTTTGCGAAGCGCAAGCTGTACTCAGCCGAGCGCACAAACCTGTTAGCTGTTTTATAGCATTGACAGCGATTAAACCTCTTTTTATCTCATAGTAGGTTATGCAACTAATAAAAACTTCTTCTTCTAAACGAGTTATCTGCTTTATCTTTTGTTCTATGAGTTATCTGCTTTATCTTTTGTTCTATAGTTATATTTTTTTTTCAAAAGATAACTAACAATATTTGTATCCAGTAAATATGCCACTCTATTTATCTTCCTTCCACTGCTTCATCAAATATTTTTATTTGTTCTGGTGTTAAGTCATTGAGCGTTCCGGAAACAGCTTCTAGAGCCAGAAGCTTATCAATTCTACGTGCTAATTCAGCATTAGGGATGGCTCTAAATTCTTCAGGTGAAAAGTTACCAAAAAGGTTGACTAAGTCTTGAATTCTTTCTTGTTTTTTTAGGTTCACCATGTAAAAGCTATTGCCTTTAAATAAATTTTCTACAATTGGTAAGATGCGGTTTGTTAGTTCTTGAATATAATTAGATATTCCTTGCATGAATTTTACCTCTGTTTTTTCGAGTGAGCATTTGTCTATTTTAGTGGAATTTGCTTTCCCGATAATTTCGTTGATAGTTTCAACTGGACGCTCCTTCAACGAAGATACGCGCCTTGCGTGGGACGCTAGTAGCGCTCTGATATTACATATGGGGATTGAATCCTAACTGAAATAAGCAACTTATAGAAGATGGGGTTCAGCGATCCTTGGGGCGGCAACCCCGCGTAGGAGTGTGTCTCTACGCCCCGCGTCTCTCAGATTGCGTCTCCCCCTGCTACTTTGTGTTAGTGGTAGTCTTCAATTTCCATCAATACTTTTTATTACAATTGTGATACATATAGCGATCGCATCAGGTTTTACAAGCCCTAGCCTCTAGCCAATTCTTCTCGTAAAGACAAAGGTTCATACCCCAATGCAAAAGCTTTGGAACTATCCAAAGAAACATCGGAAGGTCTTGGGGCTGCCATTTTCACGTCTTGCTGTCGGCTAGCTTTAATCTGACTGCTTGGCAGTTGAAATACCTCTGCCATCACTAGACCGAAATCATATCGCGAAATTCGCTCTTTTCCTCCTAAATGAATATATCCCTGCACTTTATCTAATGCCAATAACAACCCTTTTGCCGCAGTTTTTGCACTGACTGGAGTCCGAAATTCATCTATAAACAAATTTAAATCTTTTCCTTCTTTAAGAGTTTGAATAAAGGGCTGTATAAAACTTGTGGCTGTGGGTGTCTCCATACCAAACATCAATGGCATTCGGCAAACAGCTGTCTTAGGATAACGCTCTAACATACCCTGCTCGGCCATCACTTTATGTTCTCCATAAATGTTGACAGGAGAGACAGAATCTGTTTCTCGATAAGGAGCGTTTAAACCATCAAAAACTAGGTCTGTTGAGGTAAAAACACAAGGAATAGAAGCATCCGCACAAAGCCCGGAAATATTGCATGAGGCTTCTACATTAATTGCATGGGATTCATGAGGATGAGTTTGGCAAAAATTTGGTTGAGACAGTGCTGCAGTATGAATCACTGCTGTTGGTTTGATATCGCTAAAAACCTGCTTCAGCTCCTGGAAATCTGTCAAGTTAACTTTTATTGTGGTTATACCTGGAATGTCTGCAAAGTGGGAAAAGCAGGTTCCGCAGACAACATATTCTTGCTTCGCTAACTGGCAAAGGTGCCAACCTAAAAAACCACTCGCCCCTGTAATTAACAATTTTTTCATATCATTGCTCGATCGCAAACCATAAAAATCATACCAATCTTACAAAACATTCTATATAGAGCAATCCTATTAGATATTTATGAAGTACGCACAGGCAAACCCTCGTCTGGAGAAGTGGTGTTGGGTATTGCTCACCCTAAAGTACTGAAAATTTTGACAAATGATTTAAGACTGCTATGCTTGGGGTAAACTCATGACACGCAAGGCTTTTTCAATCCAAAATCCAAAGTTCTATAAATTTGAATGAACCTCACTTAAATTTTTAGCAAAGTTCTTTTATAACGATTCCATAAAACTAATTTCCGATCTACCTTATGTTAAGTAGGTCAACCAAAACAAGTTCAACAACCATTAGACCCGGTATTGCGTACACCACCGGGTTTTTTTATTTATAGATTTTTAATGGGCGTCGGAATTATGCCCAACGCCCTACCTTTACACCACAACGGGTATCGCCTTAAATTCAAAAATCTTTTCAATCACATCTTCTACCACCTTATCCGGTGTAGAAGCACCAGAGGTAATTCCTACTACTATTTTCCCTTCAGGTAACCAATTTTCTGCGATCGCTAATTGCCCGTTGAGTTCTCTATGTTCTATTCTATTACCCGATAAAAGCCGTGCAACGCTGTCAATATGATATGAAACAATTCCTCTTTGAACGGCTATTTGTTGCAATTGTGTCGTATTGGATGAATTAAACCCACCAATCACTATCATTAAATCCAGTTTTTGTTCCACTAACTCCAACATTGCATCTTGGCGTTCTTGAGTAGCATCACAAATGGTATTGAAGCTTTGGAAGTGTCTGTCTAACTCAGCAGGTCCGTATTTTTTCATCATAGTCCGCTCAAACAGTTTTCCAATTTGCTCGGTTTCACTTTTGAGCATGGTAGTTTGGTTGGCAATACCCACCTGTTCTAAGTCTTTATCGGGGTCAAAACCCTGAGAACAAGCTTTATTGAATTTTGCTAAAAATTCCTCGCGGTTACCACCGTTGAGAATGTAGTTAGTCACATACTCAGCTTCCCCCATATTCAGCACTATCAAATATTTACCAGCAAAAGAACTGGTTGCAACTGTTTCTTCGTGCTTGTACTTACCGTGAATGATGGAAGTGTATTCGCCTTTTTTGTGCTTTTCAACAGTGTTCCAAACTTTAGACACCCAAGGACAAGTTGTATCGACTATTTTACAACCCTTATCGCTAAGAATTTGCATCTCTTGAACGCTTGCGCCAAAAGCGGGTAGGATGACAACATCGCCCGGTTCGACAACAGAAAAGTCTTTTTTAGTTCCCTCGACAGGAATAAATTCTACTTCCATCTCCTGCATGCGTTGGTTCACAGAAGGATTGTGAATAATCTCGTTTGTGATCCAAATGCGTTCGTTTGGGAAATGGGTGCGGGTTTCGTAAGCCATTGCTACAGCGCGTTCTACACCCCAACAAAAACCAAAAGCTTGAGCTAGGTGGATGGTAACATCTCCACGAGTTAGGGTGTAGTTACTGTTGCGAATTTCCTGAATCAAATGGCTTTGATACTCTGACTGTAACTGTGTGGCGACTTCTGCTTGGTGACCAAACCCTTTACGATGGTAATTTTCTGAATGTTGTAGAGAGCGTTTAAAAGCTTTGGTATCCATTGTTTTTCTTTTAAATTGTCATTTTTTATTTTCCCTTGCAAAGAGGTGAATTCAATAGGAGCTTACAAGGATTTTCAAAAGCTGATGCACAAAATATTATGTCAGCTTACCTGTTGAGCCATTTTGGGTGTTTGTTGTAATTTTATTTGACTATATAACTGTATAGCAGAACTCCAAACCAAATAACCTTCCTGACTTAGGTGTAACCCATCAGTACTGAGTTCGGGACGCAGATTGCCTTGGCTGTTAGCAAATAATGGATATAAATCCAAATACCTTACGCCTTCTTTTTTGGCTAAGTGTTCTAGTTGCTGATTCAACTGACGAATGCGACTGTTAGGAATCGCTAGCAGTTTTTCTTTGCCTTCCCAAGTCACTTGTTCGACTCCATGGGGCAAAATGGACTGGACTACAATTTGCGCTGTTGCATGGTTCTTTCGCAAGGAACGTACAATTTGTTGCTGATTCTCTAAAATTGTCTCATCACTGACCCCTCGAATGAGGTCATTAATACCAATCATGACAAAAATTGTCTCTGGATTGGTGGCATTGAATAAATCCAATCGATTTAATAATCCTGTGGTTTTTTCTCCAGAAATTCCCTGATTCAGCCAATTTCTGTCTTTGGGTAATAACTCGGAAGGAAACCACAGACTGAGAGAATCTCCCGCAAGTATTGTCAAACGTTGTGGGTTCTTTTGAGCAGCGACTTTGGCTTCTTGTTTGAGAACATCTACCCATTGCCAGTAACTGAGTTTGTGACGCGGTCCCAATTTAGGCACTGCGGGTGAGGTGGCTGCTTGAGCTTTGGATTGACTGTCTGGATCGAGCGTACTGGGGTTGGAGACGATCTTAAAAAACGCTGCCAATTCCTGCTGTCGGCCAATCAGCAGGGCGATCGCAAAGATTAAAATGCAATTGGTAGCTAGCGATAGATACGCCCAGGTAGGAAGATTTTTTGCACGAGTGTTCACGGCTAACTCTAAGAATGATGAATGATGAATGATGAATTATGAAATTTTTTACTTCATCATCCATCATTCATAATTCATAATCCATAATTTATCATCCTTTTTGAGAAATGTTAATTCGGTCTCCGAACTCTTCGTTGTAACCTTCTTCACCGTGTTCGTTAATATCCAAACCTTGGAATTCTTCTTCCTCTTTGACTCGCAAACCCACTGTGGCATCTAGAATTTTCAAAATAATCCAAGTGCCAACACCGGCAAAAACATATGCAACCACAATTGCTACTAGTTCTATCAGTAATTCTCCAGGATTCCCATACAATAAACCGTTTTTTCCTCCTGAGTTGACTGTTGTGGTTGCAAATACACCTGTCAAAATTGCTCCCACTGTCCCGCCGACTCCATGTACGGGATAGGTATCTAAAGCATCATCCACTTGAACTTTGTGCTTGAAGCTGATTGCATAAAAGCAGACAAAGGTGGTGATGCTACCAATTAAGATTGATGCTAGGGGTGTAACAAACCCTGCCGCTGGTGTGATACCTACCAATCCTGCAACTGCTCCTGTGGCTGCTCCAACTGCTGTTGGTTTACCACGCAAAGATTTTTCTAGAATCAACCAGGTTAAAGCGGCGGCGGCGGCGCTTGTATTGGTATTGACAAAAGCTGCTACTGCTAAATTATTTGCCTCTAAAGCACTACCTGCATTGAAGCCAAACCAACCAAACCACAACAAACCAGCACCTAACAGGATAAAGGGAACGTTGTGAGGGGGGCTCAGGCGATCCGGAAAAGTTTTCCGAGGTCCGAGGACAATCGCCGCAACGAGGGCAGAAATTCCAGAACTGATGTGTACAACTGTTCCACCTGCAAAGTCAAGAGCGCCTATACCACCCAATAACCCCAAGAACCCTCCTTTACCCCATACCATGTGGGCAAGGGGAGTGTAAATGAACGTTGACCACAACAAGACGAACAAAGAGTATGCCGTGAAGTTCATTCGCTCGGCGATCGCACCTGAAATCAACGCCGGGGTAATAATGGCAAACATGGCTTGGTAAATCATGAATGCTTGATGGGGTATTTTGGCTGCGTATTCGGTTGTCTCAAAACCTACCCCATTTAAACCCAGCCACTGGAACCCACCAATGAATTTTCCCAGGAAGGACCCATTAGGTGCAAAGGATAGGCTATATCCCCACAATATCCAGGTGACACCCACAATTCCCATGAGCACGAAGCTCATCATCAGCGTGTTGAGAACGTTGCGCGATCGCACAAATCCTCCATAAAAAAACGCAAGACCGGGCGTCATCAACAATACCAATGCTGCTGAAATCAGCATAAAAGCTGTAGACCCTGTATCGGCTGGAGGTGGAGTTGTCGTTCCTTGAGCAACGGCGTTAGCCATCAACGGTCCACCCAGAAATAGTAGGGTCATAACCCCAATCGTCATCACTTTTTTCAACACTTACTTTCGTTCCCGCGCACCAGTGATTTTTTTGTGTGAGTATATTTATTTCAGTAACTTTTGATACCTAAAACAGTAGCGAAAGTTACAAAATCTTGATATCTTAGCAAGATTTATAGATTTAATACTTCTTCTTGTAGTTGTCAAGTAGCCAAAGGTTATGAGATTATAGAAAGATTGCAAATTTTTGTTACTGAGTCACCTGAGTTAGACACAAAATTAAGTGTTTGGTATGACAAAACTTTGCTCATAATATAATCAAACATTTAGATAATAAAATCACTTTGGTCTGTTGTTTGGTGCAACGGATGAAGCAGTTGGACAATTTTCTCCACTAAATTCTCCGGTTCAAAAGGTTTGGACAGATGCATATTAAATCCAGCGGCGACAGCTTTTTGTTGGTTGATTTCTCCTGCATAAGCTGTGAGTGCGATCGCTCGAATCGTTCCGCCTTGTTGGGGAGACAACTTTCTAATATGTTGAATCAGGGAGTAGCCATCCATTTTTGGCATACCAATGTCACACAGTAGCAGATCCGGAACAAACCGATTCAAGAAATTTAATGCTTCTACAGCCGAAGCAACGGTCGTTACTCGTGCGCCCGATTGCGTCAAGATAAATTTTGCCAACTCTCGCATATCCGCATCATCATCCACTACCAGGATCTCAATACCAGTAAGGTGTGCTGTACTTCCTGACGGGTTCTCATCAGAAGATAACTCCTGCTCGATGGCGTTTAACGGTAGCCGAACAGCGAATGTTGCTCCTAAATTCTCACCCGGACTGGTTGCCCAAACAGTTCCTCCATGCAATTCCGTGAAATGACGAACAATCGCCAGCCCCAATCCCAACCCACCGAATTGTCTTGTTATAGTACTGTTTTCTTGGCGGAAGTACTCAAACACGTAGGGCAAAAACTCTGGAGTGATACCAATTCCCGTGTCTTTCACTTGAATTTGAGCATACATACCTACCTGTTCTAGATGCACCTCAACCCGTCCTCCAGAGGGTGTGAACTTTACAGCATTGGACAGGAGGTTCCAAAAAACCTGTTGCAGTCGATTCCGATCGCCTGAAACGGTTCCTAAAATGGGTTTAAGCGTAGTTTGGATGTGAATGTTCTTAGCTTCAGCAGCCAACCGTACCGTTTCTTTGGCTGCTTCGATTGTGGCTGCTAAATTGACGGGTGCGACATTTAACGCCATTTTTCCTTGTAGAATGCGCGAGACATCCAATAAGTCTTCAATCAATTGCGCTTGCAGCTTGGCGTTGCGTTCGATGGTTTCTAAGGCTTGCTCGGTTCTTGTGGCATCTAAGCGATGACTTCGCAGCATTTTTGTCCAACCCAAGATAGGATTGAGGGGCGATCGCAGTTCGTGAGACAATACCGCCAGAAACTCGTCTTTTACCCGGTTTGCCGACTCTGCTTTGTCACGAGCGAGTTGAGCGACTCGGTATAACTGGGTATTGTCGATCGCTAAGGAAGCACGGCGAGCTAGTTCTTCTGCCAATTGCAAATCGCGGGTATTGTATCTTCGCCCGGACTCGGAGCTTACAAAGGTAATAACGCCTAAAATGCGGTCTTGCGTTCGCAACGGTACTGTCATTGCCGAGCGGAATCCAACCTGACGCAAAATGTGCAAATGTTCTGGATCGCGGGCTGCTTGTACGAGCAACTCATCTGGTATATCCGGTAATATATCGGATTGTCCGGTTCGCAATGTCAGTGCAGTACCCCGAGGATCGTTGGGATTGAGGGGGTATTTTTGTCTGATTTCGTGCGCCCAGAGAAGTTTGGCAGGGTCGTTATGAGCGACGGCAATCTGCTCGATACAACCATTTTCTTCTACTATATGCACCGTACACCAATCTGCTAACTCAGGTACGGCAAGCTGTGCGACTCGCTCTAGGGTAGTTTGATAGTCGAGGGAAGAAGCTAGAACTGTACTTGCTTCTGAGAGAAAGCGTTGACCTTGCTCTAACCGGACTTGCTCTGTGATGTCTACGACATAAACTAAAACGTCTTCTACTTCATTGTTGGAGTTGATTGTTGGCAGATAGTAAACGTTGTGGTAACCGGGGGTGCGATCGCTGCGTCCGGGAACACTTACAGCAAAGTTTGGTGAGATAAAAGAGTTCCCTGTGGTGTAAATGTTGTAAAAGACTTCGACTAATTTTGGATCTGACTGACCAAAAAGTTCTGGAATGGAATGCCCTAAGTGTTGTTCGCGTGTGAGTCCGTTGATTTGAGCTAATGCTTCATTAATGGCAACAAATCGCTGCTGTGCGTCTAACAATCCAATTCCCACCGGAGAAGTTTCAAAAATGTTTGCCAGTTGACGCTGTGCTGCTTCGACTTGAGTACGGGCAATTCGCTCGCGTTCTAGCAATGTTTCGCGCTCGTGTTCGGTTTGCTTGCGTCCTGTGATGTCAATAACGGCTCCGATGGAATGTTTGGGATTGCCCTGAGAATCATAAGTACACTGTCCTCTTGCTTCTACCCAATGTACCGAGCCATCCAACCAAAGCAGGCGATATTCGTGGTGATATTCCTTCTGGTCGAGCATAGCTTGCTGAAGTTTCGCCTCAGTTTGTGCTAAATCATCTGGATGAACCCGGCTTGCCCAAACCTCATAACTGGGTTGGCATTCATTGGGTTGCAGCCCTAGCACCGTGAAATGCCCTTCCGACCAAAGCATTGCACCAGTTTGCACGTCCCAGTCCCAAGCTCCCATACGTCCAACTTTCAGTGCCAGTTGCAGGTGCGCCTCACTTTCTCGCAATTCCTTTTCTGCTCGCGATCGCTCTACAGCTAACCACGTTTGTTCGGCAATTTGCTCCATTAGTGCCACATCCTCCTCCGTCCACTGGCGGGGAGAAACATGATGCAACACAAATAGCGCTACAAAACGTCCTTGCTTTACCAAGGGAACACACAGAAGAGATTTCGTCTGAATTGCATCAAAAGCAGCCTCACCCGAACCGCACGTGCGCGGATCGACATCAACATCATCCACAACGATCGTTTTGCCCTGCTTGAGTTCAGCAATAATTTCAACACCGAAGGAATTCATGTGGTGATTGCCTACTACACTGATAACACCATTACAATAGTCACGATTGACAATGACGTATTCTTGTGTTGGGTCGATATCACCGTAGGTACAGCGTGTGACTTGGAAGTGCTTTCCTGTAGCACAAACGACCTGCCACATAATTTCCTTTGGGTCTTGGATGGTCCGAATCGCATCATTTAATTGGATCGAGAATTGCTGCTGTCTTAAAAGGCGTTCGCTCCGCGTGCGTAACATCTCGCGCTCTGCTTCAATTTGTTTGCGCTCTGTAATATCGACGGAAACGCCAATCATGCGAACTCCCCGTCCGGTCGCATCATGATAGACTTTTCCCTGGCTGTTAAGCCAGCGCACGACACCCTCTGGACTGATGGTGCGGTATTCTTGATTGTAGTAGGATGCTTCTCCAGCAAACGCTTGTTGGATTGCTTGTTTCATCCGGTCTCGGTCTTCTGGATGAATGACTGCAAAAAAATCTTCTTTTGTACCTTCTTGAATGCCCCAAATTTCACAAGCATTGGGAGTACATACCACTCGATTGGTTTTTAAATCCATGTCCCATCCAACCATCTTTGCTGCAGCCAGTGATAGCTGCAGGCGCTCTTCACTCTCTCGCAATGCCCGTTCAACATATTTGTAGTCAGTTACATCACGAGCAATGTTGAGGACTGTTTCCACAGAACCATCACTCGCAAATTCAGGGACGATACGCGATTGATACCATCGCATACCTTTTGGAGTTGGAAAACTGTATTCAATAATCTGTTCCTGACCTGTTGCAAAAACTTGCTGTAAACCGTCATTCCAAATACTACAGACGTTCCCTGGCATTCCTAGATCGGTATTGGTCTTACCAATAAAACGCTCTGATGGAATACCCGTTGCCAGTTTTATAGAAGGGCTAACATAGAGATGGCGAAACTTTCTATCAATTCGGCTGATAATATCTGGGGCGTTTTCCAGTAGTGCTGACAGATCTTGTTTCTCACGATCCAAGCGTGCGATCGCTTGCTGTTGCTCGATAATTTGTGATTCTAGCAAAGCGTTTTGAGCTTGTTTCGCCCCATCAACATTAACATTAGGATGCGGTTCACCTCCAAAGCTGCGGGCAATGCGTTCGATTGTTTCGGAACGGGAAAGCCCTCGCAACCGAGCCTCCTCATCAAGCAATCGCCATGCTGTACTGGTAAGAGACACGCTAACTCGTTGTTTCGTTTCTGAGCCCCAATTCCTAACAAATTTACCACTGGCGTCGCGCTTCATGAAGATTTACCCGTATACATACACGGTTTTTTTTATTGAATCTCAATAGATCCCCAGTAAGAATCTGTCTTAAGAGTGAGGTTGTCGCTTAAGGTTTTATAACTCAATACGGTTTTGTTAACAATGTCTCATCCTTGAAGATCCCCCCTAGACCCAATACTGCAAGGGCTCTCGAAAATTGTCGCGGCAGACAAGCACCTTTGTGCAGGGGTTGCAGGGGAGGAAAAAACGGCAAAACCCGACAAGTATTGCCCCTAGACCCCCTTCTTGAAAAGCTACGGTGGTGTACAGATCTATAGAAAAGAGATGAAACATCGTGAAAAGGGAGAATTGGAATGAAGTTCCCCCCTTTTTTAAGGGGGGTTAGGGGGGATCGAAACCGCAATGAATGCAATTGAGAAGACTTGTGTATCTTGAAAGGCTACTCCCTTCCCGCTCGAAGATTTCGAAAATTAAATGAACCGCAGAGGCGCAGAGGACACAGAGGAAAGAGGAGAAGAAGATCGGTAGTCTTATGGCGGAAAGGGAGTAGTCCTAAAGTGATTGAAAAATAAAAAGCCTGCTCGAGCAGGCTTTGTTTTTTGAAATCTTTCTCAGTCCATCTAAAATCAAATAGAAGACCTGTAGAAACTCACAACTTGAGAGTAGGAGACGCCTACAAAGTATTGGGTATGTCTCCCGAACGAGTCACTCCAGATGAATGAATACTCCCTTCTGTAAATCCGGTTGCACCAGCTTCTTTAACGAATCCGTTATAAGCTTCCATACCGTGTTCGCCAATGTCCAAGCCTTCGATTTCCTCTTCTCTAGTAACTCTGATACCCAAAGTTGCTTTCAATGCAAGCCAGAAAATTGTGCTGAGAAGAACGGTCATACCACCAACAGTGAGGACACCGAGCAACTGAACGCCCAATTGTCCCAAACCACCACCAGCAAACAAACCTTTTGCGGGACCAAGACCATCTGTGTACCAGGGGAAAGCTGCATTACCGGGACCTACAGCAAACAAACCGACTGCGAGAGTCCCCCAAACACCACATACAAGGTGAACGGAGGTGGCTCCTACTGGGTCATCAATACCAATTCTGTCAAAGAAGGTGACAGCAAAAACAACTACAACTCCCGCTACAAGACCAATGATAAAGGAACTCGGAATAGTGATGAAAGCACAGGGTGCTGTGACAGCAACCAAACCAGCCAGAATACCATTAATAATCATGGAAAGGTCTGGTTTACCCAAGTACAGCCAAGCTGTTGCTGTAGCTGCAATTCCACCAACAGCACCTGCCATGTTAGTTGTTAAAGCAATGTGAGTGATGGCATTGGGATCTGCAGCCATTGTGGAACCGGGGTTAAAACCAAACCAGCCCAACCACAGAATTAAACATCCCAAGGTAGCAATGCTCATGTTGTGACCGGGTAAGGCAACAATTTGCCCATCCTGATATTTGCCAATACGCGGTCCGAGTATTGCAGCCCCCATCAACGCAGCCCATCCACCAACCGAGTGAACGACTGTGGAACCTGCAAAATCAAAGAAACCTTTTTTGTAAAGCCAGCCCCCGCCCCAAATCCAGTGACCGGTAATAGCGTAGGCAACCCCTACAAGCAAAAGGCTGAAAATTAAAAAGTCAACAAACTTAATCCGTTCGGCAACAGCACCTGAAACAATGGTTGCTGCTGTTCCTGCAAACACGAGTTGGAATAAAAACTTAGCAGCAAGAGGTACACCAGCCCAGTTAAGAGCGCTAAATACTCCCTTATAAGCATCTCCTGTTGCAGGGCTGTTGTCTGCGCCTTGTAAGAAGAAGCCACTTAATCCGATGAAATCATTGCCATTGCCAAACATTAAGCCAAAACCAATTGCCCAAAAGGCAACAGTGGCAAGAGCAAATACAATTAGGTTTTTGGCAAGAACGTTAACTGCGTTTTTCTGACGGCAGAAACCAGTTTCTAACATACAGAAACCAGCGTTCATGAAGAATACTAGAAAGGCTGCGATCGCTACCCATAGCGTATCGAGAGCAACTTTCAAGTCTGCTGTAGTTGGTCCTGCGGGTGCAGGGGTTTGGGCAACCGCCGCACAACCCCAAGCCAGGACAATCATGCAAGCTACTGGAATACAAGCTTGCCAGCTCGGTGACAACCGTTTGATAGCTGCACTCAATTGCTTGACAATTAGCTGATTTTGTGCGCTGCTACCCTGATGTAACAACCGCCGCCTGTTTCTTTTTCTCGATTTGTTTTTGTTTGTGCTCTTTATCATCATGCTCTCAACCAATCCTTAGAAATACCGTAAAAACACGTTGAGTAAAGGTTGGATAACGTCTGAAGCTTGTAGAAGTTGTTTTTGATACTCGACATTTGGGCAAGTCGGCTGCTTACACTAACTGATTTTCATGACCTCAAGCGGTTAAGTGAACACCAGTATGTCAATAAATGAGTTTGTCGTCAATAAACTAAAGTTGCTACCTCTACAGATTTTACTAATATTCTTAAAAAATTATTATGTATTTTGCGAAACAGTCAAGACCGCTTTATTGACTCTTTACTCAATACCTTTTGAAATGACTAAAAATGGGTCAAAACCCCGATCTATCTAAGAACTCAGGAATCTAGAGATCTAATGAAAACTAGCTACTTTGTTAGCTCACCGACCATTTCGAGCGCACCATTTTAAGAAGCTTTATAAGGCTTTTTTAGGAAAATTACCTCATGGAACTCCTATTTTTCTACACTTAATACTTTTTACTTGGATTTACTGATTACTGCTTTGCCGTTTGCTCTCTAGCTCTATAGTTAAAATTCATTTCGCAAAATTATGAACTGTTAACCGGGGACTGTCAAAAGCTCTCAATTAAATCTAAGGTCAAAATGAAAATTCTCTTTTCATTCTGTAAATTTCAATACAGTTTTTTTTGAAAAAATTCTAATTTTGCTTTCAGATTTCTGTTGACTTCCTTCTCCTTTGCGGTTCATTTAATTAGGTAATCTTCAAACGAGACAGCAGTAAACTTCTCTCCAGCAAAATCTGTAGGAGTTCATTTTTTACAAACTCCCTCGCTTGTGAGTGCGATACGGTAGTATAGCCGTTAAGCGAAGCTTATCGCCCTTAGCGCAATCCGTACCCGACTTATCGCATTTGCTCGAGATATTCTTGATAACCAAGATTTTCTAGCTTTGCTTGCTTTGCCATAACTGTTTCCAATAAGTTTTGGCGGTATTGCTGCACTTGCTCAAGTAATACCGACTGATGGGTTGCTAGAATTTGTACTGCTAAAAGACCGGCATTTTGAGCATTACCGATAGCAACTGTTGCAACTGGTATCCCTGCAGGCATTTGTACTATAGAGTACAGCGAATCAACTCCTTGCAAGTGACGGCTGGGAACGGGAACGCCGATAACGGGAAGCGGAGTTAAAGATGCAACCATTCCTGGAAGATGAGCAGCACCACCAGCACCAGCAATAATAACTTTCAAACCGCGTTGGTGTGCAGATTTAGCATACTCCACCATGCGTTCTGGAGTTCGGTGAGCGCTAACAATTGCGACTTCGCAGACAACGCCAAATTCTTCACAAATTGCGATCGCTCCTTGCATGGTTGGTAAGTCTGAATCGCTACCCATAATAATGCCGACAAGGGGGTTTAAAACTGTAACTTGATTGTTTGACATAGTTGTACATTTTTGTCATTTTGTACAGGTATAGGCATAGTCGTATCCATCCTTAATTACTAAGGTTTGCCTCGGAAATGATTTAAGAGCTTGTTAGGACTACCACACGCGGATTTGTAAACCGTTAATCCGTGCCTTAATGGCAATCGACAGAGCAATAAACTGGCGTTCATTTATTGGTGTCATGACTCAAAAATCGTAGGTCTAATCCTGTTCCTGCACGTTCGGTAGAGTTGTCAATTTATGTCCAACTCTGGGTAGGTTTTACCGAACGGTCATAGGATTTTGGATTTTAGATGCGTAGATTGGGGATATTAGACTTGGGGATTAGATAGGCTGTATGTAAGATCATCTCATCTATTGACGTACATAATGCATACTGTCTTTAGTAGGATAAATTATCATGAGCAACAAAGGGTAATATGCTGTAACTTAATTCCTACCAATCTCTACCCATTGCTACTCTTGATTGGGTAGGTCTGATATAAGTTGGTCAACAAACTCTCTTAGCCGTTCTTTCCAATCAGGGATGGTTTTTAATTTTTCGCGGACACCAACTCTGACATTGAAACAAACAGGTGTTCGGTCAAATGGTGTGTCATTCAATGGTTTTGCGCCCAACTGATGTTTTTTTTGAAAAGGCATACACAACGAGTCAAAGTATTGCTATATTAATATATAGCACGAAAAAAGGTCGAACAATGGTTACGCTCACATATTGCAAAGGACTTCCTACACCAGAATACGAGTTAAATAACCTTGGTTTTACAGACTTCGAGATGTTTTTAGCAGCGTATTCGCCAATAGTTCACAAAGCGACTTGTGAGACAGTTAATCATTTACTGACGGGAAAAAAGTTTAATAAAGCTGATTGGAACACTTATCTACAGAAAACCTATAACATCAATAAACGCCATGCTAATGGTATTATCTCTGATGCTACTGGACGTGTAGACTCCGCTAAAAAATGTCGCCTCCATCATATTAATCAGTTAGAAGCCAAGTTAAAATCTGCTCTTGATTGGGTCAAAGCTGCTGAAAAACGATTATTCAACGCTCAAAAGTTTTATACTAAAAAGAACTGGCAAAAATCAAAAATGGGTTGTAAATTCCCATTATCGTGTTCGCTACAGTTTAAATCTACCAATTGGCGTTATCTCAAGTTTATTCTTCACAATAAAAACCGATATATTTATCAAACAAAACAACAACTAAAATATCTGAAAAATGCTCCTCTACAAGTATTTGTTCCCCGAAATAACGTTTTTGTAGTTGGTTCTAAAGATGAATCTTTTGGAAACCAAACTTGTCAGTGGGATGGTGACAAGATCCGGTTCAGAGTTCCTTACTGTTTAGAACCAAAATTCGGTAAGTACGTTGAAACTAAGCTTGGTAACTTTGACAGAAACATTAACAGATTACCCGATGACGGTGCTAAAACTTGGCATTTTTATCGTCAAGATGGAAAGTCTAAAGGACAGAAGCTTCTGTCCGGCGAGCTTTCCGGTAAATGGGTTGCAGCCATTCAGTTTACACCTAAAACTGTAGAACGTGTCAGCCGACCCATTCAATATGGATGCATCGGAATTGATATAAATCCCGGCTCTATCGGCTGGGCATATGTCGATTGCCAAGGTAATCTCAAAGCTAAAGGTGCCATTCCTTTGCAGATGGGATTGCCTCAGAATAAACAAACCAGACAAATAGTTAAAGTCTGTTTACAACTTGCAGAATTAGCGAAAAAGTATGCTTGTCCAATTATATGTGAGGAGTTAGACTTTTCATCTAAAAAAGCGGAGTTACGCGAAAAAGGTAGAAAGTATGCTCGAATGTTATCAAGCTGGGCATACAACCGATTTTATGAACTTAAGACAAGTATTTTAAGTAATCGTGGTATTAGCCTAATCCAGAAAAATCCAGCATTTACAAGCTTAATTGGATTAGTTAAATATTCACGAATGTATGGTGTTTCAAGTGAGATCGCTGCTGCAATTGTAATTGCTCGTAGAGGTATGAACTTGAGTGAAAGATTACCGCGTGCCATGTCCGCTTATCTGGAAATGAATTCTAGAAAACACGTATGGCACGGGTGGGTCAAAGTCAATAATTTCGTCAAGCAATGCGATGTAATACGGTCTAGGCACTCGTATTATACTGTTTCTAACTGGAGTCCATTGGTTAAGGACTATGCCGAGCGAGTAGCCACTGGTAAAAGTCGGGCGAGTTCCAAGCGCTGATCGTTAATGGATATTGCTGAAAACTTATACCGTAGAGTTTTTGTTGCTGTCCATATTTATCTACTTATGGATAGGTTTGTACAGATTTTTAGAAGCGGTTAGGCACAAGGGAAACAAGGAAGAAATACTAATACCCAACTCCGAATCAAAAAATCCAAAATCCATGCATCTAAAATCCAAAATCTTATGACTGAAGTAACGCATAACCCCTTTGCTACTCCGATAGACATTATTAACGCTAGGGTACCTGGATACAAAGAGTTACAGATGCTCTTGGTGAACGATCGGGGTATGGTTGAGCACGTTTTACCAATGTCTCAAGTTCTCGAACGAGTTCCACCAGAAAATTTACAAGTTTTGGATGTCGGTGGTGATTGGATTTCCTTAGGCGGTGTCGATTTACAAATTAACGGCGCGTTAGGATTGGCGTTTACTGACCTTTCAACAGAAAATGCTGACCGACTGACAAATATTTGTCAATTTTTGTGGAATTTGGGTATAGATGCTTTTCTACCGACGCTTGTTACAACTTCAGTAGAAAACGTTCAGCGATCGCTGGCTGTCTTTGCTGAGTATATGGCAAACCAAAAAGTGGGTGCAAAGATTCTTGGCGTGCATTTAGAAGGACCATTTTTGAACTATGGCAAGCGTGGCGCACACCCAGCAGAGTATCTTTTACCACTCAGTGTAGAAGAAGTCAAACGGATTTTGGGCGATCGCGCTCGCATCGTTAAAGTTATAACCCTAGCACCAGAGTTAGATCTCACGGGTGAAGCCATTCCGTTTTTACGTTCTTTGGATATTACCGTTAGTCTGGGGCATTCTCAAGCTACAGCCGCCCAAGCACAAAAGGCTTTTGAGTCAGGCGCAACAATGGTGACTCATGCTTTTAATGTTATGCCTCCATTACACCATCGCGAACCTGGATTGTTAGGTGCAGCAATTATCAACCCCAATGTCATGTGCGGTTTTATTGCCGATGGTCAGCACGTATCGCCAATTATGTTACAAATTTTACTTCGCGCTAGTGTTTCTCGCACCAGTCAGAAGATACACGAAAACTTGTGGAACGGGCTTTTCCTTGTCAGCGACGCCCTAGCCCCTCTAGGGTTACCCGATGGGGTGTATCCTTGGGATAATCGCCAAATAGAAGTGAAGCAGGGAACGGCACGACTGTTTGATGGAACTTTATCAGGAACAACTCTTCCTCTGTTAGCAGGCGTGCAAAACTTAGTGAAGTGGGACATATGTGACGTGGATAAAGCAATCGCCCTTGCGACTGTTGCACCGAGAAGTGCGATCGGTTTATCGACTATAATGTCTAACGTTCCTGCGACTCAACTGTTGCGCTGGCACTTAAAAGAATCCTCAAAAGAACTGTCCTGGCAAAGGATGTTGCCATATGCGTTGCCAAGCTTGGCATGAGATCGCGATCCATTGGGAAACCTCGAACACCAAACTTCATGAACGTAACTGACGATAAAACCATTGTTAAAGACTATTTTAACTCCACAGGCTTTGACCGTTGGAGACGGATTTATGGTGATGGCGAAGTCAACAAAGTTCAGCTAGATATCCGTAACGGTCATCAACAAACCGTTGATGCAGTCATATCCTGGTTGACAGCAGACAATAACTTAGCAGGAATGTCCATCTGCGATGCTGGATGTGGTGTAGGTAGTCTCAGCATTCCTCTTGCACAAGCAGGAGCGAAGGTCTATGCCAGTGATATTTCTGACAAAATGGTAGAAGAAGCCAAGGAACGGGCTCTAAATACCTTGGGACAGGGTGAAAACCCCACGTTTGCCGTGCAGGATTTAGAAACCTTAAGTGGTAGCTACCATACTGTTATCTGCTTGGATGTTCTCATTCACTATCCTCAAGATAAAGCAGCAGAGATGATTTCTCACCTTTGTTCTTTATCGCAGTCGCGACTTATTCTCAGTTTTGCACCGAAAACTTTTGCCCTCAGTATCTTGAAGAAGATCGGCAGTTTCTTTCCCGGTCCTAGCAAAGCAACTCGTGCTTATTTACACCGTGAGGCTGATGTGGTCAAGATTTTGGAAAGTAACGGATTTTCAGTGCAACGTCAATCCATGACGAAAACTAGCTTCTACTTCTCCCGCTTGCTCGAAGCGAATCGTCATAGTTAGTCATTAGTAGTTAGTCGTTAGTTATTTTAACCACTAACGATTAACTACTAACTATTTACAAAAAGTGAGGTTAGAATCACAAGCAAGGTTTCTATTTAGAGATACAGCGATATTATGAAGACTGCTGAAAAATTGGCGGCGGGTTGGCTGCTCTCACTGGGCTTTATGTTTTTGACACTATCAGCATCTGCAGCCATCCAGAAGAATTCCATGCAAAAGCCATTTCCACCATCTCCATATGGAGAGCCACAAGAAATTCTCAACAAAGAAGCTATATATGTACTGGATAATACTACCCTGCACGGGCTAGTTTTTGGTGTTCCTACCTCAATTCTGGGAGTATGGCTGGCAATGGGATTGTTCCGTCAAAGTCAGCAGGATAAAAAAGTCCTCAAGCAGCAGGCTAGCGAGGAAATGCAATCGACTTTTTACCGAATGCTCCAGGACAATGGCGGACGCGTTACACTTCTAAGCTTTGCCATGCAGTCACAACTCCCTCCTGCAACTGCTAGAAAATATTTAGACGAGCAAGCAAAAATATTTAATGCTAGTTTTAAGGTGAGTGAAGATGGAGGAATTTCTTACCACTTTGATCTTTAAATTATAGTATGAAGGGTAAAGGATAAAGGATGACAATGGAATCTGTCGGCTCTTAACCTCATCCTCTATACTTTACATTGTTTCCTTTGTATGACACGACTTTTTTTAAGCTTGGCAGCTGTATTGGGAGGTTTGTCTGTAGCTTCAGGTGCTTTTGCCTCTCATGCACTGCGAGAAAAAATCAGCGAGCGATCGCTAGAAATCTTTGAAATTGGTGCTCGCTACCAAATGTACCATGCTCTTGCACTCTTGGTAGTGGCACTGTTACTCACTCGCACGGACTCACCATCACCTACTCTTTTAGCGAGTGGATGGCTGTTTATTATTGGTATTGCCATTTTCTCAGGCAGCTTGTATGCTTTGAGCTTAAGTGGAGTGAAGTCTTTAGGAGCAATTGCACCGCTAGGAGGTGCTGCTTTAATTGCTGGGTGGGGTGCTTTGGCTTTCGCTGCTTGGAGTTTGAAGTTTTAGGAAATTTGTTCGTCTGCGTGTGGGTCGGGTGTTTCCCCTTCAGGTCTGGAATACAAGTTGTGTTGCGACCTAACTCAGTTTTCGAGCAACTGTTAACACGCTCATTTAATTGTTGAATTTTGTAGTTTTCACTGGCGTTGGGTATTGTTTGCGTGTCAATACCCAACGCCTTTTTTGTGCTGCGATCTACGCAGTCCATGAAGACTACTTACATACATCCGAAATAGGCGATCTCAGACTTGTATTTAAAATTGTCTTCATAAAAACTGCGAAATTTTTGAGAAACTTGGGATCGGAAAATACCGTGTAATAGCGAATACATTTTTTTAATTTTCTATTGTAATGACTTAAAGGTAAACGACTACGCGTCAGGGTGCATATCTTAATTTAAATGAAACTATTAAATCAACAGTGGTGAGCAAGAAGAGTTACCTTATATGATAACGATAACAAAAACCTTCCCAACAAAACTAGTTCAAACTCAACAACCATATGACACTCCATCTTATGATGTACAAGCAGCTTCTTTTCTACAAGAAGTGATTGAAAGTTTACAAGACGGGATTTTGATATTAACAAAAACAGGCGAACTTATTCACGCTAATACATCAGCTCATCATATTCTAGCTCAATTAAACAAAAACAGTGCTTGCTCTGATGTTGTACCAACTGCTATTTGGAGCCTATGCAAATCATTACTAGAAAATAAAAACTTTTTTCCAGAAGAATCTATCGTTTTGTCTAATGAAATAGCTTTAGATAAAGCAACTGTTTTTCGAGTACGTATCAGATGGTTAAACATAGATAGATTGCATCATTCTTGCTTTTTAGTCACTATTGAAAATAGATATGAATCTCTCAAGAATATTGCTCTTACAGAGATTAAAAAATATGACCTAACACCGCGTGAAGCTGAAATTTGGTGTCTTTATCGGGCTAAATTCAGCTACAAAGAAATCGCTAACCAGCTTTACATTACTGTGAATACCGTCAAAAAACATATGAAGAACATTCATGCAAAACGGCATAACAGCGATACTAACGACCTCTCAGATTAATTTTGCTCGGTCGGTCCGAGCTGTAACTGATTTCTACGATGCTGTTCGCACAAGAGTGGTGTTAGCCACAGCGCAACTACAAATTTATGAAATTAACAACACCACTCGCTAGCGCTCGACAACCAGTTCCAGTTCATTCAGTTGAGATGGGTAATTTTAAAAAAATTCAAATTAAACATTACCCTTACGGGTACTACCCTCACAGATAATAATCCTTTATCTTGTAATCTTAGATACCTTGTAAACATTAACGTACCCTTTGAGGCTAAAGTCTGAATCTACACATTTCATGACTCCTTCTCTGTAGTTCTTATCTACAAGCAATTTAGGTGAATCGTGTCTTTGTAGTTTTACGATCGCAGTCATTGGGTAATTTTACAAGAGGTCTACTACAGAAACGGGATATCTTTCATACTCAGTCAAAAGTCAACTCGATACTGACTTTTGACTTTTTACCTTAATGTTGAAAATAGGAACTCCGGAAGAGTGATTTCCAGAAACAATAGGGGTCAGGAATTAGGGGTTAGAGATTAGAGAAGGGTCATTTCAAGACAAATATTGTGCGCGACGCCTGTCAATATCCATCTCGAGCCAAGTACGATTGGATCGTAGCAAGACGGGTCTAACAGTCAGTTATTCAACTCTTAAAAAAATCATTGATTATGATTGGGGATTCTTTTGCAATCGCAGTAATGTATTGTATATTTGCCGTTTTAATTCCTCATTATTTTGAACTTCTAAAGTAATTTGGTTGAATCTATCAATAGTCATTCCATTATCTTCAACAACTTTTTGATAGCGCTGGCAATAATTCACTGCAATATCTTTAGCTTTGTTTGGCAAACTATTAAAACTGTTTTTATTGTTGCAAACTATTTGAGGAACATCTTTACTACCAACCATCTTTTTAATTTCATCAAAAGCCTGTTGGCGCAAGGGTTCCATTGTTAACATTGTTTTGGCGTAGCTGGTTACTTCATTGGAAGTGACTGTTGGCGGATTTTGAGCGTAAGCTTTTGAGTTTAAGATCCAAACACTAGAAACTAAACTAGCAGTAGCAATAAAGCCCACAAAAATAGACTGGGAGAGTATCCGAATTAGATTAAGTCGGAGCAATCGATGGGAAATTTTCTTCATCAGCTTTATACAAAACAACTACAGCGGGGATATCTTAATTTACTCTGAATTATTTTGTGAGAAAGAAGTTCCACAAAAGGTGTACTCTTCTGTACTATCCCTGATTTCTAATGTTATTTTCCCCGACAGACTAGGCAAAGTTCTATGACTTTAGTTTGTAGTACTGATGTTTCTGAGTTTCCCTGTTTGAGACTAACTTCCAAATCCAGTAGTATCGGTAAACAGGAGATCAGTTGTTTTACAGAGATAAACTTAACGTCTTTCTGCAAAAAATAAACTCGATTAAAATTGGCTACTTCTGCAGCCTTAGCGATCGCTTGCAGATTGCGTTCTCCGCTTTCCACCATCAGCTTAACCCACAACCAAGTGCGAAACTGACCGATGAGGGTAGCCACGATCCGTAAAGGGGGTTCGCAAGCATCGATCAAGTCTGTCAAAATCATCAAAGCTCGAACTGTGTCTCCTGTTCTAATTGCTTCTGCTAATTTTAAGCTACTTTGAGTCGTATTTCTAACTAACTGAGCGATAACGTCTGTATCTAAAGGTTTCGTGCTACCCTCAGCATAAAGCCGTAGTTTTTCGAGTTCGTTATATAGTAAGCGTGTATCATTTCCCACTGCTTCTACTAACATCTCCACACCCCCAGGCGTCAGTTTGACACCTACAGTTTGGGCGGCTTGATTGACGGATTGTATCAGGGCTTCCGTTTTCCAAGGTGGCGTCAGAGAAAATTCTCGAAATTCAGCAAACTTTTTCAGAAGTTTGGTAGACTTGAGACGCTCATCAGGCTTGTTGCCGCTTGTTAGCAATAAGTAGGAGTTAGGAGCAATGACAGGCAAAGTTCTTTCCAATTCAGAAAGTAAACTTTCCGGGCACTGCTGGCAAATGGTACTATTTGGAAGCCATACCAAACGACCACCTGCACCAAATGGCGGTGTCATGACTAGATTTAAGGCTTGGATTGGCGCATCTGTGTCCTCATCTGACACTACAGTGTAGTTAAAACTAGCCCATAATGGATCGAGTAGGCGATCGCGCAGGAGAGAAACTTCTTTTTCGATGGCAAAATCATCCTCTCCCCAGTAGACATGGATTGGCATATCAAAAACTAAATACTTCTTAAATCAAGTAGTGAAGTTGACTGCTGTTGCCTACAATCAATAAGCGTGAGAGTGCGAGGATATATAGGTTGGACGACAACTATCAAACTTACTTAAATAGAGTAGCGCGGATGACGCTGTTAGAAGCCTACAGAACACAAATTCAGCATATTCAGGAATCTTCCAAATTTCAGCCGCTTCCGACTGGAGGAAGAAAAGCAGTCCCTTTTCCCGGTTATACAGTTATAACCCCTCCCCAAGAAGAGGACTCACAAAACACAGATTTCTACAAATATTTACAAAACTACCAAGAGGAACTTTTAAAGTTACCTGTCAACAACACGGAAACGATCGTACCCGTTCCTCCTGCTAGCTTTCATTTGACGCTGGCGGATTTAATTTGGGATAGTGCTTACCGAGACGCTTGTGAAAAGAATCCAAAGTTCGACGAGCAGTTGCGATCGCTCTTTGCGGGAATTTTCCAACAGTACCAGCAATCAATAACACCCCCATCTCAACCAATACGCTGGCAAATGCAAGGGCTAACAGTTATGCCAAGAGCTATAGGTATATGTTTAGTACCTCAAGATAAGTACTCCTACGAGCAAATTATTAACTTTCGTCGCACAATTTATCAAAACTCCAATCTTCTGCCATTAGGAATTGAACAACACTATCACTTAACAGCACACGTTACTTTAGGATACTTCGGGGACGTTTCCCCCAGTGTAGAGCGCGATAACTTAGCTTCCATATTTGACAATCTCAATCAGCAATTGATAGAAAATGCACCCGCATTTCTCATACACCGTGCTGAGTTACGAAAATTTGACGATATGACTCGCTATTATCGGGAACCAGATTGGCCAATATTGAATTTCGGATGAGTTAGTCGTTAGTGGTTAGTTGATAGCTACTAACCACTAACCACCAACCACTAACCACTAACATAGTTTTCAAATGAATTTGCCCATCCATCCGATTATGGAACAGAGTTTTGCTGTCATTGACAGCGAAATTGGCGACCATAATTTTACCAGTGCTGAGTACGCCATCGTTCGCCGGGTTATTCACAGCACCGCTGATTTTGAGTTCAAGCACCTCATACAATTTTCCGAAAAAGCGATCCAAGTGGGAATCGAAGCTCTACATCGACGTGTCCCCATCGTGACTGATGTCGGTATGGTCAAGCAAGGAGTTGCAGGGTTAGTAGCCCAAACCTTTGGCAATCCTTTAATAAGTGCTGTGGAAATTGCTCAAACACCACTTCCAGGCAAAACACGCACGGAAACTGGTTTATTGCAATGCTATAAGGAATTCCCAGAAGCAATTTTTGCCATTGGTAATGCTCCTACAGCTTTACTCGCCCTTTGCCAACAATTGACAACACCTTCAGTGCAACTTCCTGCTTTAGTGATTGGTGCTCCTGTGGGCTTTATTTCTGTTGTAGAGTCAAAAGCTGCACTGGCAAATACTACCGTGCATCAAATTCGAGTGGAAGGGCGCAAAGGCGGTTCTCCAGTTGCTGCTGCGATTGTTAATGCTTTAATTACCCTGGCTTGGGAGTGTTAGTCGTTGGTAGCGACTAGAAGTTACTAGCCCCGAAAATTTTGATAAGCAATATACGTCGCTTCCAAAAACACATCAGAGGACGTGTTTTCAGGTATTGTCTCCAAATGAAGAATTTCTTGAACATCTTTAGCAAGTCGCAAAGCGACTGAAGCTCTTGCTTTTGCTGTCATACCACCTCGTCTGTGCAAATATTCTTTAATCACAGCAAAATCATCTGGTAGTATGACTGAGAAATCGGTAGCTTGTAGCAATTTATCTGCCTCTTGCTTCGCCTGTTCTGATAAAGTAAAAGTCCTCGACGCAGGTACAGTTTGATTTTGAATGACAATTGTACCGGCTGCTAAATCTCCCACACGCTTTTCACTTCGAGCAAACATAATCAGAAAAGCACCAATAAATAAAAACTCATCAATCGGTCTTAGCAGAGCACGCAATGTCGTTTGTGGCAACCCTACAGGTCTACCATCATCTCGAACAACGCGAATCTTGGCAACTCGTTTACCAGGAGTTTGGCCTTGCCAAAGTGTTTCAAAAATTACAAAATATCCTGCATAAATTGTAAAGCCAAAGAGGGATGCGATCGCAATCAACCAGAGAGCGGCTTTGCTACCAAAAATAGATGTCCAGATCGCGCTCAATTGGACGGATACCGTTGTCCACGTAACAATTAACGCCACCATAATTGCAGCTAAAACATGATAGTCAATCAGTAACGCCCACGCACGATTGCCAATACCAGCTAGAGTAAATTCTAATTCCACACTTTCCGGTGTACGAAATTTTACACGATTAAATATATGCATAAGTAATTTGACATAATGAAAATGAATGAGTGAGGAGCGTTATTTGCCATCAGTCACTGGTAAATCCAGTCCTGTTAGCAGGTGTCCGGGCGAAGGGAACTAATAAACCCGGAAAGCCATTGTTTAAATTTCTGAATCTCGTATTCTCAAGCCCAATCCTTCACGACGGCTTCGCAAGTCATAGTAAATAACCGCTTTAATTGACTGCCAAAATGGAACGACCAAAGCACCACCAATCAAAGTAATAACTAGACGTAGCAAAGATAAGAGTATGGCGTAGCCCGGATTATCCCGGACTATAGCCTCTGATATTCCTTGAATAATGGCACTCACAAAAGTAAACGGAAGTTGTATGGGAAAAGTAATTAAATAGGCAACAAATAATATAGCCGCAATTCGCCACACATGTCCTTTTGTTAATTCCCAGCTTCGACTGATAGTTGAAGTTCCATCAACATTATCTTCAATAGCAAGGGGAATTTCAACAAGACAAAACCGGGCTTGTACCCACAATATAGCTCCTGCAATAAGTGGGATCAAAAGAAGTACTAATAATAAAATTGTCATGACAACTACAGGATTGACAGCTGCGCCACTTGTCTGACTTGCAACAAACATCCCAGTTAAAATTCCACCAAAAATAGCAAAGGGGATGATTATAACTATAGCCAATCCCATACCAATGGCAAACATTAATAAGCCCATAACTAAAAATTGCCACAGTCGAGAATTCACAAAACGACGACCGCTTTCAACGCTTTCGGGTTGACTGACTAATTCACCAAATGCCAAACGGGATATTAAAGCCAAATTAGCCGAACATTTTGCCCAACCATAGACAGGTACAAATATCCATAAATACGCAATAGATGCCAGCGTAAGATAAGACTTAAGATGAGAACTGTATAATTTCAGTCCTGCACTGACAACGTTACCAAGACTGAGAGGTTGTATGGGGCTCGGAGAACCGGGATTATAGGACATAATTTCAAAGACGCCGATCGAGTGGAGCAGTGAATTTGAGGCTATCTTAAGTTAATTAATACTTAGTATTCCCAAACTTTATGAATATTCAACGTTGGATTGCTCGACGAGAACCAAATTGGCAGCGTCTTGATGCCTTATTAAGCCAGGTTGAGAAAAAAGGGTTAAAATCGCTGAATTCCAGTGAAATTAGAGAATTAGCAAGTTTGTATCGCTCGGTTGCTGCAGATTTGGCACGCGCCCGCACCCAGCAACTTGGTAACACATTACTACAAAATTTACATCTTTTAACAAACAGAGCCTATGCACAAATTTATCAAGGTTCGCGCCGTCAGGAATGGCAAGCAGTGCTGCAATTTTATCGTTGGGGACTACCATCACTCGTGCAGCAAACCTTTCCCTACATTGCTGCAGCTTTCGGGACGTTTTTATTAGGAGCATTAGTCGCTTGGTGGTACGCATGGCATGATCCGGCTTTTTTGTCTGGTGTAGTGCCAGAACGGTTAATCAAAATGGTGCGAGACGAGCATAAACTTTGGATGGGGTCGATCGTGGGTATTGAACCTTTAGCTTCAAGCGGTATTACAATCAATAATCTGTCGGTATCTTTTGGTGCTGTTGCAGGTGGGATGACAGCCGGATTTTACACGGCTTACTTGATGGTGTTTAACGGCTTGTTAATTGGTGCCATTGCTACACTTGTGGGGCAAAATAATCTTGCGTATCCATTTTGGGCTTTTGTTTTGCCACATGGAGCGTTAGAGTTACCTGCAATCTTTTTAGCAGGTGGGGCAGGTTTTTTAATAGGAAGAGCCATTTTATTTCCCGGTAAATACCGCCGCATGGATGCGCTTAAGTTCTATGGTTCTAAGGCAGTACAGCTAGTTTTTGGGATTGTACCAATGTTAGTTGTTGCTGGTATCATTGAAGGATTTTTCTCTCCCAATCCCTCTGTGCCAGATCCGGTGAAGTATATTGTGGGCATGGGATTATTTGTGTTTTTAGTAGCTTATTTCAGCCGTCGGCAAAAAGCTATTTAACATTTGTCAAAATAAATTGTCAGGGTCTGGAAAATCCTCGAATTTTTTAAAAATGCGGTGATTTGAC
Organism: Tolypothrix campylonemoides VB511288_2; assembly: GCF_045999855.1. NCBI lineage: Bacteria > Bacillati > Cyanobacteriota > Cyanophyceae > Nostocales > Tolypothrichaceae > Tolypothrix > Tolypothrix campylonemoides. The sequence continues at coordinate 160,692 of NZ_JBFPMW010000005.1, forward strand.
TAATATCACTTCTCAAATCTAACCTGAATTAAACAGAAATGAATAATGCAGGAACTTATTGCCTGCTAAGCTTTAGGGGAATGTCAGTGGAAAGTTTTTCAGGTGACAATGCTCGCGCATCCCAAATTTGCGCGAGCATACTGCAACACCCAGTCATTGTGAATTAATATATTTTGAGAAAAAATAATACAAAATTTAAATAGACTCAAATAGTTACCCTTGGCTGTATAATGATAATTATGTTCACGTAGCAAGAAAAACCAGAAATTAATTGATGGTATGACACAAGTTGTTAATGGAGTCAAGTAAATGCTGTTAGGTTTTAAGACAGAATTGAAATTAAATAACCAACAGCGAACAGAGTTACTAAAACATTGTGGTGTGGCACGTCATGCGTGGAACTGGGGATTAGGTTTAACCAAGCAAATTCTTGATTGGAACGAAGAAAATCCTACAGAGAAAATCAAGTTTCCGACGGCAATTGACTTACATAAATGGTTAGTAGCATTAGTAAAATCAGAGTGCCCTTGGTATTACGAATGTTCTAAATCTACACCACAAGGAGCTCTAAGAGCGTTGAGAATTGCTTGGAAGTATTGTTTTGAAAAGAAGAAAGGAGTTCCACAATTTAAAAAGAAAGGACAGCACGACAATTTTACTTTAGAAGGCACTGTCAAAATTCTCGGGAATTGTAAAATTCAAGTTCCAAAGATTGGTGTATTGAAAACCTATGAACGACTTCCCTTCGGGTTCGCAGTCCCCTACGGCGGGTTTCCCGCCTGCAGGGCTGTCTCACCCCAAGTTCAACCGAAATCAGTCACCATCAGTCGTGAAGCTGATAGATGGTTTATTTCACTCAGGTTTGATGTACCACGCGAAGCTCTCCGGGTAGAAGATTCTATCCGGCAGACTTCGCAACAAGAATCACTCAATGTCAGCATTGTAGGCGTTGACCTTGGTGTTTTGAATTTAGCAACATTGTCCACTGGTGAGATTATTGAAGGAGCTAAATCGTACAAAAAATACAAAGACAAGTTAGCTAGAATGCAATGGCTGAATCGCCATAAAATTCAAGGCTTAGCTAACTGGAAAAAAGCCCAAATGCAAGTAGCTAGGCTGCATAGAAAGATAGCCAACATCCGAAAAGATACATTACACAAGTTGACCACATTATTAGCCAAGAACCACGGTGTAATAGTTATTGAAGACTTGAACGTATCAGGCATGATGGCTAACGGCAAGCTAGCAGCAAGCATTCAAGATATGGGATTTTTTGAATTTCGTAGACAGCTAACCTACAAGTGCGAACTGTATGGCTCAAAGCTTGTCATTGCTGATAGATGGTTCCCCAGTTCTAAGACTTGCTCCAAGTGTGGAACAGTTAAAAAAGAACTGTCTCTTAAAGAAAGGACTTTTGAGTGTGATTGCGGTCTGAGTTTAAACAGAGACTTGAACGCTGCAATCAACCTTAAGAATTATTCGTCCATCGCTGCTAGTTAGGCAGTGTGAGCCTGTGGACTGGAGGATGCCGACATCACCAGAGTGAAGCAGGAATTAAGCATCAAAGTGAAAGCTAGATACCAGTGACGAGAAATGTCTAGCATTGATTAGCTTTGAGTAGGTCTTTTATAACGGCTTCTACCAACTGACGTTACTCAAGGAGATCGATCGTGTCGAGCCTTTTAGGTACAAATCTTAGTGGAGTTTCTTACTGGTCCAGTGAACTACCATTTTTAGATGTCTTCAAAACAGCTGCCTCGTGGTTTCCACAGAAGCCGGGACTCTGGAATGCTGGAAGCGATATAAAACTCAACTTGGATGAGAATGGTTGGGTAAAATCATTACCCAAGGTAGGAGACCCAAATCCCCAGTACACTTCTGTTGCAACGTTAATCAATCGCATTTCCCTTGCTCCTGGGGTAAAAGAAAATTATCCTGGGGGCAAATATGTGGTGCTGTACGAAGGCGAAGGTAAATTGGAGTATGGATTTGATGCCAAACTAGATGCAGCGAGTTCCAAGCCAGGTCGAGATGTTATTGATGTCAATCCTTCAGGTTCGGGCATTTATCTGAAACTGACCGAAACAGATCCCAACGGTACGGGAAATTACATTCGCAATGTTCGCATCGTACCGGAAGCTTACGAAAAAACTTACAAGACCCAAATTTTTAATCCCACCTTTGTAGAGAAAATTGATAATTTTTCTACACTCAGGTTTATGGATTGGATGGGAACTAATGGTTCCGACCAAGGCGAGTGGAAGAATCGACCAACAACGGCAACGTCAAACTACACTTACAGCAATAAAGGCGTGCCAGTAGAAGTGATGGTGGAACTGGCAAATAAAACGGGAGCAAATCCTTGGTTTACAATTCCCCATCAAGCCACAGATGAGTATGTCGCCAACTTTGCCAAGATCGTCAAAGAAAAGCTCGATCCAAAGCTCAAAGTTTACGTGGAATATTCCAATGAGGTTTGGAATTCTCAGTTCGAGCAATTTCATTGGGCAAACGAGCAAGGAAAAAAAATTGGTGGCGACTGGTTGGATTGGCAAAGCCGCCGTACCGAACAGGTAGGTGATATTTGGGATAAGGAGTTTGGCAACGAGAAAGATCGTGTCGTGACAGTCCTCGGTAGCCAAGCTGCAAACCCGTGGGTTACCGAGCAATTGATGAAGAAAGTGCAAGCCTACGATCCCAACTTCACAGTTGATGCTGTTGGTATTGCTCCCTATGTTGGATTCAATGTATCACCGCAACAAGAAGCTGAAGTAGAGAGTTGGACAAAGCAATCAGATGGTGGTTTAGCGAAAGTTTTTGACTACTTGAATAAGACTGCACTGCCAAAAACACTGGAGCACATCACCAACAATAAAGAAATCACTGATAAATATGGTGTAAATTTAGTTGCCTATGAAGGGGGACAGCACTTAGTTGGCATCAAAGGCGTCGAGAACAATGAAGCCATTATGAAAATGTTTATCAATGCCAACCGCGATCCCCGTATGGGAGAGCTGTATGGCAAGTACCTAGAGAGTTGGGATAAGCTGACCGATGGTAGCGCGTTTGTGAATTTTTCTGATATTGGCACGCCAAATAAATGGGGTTCTTGGGGTGCTTTGGAACACCTTTACCAACCTACTTCCTCAAAGTGGGAAGCGCTGCAAGACTTCATTGAAACTCATAGTAACCCCAGTACCACCCCTCTTCCTATCAAAGACGCAAAGGCAACTGATGGGAACGACGAATTGAATGGTACCAATAACAACGATATCTTAAATGGCAAAGGTGGCAATGACTCCTTGCGAGGGAAACAAGGGAACGATATCCTCAACGGTGGCAAGGGTGATGACACACTTGTAGGAGGAGAAGGTTTTGATGTTTTGATTGGGGGTTCGGGCAAAGATCGTCTTTGGGGTGGTCAGGGGAATGACTATCTCATCGGTGGTGAAGGAGAAGATCGGCTTTCCGGTGGTAAGGGTCGCGATCGCTTTGTCTACAACAGCTTGAAAGAAGGAGGAGACACAATTGTTGATTTTGACCCCACTCAGGATACTATCGACTTGCGTCGCATCTTCAACAGCTCGATGTATGACAACTCATCGCAACGATTCTCCAAATACGTTGAATTAAAACAAGTTGCTTCCGGTACAGCAGTTCGTATTGACAGGGATGGCGATACCAAATTTAGTAAGTTTGATAACTTCTTGGTGTTGGAAAAAGTTAACGTCTCTCAATTGAGTGCAAACAACTTTATTGTTGTTTAGTGGGGAGTATCCCAAATTTGCCTCAGAATAGAATTCTGGGGCTACACAAACAAAGCCTGCCTGCGCAGGCTTTAAATAAAGTCCTTACAGGCGGACGAGCGTTTGTATAATAGGCGTGATTTCAATCGCAGGCGTGTTTTTTCACTCATTGGGATGCTCCCTATTTAAGAGGCTCATTGTGGAAGCGAAAGTAGCCAAAATGAGTTAAACTTTACGGCTCACTATCTTCAAATCCAAACCTTCTTTACGACAGCGAATATCGTAGTAAACAACAGCTTTGACTGATTGCCAAAAAGGCATTGTTAAGATTCCTGTCACTGTATTTAATACAAAAAACAATAAGAATCCTAAAGAAGAATCATTGTTAGGATTATTTAAGAAAAATTGAAAAAATATACCTAAAAATCCTCCTATCAATAAACTGCAAACAAACCAAGATAACGTGAGTAGAGGGAATGTTATCAATAGAGAAATAAAAATAATTCCTAAAATACGTTTAATGTGACCTCTGGTGAGCTTCCAGCTTCTATTAATGGCTTGAAAGGAGTTGATCTTGTCTAAAACTAAAGGTAAATCTGTAACAAAAAAGTAAGTATAAAACCAAAAAGGGCTAACGTATATAGCAGTAACTGTTGGTACTATAATTGCGAGAAATAAAGAACTACTAAATGGATTTGCCATCGTTCTTGGCGAAGAGCCTGTAACCAAAGAAATGATTATGAAGAGAAGTCCAGCAATTAGAGAAGATAAGATATAAAAGACCAAAAATAGTATACAGACTGTTAAAAAAACAATTATGACTGTTGATAAAAACTTCCAAAAGTTACGATTTACGTGGCTTTTTGCAGCTTGAATAGTTTCTGGATGACCGATTAAATCTTGAAAAGCTAAACGAGATATTAAACCAGCGATCGCATAAAATTTAGCCCAACCGTAAATGGGAACTAACACCCATAAATGTGCAGTGAATGCTAATTGAAAATACTGTTTTAAGTGAGAGCGGTATAAATAAAAACTTAAGTTAACAACATTACCGATGCTAAGCTGCTGCATTCAATTAAAATTCAAACAACGAACAATCCATCATAACCATTGCAACAATCCTCCGCGATCGGTGTAAATTCTACATTTGTACTTGGCTCGAGGTTTGAGACGTTGCAGGCACTGCGTTAGCTGTATTTCCAGAGCTTTGCAAGTGTTCTGTATTGTGGGGCATATCCGGCAATGTTGTCTCATCGGTGGAGGTTGTAACACCTTGTGAAGGCGCTTCATCGTTACCGGAAGTTGTTGCTGTCTTATCTTCTATAAAGAATGCTTCTTGAGGTGGAATCGATAGAACTTCAACTTCTTCAGCATATGCTCGAGTATAAGTTCCTAGTGACAGAGAGAGCGCCAACGAAATCAAGCCTAACTTCACAACGTTGCGGGTGTTGAATTTGGGTTGTTGTGTTAGAAGGTTTTTCATAGGACTCCAGTATAGATAGTTCGGTGCGTTTTATTAAATCAATCTATCCGTATCTACACTGGGGCTTTCGGCGGTTTCGGAAAGAATACTGAGAGCACACGCAAACTTTATAAATGTAAAATCACAATAAATTGCGTGCTTTGAGTCCTAGATAGCGATCGACTAATTGGTTACTTATTTGACTTGCAGGTGCATCAAGTACCAATACCCCTTTTTGTTTGAGCTGGGCAAATGCGACTTGCCTTTGTGCCAATAAATCCAAGGCGACAGCACGGGTATAAGCAGCCGTGACTTCACTTTCTGGTGTGTGTGCTATGCGGTCAACAAGCGGATCGCGCAGGGTGACACAGAAGGGTAGATAGCGGGGTGTCAGTCTGGTGAGTGCTGCAAGAAGTTCCACAGAAGCAGTCACATCAACTAAATCGGTAATGACAACCACAAGACAACGCCGGGACTGCTGCTGCACAACACTCGTGACTGCACCTACATAATCAGATTCTAGTAATACGGGTTGAATGGGAGTCAGGCGATCTATAAGATGGCTCAAGTGATGTTGACCTCTTTCTGAAGGAATCCACAAATGCATTTGACGGTCAAAGACCCCTACGCCTACGCGATCGCCTCGTTGCAATCCAGCCAAAGCTAGGGATAATGTCGCATTCAAGCCCCAATCAAATCTTTGCAAACCTTGCACTCGTGCAGTCATTAACCTTCCCCGGTCAAGCAAAATGAGCAAAGTTTGTTCTTGTTCTGGTTCCAAAACCCTAACTAAAGGGGGTGTATTGCCATGAGTACCCACGCGACGGGCTGTAGCTTTCCAATCAATAAACCGCAAATCGTCGCCCATGCGGTAGTTACGCAGTTCGGCAAACTCAGTACCGATCCCCAGCTGTCGGGATTGGCGGTTGACTCCAGAAGATTGTAGTGTCAGGCGAATGGAAAGCGATCGCAACCCTATCAGATCGGGATACACTTTAACTTTCAAACTGTGAAGAATCTTTCTATTATCCCAAGCTAAACCCCAAGCACCGAGTTGTCTGATTTGGATATCACCCCAAGAAAACTCTCCACGTTGACTTGGGTGAACCGTGTAAGTCAGTTCTTGATGACTGTTACTGGGGACAGTAGCATTTAGAAGTGCTACAGATACTCCAAATTCAGTTGGGTAAAAGTCGCGGATTTGAAGAGTTGCTGTAGCATTTCCCGATTTGACTTTAAGAACAACTGGGTTATCCCGCCCAATGGACAATCTTGATGGTAACTCCCGCGTTACCTGCACTCGGTGGCGTCGCACTTGCAAACCATCGACAAGCATTAACACCAGCACTGCTACATCAAACAGCAAAGTCAACAAGATGCTATTTGGAACGCCAAGAAAGATGGCTATGGTTGGTGCAATAAAAATTCCTAATATTAATAAGAAATAAACTCGCTTAGATGGAACCATAAATGCTTATTTAGAAGATTTCCGCAAAGTTTTGGCGAATATAATTCACTACTATTGATTTCGTTTTACCTTGGGACTGGAACTTTATTCAAAATTGATGAAATAACCCCATCAATTTGTACCCCATCTAGCATTGCTTCTGGTTTAAGGATGAAACGATGGCGCAACAAAGGAGGTGCAACAGATTTTACATCATCAGGAGTGACAAAATCTCTTCCTGCTAGATAGGCAGCTGCTTGGGATGTTTGCAACCAAGAACCAGCCGCACGAGGGGATGCACCTAATGTTAAATCGGGATACTGTCGCGACGATCTTACCAATGCCAAAAGATAGTCAATCGTCGCCTCAGAAACTTTGATTTCTCTAACAGCTTGTCGGGCTTCCAAAATTTGCTCTACGGTTGCGACTGGTTGCAAACCAGAAATATCCATTCGTCGTGCGGCAAATCCTGCTTGACGATTGAGTAACATTTGCTTTTCTGCAGCTTGATCTGGGTAATCGACCACCAGTTTAAATAAAAATCTATCCAACTGAGCTTCTGGCAAAGGGTACGTCCCTTCAAACTCTAGGGGATTTTGCGTTGCGATCGTCCAAAATAAATCTGGCAAAGGCAAGCTTTCACCATCTAGCGTGACTTGCGTCTCTTCCATTGCTTCCAACAGTGCTGCTTGCGTTTTTGGGGGAGTACGGTTTATTTCGTCTGCAAGCAATACTTCTGTAAACACCGGTCCCTTTTTTAAGCTGAAACTGCGGGTCGTCAAATCAAAAATATTTGTACCTGTTATATCTGAAGGTAAAACATCTGGCGTCAGTTGAACGCGGCGAAAATCAGCTTGAATGAACTGCGCCAACACTTTGACTAAAAGAGTTTTACCCGTTCCCGGTACTCCTTCCAAAATAACGTGTCCACCTGCTAGCAGTGCTACCAATAACTGCTGTATCAGGGTAGATTGACCGACAACAACTTGATTGAGTTCTTGATTAAGGCGATTTAATACAGGATTGCTTGAATTCATTTATTGATACAAAATTACACAAAATAGAAGAATTATCTGTTTGTGAAGAACAGACATAATACTTATCTCACATAAGCATACTGATTTTTGTTATATGTTAGGAATGGGTTAATTGGCTACTGTGTAGTTATATGAGTTTTTCTTATGTCGCTGTCTTCTTTGTCAATAACTATAATGACACTATGGCTTTTTGCGATCGCGAGCTTCACTTATTAGAATTTCGCTATCGTGGTTTTTTTCACTTAGCCAGTTCCTTCAACGCATGACGAAACTTCTGGCTACCTTCCCGATAAATGGCCATTGCTTTCTCAAATTCAGGATCGTAAGGACTAAGCTGAATTCCATGTTCAGTTTCCGTCACAAATAAAGTATCTCCTTCAAAAAGGTTGAGCTTTTCTAACAACTCCTTAGAAAATGTCACCCCTACTGAATTACCAATTTTGTGTAACTTTAAGGTCTGGATCATTAAAATTACCCCAATGTAATTACGAGTGTAACTACAATTTTAGCCTTAAATTACCAACTCCCCAAAGTTTTTAGCGATCGCTTTCTAATTTTTTAGCCAATTGATGACTATTGTATGTACGTGGTTCTTTTTTCAGACAGTTTATTTGCACAAAAGTGATTGGGCGTTTCTCGAGCTTGAGATCCTCAAAAGGCTTTTGCTAGAGTTGAATGCGAGTTCCTCGACTTTCCATAACCATTAACCATTAGCCATTAGCAATTAGCCATTAGCAATTAGCCATTAGCAATTAGCCATTAGCTCTTCACAAGCTTGTTGGCAATGCTCGTAATTCTCAGAGCTTATATCCGCATTGCTAAAATACAATTGCTCGTAAGTGGTAATTAAAGTTTCATATAAGATTATTATAATGTCTACTCAAAAACCGAGTTCCGAGCAAAGAGCTTGCGATCCCACTACACCTAGTAGCGAACTACGTCAGCTTGCCCAACAAAGTTCCTCTCTTGCTCAGTTAGTTGCAAAAAACCCTGGTGCTGACTCTGAATTACTCTCTAAATTAGCAGTATCCCCAGACCGAACAATTCGTCAAGCAGTTGCTCTTAATCCTAATATATCTAAAGATATTTTTCTAAATTTAGCTGAAGAATTCCCGGAACAAGTGTTAGAAAATCCAATTTTTCCTCTTCTTTGTCTGGAAGAAACAAATATATTTGAAGATTTATCTGTAGAAGCATTGCAAGGTTTGTTAATGCAGAATAACGTGCCAAAAATACTACTTGATTTTGCGTCACAACATTCCGATCGAACAGTGCTAATGACACTCCTTATGAATCCTCAAACTTCTAAAAATTATTTAGAAAAAATTGTTCATAATAAATATTTTGATGTAGAAGAAGGTTATATTTCTGCTCAAAGAGATCCAATGTGGGGGGACGGCGGCTATGACGGCGAATTTGAGGCATGTGACGCTTCATGTAACCTTGAAATTGCTGAGTCCGCAAAACTACATATCAACTGGGTAGAGGAAATTGATGAAGACATTGATGCAGTGGTACAAGCATCAATTCTTAAAACAACTCTTAACTCGTCAAACGAGCAACTATTGTGGGAAATTGGTGTTCTTCCTGAGTTTGTACTGCCAATATTAATGCCAGAAATGCTTGAAACAATTGCCAAAAATCCATATACTGCTCTATCAGTTTTAGAACAGCTATCAGTATCTCCAAAAAAATATGTACGATGTTACGCTGCTGAAAACCCAAACATACCTTTAAATATATTAGAACAATTGGTGGGTGATGATTCTGTAGAAGTTCGCCAATCAATTACTCTTCATCCTAAATTATCTTTCAAGGCATTGCAAAAGTTCTGCTTACAGCAACAAGCAGTAGCAGATGTAAATGCAACTGTTAATTTACTGACAGAACTTGCTAAAAGTCAATGGTTACTGATTCGGCAACGGGTTGCTTATCATGCCAATACACCAGTAGAAATTTTAGAACAGTTAGCAAGAGATGACGATTGGAGAGTCAGAAAAATAGTAGCTAGTCATAGCAAGATTTCTACTAAAATTTTAGAACAATTGGCGGAAGATAAAAGTCAAGAGGTTAGAGTATCTGTAGCAAACAATCATCATACTCATTTACAAACTTTAGAAAAATTGAGTCAAGAAAAAAATTGGAGAGTTCGTGCAGCAATAGCAGAAAATCCCAATGTAACTGTTAATTTATTAAATGAGTTATTAGCAAAGCGTCATGAAGCTATTTTGCTAAAAATAGCTAAAAATCCTTCAACACCACAAGATATTTTGCAACGAATAGCAACAGATGAAAAAGATTATATCCGTGATGCTGTAGCAAAAAATCCTAAGACTTCTGGGAAAATTTTAGCACTACTAGCTCAAGATAAGACTTTTTTTGTACGTGAAGCTGTTGCTTGTCATGCAAATGTACCGGAAAGTGTTTTGGAGTATTTGAGCAGAGATTCAGAAGTAAACGTGCGTTTGTTTGTCAGTCAAAATGCCAATATTTCTAGAATGACTTTAGAAAAACTAGCAAAAGATAGCAATAACCATGTTCGAGAAACCGCTAATTTTATACTAAGATCTGATTGTTTCTGTCCCCATGATGTTAAGCTAAAATTAGGATCTTACGATCGCTTTAATATAGAGTTACATACCGACACTCCCACAAGTATACTGGAGCAGCTATTAAACTATCCTTATGGAGAATTCGTGCGTTTTGCGGTAGCTTCTCATCCGAATGTCACTTTTGAGCTTGTAAGACAACTGGCGCAAGATAAATTCTATGCAGTTAGAACGGCAGTTGCTACCAACAACAAAACACCCTTAGAAATATTAGAGCAGTTAGCACGGGATATAGACTATAAGGTGAGACAGGCAGTTGCTGCCAACAACAAAACATCCAGTAGCATTCTCAAGCAACTTGCAAAAGATAATCATGGAGATGTTCGTGGAGCTGTAGCTTACAATCCAAATACTCCCATAATGCTTGTTATAAATTTATTACAAGATAAGGCTGATTGTAGAACAGATATTGTATATGCTGGTAGATTCGTTGAATGTGTTCGGGAATTAGCGGTAGTAAATCTTGTCTATCATTTTACTCAAGACCAAAACCTATCTGGAGATATACTTACAAGATTAGCTCTTGATAAAGATTGGCGCTTGGGCATAGTTGTTGCCCGTCATCCTAACACTCCAAAGCAAGCCCTAGAACTATTGGGAAAACATTCACATTGGCAAGTTCGTGCTACTGTTGCTTATAACTCAAATACACCTGTAAACGTTTTGCTGCAATTGATAGAAGATGAAAATTATATTGTTGCAGAAGAAGCGATACTGAGTTTGAGTTGGCTAGCGGACGATCGCGATATTATCAAACAGTTTGTAGCCGTAAACAATTTGAAAACTGATGCAGATAGCCTTGCAGAACTTGCTAGTAGTAATTCTTTGCCAATTCGCGTTCTTGTTGCCCGTCATTCTAACACTCCAGCTAATATTTTAGAACAATTAGCAGCAGATACGTGCCTTGATGTTCGCATGGCTGTTGCTCAAAACCCCCATACACCCATTGATTTGCTCAATAGTTTCATAAATAATTCAGGAGAAAACCAGCAGCTGAGAACAGCCGCTATCAAAAACCTCCTCGATCGCAAAGTAGAAACTGCATCAGCACTTCTAGAACAATATGCAGGTTCCGATCGCCTGACTTTTGCTCGATTGTTCGTTTTGTTACATCCAATGGCTCCTAAAGCACTACTTGCAAAACACTTTCGTTCTTGGTATTGGTTGGAGCGATATGCCATAGCTCAAAATCCCAGAACCCCAACGGAAATTTTACAGCAACTTGTCCAAGACGCTAACCGTATAGTTCGTGCTACAGCTAAATCTCATCTTGCTCATAAAACACAAGATTCAGCTTAACTACACTTACAATAGTGTCCAAAAATTTGCAGTCTACTGACATAAGTTCCCACCCTACTGTACTTACTTCGCAGAATCAAAAATCTGTTGCGCTGTTAAATCCAATTCGGAAAATATTGCCGATTGTATGCGATCGCTATCTCGAAAGAGAGTAACTTGGTACTCGTTTTCTATCAAATTGTAAACAGAGATAGTTGGTTGTTTGGGATTACCTATAAATCTCCTTCCGCCTAAAGCAGCGTAGTCTACTATCCAATATTCTGGAATACCTATCATTTCATATTTGCTTAGTTTCAAATAATAGTCGTCTTGCCAGTTAGTACTGACAACTTCAATAATTAATGGAATTGATATGGGTTGGCAGACTGTCGATTCTTTTTTCCACAAAGGCTCATTGACTAAGTTGTCACTATTTAATATTAGAATGTCAGGTAAATATCCTGATTCGTTGTCTAGAGGTTTTACTATCGCTTGATTGGGAATGAAGTACGGAAGTTTTAAACGTTTGAATTCTACAGTTAATTCTCCTGCTAAAAAGCCTTTGACTTGTTCGTGTTCGCCAGACGGTGGTGTCATTTCAACAATTACTCCATCATGAAGTTCATAACGACGCTCGGAATTGTCTGGATACCAAGCTATAAATTCTTCAAAAGTGATTTGTTTGGATCGAGCTAGAGCCATTTTCTCACCTCTTTGATTTGTGAAATATTAAGTAGGGTAAGCAATACCCTCTTGGTGGATATTGCCCACCCTACAGTGTTGATAATTTTTACAAATGATTTAGAATTGCTATATCTTCTGCCTTATTATTCTCCATTTTTCCAGCCAACTTATCAGTTCTTTTTCACTCAATCGACGTTTTTGCGATTGTAAGTTTAACACTTCATCTAATTCTGTAGCAGCAACCCCTGTCTGTTGTACCCAAGTATTGACTAAACTTGGACGATCGAGTAACTGCTGTCCCAAACCCAAAGATTTTTGGAGTTGCAGTTGTTCTTCTTTACCAACCATCTCCACTACAAAGTCCCTCGATTCAGCTTTTTGTAAAACTCCTGCTAACGCTTGAATATAAGCTTCGCTGTTATCAACAACAGGCGTCTCTAAGGAGACTGGTTTGCCAAAGCGTCGGTTTTGTCCCCAAATCAGTACTACTAGCAGTACACCTCCTTGGACAAAAGCTGGCATTAGGGGAGTTTGTGCTAAATAACTCCATATATCCCCTTTGCCTTCTTGTTTCCTAACACTGGGTTCTTTATAACCGTGAATATACTCGTCTACAAATAATAAATTATCTTTCTGAGTGACTAAATCTGCTAAATATTGAAAATTCGCTTGATTCTCTTGGTAAGCATTAGCACCTAAGTAGGAAGGAATCACAAAAATCGCTGTTCCTTTACCGTATTTTTCTTCCCACACAATTGCACCAAAGCGATCGCCCAAACTCACTTTTTCTCCTTTCCGAAGCGGGTGCCGCCGCCGTGTATCAATCTTGACTTGACCTGCAGGAGATTCTTGCATTGTGGTGAACTTTGCAGCTGTTACGGGTTCGCTCACTCCCACAATGATTAAGCGATTCCCCTTTTCTACCCATTCTCGCTCATAATCGTATGAAGAAAGTTGTCTTTGGTAACCGTTTATTTGGACAAAAGTGATTGGGCGTTTCTCGAGCTTGAGATCCTCAAAAGGTTTTTGCCAGCGTTGAATGCGAGTTCCCCGACTTTCCATATAAGCATACCAAGCCCCATATCCTTCGGGATAGAGGCTGTAAGTGGAACCACTATGATGTTTACTGGTAGTTGGCGCTGATATAACAGTTAGTAATACAAGTACACATAATACCAATGCCCCAATCCAAACAAGACGGTTTGAGCGTTTCATATATATTGGCTAATAGCTAATGGTTAATGGCTAATGGCTAATGGCTAATGCTAAGAGGACAATTAGCAATTAGCTATTAGCAATTAGCTCTTCACAAGCTTGTTGGCAATGCTCGTAATTCTCAGAGCTGATATCCGCATTGCTAAAACATAATTGCTCGTGAGTGGTAATTAAAGTTTCATATGGTTGTACGGGGGTGACAGACATTTGTAGCAATTGTAAATACTCTCCGTCTGTACGACTGGGCTTGTGGGGAAGAACGCCGCGATCGTGTAAATGTTGTAACATAGCAAAGTACAAACAACGACAGGCTTCTCTAAAATCTCCCTGACGGTAAAACTCTTGCGCTCGCGCCAACCATATCGCTACCGATTGTTCGCTTTCTTTGCCTTTACTACTAGAACGACTTGAATGACTGATTCTTGCTAACCAAGAATAAAGATAGGGGTTGAGTTCTTGCCACAACCGCCAACTAACCCATAGTAAGAAGAAACTGAGTAACAGCCAAAATATAAAATTGAGTACGTCAAACAGCCAAGGGCTTATTTGCCATCCACTAGGCAGATCTGGTTTAAATTGGAAACCAGAAAACTGATATTCTATCCATTCTCCAACTTGTTGTTGCAATTGAGAGATCTGCCAATTCCAACTTGTTTTTTCAAAAGAATCTAAGGACATAGAAAAATATGGGGAGGGTGTACGGGCGTTAGGTATTGCGCCCCTACTAACAGCCAACAACTAACAACTAGTGACTAACTTTCTGTCCTTTGTATCATGACCCACCCAAGAGCGACAAGCAGCGCACCGGATGCCAAAAATCCTAAATCCCAAATTAACTCGTGGGGTCCGGGTTTCACGTGGTGAATGCCGAGAATATGATGGTCAATGACACCTTCAACCAAGTTGAACAATCCAGCGCCAATGAAGATAGAGCCAAAGTAAAGGTTTGATGACCAAGGAACATCATTGTGTCGTCCCGCCCTCCAGAGCAAAATAACTCCGATCGCAGTCATTATCCAGTCAAAAGCATGGAACAAGCCATCCCAAAGCGTGTTTATATCTATGTTAGAGACTGTGGTTGGAGGTCGAATGCTGCTTAACATATGATGCCATTGGAGAATTTGATGCAGGACTATGCCATCAAAGAACCCACTTAGACCTATACCTAGAAAAATTCCAGCAACAAGCAATGGTGTGCGACGATCTCTTTTTCCGCTTTTGTCTTCCATCCTCCACCTCACATCATTTACTGTCTCCTCAGGATAAATCTGTCTTCCCAGCTCAATCCTCTACCCAAAGACACTTACTGCGGAAGAATTGAAATTTACTCAGTTCTTGCTAGTATCTACAGTTAGGGAAGAAAATAGAGGCATAAAAAAGCAATTTTCATATGACCATTTATTTTTACAAGGTTTGGCAGCCTTACGGCTGTTTTTCTAATTTTTCGTTTCACTCCATCCGAATCGATGGTGTTTGCTGGTCTACAGTTGAGCACTATTATCAAGCTCAAAAGTTTGTCGGAACACCAGATGCGGTAGTGATACCTCTTATCTATGTTGCCGAAACGCCAGAACAAGCGGCGGCGTTAGGTCGCGATTGTACTCGCCAGGTTCGTCCTGACTGGGAGGCAGTCAAAACTCAAGTTATGAGAGAAGCGGTTCTCAAAAAGTTTTTAACTCATGCTGATATTAGAGAAATTCTTTTGACCACGGGTGACCAATCGATTGTAGAAAATTCTCCCACCGATTATTTTTGGGGATGTGGAGCCAAAAATACAGGTCAAAATTACCTTGGCAAAATTCTGATGAGCGTGCGTGAAGAGCTTCGTACTTTACCATCCTTGTCCTCAAGGGTTTCTGAATCTCTGAGATTTCAAGTTTCTAATTGAACCAGAGATTGTACCGTAGGTATATATTAATCTTGGTGCAATTATTCCATGTTTTGGCAAATCTCATGAAACAGATCCTCAATCCAGTCAGTAATTTGACAAAAAATATCAAATTACTCATTCTGTCGCTTGTGATGGTAATTCTTGCTTCTTCCATGTTTGCTGTACCTGCTCTGGCTACAGGTGTAGATCAAATACCGGATATCACACCAGGTAGTACTTGGGTTATCGATCGCGGTGAAGTTCTTAGCCGTTCTAACGAAGGCAAAATTAGCACTGCTTTTGAAAACTTGGCAAATAAAACTGGAAATGAAGTGAGATTTGTTACAGTTCGCCGTCTTGACTATGGTGAAACACCGGAAAGCTTTACAAAACAACTCTTTCAAAGATGGTTTCCCACAAAAGAGCAATCGGCAAATCAAACTCTCTTGATGATTGATACCTTAACCAACGGTGTCTCAATTGTGACTGGTGACAAAGTAAAATCTTTGTTGTCAGATGACATTGCTAAAAGTGTAGCTTCTGAAACCCTAACAGCACCATTACGCGACGGCAACAAGTACAATCAGGCGTTTTTAGATGCAAGCGATCGCATAGTTGCCGTCTTATCGGGGGAACCCGATCCGGGACCACCCCAAATAGCTGAGAAAGTACAGGTGGAAGGCACCTTCACAAAAGCAGAAGATACCGATCAAGGTAATGCAACTGCTTGGGTGATAGGGCTTCTCATTGCTGCAACCATTATTCCAATGGCAACATACTACATTTACCAGATCAATCAGCCATCATCTAATGGTTAGTGGTTAGTGGTTAGTGGTTAGTGGTAACCACTAACCACTAACTGTTTAATCCTGAACATAGTCTTGCCCTGTCACCAAAGCAATCTCAGCGCGGATGAATTCCCGACCTAAGTAAGCAGCATGGTCTAGCTGAGTGACCGGACAGGGTTGAGTTTCCTCAAAGATTCTAACGCAGAGTTCTTTTGCTGTTCTGCCACTGAATACTATACTGTGGGTCCGTTCTACTTTTCCCCGTGCGGGAATCACTTGTCCTGTTTCAGGATCGACCGCTAAGCCGCGATCGTCAATCACATTTGTATAATGCTTGGCACAAATTAAACCTTCTTCCCGATTCACGTAAATAATAAAATATCCACCGGGGTCAAGGTCAATATGACGTTGAGAAAGCTTTTCATCAATTAACGCTAAATTTGAAACAGTCAAATCCATATTCACCTTAAAATTAACGTTCAAAAATGGGAGTTTTTACCTTTACTTAACCCCTTCTTAAGTTTAGATATTATGTTGTACTTTTAGCAGGTGTCGTTCTCCTTTATCCTTCATTTTTCATCCTTTTGACTAAATGGCAACTCCGCATTAATTCCCTCAATCTCCTGCTGTTCGAGTTCGTTAACTTGATTGATATAGGGACGCAGAATCTGTGACAAACGATTATTGTAAAAGCGGTGTAAGCTATGATTGACGGTAGCTGGAAAACCCCGACGTTTTTTATGCCGTCCACCTGCACCGGGGTCAAATAATTGAACGCCGTTTGCGATCGCCCATTCTATTGGCGCGTAGTAGCAAGCATCAAAATGCAAACAGTCAATTTCTTGAAAAGAACCCCAATAGCGTCCATACATTTGGTCATCTTTAACCAAGCAAAAAGACATTCCTATTGGCTGACGGTTATCTTGTTCGTTGTAGGCGGCAAAAAACACAACCCGATGGCGGTAATGAGTGTGCAGTTGTTCAAAAAACCGCTTTGTCAAGTACTTGCTACCCCACCAACCAAATTTATCACAAGTATCTGCGTAGAACTGGTACATGAGGGGAAATAAGGATTTTGGAATTTCATCACCAAACAAAGGCTGCAATTTCAAACCAGCTTTTTCCACCGCTTTACGTTCGCGCTTAATATTGCGACGTTGATTGGCATTGAAAACTGACAAGTAATCGTCAAAAGTATTAAACCCAGAATTTTGCCAAATGTAGCTGTGATGCAGCCAAGGGGTAAAACCTTGACTTTCGAGGATGGGACGCCATTGCGGATCGACATAGAGAAAATGACAGCCAGAAATACGGTGTTTGGTACAGAAGCCGTCAATTTCACGTACCATCATTGCTGTAATGTCATGCTCATCTTCTCCTGGCGCAATTAAAAATCGATAACCTTCAGCAGGTGTAAAGGGCGACATTCCCAGCATTTTTGGGTAATATTCTACACCAATACGTTGTGCTAAGTCAGCCCACTGATGATCGAAGACAAATTCGCCATAGCTGTGCCCTTTAATGTACAAAGGCGCAGCTGCTATAAGTATTTTGTCACGCCATACAGTTAAGTGATTTGGCAACCAGCCAGTATTAGCAGTAGCACTTTGGGAGGTTTCAAGATTATTCAGCCACTCCCACTCTAAAAACGGGGTTTTGAGTGGTAAAGCCAGAGCATCCCATGCATCTTTGGGTACTTCAGCAATTTTGTTGTTCCAAGCAACTGAATAACGAGGCTTTATTTGTTCCAACATTTTTACAGTAAATACTAAGCAAGATGCCAATTTTGGGTGTGAGCGAGTAATTCTGGGAAAAATTCTTGAAAATCATTGTCCAGATCCCGCTCGTGTGCGATCAATTCGCTGACAGCTAGGTTTAAAGTGAAGGGCTTAGACAACCGCGTTGACAGTCTGTAAGATATCCTCCCAATGGTCTTTTCTACACCAGCTAAATTGCGATAAGACCCCAACCAGTCCTCAACAGCCATCCGATTTAAAATCTCTCTTACGGGTATGGGTAGTTGCCCTGGGTAAGCCTGAAATGACTCATATATTTGAGTTGTAAACTCATCAAGCGGTATGTTTGAGTACACAAACCAGTTTTTGGCAAGAAAGTAATCGTAAAAGACATCTACCAGTATTCCAGCAAATCGTTTATATTCTTGACAAATTCTGCTTTTGCTGCATTGAACGATGGAGTGACAATCGGTAAATTTATCAATAAAATTATGGCATTCTATACCTCGCCGGATACCTAAGCTCAAATTCTGGCGAGCTGAACCTTTAACTAAATCAGCAAGGAGGTTTCCCAAGCGACTTTCAACGTTCTTTTCTGACAAAAACAAGTGGGCTAGCCAGTTCATAAAAAGCTTGTAGGTTTGGAAGTGATAACGCTGTCTTTCTATAGAGGAAAAACGACGCCGAAATTTTGGTAGAGGTTAAAATACCTAAAAAAGTAATTGTATTAAATTTTAACACTATTCTTTTGACCTCTTGAAAAAATAGTGCAGAAAAACCTCTTGTTCGATGGTGCGAACTTCTAATAATTGCAAGCTCGGCGCTAGCTCGGGGAAAAACCCCTTTCCTTCCACTGGTGTAGGTGCGGTTGTACCACCTAAAATCAACGGACAGATAGTGAGCCAAAATTCATCGATTAAATCTGTATCTAGCATCGAGGAGACTAACTCGCCACCACCCAAAACAGCCAAACGTTTTATGCCTAAATTGTTCAAATGTTTTAAACCAGCTTCCATGTCGATTTCTCCTGTTGTTTTTTCAAAAACTAGTATTTGCTCAAAATCCGAACGTTCTTTCCAAAAAAGCGATCCTGCTGATGTGGTTAGTAACCAACGGCTAATTTTTTGCCTAAAAAAGCGCATTTCCGGATTTAGGTGCCCAGAAGCTGTAATTACTATTTGTATCGGCTGGGGCGGCTTTTCCGCACGAGCTCGTTGTTGCAGCAGTTGTGGGTGTGATACGGTGATTGTTGTACCGTAGGCGCGGAGAGTACCAGCACCAAATATGACAGCATCAGCCAAAGCAATTTGTTCTTCGAGGTGGGCTTTATCAGTTTTTGAACCAAAGCGAGCAGGCGATCGCGTGACATCTGATATTTTGCCATCTGCGCTCATTGCTAAGATTACTATGGTATGTGGACGGTCTTGCACAGTTTAATTGGATTGATTGTTTTTATGTTTTCAAAGAAACCTGTTACTTTTAACAATACAATGCCGGAAACTTTCTATTCTCAAATTTCATCATGATGATTTGCGCGTAAACGATAGTTGCACGAACAAGCATTTTTATGAGAGTTTGTATACTTCATTTCTTTTTCCTATTGAACTTTTTTATATTTTAAATAGGATCGTAAAATAGGAAATTTTGTAACTCAAGAACAATAGCAACTTTTTTGAGTTGCTGCTGTGATTGGCACATAATCAAGAGAGACGCCGATGGCTAAACCCCGTCAATCATCTTTTCGGAGAATTTTAGTATCAAAGATTTTGCTACTGTCAGTTCCAGTTTTATTGATAGGGGAGATTGTAGCTTATAAAAAGGCCCGCTCTAGTCTGCTGGAAACAGCGCGGCAAAATTTAACAGAAAGTGCCATTATTAAGGGCGAGAAGCTTATAGAAGCGAGTGCTGCTTTAAAAATCAATTTAATCAACGCAAGTCAAACAACGACTGTGCGAGCGGGTTTACCTATAGAAGTGCAGAAATTTCTAACCAAAATTGCAAAACAACTACCCAAACAAATTGATTGCATTCAATTAATCGATCCCCAAAGTAATGATATCTTAGCTAGTACTTGTGGTCTTAAATCGTTTGGAGAGGTAAAATTTCCTTTTGCCAGTGAAGGCTTTAACGTCGAAACTATATTACCACCAAAAGTCGGAACAACGGGTCAAAAAGATATACGAAATAATCTGCAACTCATGCTATCTGCACCCGTGTATGATAGTGAAGAAAATATGCGTTATGTCTTGAGATTTAAATCAGTCATAATGCAACAAAAAATTAATAATAAACTGGGATTGTTAACCGGTTCTACTGTCATTATTTCTGATGATGGGACTATCCTAGCACATCCAATAGCATCCCGAGTTGGAACGAATATAGAACAACATGCCGATGCTGCAAGATTGAAAAGCATTGTTAAAAACGCTTTGGTAGGAAAGCAAGATTTCCTACATTTGTTTTTTGAAAATGAAGGGGAAGAGTTACTAGCAGGATATACAGCAATCCCAAGCCCCGTCGTTACAGAAGGACAAAATAAAAAATGGGTTATCATATCAGTCACTAGTTTGGATGATGCTCTTTACGGGCTTCAAGACATAAAAATTATTCTTGTCGTTTTAACATTTGGTTTGGTTGGAGCAAGTGTATTAGCTTCATTGTATGTAGCTCGTTATTTAGCACAACCTGTAGAAAAACTAAGAGACTATGCTTTAAATCTTCACCTCAACGAATCTACACAACCAGTACCTGATAATTTCCAAATTCGTGAATTTAACCAATTAGCCCAAGCCCTGCATCAAATGTTGAGTCGCCTTAAAATTTGGGCAAAAGAGTTGGAATTAGCATGGAAAGAAGCCAAAGATGCCAATCAGGTAAAAACGCAATTCCTAGCAGCAACATCCCATGAATTAAGAAATCCACTTAACATCATTATCAATTGCGTTCGTATAGTAAGAGAAGGTATGTGTGATGACAGAGAAGAAGAACTAGAATTTCTCAAGCGTGCTGATGATACAGCAATTCACTTGTTAGGCATTATTAACGATATTCTTGATATTTCTAAAATAGAAGCAGGCAAGCTATCAGTTGTTCTGAAACCTGTAGATTTAACACAAATTTTAAAAGATGTTATCAACATACAATCTGTTAGCGTGCAAAAAAAAGGTCTGCAATTAAATATCCCACAGTTAGAAGAAATTCTACCCGTTAATGCTGATTCACCAAAGCTAAAACAAGTACTTATTAATGTTATTGGCAATGCTACCAAGTTCACCGAAGAAGGAAGCATTACAATTTCTACAGATATTCAAAATCGTGATGACAAAGCTGAGGTTATTATAAAAGTTAAAGATACAGGTATAGGGATCGATCCCACACAACAGTCAAAACTTTTTCGTCCCTTTGTTATGGTAGATGATGCCAATGCTCGTAAATTTGGAGGTACGGGATTGGGTCTGGCAATATCGCGCAACTTAATGGAACTTATGGGAGGTACTATTACCCTTGAAAGTCAGGGTAATAATTCGGGAACAACAGTGACAATAACTTTGCCTTTAATTGATGTTTCTTTATTAAGCGGCTCTGAAGACCAAGAAGGTTCAAACAATAAGAATATATCTTCACAAAATAAACAAGTAACAACAACGCAAGTAGGAGATACAACTCCTAAAGGGAGCTTCTTACCCTCCAATTTAAATAAAGAAATTAAAAATTCTAAATTGAGAATGCAAAATATAAAATCCTAATGCGTTAGTCGTTAGTTATTAATGGTCTGTAATATATGAAAGGTTTACCAAATTTTATTCCTTATACAGAAACACATTTCCCATCTTGGTTGAGAGATTCTGTTAAAGCAGAAAGAATTTGTACTAATTCCGTACCAACCCAACCAGATGAAGTTTCTGAGGGAAGATTATTGAGAATACAATGAATAAAGCTATTGCACACAGCCTTTAAGGGTTCTGCTTTTTCTATTTCTAAGACTTCTTGTTTTTGATTGGTAGGAATAAATTTGTTTTCTCGTTGTTCAAATTCTCCATGTAGCAAGGTTAGCCCTGATGTAGGGGACATTTCATCAAAAATGAGACTGCCACGACTGCCTGCAATTCCCAGCCGTCGTTGTTTGTCAGAATTTAGCCAGCATAAGTGGATATAAACTTGAAAGTCATTTGGGTATGTCAGCGTCACCCACACTAAATCTGATAGCCCTGGTTGCAACCAAACTTTACCCTTAGCCTCAACTTTTATCGGTACTTGATTCAGCCATGTATTAAAGATAGCAATATCGTGAATGGCTAAATCCCACAATGTATCAACATCTTGACGAACTGGCCCTAAATGTGTACGGGCAGCATATCCGTAACGTAAGTCACCCAATTGACCTGCTTGAACGACAGCTTTTCCTCTTTCAACAGCTGGATGAAATAAGTAGGTGTGGTCAACCATCAACTGTCGTTTTTGCTGCTCTGCGAGTTGGCAAAGTTCTTGGCATTCATTAGGGTTAAGAGTGAGAGGTTTTTCTGCTAAAACGTGGTAACCCCAACGCAAAGCATCAGAAATCAGGGAGTAATGAGTACTTGCAGGTGTAGCGATCGCCACTGCTTCTAAATCTTCCATTTGCTGTAGTGCTTGCCACTCAGTCGTAAGTAGTACCGTGTCATCTAAGTGGTACTGCTGTTTTATCTCTGCCAACCTTTCAGAGCTTGGATCTACGACTGCTTTGACTTCAGCTTGCGGATGTTCGAGAAAATTCCGCAACAGATGTACTCCCCAACGTCCAATACCGACGACAGCAATTTTAATCATTTCATTGATAGATAGTAGTTAGTAGGGGCGCAAGATACTGCGTCCGTATGTGGTTAGCGATTATGAGTTATTGAATCAATGCTCAGCTCTCAAGAGTCAAGTGTCAATATATTTTTTGCTAAACTTTTTATACTTAATCTTGCTCGTCTTCACCACAAACCACTAACCAATCAAGATTGTTCTTGAGTGTTCAGTGAGAGAAAAGCAACTTTTGCTGCTGCTTGTTCTGCTGCTTTTATTGAACGCCCTTTCCCTTCTCCAAGCTTTTGTCCGTGCAGCCATACTTCTGCAAGAAAACGTTCTTGAATGTGTTGTGGTTGAGTTTTTTCAACCACTCGATATTCTGGTAGTACTTTATACTGAGCTTGCGTCCATTCTTGTAGAGCAGCTTTGTAGTTTAGCCTTGCGGGATCGAGACGGATTTCTGTAGTCAGTTGTTTGAAATGAGGGTCTAGCCAGGGACGGATCAGTTCAAGACTTTGAGTACTTAGATACAATGCTCCTAAAACTGCTTCAAAAGCGTCTGCAAGTCGAGATTCTTGACCAATTTTGTCTGCTGTAGCACTTCCTGCGACTAGCAAGTATAGCTCCAAACCATATTCTCTTGCTAGTTGGGCAAGAATGCGATCGCTCACTAATACCGAACGGATTGCTGCAAAATCTCCAACCGAGCAATCTGGGTAACTTTCCCACAAGACAACTGCTGCGACCAAACGGACAACAGCATCGCCGACAAACTCAAGCTGTTCGTAGTTAGCTGACTCAGAGACTGTGGGATGAGTCAATGCTAAATCCAGCAATTGCCACTTTATAGGTGCTGCTGTTGGCAGACCTAATTTTCGTACTAAACTTTCAAGCTGCCTTTGACGGCGTGGATAAGCAAGACTCATTGGTCACTGATCGCTGGTCATTGGTCACTAGTAACTAATTATTAATAAGGAGAGAGTCGGACATAAGCCGGGTTCTGTTCTCTAATGTAAAAATATTTTGCCAAACATTCTTACATTTTAAGGGCAGTTATCTATCTGGGACGCCTGTTACCAGACGCCTCTAGCGGCTCTTTTTTACGGAACTGGTAAAAGACCAACCGTAGTTCCCTTACCTTGCTCCCAACCGGGGTTTACCGAGCCACGACCTCTCAGTCGTGCTGGTGCGCTCTTACCGCACCTTTGCACCCTTACCAACTGAATTCAGAATTCTGAATTCTGAATTCTGAAAACTTTTCATCATTCATCATTCATCATTCAGAAGGCGGTATTTTTCTGTGGCACTATCCTCACGATCGCTCGCACTGGGCGTTACCCAGCAAGTCTGGTCTTTCGGGAGCCCGGACTTTCCTCAAGCTAGCTTTCTTCAAGCTAACCTGCAACCGCCTGCGCCTACTCTCTCCTTATAACCAGTGTAATCTTGGTTGACTGAGAAAGTATGAACGTTCGACGACATTAAGCATAAAATTCGTAATTTTTTTGCTCTAGTACCAGTTTTCTGACAGATTGTCTTATTTTTTACCTTCTCTTATTCCAAGGGAGCGCATAAGTCCAAGGAAGCTTTCTGACTGTAAAGGGACAGTTGACAACGCATACGGGAGGGAAATCCCTACCTGGCGCAAGACCTACATATTTACTAGCCAGTCTTAGTACCAAATTCAGGGAAAATTCAAAGTTGCGTTTTCTGTCCATGAACTTGCGGAATTCTTTTTTCTGTGCCCGAATAGGGCTGGATTTCCATTTTAGGACATTGGCTATTGATGCTTCATCTCGTGCTTTATAGATTCTCGTTTCCATATCTAGCTCGAAAACACTTTCTGATGAGATTTTTTCCTTTAAGGTTGTTTTTGGAACAATTGCACTCGTCACCTGGGGAACTGCTAAGTCACGAATTATAGCTGGTTTGTCTACTGGAGTTTCGCGCATTACACGCCGTGAAACTCCATCAAATTCCATAAAAGTACAGTTGTCCCAGTCTACGTATACGATGATATCCTCAGATTTATTTTCAATATTAATAGATAAGTCTTTTGGATCTTTTATGGAATACATTGGTTTCAGGGAGAAAGAGACTCCAATTGCGTCTTTAAGTTCTTGTTCTTTTAGTTGTTCATCTACCTTTGCTTTGTTGAACTCCAGTTTTATTTGGTCATCAATAGAGTCAACCATTTGGTTGAAAGTATAAGTAATGCCAATGACGTAAAGTGTTAAGATCAGTAAATTTGAGTCACCATCTCTCATATTTTCTATATAGCCTCCTATACTTCTGCTTGAATGTTAAACTCGCTTGTCAAAATCACTATTAACTTTTGAGAAGTTCTGGAACCAGCCTTTCTGCCAGAAAATGACAACCATAGTAATTGCGATCGCTCCCATAACACCCAGACAAAGAAAGTAGCCCCAGTGCCAATTAAGTTCGGGCATATTGTAAGGGGATTTTTCTGTATTAAAGTTCATACCATAAATTCCGGCAATAAAGGTGAGTGGAATAAAAATTGATGACATAACCGTCAAAAATTTCATTACCTCATTCATCCTGTTACTGACAGCCGAAAGATAAACATCCATTAACCCAGATGTCAGTTCCCGGTAAGTCTCGATCGTATCAATGACTTGTATCGTGTGATCGTAACAGTCTCGTAGATACATTCGCACTTCGTCCCGAATTAATTCATTGCCATCCCTAATCAGTGAATTGATGGCATCCCGTTGCGGCCATATATAACGGCGTAGTTGCAATAATTCTCTCCTGATTTCATAAATTTTTTGCAGTGTTTGTTGAGTGGGATTTTCAATGACTTCGTTTTCTAACTCTTCAATGCGATCGCCAAAACGTTCTAAAACCGGAAAAAAACCGTCTACGATTGCATCTAGGACAGTATAGGCTAGATAATCTGCCCTACGCTTGCGGATAATACCTTTATTTTGGCAAATTCTTGTTCTCACCCCATCCAAGCAATCATATTCTGGTTCTTCTTGTACCGAAAGTAGGTAATTTTCCCCCAACACCAGACTGACTTGCTCGCTGTGAAAGCCTTCTTCTGTGGTTTTTGGCACAACCATTCGGCAAATAATGACTAGTTGAGCTTCATATTCCTCTATTTTTGGACGCTCTACCACATTGACTATATCTTCTAACACCAGAGGATGCAAACCAAAAACCTTACCCAATCGCCGCAAAACATCTTCATCTCCAAGACCTTGTACCTCCACCCAGGAAACAGATTCTGTATCTAAATAAACAGCACACTCTTCTGGAGTTACTGTTTCCTTACGAACAATATCAATAGCTTTATAGTCAATTAAAGATATTTTTGGCGGTGGAGAACCATGAGGAATATAGAGAAATCCGGGTATAGTTCCCGGTTGGTGATAGTATCTCTCTATGGGAGATGGACTGACCTCTTGAGAGGAAGGGCGATTCTTTCTTGCCGTTGTAGGCCGTTGGCGAACTTTACCTGCCATTTTAGGAGATTGATGAACTTTTTTTGCCATTTTAGAAGATCGACCCACTTTCTTTGGCATGAATATTTTTAACTCGTCACTAGTATGAAAAAACAGCTTGTTGCGAGCGGACAACTTGCTTTATAAATCTTTGCAAATATTAAAAAAACTTACATTGGCGTTTCATTCAGTAATTTCCGAGAAATATGTACCCAAACCCCTCTCCTAATACTGCAAGGGCTCTCGAAAATTGTCGCGAGAGACAAGCACCTTGTAGGGGAGGAAAAAACGGCAAAACCCAACAAGTATTACCAGTTATTGTTGGGATAGGACATTACCAAGAACACCTGAAACAATCTTTTGTCCGTCTTGCTCCAAGTAAACACAGCGAGCTGTGCTCATCCCGCAACCGCGAGTATAGTAATAGCCCCAAATACAAGGAACAAGAATGAATTCCATTACAAACACTTCATCTATTCGTCGCACTCTACAGTATATAGAATGGACTCTTTTAGGTGTATATCTAGTTCTTATAATAGTAAATCGGCGAGAAAATAGTTATTTATCACTGCCAATACCAACATTTACCTCATTTGCTTGTCTGACTGCACTGACTGTTTTAAGTTTTTTCTTTCCACTCAATCGTCCCATGTGGCAAAAGAAAATTTATATTTTTTTAGAGATATTATCGGTCATGCTTCCCAGATCGGTCGATGTCAATTTTGAAATTTTACTCTATCTTATAATTGCAAAAAGTTGCTTCTTAATAGAACGTAAATTTATTGTTATAATTGTAATCCTCTCAGGAATTATTTGGAACTCCCTCTTAGTTTGGAGTTTACCCCAAAAACTCAAGTTTAAACGTTCCCACCTGGCTCAACAAATATCTGAATTATATGATACTAAATTCAGCATTACTAAAGAAATTATCAATGATACAGGTGGATATTTAGCAGCAAGTACTTTTGTGCTGTTATTTTCCTTTGTAGTTATTGCAGAGCAAAAAAGCAGGCAAAAAGCAGAAATTTTAACCAAACAAGTAGAAACCTTAGCTGCTACTTTGGAAAGAACACGCATTGCTCGTGAAATTCATGATTCTTTAGGGCATTCTCTGACAACTTTGGATGTGCAGTTAGAACTAGCTCAAAAACTTTATCAACGCGATCCCATTCAATCTGCAAAATCTTTGGATATTGCAAAACAATTAGCAAATCAGTGTTTAAGCGAAGTGAGACGGTCAGTACAAACAATGAGACAGTCTAACTTTAATTTGAATGAATCATTGAGTACTTTAGTAGAAAATGTCGGCAGAAATCAATCATTTGTTATTCATCTAGATGTAAAACTTCCACAAATACCCGTTCAAATCAGCCATCAACTCTACTGTATAGTTCAAGAAGGTTTTACTAACATTCAAAAACACGCCTCAGCAAGTTTTGTCAGTCTCAAAGGTTATCAAACATCAAGTGGGATTATTATAGAACTGACGGATAACGGACAGGGATTTGAAGTCAGCGCACCACACTCTGGGTTTGGGCTGAGAGGAATGAGAGAGCGAGTTCACATTTTGGGCGGAGAAATTAAAATCAACAGCGCTCTCAATTCCGGAACTCAGATTCAGGTAGTGATTCCAATCTAAAGATGAAGAATAAACTATCGAGTATAAATATTAAAGGATAATTTTTCATCCATCGTTTATCCCTTTTCCAAGATGATTCGAGTGTTGCTTGTAGACGATCAACCACTTTTTCGCCAAGGATTAGCGTCTTTACTGTCTTTAGAAGAGGATTTGAAAATTATTGGACAAGCGAGTCACGGAAATGAGGCTATTGCTCTTAGTGAAAGTTTACAACCAGATGTTATTCTTATGGACGTAAGAATGCCCATCTGTGATGGTGTGGTTGCGACTCGCGAAATTCACCAGCGTTTTCCTTGGATAAGAATTCTCGTGCTGACAACGTTTGATGAAGATGAATATATTTGGGAATCGCTACAAGCAGGCGCACTCGGTTATCTTCTAAAAAGTACCCCCTCAGCCCAGCTGGCTGCAGCAATTCGTACACTTCATCAAGGACATTGTCAACTAGGTCCTACAATTGCTTCAAAAGTCTTTGCCCAGTTACGCCCCCCAACAGCTAACAAGCAAAATACAGTACAGTATCGTTTAAGCGATCGCGAATTAGAAGTTTTGACTTTAATTGCTCAAGGCAAAAGCAACAAGGAAATTGCCAAAACGCTATTTCTTACAGAAGGAACGGTGAAGAATTACGTAACTCAAATTCTGGGACGTTTGGGTTTGAGAGATCGCACGCAAGCTGCTTTGTGGGCAAAGGAAAATTTAATAATTTAAACCAAGTGCATGAAATATCTCATTGAGAATAAATGAGAGCACTGTAAGGAGCGATCGCAAAACCAGCGCTGTATGCCATTCCATCTTTGGGAGAAAACTCGCCACTCACAGCGTGTCCGCCAAAATTACTGAAATCGCCACTATACCCATTCCAATCGCTTGAGAAGCGACACCACCAAGTACCCAAGCGAGGTAAACCCACTCGGTAAGAATCCCAATAGCGGTTGGAGAAATTTAAAATGACAATAACGTCATCACCAGCACCACCTCGATCCCAACGATGGTAAGCAGTTACCTTATTCAAGTTATCAACTACATGGCAGTTTATATGCTGTCCTCTCAAACCGCGAGTATTGTTATCCCAATTGCGCCGCAATAGACAAAGGCGTTGGTAGAGGTCGTGAATACCAGCAAAGCGCTGCAGTCTATTCCAGTCTAAAGGATCGTCATCGCGAAAATGATCCACTTCGAGAAACTCTTGACCTTGCCAAATCATGGGAATTCCAGGTGCGGTGAGAACAATGGCAGCCCCCAACGTTGACCGCTTTTTAGCAACCCATGATTCGGGGTTATTGGGGTCTATTTGCCTGTTAACTCGAGTTTTTCCATTTGCCGTTTCATCATGAGATTCTGTATAAACCACTCGCTTAAAAGCATCGCCATTGAAACGACCGTAAAGCGCACTGGCAATCTCATTCATGTTCCGATACTCATCTAAGGGATTTTCCAATTCGTGTCGGACTTTGTGAATAAACCAGTGCCATTCAGCACTCATTCCTGCGCCCCCTTCAGGAGTTGGCTTAGTTAACCACCCGTCGTTATGCCAGTCTTCAGCTATCAAAATCTTGTGTCTGGGATATTTGAAAAAGTAGTTTATCTCATCGCTAATCCAACGCAACAGATTAAAGCCATCATTATTCCACCCTTTCCCATTATCAAATCCCCATATGTTACAGGTGCTATCTATCCTCAACCCATCACAGTGACATTCTCCCAACCAAAACATGGCATTATCCCGGAGGAACTGACGCACTTCCGGTCTGCCATAATCTGGTTTGGTATTTCCCCAAGGCGTTATGGCACGTCCATCGTTGTAGAAATAGACACCACCCCAGTTATCTAAACTCCAACCATCGAAGCGCCACAAACCATCTTGTAAATCGCTGGGGCCAAAATGGTTGTACACGCAGTCAAGAATGATGCCAACACCATAATTGTGAGCTGTATTTACAAAATTTTTAAAGTCATCTAAGTGACCGTAGGCAGATTCCAGAGCAAATGGAAAAGCGGTATTATATCCCCAGGAAAAATTGGCTGCAAATTCACTCGTGGGCATCAAGTTAATGCAGTTAATTCCCAGATCCCGCAAATAAGGCAATCTCTCAATCGCCTTTGTTAAATCTCCTGGTTCTCCATGAGGCGTGTCGTTAAACGTACCCAAGTGCAACTCATAGATAATCAGCGAGTTGAAATCAGGCATTTGAAAATTATCATCAGTCCACTCAAAATCCGAACGACTGACAATTCCTTTACCAACTGAACTCGTTACATCTTTAGCATAAGGATCTATTTTCCAAAGGACTTGTTCTGAATCTCGATTAACGATGCGATATCTATAGAGCTGTCCTTGTTTAATACCTTCCGCATCACCTGACCAATAACCATTATTTTCAGAAGCTAGTTCTATAAGTTTTTGCGGCTGAGTGTTATCCTGATTTTCTCGTTCGTATAGGGCAACATGAACTTTATTGGCAAATGGTGCCCACACTCTAAAAGCCGTACCGCGATCGTAAACAGTACTACCCATTCCTGGTTGTTTGCTGCTTACAGGAGTCTCTGTGAAATTTGAAGTTGGTTGCGTGGTGGAAACCATAGAATCGCGTCCTTATAAATAATTTGCTGATGTATATACAGGGCTAATCTTTTCAAGAAAATCAATGACTCTGGCACATAAGTAAGCATTGCTATTTCGTAGTGGCGATGCATACGCTCGCCGCTAGGCATGCCGTAGGCACAGACAGCGCAACTACAAACGAAAGTTTTTTATTGTGTATTTCGTTACACTCGGGATTTTTGCCAACTCATTTATTAATATATGTCAGCCAAACCAACTTATTCACTTCTAGATATTCTGGAAAATTATAGGAAATTTCTTTTATGGTAAAACCAATTTCAACAAAAACGGGGCTTACACAAACTCAGCCTATTTTCTAGGCTTATAGACGTATAGATCTCTCCAAACCTTTTAACAATAAGGGCTTGGATAAGCCCTAAAAAGTGCAACATACAAGGGAAACTTTAGAGTTGTTCCAAACAAAGATATGTTTGCAAACTATGTCAGTCTTCCAAAATTATCTATAAAGAAAAAATTAAATTTCTACAGGAAGTTTATCGCAATTCCGATTTAAAAAATCTATCTTTAGTAGGAAGTTTTTGAAAGGAAAAGATATATTAGGCTAAAAAATTGGGTAAGTTAAGTTCAAGCAAGTCAAAATCCGAGATCTCAAAAGCGAAATAACTTTCTACAAACTATGGCCTCACTTCTGAAGCAACAAGCAGCAGATGAATCCACGCCTCCCAAGCAATTATATATCCTTCTATGAATAGTATAGAAATAGCAAGAATAGATGCCAGAAATCCAAGTACCGATCCCAATTTACTGCGGAAGTTGGGGTTGAGTGAAGACCGAGATATCCGTGAGAGAGTTGCTACCAATCCTAATACGCCAATAGAAGTCTTGTTAGAACTGGGGATACAATTTCCAGAACAAGTGTTAAGCAATCCTGTCCTTCTCCTACTGTTGCTGGAAAATTTGAATCTAATAGAGCAAATGCCTTCAGCCACATTGATTCGTATAAAAATTGCGTTACACCCTAAAACACCCGTTCATATTTTGGAACAACTAGCACAAGATGAAAACTATTCTGTGCGTGAAGCAGTTATTGAAAATCCTAACTTACCAAAGAGCGTTTTGGAGCAGGTCTTACTTCAAGATAATAAAATAAAGTATTTACAATTAAAACCTGAGGGGTTACCTATTGTACTGACAAAATATACCAAAAATCATGATTTTCCATGGTCTGTGATAGCATTATTACACCCAAAAATTCCTCAAGAAATTTTAGAGGAAAAAGCACTTTCGTTTCATTGGTTAGAACGGTATGCTGTGACCAAAAATATCAACACTCCTAAAGATTGGTTAGAACTACTAGCCCAAGATGTTAACCGCATTGTTCGTGCTTCTGCCAAAGCTATGTTACAAGAACGATACTGAAGAATATTTGCCCTTGCATTATGGAAGTACGTACAACGTCACAAGCAGCTAAAAGTACTTGAGTTGTTTGGGACAACTGAGTGTGATGCAGGTTGTAGTTACAAACAGCAATGCCGAGTGTAAAAGCGGTTGTGGAGATAAAGCACATAAAAAAAGGTGGGCATTGCCCACCCTGTAGTATGGTGTGAAAAGGATTACATCATGCCCATGCCACCCATGCCACCCATACCACCCATACCACCCATACCGCCCATGTCAGGCGCACCAGCTGGTGGTTTCTTCTCGGGTTTTTCAACAACGAGTGCTTCGGTAGTTAAGACCATTCCTGCAATAGACGCAGCATTTTGCAACGCTGAACGTACTACTTTTGCAGGGTCAATAATTCCCGCAGCAATTAAGTCTTCAAATTCACCAGTAGCAGCGTTGTAGCCAATATTGAAATCGGTTTCCCGCACTCTTTCAACAACAACGGAGCCTTCAACGCCTGCGTTGTCTGCAATTTGGCGCAGGGGTGCTTCGAGCGATCGCGCTACAATATCAGCCGCAATCTTTTCTTCGCCACTGAGGCTTTCTTTAAACTCTGCTACTTTCTTGGACAGGTGAATGAGGGTTGTTCCACCACCGGGAACTATACCTTCTTCTACAGCCGCTTTGGTAGCGTTAAGAGCGTCTTCAATTCTGAGTTTGCGGTCTTTGAGTTCGGTTTCTGTTGCTGCACCTACTTTAATAACCGCAACACCACCAGCAAGTTTGGCGATGCGCTCTTGCAATTTTTCTTTATCGTATTCTGAATCGGTGTCTTCGAGTTGTTTGCGAATTTGACCAATTCTCTTTTGTACGTCTGCTTTGGTGTTGTCACCCGCAGCAACGATAGTTGTGTTTTCTTTATCAATTGTGATTCTACGAGCAGTTCCCAGCATTTCCAAAGAAGCAGCGTCTAAGCTTAAACCGATTTCTTCGGAAATCAACTGTCCGTTGGTGAGAATGGCAATATCTTGTAACATGGCTTTACGGCGATCGCCAAACCCAGGAGCTTTGATAGCGCAAACAGTCAGCACTCCTCGTGCTTTGTTGACCACCAAAGTTGCTAAAGCTTCCCCTTCTACATCTTCAGCAATCACCAACAAAGGTTGACCCAAACGAGCCACTTTTTCCAAAACAGGAACTAAATCCTGAATTGTGCTGATTTTTTTATCAGTAATGAGGATGCGGGCATTTTCAAATTCTACTGTCATCCGCTCGTTGTTAGTGATGAAGTAGGGAGATATGTAACCTCTGTCTATCTGCATCCCTTCAACAACTTCTAGTTCAGTTGTCAGAGACTTAGATTCTTCTACAGTGATTACACCATCTTTGGTGACTTTTTCCATCGCCTCAGCTAGCATGCTACCGACTTCATCGTCGTTACCAGCCGAAACTGAAGCCACTTGTGCGATCGCAGCCCCTTCCACTGGTTTTGCCACGGCGGCAATTTCTTGTACCAAAATATCGACAGTTTTGTCGATTCCCCGCTTTAGGGCAATAGGATTACTACCCGCAGCAACGTTCTTCAAACCTTCCTTGACTATCGCCTGCGCCAATACAGTTGCAGTGGTAGTCCCATCTCCAGCAACATCTTTTGTTTTTGATGCTGCTTCCTGGACAAGTCTTGCACCCGTGTTTTCCAGGGGGTCTTCCAGTTCAATTTCTTTAGCAACGGTGATACCATCATTAACAATTTGAGGCGCACCGAATTTTTTCTCTAACAGAACGTTACGACCCTTTGGTCCCAAAGTAATTTTCACGGCATCAGCTAGAGCGTTGATTCCTCGTTCTAACGCCCGCCGAGAGTCCTCATTGAATGAAACAATTTTCGCCATGTTTAGTTCTCTAGCACGTCCTGTTTTACAATTTAGCACTCAGAAGACAAGAGTGCTAATTTTTCCGGCAAAGACTGCGGATTGTTGGGAAAAAATTGATTAATATGTAGGTGCTTGGGTGGAGATTGGGGATTGGGACAAGGGGACAAGGGAGACAAGGAGGACAAGGGAGACAACCAACCCCAATCCACGCATCCACGCATCCAAAATTTCCCATCCTCAAGCCCCAATCCCCAATGATATAAGAAAGTAGCAATTGACAACGAGGACAAGGTAAAACTGAAGCTTAAAGACAAGCAGGCAAACTCAATGGCAAAACATGAATATATACAACGCCCTTCGTTACCTAGGTATTGCTGACCCCAGTGGTTCCGGCTGGTTGGCAGTAGTTTTTACATTTCTCTTAGCTTATGCAGTCACTTGGCGCATGATTCCCTCAGTTCGTAAGTTTGCCTTGAAAGTTGGATGGGCTGACCAACCAAATGCACGACGACTTAACCGCGAACCTCTACCCAATGCAGGGGGTTTGGCTATTTATGCGGGCGTGATTGCTGCGGTGGTACTCGCGAGTCTCTTACGACCTATTGAACTTGAAAGAGTGCTGGCTCAGGTACTCACTATTTTACTAGGTGGTTCGATCTTAGTACTTGTGGGTTTTATCGACGACCAGTTCGGTTTACCTCCTCTTTTTCGCTTATTAATTCAAATACTGACAGCTCTGTTATTGGTTGCCAATCGGATCACCATGAATGTTTCCTTTGGCACTCCATTTGACTATATACTATCGATATTACTAACAGTACTGTGGGTGGTAGGAATCACCAATGCCATTAACTTGATGGACGGCATGGATGGTTTGGCAGGAGGAGTCAGTTTTATCTCTGCCATGAGTCTACTCGCTGTTTCCGCCCAAGTTCCCAACCGTGCTGCAGCAACATTAGTTTTGGCAGCACTCGGAGGTGCAGCACTAGGTTTTTTACGTCATAATTTCCACCCCTCACGAATTATTATGGGTGATGCTGGAGCATACTTTTTCGGTTACGTACTAGCAGCTACTGGTATTTTAGGGAACTTACAAGCCCCCACAGCTGTCTCTTTAGTAGCTCCAGTTTTATTTCTACTCCTACCAGTGCTAGACACGACTCAAGTGTTTATCAGACGCTTGATGGCAGGTAAAAATCCTCTTAGCACTCCTGGTAAAGACCACCTACATCACCGCTTGCTTGCATGGGGTCTATCTCAACGTCATGCAGCGCTTACTCTTTGGACAATTGCTTTGATTTGCAATTTGTTGGCGATGAGATTGCAAAATATGAGTTTACTACAGATGCTTGCCACTACCGTTGGCATAGTCTCTCTCTTGGGCTTCGTGGTTTTGCAAAGAATACGAACGGCTTGAAGTATGAATTATGAAGTATGAATTATGAATTATGAATTTTATACTTATCATTCAGCATTCATAATTTATGAAATATGAATTGTATACTTATCATTCAGCATTCATAATTCATAATTCATAATTTTTTTTACATTACCATTCCGCCATCGACGTTAAAGACTTGTCCGGTAATATATGCTGCTGCTGGATCGGCAGCTAAAAAGCGTACCATCCCCGCAACTTCTTCTGGTTGACCGTAACGGCTTAAGGGAATAAATTTTAGAATTTCTTCAGATTTTAGGTCGCTTGTCATGTCAGTGGATATAAAGCCCGGAGCAACTGCGTTGACGGTGATACCGCGAGAAGCAAATTCTTTAGCGACTGTTTTGGTAAAGCCAATAACTCCTGCTTTTGCTGCACTGTAATTGGCTTGTCCGGGATTGCCCATTTGCCCTGCAACGGAGGTAATGTTAATGATTCGCCCCGAACGTTGCTTGAGCATAATTTTACTGACAGCACGAGTACAGAGAAAAACTCCCGTGAGGTTGAGATCGATGACGGCTTGCCAATCTTCTGGCTTCATGCGTAAAAGTAACGTGTCGCGAGTTATACCTGCATTGTTGACTAAAATGTCAACTCGGCTGAGTTTCTCCATGACCGTGTTGACTAAGGCTTCTACTTGGTCGGCTTTGCTTGCGTCTGCTTGTAATGCGATCGCCTGACCTCCAGCATCGGTAATTGTCTTGACAACTTCGTCAGCCGCACTGCTGGAACTGGCGTAGTTGACGACTACGTTCGCGCCCAGTTTTGCCAATTCGAGTGCGATCGCACGTCCAATTCCTCGTGAAGCACCAGTCACAACAGCGACTTGTCCGCGTAAATTTTGCAAATTCTCCGGCAATAAGTCCATTGAGTATTCCCTTTCATTGTTGTCGCGCTATACATAATAGGGCTATCTGAGTGCAAGAATAAAAACAATCGTTGAGACTCGGCGGATAACTGCTAGCAGAGATTACCATTGAAAAATCAAACTATAAAAAATTGGTGGGTATTACATGACTACCAAAAAGCAATTCAACAGCTTTGAAGAGATGCTATCTGGCTCTGATGTTCCTGTCTTAGTGGATTTTTACGCTGACTGGTGCGGTCCTTGTCACATGATGAGCCCGATTCTAGAGCAAGTCAACGCCCAACTCCAAGGGCGGATTAGAGTTGTCAAAATTGATACTGAAAAATATCCCCAGCTGGCAACAGAGTATCGGATTGAAGCTTTACCAACACTGATGGTGTTTAAACAAGGTCAGCCCGTGGATCGGATTGAAGGTGTCGTACAAGCACCACAATTGATACAACATTTGAATACGTTAATTTAACGACTTCATCCACTTGGATGACGCGTACTACTTGTTAAGTTTAAATAAAATGGGGGGTGAAGAAAGGTGTCACAAATTGTACTCAATCACCTCCTGTTTTTCCATGTTGATTGCAAAATTTCTTGTAGGGTGGGCATTGCCCACCCTAAGCCCATAGGTAATCTTCTAACGACAAGGGAGCCGTCTCAATTTTTTCAGCAATTTCAACAGCTTTAAATAAAAAAGCTCGAAACCATAATCATTTTCGGAGCTTTCACATACGGATATTTTAATTAAATAGTTGTATTATCCTGTTTAACTATAGATGACAACTTGCGACATATTGGGCTAGTTACTTGATTAACAATAAATTCTTTATGTAAAGTCATCTCAGCATAAGTTGTCCTGCGACCATCTATTTTAATAGTAACAGTTCCTCCACAACAGCTATTACCGCTAAGCCCTCTAGCAGGAAGTTTATTTAAATGTGTGGGCTTTGAACTAGGAAGACTAGCCGCACATTGTTGAGATAGTTGAGTGCATAAAATATGAACATTTGGAACTGAAGAAATAATACCTTCTACTATTTCTATACGGGGATTATTAAAACGATTGCGATCGATGGAGAATATGATGAACTTTGGTTTGATAAAAGTACAAATTTGCTCGGCAAATTTTTTAGCATTTCCACGTCCTGGTCTTCCACCATGATGAGGAAAAACAAGGATGTCAGCGCTCAAAGTCTTTTGATCTTGAATCAAATTGTCAAATCCTACACTATCAATATCCGCTGCTAGTATGGCCACTCTGTGAGAATCGTGAACTATGCCGATAACGGCTGATATTGAGTTAGAAGTTAATCGCCGTCCTTGTAAATCAGTTCCTCCAGCACCACTTAAATTTAATTCAGGTGTGGGTGCAAGGACTTCTATATTGACTGAACCAATGTTCAAAATCCCCGTTTTTGTTGTTGTTAATTCTGATGAAACTTTAGTTCCTCGTTTGCGAGCATCTTGTAAAGAATAACGTACATCCTTCCAAATTGCACTGTTCTTAATTGCATCAGGGTTTATATGTACGTTGTGAACTTTGATATCTTTATTTGAGAGTAAGTCAATTATCCCTCCAATATGATCTGCATCAGAATGGGAAATGAGGATATGTAAAATTTCTGTAATAGATAGATGCTCAAGAGTTTCTACCAACGTACCCCCTGGGGGACAGTCAATAACAATTACATCATTTGCATCTCTGATTAACGCACAATTTCCATGTCCAACATCTAAAATAATTAGTTCAGGTGAGTCCATCATCTTCATCTGGTTCAGGTGCTAATTCAAATTTTTCAAAATACAGATCATCAGGTTTTTCTGCTCCTGTGTTTACATAAGCAAATAAACGCATATCTGGTTTTAATGCAACTCTAATATTCTCTGGAATCAGAGAAGCTGGAAAACGAACAGCCGTATAGGGATTCCAACTAGGAACAAATGCATCTACAACAGGTTCATTAGATTCTTCATCAATATTAGCAATCCTAACTATCGTTCTACGAGGTTTTCTGGTACTTGGTACTTTCCCAGAAAGTTCTGAGGTACAATCTTCTATTCCCTTAGCAATCCTTGAAGCATTGGCTTCTTTTCGACTAAGTAGTACTGGGATTTTATGTCTCCATTTTCTAATCGAAAAAGATGTATCCATCTCTGTGTATTGTGTTATCAATATTGATGGAAATTTTATGTCATATAAAGCCGCAACTAATTCTGCTCCATAAAAATTAGCAAATCCCGAATTACTCAATCGGTGATCGCACACGGCACCTTGAGCATTTTCTCTAATAAGAGATACCAAGTCATTGACATTGTGAAAATTTCCATTATCTAATAAAAATGGTTTATAACCTGCGTCCTCTATTTCCCATACTGTTGCTTTAGCCTGTGTGGTGTCATCATCAACTATAGCTATTATTTTTTCATGTAAAGCTTGTGTTACAATCATAAAATTTACTCTCCAACAAGTGTTAATTCTACAATAAATTCTGCTCCACCTAATTCACCTTTTGGAATTGCTTGTACCATTCCTCCCAGATCGGTTACAGAATCTCTAACAATTGTCAATCCCAAACCTGTACCACCTTCTCTAGTTGTTTTACCAGGCAGCCAAATTTCGTCTAATTTTATGTTATGAATTCCCGAACCATTATCCAAAACTTTAATTTTTAAATGACTGCCTTCAATTTCAGTTCTAATAACTATTTTTCGTCCTTCTATACGTCCACCCGTAACGTTAAAAGCATTTATAGCGTTTGTTAAAAGATTTGTAATAATTGCTTCTAACAAAGCAGTGCTTCCATAAATACAAGGATTTGTATTAATTGTCTCTTTGATAATTTCAATTTTGCCTTCATCAAAAAAAGGTTCAAAAAGTGCAATCATATCGTCAATTACATTGTGAATATAGACAACACCTGCACGGCGTTTTTCTCGTTTCAACAGATGCAGTGGAAAATTAGAAAAGCGTAGTAATGATTGACTTACTTTATAAAGAATCTCAACCGGATCTCCTAAGTAAGTTTGATATTTTTCTCCCAAAATTTCTTTACCCTTTTTTTCTATTCTCTTAGCTATTTTTTCAATTAAAGTCACTGGTTTGCCAGATTCATGAGCGAAAACTGCTGCAGTTGTTCCTGCTGTAGCAAGACTGCGATAAAGCTGAAGGTCTTCACGTAATATCTTGGTTTCACGTTCTGTTATAACTTCATATTGCTCAACAGCTTTTAGGACTATAGGGCGAGATTCTTGAGGAACTTTTGCTTCAATAACTTCTTCAATTTTTGCTTTAGCTTCTGTAATATCACGAGGAATTTGTTTCTTAACTCTTTCTCTTTGCGTTTCAGTAACTTTAAGTCTTTCTTTAGCCATCCACTCTAACACATCAATTGCGAAACGTTTTAACTCTAAAAAAGCTTCATTTTCAATGAAACCAAGCCGATCGGTTTTCTGAATTAACATATCGCTAGGGTCATTAACAATCACTCTACCAATAACCGTTTTTGTTGAAGGACGTACCTCTGGATTCCTCGCTCGTGAATAATTTAAGTTCAACCAATCATCATCTGGATCGCCATAAGGTTTTACCCGCAGCCCTTGATGGTATAGATGAACATTCCCTGCTTGAGCAAGCCATTCTCTAACTTGCTTGACAGAGACAGAAGTTTTTCTCGCTGAAAAACTTTGAGGATTTAGCAAGAATACCCACAATTCAAACTCTGTTGGAGGTGTTTTGTAAGGAGCTTCAGAAGTTTTTTGAGAAAGCTCGCTATGCAATGCACGAAAAATTACGTTTCCCTGCCAGTCTAACAGACTTGCTTCAGCAATCCCGTCTTCATTTATATAAGCTTTCAAATGATATTCAGCATCACTAAAGTAAGTATTATTAACTTGTTGTTCAATCTCAGAAAATTCTGGAGCAATAAGTTGAATACGGAAACCAGCCTGATTATCAAACGGCTCTGCTAACAATAAAAGCTCTCTAGCTAGTCTTTGGATGTCACGCTTAGTGAATATATTTTTAAGATTTCTAACTATAATGTCAGTCCCATACTTTTTATCTGTACTACTTTTTAGGACATCAAATGAAACATCTTCTACGACATCAGCTTCCTGAAAATCATTCCAATTAATCGTTAGAGAATATTCAACTCCTGGTTCATCTTTAGGTCTAGTTTTCAAAAGTACCTGAGAACCCATCTGTAGAGCCGCTAACCTACCTAATCCTTTATTACCTACAGGTAAGCGACCTAATTGAGTAACTTCACGGATAGCTTTTTTCGAGCGACCTAGCACCAGCCATCCCTCACTAATGGCATCTTTATCCATACCAAAACCGTTATCTGAAATAATAATCGAGCCACCTATAGCGCTAGTTTTGATAAGTTCTACTGTGCATTCAGTAGCATCAGCATCATAAGAGTTCTTAACCAATTCGATGATTCCTTGGTCTGGATTCGGAACGAGTTCTTCTCCCAGCCTTTGTAGAATTTTTGGTGAAAACTTAAAATGCATCATTGATTTAGCTATAAATATCAATAAATTGTACTAGATGAATTTAATTCGCTGTTATTTATTGATAAACTTTTGTCTTGTCTCAGACTAATTGTGAACAAGGATAAAGAGTTGATA
Organism: Tolypothrix campylonemoides VB511288_2; assembly: GCF_045999855.1. Classification (NCBI taxonomy): domain Bacteria; kingdom Bacillati; phylum Cyanobacteriota; class Cyanophyceae; order Nostocales; family Tolypothrichaceae; genus Tolypothrix; species Tolypothrix campylonemoides. Next base: position 201,198 of record NZ_JBFPMW010000005.1, read on the forward strand.
TATTGGAGTGACGCATAGAGATTATTAATTAAAATTTTAAATCTTCTGCTCAAGCCTAACAAACAAAACTCTATCTTTCAGCGATCGCTACGCCCACCTCAGATATCCTTTACCCATTTTAGGTAAAAGTAGCGATCTCTCGCTAGTCGAGTACTTCTTCCTCCTTCTCTGTGATGATGCCATCATAGATTAATTTCCAAATAGAAGAACTGGTTCAATCCCTTATTCTCTTGGACAACGTTAAACGCGAACTTTTCTAAGCATAAATGCTAGTGTAATTATTTTCGTTTATCCATAAGGATTTTTCGTAACATAACTTACGCAACTCAATGGTATTTTGGGAATTCCAGGCGTTGCAGATCCCCCAACCTAGTGTTAAGGATGTAAATTTAAGCTATGCCCAATTCCAACTGGCTAGACGCGCAACACAATCATCTGAAAGGCAATTCGATGTTGAAGAACAAAAACAGAAGTTAAAAAGAGGTACAGAAGAAATTTAAAAGCTTTCACTGTTAGAATGTTTGATGTCTTGAAGAATTTGAAAAAAATCTTGACGCAATGTTACAATTTCTCCTACCCATTTGTTTGAGAAACTAATTTCTTCTTCTTCCTTCTGACGAATATCTACAATTTTATTCTCAATCTCTCCATATAGATGTTCTTTTACCTGCTGAATTTGTTCTTCAACCTGAGTTTCAAGGTCTTTGGCTATTGCCTGAAACTGGCTAGTAATTTGGAGGCGTGCATCGGATAATTCTTGAGCTTTTTTGTCTTCTTCTATCTTTTCAAAAATGTTAACACCAACTAAAACAGCCCCTATTACAGGTCCGGCTATCTTAACTGTATTACCTATATTTTTAGCATAGTACTTAAGATTTGAAGGTTAAAAACTCCAGCATGAAATGGCTTCATGTTACTGTCAGGTCTGATAAATAAGTCACCATTAGAGTTAAAGTAATCAAGAATTTCTTCTCTCCTTCGGATCAACTCTCCTAGGGAGAGCATGAAATACTTGTTGTTGAGTAAATATTGACCAAAGTAAGTGTAGTAAGTAGAACAACGAAGATTTTTTTCGTCCATGTAAGCTCCGGGAATCCAAGAAGTCTTTAAGATATCTCGACCTAAATTGAGTGTTCCTCTAAATAAAATACAATCATTTTCGGTAAAGTATTTATAAGCTTCTTTAGGATGAAATTGAAGATATTTTGTTTCTTTGTAGGTGTATCCTTGTCTTATCAATTCCTCTAAAAATTGTTCTTCAAAATCAAAGATATTTCGTTCAATTAACCAATTCACTTTTGTCATATTGTCTTTGCTATCAATTCTATTAATGGGTGCAGGAATTCACGCAAGATTAGAAGCGATCGTACAACAATCGCGTAACTCTTGACTGGTAACCAATAACCAATGCTGCATTTTAAGTGGAAATACAAGTGAAAATCAGCATAAAAAGTGATAATTAATACTTAAAACGGAATATCATTTGCCTGCAATCACTTTATTATGCATCAAGATCGCGACTCTCTGGAAAAATCTGTTCTTCAACAAGAAGCAGTCAGTGAAAACACATCGGCTGCACGATTGCTGGAATTAGCCAAGTTGAATACCGAACTAGCGCGGTTAGTAGCAAAGAATCCAAATACCGACTCCCAACTTTTGTTGGAATTAGGGTCAAGTTCTGATAAAAAAACCCTTCAATGCGTTGCTAGCAATCCCAACACGCCCACTCAAGTTTTGTGGAAATTAGGAGAGGAATTTCCTGAAGAAGTTTTGAGTAATCCAGTGTTTTCGTTGCTCATGCTGGAAAATCCGAACTTACTAAAAGAGATACCAACAGAAACTTTATGCAGTCTGCTCAAGGCAAAGGCAATACCAGAAGAGTATTTAGTTACATTCGTAGATAATTCAAATTATTCCGATTGGGAAGCATTGTTGGCTGTGGTTGCGAATGCCAAAACACCCAAAAGTGTTTTGGAAAAACTGATTGAAAAATATAAAGCTGACGAAGAAAACGCTGTTAATGGAAGCTATCTTTCTAGTGTAGCTGAAGCGGCTTTGCTTCATGTTAATTGGGCAGGTGAGATGAGCGAGGGATGGGAGGAAGCAGCTTTAACAGCAATGCAAACTTCTTCCTTGAGCGATGGAACCGAGGAAGAGGCAGTGTTATGGAAAATAGGAGCAATCCCGGAGTATTTACTTTCTGCTTTGCATCCAGACACTTGGCTGATTTTAGTTGGTGATTCCGATACTCCCGAACACATTTTGCTTGAGATAGCAAAAAATTCTGAGCTTGGTACTCCCGAAGACATTTTGCATCGGATAGCAAAAAATTCTGACCTTGGGGATAAAAATTATTTGAGAAACGAAGATCTGATTTCTTTAGCTGAAAATCCCAATACTCCTATCAGTGTACTGGAAGAACTGGTAGGACATCATGAATCTCTTGTTCGAGAAGCAGTTGCTTGTAACCCTAAAATACCTTTGGCACTCCTGCAAGAGTTTCAACTGCAACAAGCAGCAATTAAAAATCCTTTGACTTCAGCAGATACTCTCGAAAAACTTGCTACAAGTCAGTGGATGCAAATTCGCAAAGGGGTTGCCATTCATCCCAATACACCAAAAAACATATTACAAGAACTCGCACTGAAGAAAGATTGGCAAACCCGTCTTGACTTACCCAAGTTAACCATACCCAATTGGAACGAGCAAAATAGCCATCAGACAATTTTAAAGAATTTATCCCTTGCTCAAGATATGTCTGCTCGTGTTTTGGACAAACTAGCGTTGGATACTAACACTGGTGTTCGAGAATCTGTAGCGCGTCATCCCGATACCCCAGTTAAAGCTCTTTCCAAGCTAGCAAAAGATCCGTGCTGGAATGTCCGTCTAACTGTAGCATCCAACCCGAATACACCGCTCTCTACCTTAGAGATTTTAGCAAAAGACACGAGCGGACAAGTAAAAGATGCCGTGCTTCTTAGAGTTAAACAAACATCCGAGCATTCGGAGCTTCTTAGTAAGATTTTACAAAACTTGGCAAACACAAAAGATGACAGAGTTCTCTTCATAATAGCCCGTCACCCAAGTACACCTGCTCCTGTTTTAGAAGATCTTGCAAAGGGCGTACATCGGCAATGGTTAGCACAGCATCCCAATACTCCTGCTGCAATATTACTACAACTCGTTAACGATCGCGATCCGGCAGTTCAGAAAGAAGCCCTAGCTCATCTCTACCAGCGTATTATTCAAGACTCCGATCTTCCCAGCAGCATTCTGGAACAATCAGCCACACTTGATAATAGTGCTATAAAAGTAGCGCTTGCCCGACATCCCAACACTCCTGTAAATGTTCTCAAGCAACTGGCAAAACACCCTAAGTCTCAACTTCGCGCACTAGTTGCAAAACACCCTAACACTCCTGTCAATCTTTTGGAAAAATTGCTAGAAGATACGGAAAAAGATACAAGACTTGCAGCTATAGCGGGCTACCAGCAAAACTTTTCTCAAAATAGTAATAAGCCAGGGAATATTTTACAGCAGTGGCAAACCGTGCAGAACCCAGAAACACCATCAGACATCCTTACCAATCTAGCCACAAGCCGATGGTTACTTATCCGCGAAAACCTCGCCCTTCACCCTAACGCTTCTACACCCCTTTTACAGCAGTTAGCAAAAGATAGATCGAGTATTGTTCGTGCTGGTGTTGCTCAAAACCCGAACACGCCTATCGAGTTGATACAGCAGCTAGCCAAAGACAAAACTCAAGAAGTTTTGCGTGCTGTTGCACAGAACCCCCAAACTCCCGATAGCATTATCGAACAACTAGCCCGTAAAAAGAAATGGAACGAGGTACATCAAGCAGCCGTTAAAACTCTCATTCAACGAGGTTCCAAAAGTGTAGGGAAATTTTTACAAGGTTATGCCCAATCTTCCAAATCTTTCTCTTTTACTCGCTTGATTGTTTTCCTGAACCCACTCGCTCCTAGCTCGTTTTTAGCAAAGAACTTTCGCTCTTCTTGCTGGCTCGAACGGTATGCGATCGCTCAAAATCCTAACACGCCTCCCCGCATCCGCCAGTATCTTACTGAAGATAGTAACCGCGTTGTTCGCGCTGCTGCTAAAGCGTTTTTATTATCTTAAAGTTACATTTTAGCTGCAATGCAATTAACTCCTGAAGAAGAAGCATCAGACCAAAATACTCCAGCAGAACGCTTGCGCGAATTAGCAGCAAAAGGCAATACAACTATTCGCTCGGCTGTAGCCCAGAATCCCAATACACCGCCAGATTTACTGTTGCAATTATTCTACTTTCTACCAGTAGAGGTTTTAAATAATCCTGCCATACCACTGTTATTGCTTGAAAATCCTAACTTTTTAACAGAACTTTATCAATCAAATAACTTAGTTTTTCTAAATCATGAGCTACCGCTCTTTTTTCTTGAATGGGCAATTCATCAACCAGATGAAAGCATCAAAATTGCTTTAGCTAAAAGTTTTTTTGTTGCAGCTAATACTCAAACTTCTGAAAGCACTTTACAGAAGTTAGCACGAGATATAATGGATAACGTTCGATTGATAACCGCTCAAAACAAAAATACTCCCACTGATGCTTTAGAGACATTAGCGAAAGATAGAAATGAAAAAGTGCGTTTTGCTGTAGCAAATAATTCCTCTACTCCCATTGCTACTCTTAAGAACTTAGCCAATGATAATAATCCTTCTGTTAGTGCTGCGGCTAAAAACAGTTTGATTAAAGAATATTTATAGAAAATTTAGAATTTTCAACTCTTGTCTTGTAAGTTTTGGTGATAAGTCAGTTGCCAAAGATAACCATTGCTAGTTTGGGGAGCATCCCAATTTGGCACATTGCCCTCCGAATAGAATTCTGGGGCTATACAATTTAAGTCCCTTCGGGTATCTCCTTACGGAGACGCTTCGCATCGCGAAGCTATGCCCGCAATACGCCAGTTGCCAGGGTGGGGGAAACCAGCACTGGTCTCACCGCCTGCGCGGACTTCATACTAAGTCCACGTAGGTGGACTTGGTTTGTATAGCTGCGATTTCAATCGCTTGGTGTTTTTTCTAAAATTGGAATATTCCCGCTAGTTTGTAGTTGCGATGTACGCGCTAAAGCCCTACTACAAACGGAATAAAAAGATTTTCCCCAATTGTCACACAGTCGTGTTTTTTCTTGTCAACCTATCAACAATTCGATTTAATGTTGGGTTTCGTTCCTCAACCCAACCTACTTTATAAATCATCTCTAAGCATTAATTACAATCTTAAGATCGTCGCACGTTTAAGCAACACCATTCTTTGCGCTTCCAAAGAGTAGCTACAACCCAACCGTGTTTCTCTAAAGCATCAGCAACAGCTTTAGATTGCTCGAGTAAAATTCCACTGAAAATTCCCCAAGTACTGGGTTTGACGATCGCACTAAACTCTGGTGCCAAACTAATAATAACGTCTGCCAAAATATTGCAAACGATACCATCCACAGGCTGCGGAACTAGTTTTGTTAAAACGTCTACACTTCCTTCCGCTACGATTAAACTTTCTGGGTTGACACCATTCATGGCACGATTTTCTATAGTCGATCTGACTGCTAAAGGATCGGTATCCACTGCGTAGGCTTTCTTTGCTCCCAGTAATAGCGCTCCTATAGAAAGGATACCAGAACCACAACCCACATCCGCAATTACCACATCTTCGTTTGCCCGCTCTTGACTTGTAAAAGATTCAGGTACGCTGCTCAGTCGCATTTCTAAAGATTCCAAACACAACTGAGTTGTAGCATGATTTCCCGTACCAAATGCTACACCGGGATCTAAAAGAATAATCAAACGTTCGGAATTTTCCGGTACTGGCAACCATGCAGGATTGATTAAAATGCGATCGCCAATTTCCTGTGGTTGCCAATATTGCTTCCAACTACTTGCCCAATCCTGCTCATCAATTAACTCCCACCGCACCACAGGTATGGGAAGTTCCATACACAGAGCATCTTGTCGCAACCACAGTGACAGCGCTGCCAAATCCAAAAGATGCGCTTGAAACTGCGGCAAATAACTGCGTACTAAAAAACTGCTCCCTTTCTTTTCACTAGCCGTTCCACGACAGCCAAAATTTTCCAAACGCCAAAAGATAGACTCTTCTAGCGCAGGTTCGCATTGAATTTGTACTTCCCACCAAGTGTTTGCCATATTTAAAGTATCAAGTGTAAAGGATAAAGGATAAAAAACATTCCCTTCATCCTTCATCCTTTATCCTTTTTAAAGTGTTACCGTATACGCATCCCGAATTCCTGGGACTTTGGTAATTTCAGACAAAATCCCATCGGGTAGGGGGTCATCAAGGCTGAGAACCATGACAGCATCACCGCGAACGATTTTGCGACCTACTTGCATACTGGCAATATTGACATTAAAACTGCCCAATAGGGAACCCAGTTTGCCAATAATCCCTGGCATATCTCGGTGCAGGGTAAACAACATATGCTGACTGGGGGGGACGTTAATTGGGAAACCATCCAAGTTGGTCAGTCTGATTTCTCCATCACCTAACAAAGCACCAGTCACAGCATGAGTACCCAGAGAACCAGTCGCTTCTAAATGCAAAGAGCCGGCATAATCTTGTACTGCCGCATCTCGCGTTTCAATCACGCGGATTCCCCGCTCTTTTGCCTCAATACTGGCATTTACGTAATTTACCCGTTCCCGCAGTGCTTTGTAAAGCAATCCTTTTAAGGATGCCACAACTAGGGGCTGACTCCTGTTTGTTGCAAGTTCTCCTTGGAGTCGGATATTGAGCAATTCCACCCGTCCGCCTGCTAACTGTCCCACCAGGTTGCCCAGGGTTTCTGCTAGCTGCATGTAGGGTTTGAGTTCTTCTATGACATCGGGATTGAGTCCGGGGATATTGACTGCCGAACGTGCGGGTAACCCTAACAATACATCTCGAATTTGTTCGGCAACGTCTATCGCCACATTCACTTGTGCTTCTGTTGTAGAAGCTCCCAAATGTGGGGTGAGAACAACTTCTTTACCCAATGCCTTTAAGGATGATTCCCCTATGGGTTCTTTCTCAAAAACATCCAATGCAGCACCAGAAATTTTCCCCTCTTTAATGGCAACCGCTAAAGCCTCTTCATCAATGATGCCGCCACGAGCGCAGTTAATAATACGGGCGCTGGGTTTCATCTTTGACAATCTTTCAGTGTTGATTAAATGCGTAGTTTCTGGTGTTTTCGGGATGTGCAGGGTGATGTAATCTGCTTGCTGCAATAACAAATCTAGCTCTACCAATTGACACCCGATTTGTTCTGCCCTTTCTGTAGAGATGAAGGGGTCATAAGCTAGCAGTTTCATTCCCATTGCTTTGGCAACAGCCGCAACATGGGAGCCAATTTTGCCCAAGCCTACAATACCTAAAGTTTTCTTGTAAACTTCAGCACCAACAAAAGTTTTGCGATCCCACTCCCCGCTTTTTACCGATGCATTGGCATCGGGAATGTGGCGTGACAAGGACAACATCATTGCCAGTGCGTGTTCCGCAGCAGCAATTGTATTTCCCTCAGGGGAATTGACAACCACAATTCCTTTGCGCGTAGCTGCAGGGACATCAACATTATCAACACCAACGCCAGCGCGACCAATAATTTTTAACTGGGTGCCGGCTTCAATAATTTCTTGGGTGACACGGGTTCCAGAGCGAATCATAAGTGCATCATACTCACCAATGATTTCTATGAGTTCCTCTGGTTTTAACCCTGTTTTAACATCTACTGTGGCAACTTGGGATAAGATATCAACCCCAACTTGATCGATTGGATCGGAGACAAGAACCTTAGACATGATTGCTTATTGTAAAGCTATAGGTATTCCTTGAAGACGGACTTTCAGTTTAGACTGAAATGCTAGTACTTTTGCAGGAATGATTGCTGTAAAATGCAGGAGCTAATGCGATGCATAACCTCAAGCATGATAGTACTAGAAGGTCAATTATCCTCATAACCATGCAGCACGGCTTCCTGCATTGACACATGACTGACTTTTTCGCCACTCACTCGGTACTATAAACCATCAATAGTGCGAAAACCTATATCCAAAACCTATAAATTTATGAAAATTTCTTAGAGCTAAACTTTTGAGCATTGACAAATGACCAACAATGACATTCGTAATATTTTTAACCGTATTGCTCCCGTTTACGATCGCCTCAATGACTGGTTGAGTTTGGGACAGCATCGCATTTGGAAAGATATGACGGTGAAATGGAGCGGCGCTAAACCGGGCGATACAAGTCTCGATCTGTGCTGTGGAAGCGGAGATTTATCTTTTGTGCTAGCAAGGCGAACGGGAAGCACGGGGCGGGTTTTTGGAGTGGACTTTTCTCCAGAGTTACTAGAAGTGGCAAAATCTCGGGCTCAAAGTCAGTCTCCTCGCTCTCCCATCACTTGGGTAGAAGCTGATGTTTTAAATTTACCATTTGACGATAACTGCTTTGACGCCGCAACAATGGGTTATGGTTTAAGAAATGTAACAAATATTCCACAGAGCTTAAAAGAATTACATCGCGTCCTGAAAAAAGGTTCTAGAGCGGCAATTTTGGACTTTCACCGTCCCAACAATCCTCAAATGCGTGCTTTTCAGCAATGGTATTTGGACAATCTCGTGGTTCCCATAGCGAGCTATATGGGTGTCAAGGACGAATACGCTTATATTAGTCCCAGCCTTGACCGATTTCCCACAGGATCGGAACAAGTAGAGATTGGTCGTCAAGTTGGTTTTACCACTGTCACACACTACTCTCTTATGAACGGTATGATGGGAGTGCTAGTGCTTATGAAAAGTTAGTGATTGGTGGTTAGTAGTTAGTGGTTAGTGGTTGTTAGCTAGTCACTACTAACTGCTAACTGCTAACTGAGAATTAATAACCTAATGGATTGGTCTCATCTTTGGCTTTATGTTTCTCCCCCTGTAGCAGGTGGAATTATTGGCTATTTTACTAACGACATAGCCATCAAAATGCTGTTTCGTCCCTACCGCGCAATCTATATCGGTGGGCGAAGAGTTCCATTTACCCCAGGACTAATTCCCCGCAACCAAGAACGGCTTGCTAAGAATATTTCCAACACGATCATGGGGTCGCTGCTGACTCCAGAGGAATTGCAAAATCTGGCGCGACGATTGTTGCAGCCCGAACGCGTACAAGGAGGAATTCTTTGGTTGCTGCGTTTGGCACTCGACCAGATTAAATCCGATCGCGAGCAGAAAACAGCTAAGATTTTGTCCGGAATATTGCGGGATTTATTAGGGGAGTCTTTACCGCGCCTGCTTAAGGTACTAGCAAGGCGAGAAGATTTTTTGGAAGCCCAGATTAATCAAATTTTTGACCTGATATTACTGGAATTTCAATTAACTGACGAACAAGCAACTCGTCTGGCTGATTGGCTGCTACAAGTGGTTATTCCTCCAGATGTCTTGCGACAAGCGGTAATTGATTTTTTGACAGATCGTACTATCCAAGCCATTGATGAAAGCTTTCGGGAAAAGACCAGCGGTACCTATTGGGTAGTCGCAAATCTATTTGGCTTGAGGAATACTCTCAGCCGCTTGCGGACTTACTGCTTGGATGAAAAAGATGCTACCAATGCTCGCTTGCAGGAGTTGATTAGAGAACTACAGGTGCGCGATCGCCTTAAGAAATTTTTACAAGACTTATCGTTACAAAACTTACCAGTTGGTACGGTACGCCAATTGCGAAAAACGACACGCGATAGTGTCCGCCAGTATTTACAAACAAAGGGGAGTGATTTACTCCAAGGATTAAGTGGCTCCGTGGACTGGGAGCATATAGCTATGTTGCTCGTTAACCGCCTTGGCACTTCTCCTGTTGTGAACGCTTCCTTAGAAGTTGTCAGTAAGGAACTCGCTCTGATTTTAGAGAGGTATTTGGAACGCGATTTAGAAGCTATAGTGGCTCAAACAATCCCTATTTTGTCAATCGATCAAGTGATCGTTGACCGAGTCAAATCGACTTCTCCTGCTGATTTAGAAGCAGCAATTGAAGGAATTGTCAAAAATGAATTGCAAGCAATTGTTAATTTAGGCGGTATTTTAGGCTTTGTTGTAGGTTTATTTCAAACAGTACTTTTACTGTTTAGTCAATCTGTCTAAATTTGACAATTGTTAAATTTCTGAAATTAGAGTTAATTCTAGTTCCCAGGGAAAGCCTGGGAACGCATGCACCGAGGTTCAACACCGTCTTAAGATTAATCTAATTGTGCTCTTAAAGACTGTACCTGTTCGAGAGATAACCCCGTAAACTTGACCACATCTTCAGGTGTGATGCCATTTTTCAGTAAATTAACAGCTACTTTCCGAATCCCCTCTTCGCGACCTTCTTCGCGACCTTCTTCGCGACCTTCTTCGCGACCTTCTTCGCGACCTTCTTCGCGACCTTTAGTTTTAGCTTCATCCCAGATATCTTGATAAATAACCGATTCTTTCATAATGTCCTTTTTCAAAACTCTTTTAATCAAGTCCTTATTTAATACTAAACCGGCTAAGATTGCTGTTGCCGCAGCTACGTTGCTTTGTTGGCGTCGATCGTTAATACCATCTATTTCTTGTGCTACCTCCCTCAGCGTTCGTTCGCGATCGTCAGCTTTACACAACACGGTCAATGGCAATAAACCTACATACGGTGACAATACCTCTTTTGGTTGTTCCCAAAGGCGAATCACATTAAATTCATGGCGAGTACCAGGAATAGAAAACGTATTTTTATAAACCTCTTCTGAATCCGTCTGTTTTAAGTAAATTACCACTTGATGCATTCCCTTTTGAGGAAAGCGACGATAGACTCGCACTCGATAGTCTATCATGCGAAATGGTATCTCTATATCGGGTTTAGTCTGGAACTCTAAATGAAGTACAACCTCTGGTGACTCCAATAGAATCAGTGCATCGGCACGAATTGGTTCAAGAGATAGTTCGCTTGGACTTAACTCGGTTAAAGGGACTGGTTCTCCAATTAACCAAGAGGCAAAGTCAGTTGAGAAATTTTCCGCTAGAAATTTGCAAACGTTATCAAACATTTCAACATGTTACCACCTTAAATGCCGAGCACTACTTCTTTATAAATCTTTTGTCAAAGTAAATTTCTTGGCATTAAGGTTTGACATTTTTTTCAATCCACTTATCCACATTTTGAGGTTGATAATTTGCCAATAAATCCAGTAATTTTTCTGGATCTGATGCTTCCAAAACTAGAGAACGGTGGACAGATCTTAACAATTCTTCTGTGACTGCTTTATCAAAAAATGCTAGCAAAGAATCGTAATAACCATTTATATTGAGTACGCCACAAGGCTTTTTGTGCAATCCCAATTGCGCCCACGTTAAGATTTCACTAAACTCTTCGAGAGTTCCCATCCCTCCAGGAAGTGCCACAAAAGCATCGGCAATCTGCGACATCATGGTTTTACGTTCGTGCATGGAATTGACAATATGGAGCTGTGTAATTCCATCATGAGCAATTTCTTTGGCGACCATAAAGTCTGGAATAACACCGATGACTTCTCCTCCTGCTGCAAGAGTGGCATCAGCGATCGCACCCATTAGTCCTACTTTAGCACCTCCGTAAACTAAACTTAGCTGTCGCTTTGCTAACAATTCACCTAACTGTTGAGCAGCTTGTTTGTAAGCTGGTTGCGCTCCCATACTAGAAGCACAAAATACACAAATATATTTCACTATTTGCCTTACCTCTTCTACATCGAAAAAATCATATCACAAGGCACTCTGCTCCCTTCATTGCTCTAAAAGCATCAATTTTTATAGGGTAATTTAAAGCACCTCTCTTTGTAGGGGCTTGGGGTAAGGTTTGTTTTGACTTTATAGCACTCACTTCATATTAGCTCTTAGTATCTCTTACAAACCAAGCTGAGCTTTTATGAAAAACTTTTATTTCAATTTTTTTTAATTTAAAATACTCGTAATTTTACGCAAACAAATAATTTTTTATTCATGAAAACTTAACTTGCAGAACTCTCCAATTAGTTTATAAAAGAAATAAATGTGTAGCCTTCCTGAACGATTTATGAGAAGTTGAAATTGTTGTAGCTCCCCTACAATCTCCAATAAGTAACGGAGACGGCGTTAGCTGGGAAATAAATTTTCCTACAACTTATTTAAGATGGCTCTAGTTCTTTACTGTCACAAACTACCAAAACCTTACAACTTCACTTCCATGTTTAACCTCGTACTTGCTTCTGGTTACTATGTGTCTGGCTATATATGCTATAGTTTGGGTGACTATTTAACTGCTATAGACAGTTACAGTCAAGCGATTCAATTATATTCGCAAGATGCCACAGTTTATTTCAACCGGGGAATATCTCGGTTAATGACTGAGGATTATCAAGGTGCAGTAGAAGATTTTAACCAGGCTATTCAAATATCTCCGCAATACTTCCAAGCTTATGCTGAAAGAGGGTTTGCTCGTGCCATGATTGGCGAACATGAAAGTGCTCTTGAAGATTGCAATCGTTCAATTCACTTATATCCCAACTATACTCGAGCTTTGTATGGACGAGCCATAGCTCATTCTTATGATGGTAACTATCAAAAAGCAATTGAAGATTTTACTCAAATCGCTCGCTTAGAACCATCTATTTATGCTTACTACAATCTAGGTGTTCAGCAATATTTACTGGGCAATTATTCCCAAGCTATTAAGAATTTAACCCAAGGATTAGATTTAAATCCTAATTTGAGTACTGCTTACTATTTTAGAGGAAATGCTTGTTATGAATTAGGAGATGAGCAAGGCGCTTTTGATGAATTTCAGGAGGCAATACAACTTGAAGCTACAGGTGCAAATAATATTTTTTATGAAAAAGACGAGCATGGTTTTTATGGGCGAGGTTTAGCTCAACATCGCCTGGGAAATCGGGAAGAGGCTATTCAGAATCTACAAAAAGCGGCTGAAATTTCTATGCAGCATCAAAATATGACATTTCATCAAAAAGTAATGGACGCGAGCGCAGAAATCCAAGCATAACTAATTATTTTGACTTAGGATAAGCAATTCGCTTGTGATGAAATTGTTGCCAAACCTGTACGAAAATTTCCGCGATTTGAGACATTTCTTCTCGTGTTAATCCTGATGCTTCTAATTGTTTTTCCTGCCACTTAGCTCGGAGTATATTATTAAGCATGACTAAAGCTTGCTCTGGAGAAACTTCTTTGAGCGATCGCAAAGCGGCTTCGCAGGAATCTGCTAACATGACGATACCTGTTTCCCTTGATTGAGGGATGGGACCTTCATAACGAAAATCAGCGTCATCGACTGTTAAACTGGGGTCTGCTTGTGCCATTTGTTGCGCTTGGTGATAGAAATACGCAATTTGTGTTGTTCCCTGATGTTCTGGAATAAATGCTTGAATGAAGGAAGGTAAACTGTGTTTTCTTGCCATCACTAGACCTTCGCTAACGTGCTTTTTAATAATTTCTGCACTTTTCCAAGGGTCTTTAATTTCTGTATCGTGTTTGTTGGGTTCTCCCATTTGATTTTCAATAAATGCCTTAGGGTCGTGCATTTTCCCGATATCGTGATATAATGCACCCGCTCGCACAAGTTCAACATTACATTTCAAAGATTTAGCGGCTGCCTCAGCAAGGGTAGCAACTAAGAGCGTGTGTTGAAAAGTCCCTGGAGTTTCAGTAGCTAGTTTTTTTAACAAAGGACGGTTGGGGTTTGCTAATTCTGATAACCGGATTGAAGTTACCAGATCGAAGAGTTTTTCTAAATACGGGCTTAACCCCAATGCCACAATACTCCACGCTAAACTGGATAAGGCAAACAATACAGCATTTTGGATAACTGTATAATAAGGAAAAACACCCAATGCTGCACCCAGTAGCAGTCTGAGAACTAAATAAACACCGCCTTGAGTGAGTGCGATCGCAACACTTAAAAGCGCTAGTTCTTCACGGGAATGGAGTTTTTGCGCCATGCAACTGCCTAAAATCCCTGCGGCTGTCCCAGCTAAAAGAGTTGCTTTACTTACATCTAAACCAATGGGTAGCAATATTGACAGTAATCCTATGACTGCGATTGCCAAACTAGGTCCGTAAAAGCTACCCAATAACAAACCAACTGCGCTCCAAGTTGTATGTGGCGTACCTAGAGTCATCGTTAATGGCGTACTGAGTGTTAGCAGTAGTATGAGCAGGCGATCGCTTTGCCGTAATTTACACCGACTTCGCCGTTCTAAAAGAGCAAAAAAGCCAACTGCCCCAGTCACGATTATGCCAAGTTGTATCAATCCTTGCCAGTTAATTTCCCGACGAATTAGGCGATAGTGCTCTAAAACTTCAAAATCAAACGCAGTAATTTTTTCTCCCCTCTTAACAATCAACTCACCTTTTCGTACAGTCACCATCACGGGTTTGACACCCGCCACTGCTTTTGCTGCTGTCAGTTGCGTTCGTAGTTTATCAGTTTGAAGGTTGGGTTTCAGCACCGCTAACAAAACTTCGAGCGCTAAAGGTTCAGCTTCCTTGGGTACTAAACTCTGTACGTGTAGACTAACTGCATCTTTGATAATGTAAGGAGGAAGCCCAGGAGGTACACCTTGGGTGAGAATTCTTTGTGCTGTTTTCTGGATTCCCACTTGTGTCTTTGCCCAATCATCATCTGAGATATCGAGAAGTGACTTTGCATCATAAACTGTTTCGGGTTTAGCCCCTATCAGGTCTGAAAGTTTCGTATTGGCTTCGACATACCCCTGACGGACTTTGGTAATTTGAGCGATGAGAGAAGATAAGTTTTGCTCTGAAGTTGACAAATAGTAGGTTTCTAATTCCTGCACGGCTTGGGCAAAGTCAGGATTGCGGAACAAATTGTTGGCTTTTAAATCCTCTTTTCCCAGGTTAAAATTTTCTTGATTTGATAGCCCTTGCTTGTGCTTTTTATTGTTATTCACAGCTATGAGTAGGGCTTGCCATTCCCAATGAGAACACGAGCGCACGTAACGCTGGGTTGATACAGATAAAATAAAAGTATCAAAAAATGGAAAATTTCCCAGAGATGAGCGAATGCTGTTGCCTTCACTCAAAATTTGTTGTAGGTTTTGCTGAATATCTTCATTAATTTGTGGATTTACCATCAAGACGGGCACGGAGCTTGTACTGGCGGCTTTGCGCTGTTCTTCTGTTTTGTGCTTGTCTTCGATTCTGGCTTCTTCGGGTGCTTTAATGGTTTGTGGCGCAATAGCCCCAATTTGCAGCTGTGGTTGATTGTATAATTTTTGTCCTAAAACTCCTGTTAGGGATAGGACTGCAATTGTAAAAACAACAGGGGAACGTTTTCCGTTAAAACAACTTAGAACAACTGTATAAACCCCACGTTGTCGTTTAAGGGTTTTCTGAGTTGAACTCGCCGAGATCGAGGCTTGATGTTTGTCTGTCTCGCTGTTGTCTAATATGTAGGACTGATGGCGTAACTCTTTGTACTGTCGTCGCCATTCAATCAATTTTTGGGTCACGGACAAAAAAAATTGCTGCGTTTTCATTTCCTATGACCGCAGTTCCTTACGCTATTAGGTTAAAACAAGACCATCCAGAGCGGAAATACACTTTAAGCAGATTTGTCACAATGGCTCCCAGGGAATTACGATTTTGGTTTTTGGATTGGAGGTAGAGTACAGCCCTTTCTAGGATTACTTTCACCTAACTACCTGTGGCATTTTTTCACATTGGTACAGCTTTTTTATGATAGTATTAAAATATACTACTGTTTATAAAGATTTGTTTGCCTCTGTTGGGATGCACATCACAGCATAAGAATGACGGGAAGTAGAACTAGCGCAGCCGAATGACGCGAGGGGCTGCTATTGCTTGTGAGGACGACCAGAAGCTCGACCCTACTAAAGTCTTTTCTTCCCCAAACTCGTTTGAATCACGAGCAATATCATACACTCCTGACCATACCGCCATAAGTGTGTTTGTCAATCTTAACATATTATAAGAGCTAGCTATTTGCCACTTTTGCGCTAAATTTGAACGCTCGAGTGAGATTTGCCAAGTTGCGGGAATACCTGCTGTGCTGTTATACGCTCCTGATAAAGCACCCGTTAGTGTAGCGATTGTTTTTGAGTAACGACCCAACCTATCTGCTCGTAAAACGGAAAGACGAAAGTCTTCTGGGGTACTGAGAAAACAGTAAAGTGCCATAGCGATCGCGTTTCCTGGCTTTTCTTCTCTTGTTAACTCAGCTTGTGCGCTGTCTAACCCCGCTCCACTCTCTAATAAATTCTTAACTTTTAGTAATTGTTGTGGCAACCTTGTTGGTGTTTCCCCCAAAAAAGAAATTGTTTGGGGGATGAGGGTAGCTTGGGTCAGTTTCTCCGTTAGAGATTGAGCGATCGTGTAACTTACCGCTAGCATTCCATCTCTTATAATCGGATCGCTCTGCCAAAATTCCGCGATCGCTATCAAGTTTTGGCGCAACTTTATTAAATTTTCATGAAAAAACATTACCACTGGTAAAACGGCGGGAATCATTGACAAACTATCTTCTAAGTGTCTTCCCTGCTCTTGCGTCCGCGAGCAAGCGTTAATTTCAAGACGCGAAAACGCAATCAAACTTTCCGTGTAAGAAGTTGCTATTTGACTCCAATGCAAAACTTCTTTGGAGCCCTCTTGTCCGTTTTCACCAAAATCTTTATTCCTAAAAGCTGTATTTTCCCCAATTATTGCCCCTAGTAAAACTCCATGGCAGCGATTTAAAAGTGAATAACGCATAAAAAATTATGAATTGTGAATGATGAATTATGAATTATTTAGCATTCATAATTCATCATTCATAATTCTCTTAGGTGGTACACTAACGCTTGTAAACCCAACGTATAGCTTCGCGCACCAAATCCGCTAATTTGTCCAATAACCACTGGAGCTATATACGAGTGATGGCGAAACTCTTCCCTGCGGTAGATGTTACTTAAATGCACTTCTACTGTCGGTAAATTAACAGCAGCGATCGCATCTCGTAATGCCACACTTGTATGGGTGTACGCGCCAGCATTAATCAATATTCCATGATGTTGCCCCTGTGCTTCATGAATAGAGTCTACTAAAGCACCTTCATGGTTTGATTGTATTGGATAAATTTTTGCTTGCACTTTTGCGCCTTCATCTTCCAAAATCCGATTGATTTCGGCTAGTGTCAGCGAGCCATAAATTCCTGGCTCTCTGTGTCCGAGAAGATTAAGGTTGGGTCCGTGCAATACTAGAATACTCAGGGAGGTTGATGACAAGCCTTGCACCTTGTGTTACTCTTATCTACGGCGCGAGCGGTCTTCTACTGGAATTGGAATCAACTCCGGTTCTGGCTCAGCAGCCGGTCCTAGAAGAGCTTCTATCAACTTTTGTGCCAATTCCCTAAGTTTTTCTAGCAGGTTTTCTATATAGTCCATTGAACTGAACGCTCCTAAGCTACTCATTCAATATGTTTATTATTACACGGAGAAACTGGAGTATCTTTGCACTTTTGGCTGATAGATAGGTTTCTCCCATACCCTTCTAATTAGGTATGCGCCATCTTAGGATGTAACCTGTATTTTGTGTACGCGACGCCCCGAATTTTGGCTGTGTTGCTATTTTATCAGAAAAATTGGTTGGTGGTTAGTGGTGAGTCGAGTCCTGATAGCGTATAGCCCTTACGGGCATAGCTTCGCAACGCGTAGCGTGTGCCTTGCACATAGCGTGGCGCTAATGCGCCACAGGCGGGTTTCCCGCGACCACCGGGACTGGCGAACAGCCCTACGGGCATAGCCTGCGGCATCGCGTATAGCCCTTACGGGAATAGCCCAAAGGCATCGCGGAGCGTGTGCCTTGCACATAGCGTCTTTGCCCCTGAGATACAAGGGAGGGTTGGTGATTGGTAGGTACAACCAATGCCTACAGCCCACAGGCGGTTTTCATCAGCCCATACAGTAAACACTCAAGACGCAAGGTCACCGCACCCTAATTCATGACTAACACCTAACAACTAACCATTTACTAACTAGCCTTTTTTGTTTTTTTGCTAGTAGGGGTTGAGGATTTGGTAGAAGATTTAGAACTGGAGGTTGTTGATTTACTCGTTGTTTTACGCGTAGATTTTCCAGATTTTCCAGTTGAGGCTTTAGATGCCAATAGCTCTAATGCAGAAGCTAGGGACATATCCTCTACCGATTGACCTTCTGGAATTCGCACGTTGGTTTTACCATGCTTGATATATGGTCCGTAAGGACCTTTGTAGATGTTAACTGGTTCGCCATCCTCTGGGTGAGGACCCAATTCCTTTTCAGCTGCTTTCGATTTGTTACCAGAAGAACTGCGTCCTTTTTTCGGTTCCGACAATAATTCCAATGCACGTTCTAGGGTTATTGTCAAAACATCATCGCCAGCTTTTAGGGAGCGATATTCCTTTTCTCCACTTTGGTTGTGAACAACATAAGGTCCAAAGCGTCCCAGGTTGGCTTGGATTTCAGCACCTGTGGTTGGATGAGGTCCTAATTTCCGAGGTAGAGCCAATAACCCAATTGCGACTTCAAGGGTGATATTTTCGGATGTCACTCCTTTAGGTAGGGATGCTTGTTTGGGTTTGGGGTTTTCTTCCGATTTGTCACCCAACTGAACGTAAGGTCCGTAAGGTCCAATTTTCAGGTAAATGGGTTCGCCTGTTTCTGGATGAGTTCCAATTTCGTCGGGACCGACAATTTTTTGTCGCAGGATTGTTTCTACTTTTTGCGGATCGAGGTCGGCGGGAGTCAGGTCTTTGGGAATTGAAGCCGTTACAACCGCATCTCCATTTTCTTTTTCTATATAAGCACCGTACTTTCCGATCCGAACTTTTACATCTAAATTTTCCAGTTCTACTGTCCGGGCTGAATTGGCATCGATTTGGTTTTCTTTTTCCTTAACCTGGGTTTCTAAACCTTTGTCTCCGGAGTAGAACGATCGCAGGTAAGGTAGCCATTGTGCTTCACCCGTAGCGATGTCATCCAATGTTTGCTCCATTTTGGAGGTAAAGCTTGGATCGACGACATCGGGGAAGTACTTCTCCAGCAACTCAGTTACGGCAAAAGCAGTGAAAGTTGGGATAAGCGCATTACTTACCAATTGGGCGTACCCTTTATCAATAATTGTGCCAATGATGCTGGCATAAGTACTGGGACGCCCGATCCCTTCGCTTTCCAGAGTTTTGACTAAGGTGGCTTCGGTATATCTTGCTGGTGGTTGGGTTTCGTGACCAACGGCTTCTAATTCTTGGCAGTTTGGACTATCTCCTACTTTTAAATTCGGTAGAATAACTTCCTGATCTTCAAGAGCTGCTTCTGGATCGTCAGAACCTTCAACGTAAGCACGGAGGTAACCGGGAAAATCAATGCGTTTGCCAGAAGAACGGAAACCCGCATCTTCGACTTGCAACTGCACCACGATTTGCGTTTGACGGGAATCTGCCATTTGGGAAGCAACAGTTCGCTTCCAAATCAAGTCGTACAACTGTAACTCCCGACCGCTTAGACCTGTTTCCTGGGGCGTGCGGAAAGTGCTACCAGCCGGACGAATGGCTTCGTGTGCTTCTTGTGCTCCTTTGGATTTAGTCGTGTACTGTCGGGGTTGGGGGCTGAGGTATTCCGAACCGTACCGGGTTTCGACGCACTGACGAGCAGCAGCAATGGCTTGCTCTGACAAATGGACGGAATCGGTACGCATATAGGTGATGTAACCTTGCTCGTACAAACTTTGAGCAGTCCGCATGGTATCCCGTGCTGAAATACGGTATTTGCGGTTAGCTTCTTGCTGCAGTGTAGAAGTGGTAAACGGTGGCGAGGGTTTGCGCGTTACGGGACGTTCCTCAACCTCTGTAACTTTCCAAGTTTTTTCTAAAAGTCGTTCTCTAAGGGCTTGGGCTTCAGCTTGGTTAAGCAGGACAACATTGCGATCGCTAGAAATTCTTCCTGTCGCCGCATCAAAGTCACTGCCATTGGCGACCCTAACTCCTCTCAATGCAATCAGTTGAGAAGCAAATGCTGCTCCTTTAGTTGAAGCGGGGGGGGTCAACGTTGCTTTCAAATCCCAGTAGGAACCTTGACGGAAAGCACGGCGCTGGCGTTCTTTTTTCACCAAAAGCCGCACGGCTACAGATTGCACGCGTCCTGCTGACAGTCCCCAAGCAATTTTTTTCCACAGCAAAGGAGACAGGGTATAACCCACTAGCCTGTCCAAAATCCGCCGGGTTTCTTGGGCGCGAACGACTTGTTCGTTAATATTGCGGCAGTTTTTTAAAGCTTTTTTGATGGCGTCTTGAGTGATCTCGTGAAACACCATTCGCTTTGTGGGAACCTTTGGCTTGAGCAACTGGTATAAGTGCCAACTAATGCTTTCACCTTCCCGGTCTTCGTCTGTAGCCAGAATCAGTTCATCTACTTCTTTGAGAGCGTCTTTAAGTTGAGTAACAACTTTCTTTTTATCTTTAGGGATAATATAGAGCGGCTCAAAGTCGGCGTCTACATTTACCCCGAGTTGAGCCCATGCTTCTCCTTTGACGTTAGCGGGAATATCACTAGCTGATTGAGGTAGGTCACGCACGTGTCCCATTGATGCTTCTACCCGGTAACCGGCAGGGAGGTAGTTGCGAATGGTACGAGCTTTGGTCGGAGATTCGACGATGACGAGAGTTGACATGGAAATTACAAAAAAAGAATAGCTGTTCGCCTAAATAATCAATTGAAAGAAATTATGAAGAGCGTATCGGTAGAACTTAACGTTACGCTATGGGATTATGCGATCTAATCCTGACACAAACCGTCTGCTTGGGTTGAAATTTCAGACCTGCTTGTTGGCAAAGCCGATCCCAAAGGGAGAGGCGGGTTTAGCAGGGGTTAGAATTTCCAGTTATTTTAATCTTTAACTTATAATCGACGTCTTTGACGAGTGCTGTTTTCAAAATCCCCCTCAAGGTTCTACATTAAGCCTATTGCCATTATTCAAATTTGTATCCCATTGGAAGGAATAAAAGTTATGAAGAAGGGAACGGGGAATTCTTCTGTTGGCAACCCAGAGGGCAAAGTAGAAGTTTTTCATGCCACACCAGGTGCTGTAGCCCGTGAAACCCTTTCAGCCATCCGCTCGTGGGGAAACCCCAAAACGATCGTGTTGCCTCACCACCGCAGTGACTCCTCTGCCTCCAGCACAGCTACCTTCTTCAAAGGGAACAAGCACAAATTGTACGAGAAAGATAGCACATTTTATCTATCTGTTTAAACTTAAACATAATTTAACTTAATGGTATCCATAGCCAATTAACAAAGGCTGACAACTGTTGGTGCAACGATAGCAATGATTCAATAGAATGAACACAGTAGGATCTCAACGTCTCATAACCAAAACCTACATAGCTCATGGATTTTGCTAATCTTGCTTCCCAGTTAAATGCTGGAACCATATTGCCAGAGGGAATTGTCATTCTGACCCTCTTGGGGGTTTTGATTGTTGACTTGATTGCAGGGCGAACATCCTCGCGCTCGATTGGATATCTAGCGATCGCGGGGTTGTTAACTTCTGTCGTCGCCCTGTATTTCCAATGGGATAACACAGAACCCATTTCCTTTCTTGGTGCTTTTAATAGTGACGACCTCAGTATCGTCTTTCGCGGTATCATCGTTTTGTCTGCTGCCGTGACAATTTTGATGTCGATTCGCTATGTCGAACAAAGCGGGACTGCAATAGCCGAGTTCATAGCGATTTTGCTAACCGCTACCCTTGGCGGAATGTTTTTATCAGGGGCTAGCGAGCTAGTGATGATTTTCATCTCCCTAGAGACCCTCAGTATATCCTCTTATTTGCTTACAGGTTATACCAAGCGAGACCCCCGTTCCAATGAAGCAGCACTCAAATACCTGTTGATTGGCGCTTCCAGCACAGCAGTGTTTTTATATGGGGTGTCACTACTGTATGGCTTATCCGGCGGACAAACACAATTGAGTGCGATCGCCAATGGAATTGCCACAGCAGGATTTGGTCAATCTCTGGGCTTGGTCATTTCCTTGGTGTTTGTCATTGCGGGAGTTGGTTTCAAAATTTCCGCCGCTCCCTTCCACCAATGGACACCAGACGTTTACGAAGGCGCACCGACTCCAGTGATTGCTTTCTTATCCGTTGGTTCTAAAGCTGCTGGATTTGCCCTAGCTATTCGCCTGCTGACAAGCGCCTTCCCCTTAGTGACCGAAGAATGGAAGTTTGTCTTTACCGCCCTCGCCGTTTTAAGTATGATTTTGGGTAATGTGGTTGCCCTTGCCCAAACCAGTATGAAACGGATGCTGGCTTATTCTTCCATTGCTCAAGCCGGATTTGTCATGATTGGCTTGGTAGCGGGTACTGAAGCTGGATATGCCAGTATGATTTTTTACCTGTTTGTTTACCTGTTCATGAATTTGTGCGGTTTCATCTGCGTAATTCTATTCTCTTTACGGACAGGAACAGACCAAATCGTAGAATACTCTGGTTTGTATCAGAAAGACCCACTTCTAACTTTGGGATTGAGTATTGCTTTACTATCACTTGGTGGTATCCCACCACTCGCCGGATTTTTCGGTAAAATCTACTTGTTCTGGGCTGGTTGGCAAGCCGGACAGTACGGTTTAGTCTTACTTGGCTTAATCACTACTGTGGTTTCCATCTACTATTATATTCGTGTTGTCAGAATGATGGTAGTTAAGGAACCTCATGAGATGTCTGACGCAGTTAAGAATTATCCAGAGGTGCGTTGGAATCTACCAGGTTACAGACCGATACAGGTAGGACTAATTGCGACGTTAATTGCTACTTCCGTCATTGGAATTTTATCAAATCCCATCTTCACGGTGGCTAACAATTCGGTTGCTAACACTCCCATTTTGCAATCAATCACACATCCAATTGTGAAAGCGGAAACTGTCCCTACCTTGGTAGAGGAAAATTCTATTAGCCTCAACCCGTAATTTAGTTGACGCTTGAGTCAGTTGTCGGTCTAGATTCCCAACTTCTGCGAGGATGCTGTTGGCGAATCATAGGTCTGACTCCTCACCTCGATCCGGTGGCTCCGCCTCCTATGCTCAATTTGCCATGGGAGGCGGAGCCTTGCAGTCTGCATTCCCAACCGGAGTGGCTTCTATTGACTAAAACTTTTGAACGAGTGCTGCAATTGCAGTTACCAATTTAGAAGGATCCGCTGGTTTAGCAAGATACAATTGAAATCCGGCTGTTAAAACTTGTTGTTGTGTCGCTTCTCCAGCATAAGCAGTGAGGGCGATGGCAGGAATTTTTCCTCCTTGACTGGCGCTAAGCGATCGCAGTTTCTGGATCAAAGAATAACCATCAACTTCTGGCATACCTATATCGCTCAACAGCAAATCTGGTTTTGACCTTGCTATTTCAGCAAGTGCTTCACGGGCTGATGTCGCTGTTGTGACAATTGCTCCCTGCTGTTCCAATAGAAAGGCTAGAAACTCGCGTGTATCAACCTCATCATCCACAACTAACACTCGTATCCCTTCTAAGGGATTGCAGAGCATTGAGAAGGGATACGAATTGTTAAGAACCTTGTTGTTATCTTTCCGTACCAACTCCTGACCTTGTTGCAGCGCTGGTAAACAAACTGTAAATGTCGCGCCTTGTCCTTCGCCAAAGCTCTCTGCCCAAACTCTACCACCATGTAACTCGACAAGCTTGCGTACAATTGCCAAACCCAGCCCCAGTCCACCTGACCTGCGGGTGATGCTACTATCGGCTTGACGGAAATACTCAAATACGTGTGGCAAAAACTCAGAACTAATACCCTGACCTGTATCCCTGACGCTGATTTGTACCTCAGAACCAATTTGTTCTAAGTAGACTTCTACCTCGCCACCAATGGGTGTGAATTTGACTGCGTTAGAAAGCAGATTCCAAATAACTTGTTGAAGACGATTGCTATCACCCTTTACCCGTCCAATTTTTGCGTCTAAATTCAAATTCATTTGAATTGATTTTGCTTCTGCTGCCAATCGCACTGTCTCTAAAGCCGCTTCAATAATAGAAGTAAGATTCACGATTTCTAAATTAAGTGCGAGTTTGCCCCGAAGAATGCGAGAAATATCTAACAGATCGTCAATCAATTGCACCTGTAGCTCGGCATTGCGTTCGATGGTTTCAATAGCACGCAAGCTAGCAACCTCATTCAACGAACGTTTTTTAAGGAGCTTTGCCCAACCCAAAATAGGATTCAGAGGAGAACGAAGTTCGTGAGAAACTATGGCGAGAAATTCATCTTTGATGCGGTTTGCTGTTTCTGCCACTTCTTTTGCCCGTTGGCGTTCTTCCGCTACAGCCAATGCTTGGTCTCGCAAGTTCCTATATTCCTGAACTCGAAACGTTAAATCTGTGACATCTTGAATTGAGAAAAGAGCATAAAAATCATCTCCGAACAATGCAGGTACAGCTGTTACTGTTGTGTGTTGAATGCGATATTTATCCTGTGCTACAGGCACGGGAATGACATATTTATGCAATTGAGAAGAAAAGATTGTAGGAGGTCCACCTTCAAAAATTTGGTGCAAGCGACTGGCGTAACGAGGTTGATTTAGATGAGGAAAATATTCATAAATTGAATTTCCTAAAATCTTACTTCTTGGAATTTTTGTCCATTCCTCTAAGCAGCAGTTCCAAAATAACACTGTGCGATCTGAGTGCAATATAAAATTTCCCAAAGGAATTCGATCTAAAAGGCTAAACTTTTCCTGTGCTTGCTCAATTTCTTTTCTCATTTCATCAGACCGATTTTAATATTCTACTGCTCCAAAATTTAATATTTCTTCTGTGTTTAAGCTACTCCAATTTCCCCATCAATCACATTAATTAACGCCTCAAATGTACTGACCTCAAAAACTAAAATAATATCTCCAATAATTTCTAATTGTTTAATTGTGAAGCGTGCTTGTGCAAGTATAATTTGTGAGTTACTTACATTTGTAGATAACAATAAATTATCAATCGTATCTTCTAAGTAAACAGGCAACGTGTAATTCAGGTGCTGCCTGAGTACATTGCCGATGGAACCCATCACCCCATTAATCACAATATTGCCAATTTCGCTCAGCGTACCAATTTTGACGGCATCTAAGTCAGCCGAACCTGGTTCTTCATTAGTCAGGACTGCAACCAATGTTGATGCGCTTTCAGTTGGAAAAATTAAGCCAGCCGTACCATAAAACGAGCCAGTAAAACCCAGTCTTACAGCCGCCAAACTATCATGCTCGAATCGTGTTGCCAATTCTTGATAGGCTTGTGAAGCAGTCAAAACTTTTACAAACGGAATTTCCAAACAAATGTGAGCCTCTATCATCTCATTGAGTAGACTAGCTGCCCGACCAACGCCAATATTAATCAATTCTTGTAAGGCATCTAGTTGATCTGCTGTCACATTCATGGGAGCTTTATTCCTTCACATTAATAACTTGCTGAACCGCCTCTCGCAATTCATTTGCTTTGGGCGGTTTGTTAATAAAGTTAACTGCCCCTAAATTATAACTTTGATTGCGCGACCCTTCTTGGATATCAGCTGAGATGATAATTGTGGGGATTTTTAATCCTTCTTTTTGTAAAGCCTCAAGAAATTCAAATCCATTCATATCTGGCATTAAAAGATCTGCTAATACGCAGTTGGGCTTGTGGTTGTAAACCATTTCTAATCCTTCACGTCCATTAGTTGCTTCAATGATTTCATAGCCATCACCTTGCAAAAACTTGCGGATCATTCTGCGAGAAAACGCTGCATCGTCGATAATTAGAACCAATGCCATCAGCTTTGCCCTTATTGATTTTTTCAATTATTATCATTGATTATATGTTAGCTAGCTCGCTAGAAGCCTTATACCAACTCGTTCGCGGTTCTATTCCGTTAGGCATAGGTCTGGTGTAGAATCGTTACTTGTGCCGCTCTACACATTGTGTAATCGGTAACAAATACTCTTATCAAATTGAACGCGGTTGAAGGATTTATCCAAGTTAATAATCGTTTCACCACTACCGAGAAATAGGAATCCGTCTGGTTTTAATTGTTGCTTTATCTTTTTCAGTAATGCTTTCTTAGTTGCTATATCAAAATAGATTAAAACATTGCGTAAAAATATAATGTCTAATTCAGGGAGGGATGACCACGATTGCAGGAGATTGATCTGACGGAACTCAACCATCTCAGAGATTTCTTCCTTAATTTGCCAGTGACTGTTAAGCTTATAAAAATATTTCTCGCGCAGGAGTTGAGGTAGCCCGCGCTTGATTTCAAGCTGGTTGTAACATCCTTGACGGGCTCGTGCTAGTACCTTGGTGGAAAAATCGCTAGCAATTAACCGCACAGACCAATTGCTCAGCATGGGAAAATGTTCGCGAATGAGCATGGCAATACTATAAGGTTCCTGCCCGTTGGAACAAGCAGCACACCAAATATTTAGCGATCGCTCAATGGCTCGGTTTTCGATCAATTCTGGCAACACAAAATGGTTCAGTGCTTCAAAGGGATAAACATCACGAAAAAATGAGGTTTCGTTGGTGACGAGTGCCTCTACCGCTTGGATGTGAAGGCTGCTGAAAGGCTGAGCCTGCAGGTAAGTGACTAAATTGGTAATTGAAGCAAATCCTGCCGCTTCTGCAATTGGCTGCAAATATAGCTCTGCTAAATAGCTTTTATCAGGATATAATACAACTGCCGAGTGATTATATACTAATTGACGAAGATAGTCAAATTCAGCGGTACTTACAGCCATAGCCTACTTTATTACTACGTACCTAAAATAGGAACTTGATGGAGACGAATTCGGCGCATGATTTCAGCCGCCATTTGCTCGAGAGGAACAACCCCATCGGCAAGCCCTGCACTGACAACGAAACCGGGCATTCCCCACACCACGCTACTTGCTTTGTCTTGTGCAAGCACCTGTCCTCCTGCTTCGCGGATACATTGGCAGCCGTGCAATCCATCTTGTCCCATCCCCGTTAGTATAACCGCGATCGCGCCACCACCATAGACTTGTGCAACGGAACGCAAGAGGACATCAACCGAAGGGCGACAGGAATTTTCGGGGGGTGTCTGAGGGGTGGCAAGTCGCACTACAGTTTTGTCGCGTTGCACAACCATGTGAAAATTTCCCGGTGCGATCCACACGTGTCCGGGTTCTACTACGACTCCAGGAACCGCTTCATCCACTCGGATTTGACACTTAGAGGATAACCGTTCCGCTAATAGTTTTGTAAACATCGGCGGCATATGTTGCACGATCAGGATAGGAACTGGTAGATCGGATGGAAGCTCTCCAAGCAGTGTCGCCAGAGCATTAGGCCCTCCAGTAGAAACCCCAATTGCAACAATATTAACTGGCTCTACCCGAGTTCGTTCAGGAGGAACAGTTCGATGGGTCATTGTCATTGGCGCGAGTAAGGGCGTCGTTCTGGCACCAAGTACTTTGATTTTAGGAATTAAGTCCTCACGGATATATTGGTTTGTTGCCTCCACACTTCCTAAATTACTTGGTTTTGTTACGTAATCCGATGCACCTAAAGACAGAGCTTCAAGTGTCGCGCTTGCTCCAGTACGTGTGGAGGCGCTGAACATAATCACCGCTAAATGTGGATAAGTTTGTCGGATTGCAGCAAGGGTTTCTAAACCATTCATCTCTGGCATCTCGACATCCAAAAGCACAACTTCCGGATTGAGATGGGGAATCTTAGCTAGGGCAATACGACCATTGGCTGCAATCCCTACGACTTCTAGTTCTGGATCGCCAGACAAAATCTTACTCACTCGAGAGCGAACAACCACTGAGTCATCCACAACCAGCACCCGAATCTTGGGCATAATGATAAAAACCAACTAATACTTAAATTGGTTGACAACTTTCTGTAAATCTGATGCCATACGAGCTAGCTCTATGGCTGCTTGTGACATATTGCTGGCTCCATCTGTCGTGCTTTGAGCGTTGAGCGCCACAATTCCAATATTTTTGGCAATATCCGATGTTCCTTTGGCAACTTCGGCAATATTGCGAGCAATTTCATTCGTAGTAACTGTTTGCTCCTCAACAGCACTCGCGATCGTGCTTTGCAGGTCGTTAATCTGGTTGATAATGTCCGTAATTTGCGCGATCGCATCAACAGCACTTTTCGTATCAGTCTGAATTGCTTCAATTCGCTGACTGATATCTTCGGTAGCATTTGCCGTTTGTTTGGCTAGTTCTTTCACCTCGTTGGCGACGACAGCAAAACCCCTACCTGCATCCCCCGCTCTTGCCGCTTCAATTGTAGCATTGAGTGCGAGTAACTTTGTTTGTTGGGCGATCGAAGTAATTACCCTAATGACTTTGCCAATTTCAACACTACTTTGACCGAGTTTGTCAATTGTCTGGTTTGTGCGAGTGGCGGTTTTTACGGCATCAGTTGCGACCTTTGCTCCTTGGACGACAGTTTTAGCAATTTCTCGAATGCTGGCATTCATCTCTTCTACCGCAGTCACGATTGTACTGGTATTTTGATTTACCTGCTCTGCTGAGGCAGACGCGGAAGTTGCCTGTTCTGATGTTTGTTTGACGTTCTCTGTCATTTCCTGACTGACTGCGGTTAGTTCTTCTGAGGAAGAAGCAACTGCGGTTGCAACCTCTGCCATTTGACTGATGGAAAATTTCAAGCTGCCAATCATTTGATTGGCATTATCAGTAAGTTGCTTAAACTCTCCAGTATTCTGTTCTTCAAGCTGCTCGGACAAATTTCCTCGAGCAACAGCAAGCGTGACTTCATTTATACTTTCAATCTGCGCTGTTAGATGTGACGACATCCGGTTCAAGTTGTCAAGAGATTCTTTCCAAGAACCTTTCGATCCTTTGACAACAGCCTGAGAACCAAACTTCCCTTCTATACCGATATCGCATGCCAAGCGATCGACTTGGTTGACAAAACTTTGATTCAAACTCACCCATTCATTAAAAACCGACGCAATTTCACCCAAACCATTATTCTCGATTGGTAAACGCACGCTAAAATCACCGTCTCGGGCTGCTTTCATGGCTTTTAGTAACGGTTGCAGTTGTACATTTGTTGCACTGCGTTCGGTATCTACCGAATCCGTACTATTTATCGCAGGCGATTTAGAGTTGGCTGTTTTGCCAGCCCGATTTGTAGTCATGACCAAGCGCTCCTTTATGCTGATTTTAAATGTTAATTTAAAATTTTTTTGATGTCTAGAACTAGCACAAACCCCTCTTCGAGTGGGTAAGCTCCTGCTAGCATTTGACGCATTTTACCTTTTAGCGTTGCGGGTGGAGGTTGAAAGGTTTTTGTTGTAAATTCCAAGACATCTCCAACTTCATCAACGAGCAAGCTAACTTCTTCATCCTCCGAACATACAACAATATTAAATCCCTGAACTTCATCTACAAATTTAGCGGTCGAGCGCATGAACGACTCGCCCATTTCCAATCGCCTCTGCAAATCGATCGCCGTCAAAATTTGTCCTCGCAGGTTAATGAGCCCACAAATATCAGGTGGTGCTAAAGGTACGTGAGTCATCACTTGGGAGCGAATCACCTCTTGAACATACTTTATATCAATGCCAAAGTAAATTTCATTGACAAAAAAAGTGCAAAGTTTTTGTTCAGCCACGATTGGTTGTTTGCAGTAAATAGGGGTTGGACATCCGAATCACAGTTTCAATGTCAAGAATTTCTGTAATTTGACCTTGAATAACAGCACTCAAAAGAACGCCCGGTCTGCTAGGAATACCTTTGATTGTTAATGATTCGTCTACTATATCAAGAATGCGATCGACCACTAGCCCGACACTCAGTTCTGAGTAGGGAGAGACAATCACGAGCGCAAGCGAATCTGCTTCACTTGCAAAAGCTCCTTCGCCATCACCAAATATAGTATGCAGATCGATCAGTGGCAAAATTCTATTGTAAGACTGCACCACATAATGATTTCCGACTTTCTCCACAGCGGAACGAGGAATTTCTTCAAGCCGAAATGCTATTGTTAGGGGAATACCCATGCGTGTACCTTGGGGACCCTGAAATAGTAAAATCTGTTGGCGATTCACCAGATCTTGGTTCTCTGCGACTGTATCGCCCGACAACAGATGCTTTTGTTTCGTGATTATACCAGCCCGGTTTGCCAAACCGACGACATCTACAATCAATGCTACTTTGCCATCGCCAAGGATAGTAGCGCCTGCAAATAGGGATAGTGCCTGCAACTGCTTTCCTAGAGGTTTAACGACAATCTCTAGAATATCTTCAATGGTGTCTACGAACAGACCAAATCGACAGTTCTCAGCTTGGACAATTACCAGACTCAGTGTTTCTAAATGAGTAACCTTGTCTTTGATGTGCAACACTTGATTTAAGTAAACCAGTGGTACAAGATCGCCCCGCAAGCGATACACGGGAACGTCGTAAAGCATCTCGATACTATTAAGTACCTGTTCTGCTTCTAAGCAAACTAACTCTTGCAGGCTCGTTTGGGGAATAGCATAGCGATCGCCCCCACAGGTGACAATTAATGCTGGGATAATTGTCAAGGTCAATGGAATCTTCAGTTTAAACGTCGTTCCTTGTCCCGGTTGACTGTAAATTTCAATGCTGCCGTTAATTTTCTCAATATTACTCTTAACAATATCCATACCAACCCCTCGCCCAGAAAGGTTGGTTACCCGATCGCTAGTCGAGAAGCCTGGTAAAAAAATTAAGTTTATCGCTTCCGACTCGCTTGCGCTCGCAGCCTGTATGGCATTCATTAAACCAAGCTGCTGCGCTCGCACTTTGAGTCGTTCTGGGTCGAGACCGCGACCGTCATCGCCGATCTCAATATTGACTTTACCGCTTTCATAAAAAGCTCTCAAAAATATGTGCCCTATGGTTGATTTACCACAAGCGGTCCGCTCTGCTGGTAACTCAATACCATGATCGATGCAGTTACGGACTACGTGAGTCAAAGGGTCCTTGATGGCTTCTACAATACTTTTATCGAGTTCCGTATCTGCTCCTTCCATTTCTACCTGAACTTGTTTCCCGGAGGCGAGTGCCAAATCGCGAATCACGCGAGGGAATTTTTGCCAAATGGTACTCATTGGCTGTAGACGAGTTTTCATCACCCCTTCCTGCAACTGGGCTGTAATTAGGTTAAGGCGCTGGCAAGTCGCATCAAAGGCACTATCCTGAAACTGGTCTGAAAATCCGAGGACTTGGTTGCGGACTAAAACGAGTTCTCCGACTAAGTTCATCACCCGATCTAATAGAGAAACGCTGACTCGGATGTGAGAAGATTCTGATGCAGTTAGGGCTGACACTTCTGGAAGTTCGCTATCACTCGACTCAACAAACTTACTTTGCTGTAGTATTGGAGTCTTAACAGCAGAGTGAGGTAATGCAGACACTGTGTCTGCTTGTTCGGTTTCCTGCAATTGAGTTAAAGCCTTGATGAGTGATGAGTAATCGTTGTTGCCCTCATGCTTGGTCGTCTTTATTTGAGAAAGAATCTGCCGGATGCTGTCAACTGTCTGGAGTAAGATACTAACGATTTGAGGAGTTACCGCTAGCTTGCGCTCGCCAGAGGGCGAGTGCTTTAGACGATCGCGTAGCGCACTTAACAAACTCTCTCCCGCATGGGCTAGTGATTCCAACTTTGGAAACGGTAAAAAGCCACAGTTCCCTTTTAAGGTGTGGAGCGAGCGATAAATGCGAACTAGCGCTTCTCCTTGAGAGGACGCTTTTTCTAGATCGATAATGTCGCGTTCAATTCGATCGAGATTTTCATAGCTCTCAAGTAGAAATGCTTCTATATCATCATTTTCTGCTAACTCCATTGCGTTAATAGGCTCTATATTTATCTTTTTTGGTTCATCCTAACCTTATTTTAAACTCTGGAGCGTCTGTAGTGGTTTATCAAATCGCTTCACTTCTGACTGGAAAAAGGCAGATGGCAGATGGCAGAGGAGCCACTGTAGTGGGCGGGTTCCACAGGCTACAGCAAGTGGCTTAGTAAAAGGTAAAGACGCTTGTTTCATACTTGGTAGTGAACTTTTTTCATCGCGACGGCCTTCAAATAAAGACTCGCAACAGACCAATAAGCGCGATCGCACAATTTCCGTATTAGCAAGTATTTGTACCTCAGTAATGCCTGTTCTAGCCATGTGTTTATTGTGTCAACGCTCTACTCATCTTTTAAAGATATCTATATTTTTAAAAAACCATGTAAAGTTATTTCTCTTAATTTTTGAAAAAGCAAATATATTTTGCAGTCTTTGATAATCACTATTTCCTGACAATTAAATAAATATACTTAACCAGAAACAATGAAAAAAACTAATAATTTTAACAAAATACTGAGAGAAATGCGTGTTTTTAGTCTTGACAACAAAAACCTTACGTATTTTCTACAGTCAATAAATCCTGTATTCATAATTTTTTTATATTTTCTTTATAACTTCTAAGAGAAAATACGCTATTCTACTGAGTCTTGATTAAATTTTTAAACATAGGAATGTACGGATGTGAGAAATATTAAAAAAAACAAAAATTATATAAAAGAAAGTTTTTGAAGCAACAGTGATTATCTTAAACACCACAAAATACAGACTGAATCTTAAGTTCAATTTCTGTATAACGTGTTATGGATTAACCACTGTTACTTCAAAAAACAAAAAATGGAAAATCTTGAGGAAATCGATGTTTAAATTAGATTGCATTGATTGGCAAGAACATAGTTTTGCTCTAGCTGCTTTCCTAAAGAAACGTCAATTTGCAAGTATTAGTTCAAAAGAATAATGGCTTTTATTTTCGGCATGACTTCCAAAAGAAAAATTTACTTCTTGTAAATCTTCATTAGGATATGTCTGAGGCCAAAATGTCGTGTTACTTAAAGCAGTGAGTTGCTTTGTAAGAACGCGATGAGCCACTTGCTGAGAACTTACGCACTGTATCAAACCTGTTTTACGTGCATTGATTCAACTTTCCAGTTTGAACTGTTTTTGAGATGCATGACTTCATTTTTTTAAGGATAATTCTGATGTCAAGCATACATATGCAGTGTGAGAACCTGGTGAGGATTTTGTAAATTTTTCTTGAACGCAAACCTGTTAAGGTTGCAGATTCGTTAATGCACATACTCTTTTCTGCCTACAGTGCGTAAGTCTTATCGGCAGGGGTAGTTAGGAGAAATTAGCTACCACTTACAGTTTCTATTTCAGCCCACTGACTTCAGGTTGGGTCTATTTGTCTTGCGTTTCTGTCACTGAGAGAGGTATTATGACTCAATTAACTTTTCCTAAATTACACTGTCCTTTTCCATCTCAAATCAATAAATATGTTGATGTTTTGGAAGATTCTTCTTTAGAATGGGTATTGCGCTTCAATTTACTGGCAAAGGAATCAACTTATCGTCGGTTTTCTAAGTCAAAATTCTTTTTACTAGCTGCACGAGCCTATCCAAACTGTGAGTTAGAAGAATTAAAAATTGGAAACGATTGGTTAAGTTGGGTATTTATTTGGGACGATCAATGCGATCTCTCAGAGTTGAAAAAACAACCTGAAGCTCTAAAGGTGTATCACAAAAGATTTATGGAAATCTTAAATGGAGCGGAACCAACCAAGAATGATATACCTCTAACTCACGCCTTACACGATTTGCGACAGAGGACGTTTCAAAAAGCGAGCATGCAATGGTTTCGTCACTTCCTCCTTTGCTTTGAAGAATACTTTCAAGGATGTGTTGAAGAAGCAGCAGTCCGCGCACAGAACATTGTGCCTGACATTGACGCTTATATGATGATACGCAGATGCAGTGTAGGCGGAAATCTTTTCCTGACAGTGAGTGAATTTTGCAATAACTTTATGCTGAGTGATTTTTGGAGAAATCATTATTTTGTAGACAAGCTCAAACTAATGACAATTAACGTTCTTGCTTGGTGTAATGATATCTTTTCAGCCTCTAGAGAAATGGCAAGTGGTGATGTCCACAACATAGTCTTAGTACTGCACTATCAGCAACAACTTTCTTTAGAAAACTCTCTCGATCGCGCCGTTATTATGCACGATCGAGAGATGAAATCTCTGACAAGCTTGGAAGCCTGTGTACCAGTTTTTGGCAACGAGTTAGATAGTGAATTGACGCAATATATATCCATAATGCATGCTTGGATACGCGGCAATCTCGATTGGTATTCTTATACCGATCGCTATCAAAGTGTCGAAATGTTAGAACCAGTTAAATACTAAGATAGGTAAAATAATGACAGCAACTATTAGCCAGCAATCGCTACCTTTACCTCCTGGTAACTTTGGTCTACCGTTACTTGGTGAAACGCTAAACTTTCTGTGCGATCCAGATTATCTGGAAAAGCGACAGAAGCAATACGGATTTATTTTCAAAACCAATTTGTTTGGGCATCCTACAGTTGTTACAATGGGAGCAGATGCCAATCGCCAATTGTTTACCCAGGAAAAAATGCATCTTGCTAGTAGATGGCCTGAATGTACCAGGGCGTTGCTAGGGTCGGGGTCTTTACTTATCCAAACAGGTAACGAGCACCAAAATCGACGCAAGATTTTCCATAAAGTTTTCCAACCAAAAATCATAGAACAGTCCTTTTCCAGTATAGAAAGTATCTCCCGCAGTTATTTAGACAAATGGGAACGCATGGGTACATTCAACTGGTTCCCAGAACTGAGCAAATTCTCTCTTGATGTTGCTTGCAAGTTTCTCATAAGTTTGGATACTTCTAACGATGACCATTTCAGTAAATTGTTTGAGAAGTGGGGAGATGGTCTATTCTCAGTACCAATACCTTTACCTTGGACTAAGTTTGGTCGAGCATTACACAGTCGCAAGCAACTACTGATACGCATTGAGGAAATTGTCCGAGAGCGTCAGCAGCAATCACATCCCGGTCAAGATCTTTTGGGGATGCTGTTGCAAGCGCAAGACGAAGATGGGAATAAGTTAAGTTTGCAAGAAGTGAAAGAACAAGTCTTAACGTTTCTATTTGGAGGTCACGATACAGCAGCATCAACGCTGACATCAATGTGTCTGTTTCTAGCACAGTTTCCGGAAGTTTTAGCCAATGCTCGTGCAGAACAACGACAGTTGGGGTTGGAGGAACCGCTAACAGTAGAACGTTTAAAGCAGATGAACTATCTGGACCAAGTTCTTAAAGAGGTTTTGCGAGTTAATCCCCCTGGTGCTTTTGGTTTCCGCAGAGTCACGAAGGAATTTGAAGTCAACGGTTATCGCGTTCCCCAAGATTGGACTGTCGTTTACTTATTTAAAAGAAGTCATCAAGACACTTCTGTCTATACACAACCGGAGTGTTTTGACCCAGGACGTTTTGCGCCAGAAAGGGCTGAGGATAAAGCAAAACCATTTGGTTATTTACCTTTTGGCGGTGGGTTACGAGAATGCCCCGGTAAGGAGTTTGCTAAGTTAGAAATGAAACTATTGACAGCAATGTTGCTACGCGAGTATGAGTGGGAACTGGTATCGGGACAAAATTTAAATTTCGTTCAGTTTCCCACACCATATCCTTATGACGGTCTTAAGGTTAAGTTTCGCCGTCTTGCCTCACAGCATTGATATCAAATAATGTTTGCGGTAGTAGGTGGGTACTGAGTGCTCGCCTACTACTACTAGTCCTTATCATGACGACAATTTTTAACACTGACCTATTTGCTAGTTATGTGACTGTGTTAGCGGAATTTGGACTACAAACTCTGTTCCCTCACCGCGTATGGAATTGTAAGTGAGACTACCTTTATGTTTATCCACAACAATCTGATAGCTAATTGATAATCCCAAGCCCGTACCGCTACCAACTGATTTAGTGGTAAAAAATGGATCGAAGACTTTCTGACTCACATCTTCAGGTATCCCAGCACCATTGTCAGCAATCCGAACCGAGACGCGATCGTTGTTTGCAAGTTCAGTCCGAATGCGAATTGTTGGTTTGTAGCCGTCGCACAAACGTATACCCTGAGCTTCAGCGCAATCGTGTAGAGCATCGATCGCATTGGCAATAATATTCATAAATACCTGATTGAGCTGGCCGGGGTAGCACTCAACTAAAGGCAGCTGACTGTATTCTTTGATAACTTCTATCTCAAAGCGATCGCCTAGCGTGCCTTTTACCTTAAATCGATGGTGCAGAATCATCAAAGTGTTATCGATACCCTCATGAATATCAACAGGTTTCATTTCGGCTTCATCCAAACGAGAGAAGTTGCGTAAGCCTAAGACAATATTCCGAATACGCGAGGTTCCCACCTTCATGGAATCTAAAAGCTTGGGCAAATCTTCTTCTATAAAATCCAAATCAATTTCAATAGCTTTTTCCCGAGCAAGAGTGGAAGAATCTGAGAATTCTTGCTGATATATAGTAATTAAATCAAATAAAGATTCTACGTATTCTGTAGCGTAATTAATATTGCCATGAATAAAATTAATGGGATTATTAATTTCATGAGCAATTCCCGCTACCATTTGCCCTAAAGAAGACATTTTTTCACTTTGAATTAATTGAGTTTGGGTATTTTGTAACTCTTCTAAAGCTTTCTTCAGATGCTGATTTTTTTCATTAATTTCCCGAGTTCTCTCTGACACTTTTTCTTCTAAAGTACGGTTGTATTCTTCCAATCGCTCGTTAACTCGTGCCAAATTCTGGTAGAGTATGGCATTTTCTAGAGAAATTGCTGCTTGAGTGGTAATAAGTTTGAGAAGTTCTATGCGATCGCGTGTAAATGCTTCTGCTGTTAAATGATTTTCTAGATAAAGAATACCCAGTAACTTACCTTGGTTGATAATCGGGATACACAAGAGACTTTTGGGTTGCTCGCGAAGAATGTAGCTATCAGTACCTAAAACTGGTTTATCTTTTAAATCACCAATGACTGCGATTTCCTGTGTTCGCTTGACGTAGTTAATTAAAGTCACGGGAACATCATTGCTTGATTCGAGACCGATTGAGGGAAATGCTGTGTCGATCCGCGCACTTGTTGAATTTGAACTGACCGCAGAAACTATCAGATGCACGTCCGTTGCTAAGCGATCGCCCTTTGGGCGGCTCCCAGAGGGAGCATCGCCTTCACTTAAAATGAGAGCACACTTAGAAGCTCCAGCATTCTCCATCACCACTTCCATTAAAGTAGACAGCAACTGCTCGAGTTCAATTGCTCCAGACAGAGCAATTGAAGCTTTTACAACAGATGCCAAATCTAAAGAATCGGAAATACTGCTATTTGACCCAAGGACAGTTTGATTGGAGCCACTCGTAGATAAGGATGTGCGACTTTCACTAGAGCTATTCGTTGCTGGTTCGGTGTTGAGTTTTCCTTGTTGAAGAATTGTAGCAAGGAATTGAGCATAACGCTTTTCCAAATCCTCAACTTTAGCTTTTGAGCCCCAACGGATATAGTCATAATAAGCATCTATTATGTAAATTTTGGCAATTTTAAGTTTGCCCCACTCCAGATAAAACTTACCAGTCAATTCGCTGGCTAGAGCCGCTTCATGTACATACTCATTTTCTTGAGCAAGGGTAATTGCTTGCTCGTAACTATTTACAGCTTCAAGATATTGACCCAGAACTCTACATCGCTCTGCTTCTACTAAATAAAATTTATGCAAATAATTCATAGGGGCATGGTATGCCCATTTCTGCATTTTTTCTTGATTAACAGATACCTTTTCCAGAATTTTTGCTTGTTCTATTTTCTCAGCATTAGGATAAACTGCTAGATGTGCCAGAGAATCGTAGAAATGAAATTCAGTAACAACTAAATGCCCAACTGCCACTTCTATATACTTCTCGACATTAACAGCATTTTCAACTGCCTTATTGTAATCAGCTAGTAAATAACACAGCTGAAGCTTGCATAAATACAAATGCACAAGACCAAGGCTGTCATTGGCTTGCTGATGATATGTTATCATTTCTTTTTCATTATAAGCCTCACCTATTAACTCAAATGGATTTTCTTGCTTATTTAATAAATTTAAGACACTTTGCAGGTAGATATTATTCCAATTTAACACCATTATCTGATTGGTTGACTCAAGAGCATGGCTGTGATTTTCTATTTGCTGCTTGAGCAGTGAAAGTTCTCCACCCATAAAATATGCATAGAAGGAGTAACAATAAAGAGCATAAGCTCCATATTCTAAACTTCCTGTTTCTAAACTAATAGAATAAATTTCTAAAAGAGAGGGCAATATTTCTCGAATATGCTCTTTCCAAAGTCTGATAGTTCCATTAAACCCCATAAGAACCTGTGATATGGTATCTTTAACCTGGAATCTAACCAACAGATCTAAAGAGAGTTTGCCCAATCTATAGCCAAACTCTATGTCTCCCACAACTCCACAAAGTATTATTCCGTAACGAACATAAACAAGGGCAGACAAAGGAGAAGTGCCATACTTAAGTGAGAGATTGATTTGTTTAAATACGAGTAAAGGAAACAACTCAGGTATAGCTTGATAGGCAAAACTCGTTACACTAGATAAAATACGCATAGCAGCTAGTGCATGAGGTTCCGTCATCTCTGGGTAATCGATTAAGTCCTCTATACGTCTGCCAGCTAAATTTGATGTAAGTTCTGCCATTTCTGCTTGAATATCTGTTTGGTTGGGGCTCTCTGGAAACTCAATGCCCAAAAGTTTTAAAAACCCCAGTGCAACATCGATTGCTGGTAGCGGTTTACTCTGTGCTCCAACAGCCTGAATCTTAATTTCATAAACTTTTGTTCGCTCTAATAGGGTTTTTGCTCGTATCAATACCACTTCTATCAATTGCTCTGCTAGTTCAAAGTTACCGCTTAGGTATGCTGCTTCTGCGGCTGTTTCATACAAAGCAAGAGTAAAATCATAATTGGTTTTCCAGGTATCGCTTGGTAGTAATTGAATGCTGGTAGTTAAATATTTAACAGCAGCTACGTAAGCTGTTGATGCTAAAGCTTTGCGACCAGCGATCGAATTCATTTGTGACAGTCGATCGCGCTCGCTTGGATCGACTAGCAGTTCTGCTGCTACATTAAACTGATTGACTAAAATAAAAATCTTTTCTTTTCTTTCTTCGACAGAAAAACTGCTAAGTAACAATTGCCCAATTTTTAAATGAATTGACTGTTTGTAATTGTTGGGAATGAGAGAATAGGCTGCTTGCTGTACCCGATCGTGTACAAATTTATACTTTTGATAACCATCGTTAGGAATTGATGAAAGTTCGCTGTCATCAACTAATAACTGATAACCAGTTTCAGGTAAAACAAGACCATCAAGTAACGATTGCCATAAATCCGCTGCTGTATCGACTTCAGATTTTTCATAGATAATAGCAAGAGTTCTTAAATCAAATTCGTTACCTATACACGCAGCAAGTTTTAAGACTGCTTGAGTTTTGCTTGGCAACTTCTCTAGTTGAAGTGCCATAAATTCTACAACGTCATCTGTAAGAGCTATGGCTTTAACTTCATTAATGTTGTACTGCCAAAGACGATGAGAAAAATCAAATTTTAATATGGATTCATCATGTAAGTACTTCAGAAATTGATGAGTAAAAAAAGGATTGCCTTTTGTTTTCGTCAATACAATCTTTGTGAGAGGAATAGATAGAGCTTCTTGACAATTGAGCGTATCACAAATTAAATTTATTAAACTGTTATAATTTAATTCTTTTAAATTAATTTTATTTATTAAAATTCCTGTCTTCTCTATTTCATTGAGAGTAACAGACAGGGGATGCATTTGAGAGACTTCATTATCTCGATATGCACCTATAAGTAAAAAAGCTCCCTCAGGTATAGTTTGTTTTTCTTGATTGAAGTATTTAGTTCGCTCTTCCAAAGCAGTATTTTTACTGCTTAATAAATGAATAAATTTTAACGAAGTTGTATCTGCCCATTGTAAGTCATCCAGAAAGATAACCAAAGGATGTTCTTTTGTTGTGAAGACATTAATGAATCTCTGGAATAGTAAATTTAAACGATTTTGAGCAGCAGTTCCAGAGAGTTCAGTGACTGATGGCTGACGTCCAATAATGACTTCTAGTTTGGGAATAACATCAACAATTACTTGAGCCTGTTCGCCTAATGCTGATAAGATTTTAGATTTCCATTGTTGAAGAACGGGCTCAGGTTCGCTTAACAACTGCCTAATTAAATCTTGAAAAGCTTGTAAAAATCCCGATAAAGGAATATCGCGTTGAAATTGATCGAACTTACCTTTAATAAAGTAACTGCGCTGACGAACAATTGGTTTGTGAACTTCGTTGACAACAGCTGTCTTACCAATACCAGATGAACCTGCAACCAAAACTATTTCAGATTTACCACCCGTGACTCGCTCAAAAGCCGCAAGTAAAGTTTCTACTTCCTGTTGACGACCGTAGAGTTTTTCAGGAATCAAAAAATACTCGGAAATATCCTGTTCTCCCAACTGAAAGGGTATAATATTTCCAGTTTCTTGCCACTGCTGCTTGCATATCTCTAAATCGTGTTTTAACCCGAAAGCACTGTGATAGCGATCTTCAGCATTTTTTGCCATGAGCTTGCTGATGATCTCTGATATAGTTAAGGGAATATTAGAATTTAAAGAATTAGCTTTGGGTGGTTGTTTGGCAATATGACAATGCACCAACTCCATGGAATCGTTTGTTGTGAAGGGTAACTGTCCGGTCAGGAGTTCAAAAAATGTGACGCCAAGGGAATAGAAATCGCTACGGTAGTCAATCCCACGGTTCATTCTTCCTGTTTGTTCTGGAGAAATGTAAGCGAGAGTCCCTTCTAAAAAATTGGGATTTGTCAGTTGTTGAATTTCTTTCGGTAAGAGACTAGCAATACTAAAGTCTGTCAGTTTAACTTCATATGTTGTGGGATTAATAAGAATATTAGCAGGTTTAATGTCTTTATGAATGATGCGATGACAGTGTAATTCGTGAAGGGTAGAGGCAATTTGAACAGCTATGTGAAAAAATTGTTGTAGAAACGCTGTCTGGGTAGTTTCTACACGAGTGATATATTCTTTTAAGGAAATACCGCCAAAGTCTTCCAGAATCAAAACATAACTGTTGCGATAGCTTTCCAAACTATAGGGTTTGACAATACCCGCACAATTGAGATTTTTAGCGATCGCATACTGTTTGCGAAACTGAGCAATTTCATGAAAGGTTGGGTATTCATTCCGCATCAGTTTTAAGATAACCGATTGTTGGTCTTTTTCCCGAATACCTTGATAAACCAGGGTTTTGCTTCCCGAGTAAATTTGTTGAGTTATGCGATAGCCAGGAATAGCAAAAATTGTATCTAGCTGTATCAACATCTACATTATGCTCTGGATAATATACTTCTAATTTAGTATTCCCAGAAGCACAGTCTTTGTATCATGTCACGAGCCGAAAGTAGTATTTTTGCGTTTTTTTGAAAAACTTAATAATTATTAACCCCGCTGTCTTAGAACTTAACTGACTGTGTGGTCTGAGATCCAGTCAGTAGTTATATACATTAATTTATATATTTATCTTTCACTCTTGGCTTTGCTAAATCAAGGGTATAGCGTTCAGCAATGTATATTTAATTTTGCACAAGTACCACCGAATTCAGTAGTTCCAAGGCGGTGATTGACAGACACGACCCGAAAGGAAACTGTAAAAGTGTCAAACGGT
The DNA here is from genome assembly GCF_045999855.1 of Tolypothrix campylonemoides VB511288_2. Lineage (NCBI taxonomy): Bacteria > Bacillati > Cyanobacteriota > Cyanophyceae > Nostocales > Tolypothrichaceae > Tolypothrix > Tolypothrix campylonemoides. The sequence continues at coordinate 242,964 of NZ_JBFPMW010000005.1, forward strand.
TCAAGTAAACTCGAACCCAGTTTGAGAATTGGGAAGACAGTCTAGATGGTGCTTTGACCACCGTAGGCTCTTGTCTGTATGCATGATGTCCGAAAAGAATCTCTGTGGCTTTAGCCCAGTGAGTTAGTCAACAAAAATCTAAACGCCGTACTCTATGTTAAGTACAGCGTTAGAGACATATCCTCACGATACCGATCGCTATTTAACTTTTTGTTTGATAAAAGTTACAACTTGATTGAGTTGTTTTTTCAAAGCATCAATTTCTGCCTGCATTTTGGCAATTTTTTCATTTAATGCTTGGATTTCTGCAGCCGAAGACCCAGACTCAGTAGAGGTAACTGCACTGGTTCCATTAGAAGTAGCTGCGACTCCATTGGAAGTAGCTGCGACTCCATTGGAGGTAGCTGCGACTCCGTTGGAGGTGGCTGCGACTGCTACCTGGGCTGGTTCGGGACGTGGTTGTTTAGCCTTGGTCATGGCGGACTTGATTGCGCCAATGAGTTGCTTTTGGTCAAAAGGTTTTCCAAGAAACTCAAAATATTCAAAAGGTTCGGGGATTTTCTCCGTCACCTCTTCTTTACGACCAGACATGATGACTAAAGGAATCTTCCTCAAATCACTATTGGCTTGGAGCTCTTGAAACACTTCCCAGCCATTTTTCTTAGGAAGTAGGAAATCTAGCATAATCAGGCTCAGTTTTTCCTGACGAATTAAATTCAATCCCTCTACACCATCTTTTGCTTCCAAAACTTGGAAGTTTCCTGGTGGTAACATTTCTCGTACTTTTACCCTGACAACTGTAGTGTCATCGATAACTAAAATTTTGTTACTTGTCACGACTGTTTGCTCTAATAGAAACTTTAGGTTTATATGGTAGTTGCGCCCTTGGGCGTCAAGAATTCTCCCACTATACCCAACATATCTCTGGATCGGGGGAGAGTAATTTCCGATAGAAGTGACAATACTTGAAGTGTCATACGTAACAAACAGCGGTCTTAACTCTGTGATTGTGGCAAAGTAATACTTAGGTGATTTTCTGAAAATAAATTACCGACGAATGAATCAGTAACCTATTGTAGGAATATGGAGGTCTTGCGCCCCTATAGAGGTACAATTTTTCTCAAAAATCGCCTCAGGCAACTGCGTTTAGCAAAATTTTGAATGATTTATGACTGCTTTAGAGCCATCTCAAATTAAAACTGAAATTATGGCAATGCCTTCATGGTTGCGCCGCCCGATTGGTAAAGCTAGCGAACTCTCAACGGTACAACGGATTATCAGGCAACGTCAAATTCACACCATTTGCGAAGAAGGACGCTGCCCGAATCGGGGTGAGTGTTACGCCCAACAAACTGCTACTTTTTTACTTATGGGGCCTACCTGCACTAGATCTTGTGCTTTTTGTCAAGTGGATAAAGGTCACGCACCAATGCCTGTTGACTTGGAGGAACCTCAAAAGGTTGCAGAAGCAGTGCAGCTCTTAGAATTGCGTTACGTGGTGCTGACTTCTGTTGCTCGTGACGATTTACCAGACCAAGGGGCGGGTCACTTTGTGAAGACGATGGAGACGATTCGCCAAATGAACCCAGAAACTCAAATCGAAGTACTGACACCAGATTTTTGGGGTGGTGTGGGTGCTGGTGAGGAAGGTCAGCGCGATCGCATCAAGACAATAGTGCAAGCCAAACCAGCCTGTTACAATCACAACATTGAAACAGTACGACGTTTACAAGGACCAGTACGTCGGGGGGCGAAATACGATCGCTCGCTTTTTGTCCTGCAAGTGGTTAAAGACATTGACCCTATCATTCCTACAAAATCAGGATTGATGCTAGGACACGGGGAAACGAGAGAGGAAATTATTGAAACGATGGTGGATTTGCGTAAAGTGGGATGCGATCGTATAACTATCGGTCAGTATATGCGTCCGTCTTTAGAACATTTGCCAGTACAAAAGTATTGGACACCAGAAGAGTTTGATGAATTAGGCAAAGTCGCTCAAGATATGGGATTTAGCCATGTTCGTTCCGGACCTTTAGTTCGCAGTTCCTATCATGCGGGAGACAATTAACAGCGTCTGACAAATATTTCTAACGAATTTTGCTAAATATGACAGATATTTGGTATCTGTTAATAAGTCTTTAAATTAGGAGAGAATGCGATGGCTAATGAAGGTAAGAAAAAAGTAGGCGAAGACGTTGCTAAAACTGGAGCTACAGCGCCTTACCCCTTCCGCACAGGTTGGGCTGTACTACTGTTAGCAATTAACTTTCTTGTCGCTGCCTTTTATTTTCATATTCTAGTGTAAGACGTTCAAGTAGATGAAAGGGATTGGAAATTGGGGATGAGCAATTGGGTATTGATTAGCTCATTTACAATCTCCAATCTCCAATCCCTTTTATATCGTTCCTTTGAATAATCCTTTGGGACGAACAAGCAGCACCAAAATCATGATAAATAATGCGACACCTTGTTTGTACTGAGAACCAAGTAGAGGCGTGCTAGCTTCTTGAGCAATACCGATGATAAAAGCAGCTGCGATCGCACCATAAGGATTGCCAATACCTCCTAAAATAACCGCTGCAAATAAGGGTAAGATTAAAAACCACCCCATATTTGGACGCACGGCTGTAATTAAGCCGTACATACTACCACCGAGAGATGTTAGGCTACCAGCGATCGTCCAAGTCCACAGAATCACTTGGTCAACATTAATACCAGAGACCCTAGCTAAGTCTAAATCGTCAGCAACTGCTCGCATTGCTTTACCAATTTTGGTATTTTGCAGAACGTAGTGCAACACCAAAATAACCACTATAGCCAAAACAAAAACCAACAGTTGATTGGGGGGTATTTTTAAACCACCAACATCCATAGCAGAACTAACAGGCAAATCGTAATTTTTGTTACTTCCGCCCCAGATAAAGATAATACCATTGCGGATAAATAATGCTAACCCAATGGAAATAATAATGAATGTTGTAGAACTCGCACGGATAGAGCGCATTCTCGACCACAGCAGCTTTTCCGCTAAAAGCATTGCAGCAACTGTACCAATTGCTGCTATTACCATAGATAACCAAATATTCAGCTTAAATAATGTATTCAGTACAAATGTTAAGTAAGCTCCTAAAGTCAAAAAATCACCATGAGCAAAGTTAGATAACCGTAAAATTCCCAGAGTTAGCGTTAGTCCAACTGCTGCTAAAGCAATAATACTTCCCACAGCAATACCATTAACAATCAATTGAGCAAATTGTAAATTCATAATTTTGTCACAAACTCCTCCAACTACTGATTCGGAGTATCTAGAGAATATTACCTGATTTGTGCAAAAGCGGAGATAACTACTCCCTTTGGCTATCTAAAATTATTGATTTTTATTGGGTTGGCACCACCCACCGCGCAATATTTGTGGTCGGTATCCACCTGACCTCTCATTCCCTTCGATACCCTTCTACAATGAAATTGATTGGGTGCTACTATGGGGGTTGTTGACTAAAATGCTTGCAGAAAAACTTGAAACACTAAAAAGCATCTTTCTAGAGATGGATAAGGCATTAATTGCCTACTCTGGGGGGGTTGATAGTACTTTGGTCGCTAAGGTTGCGTGTGATGTTTTGGGTGAACGTGCTTTAGCTGTCACAGCAGTTTCCCCTTCGCTGTTACCGGAGGAGTTGGAGGACGCTAAAATTCAAGCGGCAACTATTGGGATTAGTCATAGAATTGTTCAAACACGCGAAATGGAAAATCCCGACTATACTTCTAACCCAATTAACCGATGCTATTTTTGTAAAAGCGAACTGCACGATACACTCAAGCCCCTTGCGACTGCATTGGGATATCCTTATGTGGTAGATGGTGTGAATGCTGATGATTTACGTGATTACCGTCCGGGAATTCAGGCTGCAAAGGAAAGAGGCGCACGTTCTCCTCTAGCAGAAGTTGGTATGACAAAAGCCCAAGTGCGGCAACTTTCCCAAGAACTTGGTTTACCTTGGTGGGATAAACCCGCACAACCTTGTCTTAGTTCTCGCTTTCCCTACGGTGAAGAGATCACTGTAGCCAAGCTGCAACGAGTCGGGAGGGCAGAAATATATTTAAGAAAGCTAGGTTACAACAGCTTGCGAGTTCGATCTCAAGGAGATATAGCACGGATAGAATTGCCACCAGAAGAAATTAAAGACTTTGTCGCTAAGACAGATTTGCAGTCACTCGTTTCTACTTTTCAGGGATTTGGTTTTCTATTCGTTACTCTTGATTTGGAAGGTTTTCGCAGTGGAAAGCTCAATCAGGTTTTAAATCGAGAGATTGTACAACGGGCATAATCGGTCAGAAGCCCCACGCCTGACACGAAGTTGAGGCAGAGCCTCGAAATGTGCATTCCCAGGTAGAACCTGGGAGCGAGAAAACAAGGAACCTAGGGATGTGGGATGGGCGTTCTCGCCTGTCCGATTTTCAACCAATTTATTCTTTTTCGGCAACTAAATTGCTATCTTCTAAAACAATTTCGCCTTTCTTATTAATTTTGACTTGTTGGTTGGGAAAATCTTTACTAATTAAATGACGTAAAAGTCCTACTGTATGGAAGCGTTGATCGATGCGGGGAATTCCTTGCCGATCTAAACGAACGGGGATAATTTTACTTCCTACCAAATTTCCCTGAGAATTAAGCTTAACTTCTAAAATCATTGAGTACCCTGTTTGGGCTACTGTGGATAGCGTTCGATATCCCAAAAAATTTCCTAAAGAGTATGCAATGAGTTTATCATTATAGATTTCCATTGCTCGCGGAACGTGGGGACCGTGTCCGAGAACTAAATCTGCTCCTGCATCAATCATTGTTCTCGCAAACTTGATGGAATTTCCTCGATTTTCTCCATAGAAATACTCGGTTTTGTTTTTGACGTTTAATGCACTGGTGCCCTCGGCTCCTGCATGCATTGACACAATGACTATGTTGGCATTTCTTTTAGCTTCTTCTACGAGTGCTTTGGCTGTATCTAGGTCGTGAATGGAATTGTAATGTTCGTAGGGAGCAAACCCAATCATTGCCACTCGAATATTATCAAGTTCTAATACAAGAATTTGATTTTTATGTCCTAATGTGTCTATGCCAACCTCTTTAAGGTGCTTGACTGTGTCTCGGAACCCTATGAAACCAAAATCTCGTGCATGATTGTTGGCTATGTTCATAACATCAAATCCAACATCAGCAAACAGTTGAGCGTAGGAGGGTGGGGAACGAAAGGCAAATACTTGTCCCCGGCTGATGTCTTTGGCGCTGTAGGGGTAGTTGGTTAAGCTAGTTTCAAAGTTACCAAATAAAATGTCTGCTCTTTGCAAATACGCTCGTACAGATTGTGGCAGCAGTTGGTTGCGATCGCTTGGTAACCTGTAGTTAGGATAGTTTGTTCCTGGAATAATGTCTCCAACTGCTTGGATTGTTATGGTATCTGAGGTTGGAAATTCGGGTACAGAGAAAGGAACTGGCAATGTATCTGTGGATGTAGTTGCAGCTTGCGATCGCTGTAACTGTCCAAAGCGAATGAATAATCCTATACTAATACCCAAGCAGAAACACAAACTGATAAAGCCAAACGACCACAGTTTGCCCAAACGCTGGCTCACCATAGTTGCACTCCTCGAAATATGGCGCTAGTATATCTTGAAAAAGGCAACTTTTAATAGGAAAATACATTCAAGTTGACAATGCTAAACATCTAAATATAAGCTAAACTGGGCGAACTTTGGCGATTGAGATCCAATCGTTCCAATTTTACATATCCTCTATCTAGATCGATAATTCCCATTTCAAACAGACGATACTCAATATATTGTCGAATTCCTTTATCAACAATACACTTAATCGAACCGTCTGAATTCATCTCATTATATTGTCGATTTCCTTCGGCGATTGGATAACCGCTACAACTACCGAAAAATTTACATTGACTGCAAGTTTCTTGAAGTCTTTCTTCTGCTTCGATAACTATTTTGTGGTGCTGAGAACTCTTAATTAATGCGCCGAGGGGTTGATTAAAGATATTTCCGTGCGTATGGCTTATTAAGTAAGCATCTGCATAGCTGTAGACTTCTCCATCAACATCAACAATATAAATTGACTCCCATTCACCTTTATCATAGAAACTTGTTGGAGCATTGGGCGTGTAGTGATGAACTACCTGCTTAATTGCTTCATAAATTGGAGATATCCAAACCAATTTTTCATCTGCTAGCCATAAATCTACTAGTTTTTTATAAGCTTCTAAGACTTCATATGCAGTAATCTCAAAACCTTGATGTTGATTTTCAAATGAACCTTTAAATAAAGGTAATATTCTTGCAGATAGATTCATTTGTCGATAAAAATTGTATATTTCTGGAATAAACTCTAAGTTTTGCTTGGTGAGGACGCTGATACAACCAAAATCAATCCCGGCATTTGTCAGTTTATCTATGTTTTCTAAAACCTTATTTTGGGATTCAATACCTGTTTGGTAAACTCGCAATCCTCCAAATAGATCTATTGAAACTCCTACACCATCGAATCCTTCTTTTAAAAGTTTTATGCGTTGTGAGTCTAATAATGTCAAATTTGTTTGTACGCCATTTCTAACTCGAATATTGTCAAACTGAAATATCTGTTTTTGTAGCTCGAACACTTGCCAGTAAAAATCAGGTTTTTGTAGTAATGGTTCTCCACCATGCCAGACAAACTCAATTTCAATATCAAAATCTAAATGTTGATAGTAACTAGCAATATTGGTAAACATTTGCTGTATTTGAGCTAGTGCGATCGCTTGTTTGTTGGCTAACTCTGCGTATTCATAACAGTAGCGACATCTCAGGTTACAATGTTTGGATGTTTTGACAACAAATTGAACTTTTTTTGTTTCCTGTATCATGATAATTACCTATGAGTAAGGTAAAGACGTTTTGCCAAAACGTCTTTACAAAGTTAACTAAGTCTGACTGAAATTAGAATTACCTTGAAAAATATTCAAACTTAACGAGTTTGAATTTGTTTGAATGTATCAACTGCGGACGGACGCTGTATAATAGATGGGTCTGCAATGCTCGATTTATCAACAGGTTTGGTAAAATCAGCAAAACCTGGTTTTTCTTTAAAGTCGGCAAATCCTTCTTTAAATTGATCGGCACCATTGATTTTGCCTGGAGTAAAAATATCAATTTTATCGCGGATAATAGGATTGTTAATTTTCTGAATGCTAGGTTGACTTACGGTGTTTTTGGAAATAAAAGGATTTGACTCTGCCCTAGCAACAGTGCTAATAATCGAACTTGCTAAAGTCAAGCTCACCAACAAAGCAAAATGGCTAGATTTAGAACGTAAAAAAATCATCGATCTCTCCCGGTAGGTAGTGAATTTTTATGAGAGCAATTTTTGTTTTTCTTGCTCCTACCGGTTCATATGTCTGACCGATTTGATTTATGCAGGGTATGCTGCGATCGCTAAAAACTTTTTTTAGAAGGTAAAAGCAGGCTCGCCAACTGAGATGTAGCACCAGTCTGCTGCTGATGAAAAGGATGACACAATTTGAGGGTGTAGAGACACTTCCAACAATGTGTCTCTACAGAATTTACGTCACTTGCGAGCGACGCCAAATGGTATGAGTCATGACAGGCGACGGTATTAAATTATTTTTATGTTATGGAATTTATTAAATAAGTTTTACAAATTCAACCATTTATTCAACCAATTCAAACAATGCAACCGTTTCTACAAAGGTAAGCGTTGCTGAAAGTTTTACAGATATTAAAACGGAGAGGGGGGGATTCGAACCCCCGTTAGGTCACCCTAAAACGCATTTCGAGTGCGCCGCATTCAACCGCTCTGCCACCTCTCCAAAAAATATATTAAGGCTCTAACTGCAAATTAAAACTCATCCCTATAGGGCGAGGTTAGTGAAACGCCTTTTTTCTTAAATTAGCACGAGATTAAAAATACAGCATCTATCCTATCCTAAAAAGTATCAAAAAACAACAAGTACGATCGCCCCCGGCTAGGTTACTGCTACCCATCCACATTTCTGCTAAAGCATTTTTACTCATACATAAGGTGAGATCTTACCTCTTTGGTTGTACCGTTCGCTAGAGCGCCGGTCCACTAATATACGTTGACAAAAAGGATATTATGTTTTCAATTCAGTGTTGACGTTATGCACCAAAAAAGGTACATTAGGTGCATCAAGTCGAGTTATCTTGTTGTAGCCGATCGAAAAGTACAGTTCCAACTTTTTTGAATGGCAACACTTTTAACTTGATTTGGTACACATGGAAGAAAAACGAGTCCCAGCAAGATTTTATAAAAACGAAAATGGTAACGAGCCAGTTCGTGATTGGTTAAAAAACCTAGATAAAGATGCCAGATACTTAATTGGTGTTGATATCAAGACAGTTGAATTTGGTTTTCCCATTGGAATGCCAGTTTGTCGTCCCATGGGGGATGGATTATATGAAATTCGCACTAATTTACCTCAAGGGATAGCGCGTGTTTTCTTCTGTATTTATGCAGAAGAAATGATTTTGCTTCATGGGTTTATCAAAAAAACTCAGAAAACACCACCTAAAGAGTTGAATTTAGCTTTAGAGCGTAAAAAAGATTTGGAGATGAATGGATGAGTAATAATCCTTATGTCGGTTCGTCTCTTGACGATCTTCTAGAAGAAGAAGGCACTCTTGAAGAGATTAACCTGGTTGTAATAAAACGGGTGATTGCTTGGCAATTACAACAAGCAATGAAAGAAAAGAACATATCCAAAGTTGAGATGGCAAAGCTTATGAATACTAGTAGGTCATCTCTCGACAGACTTTTAGATCCAGATAATGTGTCAGTAACCTTGGACACTATCGGGCGTGCTGCTAAGGCTGTTGGTATGCAAGTACGAATTGAATTAGCTAATGTGGATCGATAGATTTTTTTTACTTAAGATACTAGCCCCACATCTGGTTCACTCCTAAAAATTCCTGAAACGCTTACTACACGGACTTTAGGAAGCACTCATTCAACCACTCTGCCACCTCTCCAACTGTTGTTTGTAAAATTAAGGAGTGTTTGACGCCTTAATTTGTGAACTATTTTTTGCCCACTAATAGAACCTGTAGCCTTCTGCAAGTCAGTGTAATTTATCCAAGACGTTGCTGATAGTAGCTTTGCAGCAAATTATCCAACTGCTCTTCCGAGCAGCAATCAATTAATGCTTCATATACTTCTAGTAACTTTGCTGCACTGTCTCCCAGTGTTGGGCTGAATTCCCAAACATCCTGCACCCATTCTTGAGAAGGTGTATCCTCAAAAATTAATCGTTCTAGTAACTGCTTGACTTCTACTTTAGAAATAGTCATTAGTTTTAAAGTGAGTGGAGCACATTTCTAACTTGCTCATTGTAATACTTAAAGCAAGTAGCACTCAATTAAACTTGCGATAACCGGATGGAAGCGGTGCGTGGTGCATAACTTCAACGTTTTGAAGAGTGACTAGCCCATCCCTGACCATTTCTTTAATATATGGTAATATCTCATCAAGAGCATCCTCTCGGTCTATCATGGTTACCACAATCGGTATATCAGAGGACAACTCCCAAAGTTCACAAGTTTGACAAGAGGTTTGTTTTCCAAACCCTGTTATTGCTTGCGTTACTGTTGCACCAACTATTCCCCGCTTTCTGGCAAGTCCAACTAAAGCTGTGTACAGTGGCTGACCGTACCAACGATCTGATTTGCCTATATATATTGTGAGTTGTTTCCAAGCTGCCATAACAACTTTTTACCTCCACAATCTGGCTAAAACTGTTCCTAACTGAACGCTGACAATTCCCAGTATTGCACTGCCTGCCCAATAGGAACTAACTTTTAACAAATTGCCACGATTCCATAAAGCGATCGTATCTTGACAGCAATGAGATTGCGAAGGTTAAGGTTTTGTAACCTATTGAGTTAGCGCCTGTGAATGTGGATGTTTCAGTTCATAGCAAAACTGTGACTAGATAGTCAGTCAAGTAATTGAAATACTTCTTCAATTCCTCAGCTGCTTTTTTGGAAACGTGGGATGAGTATTCCCACTCTGGAATGTATCGATTTTTAATGAGATTAAATGCTTCTAGGTAGATCTCAGGTGATGGTTGCTCGTGGCTGATAATTCCTTGATACAACAAACGAGGTTCAATACCATTTTCCAGACAACTACCAAGGAGCTTTAGGTATCTACTCAACTGAGTGCGGAACACTTTTATCTGAGAATTTTGCCTACCCAATAACTCTTTTGCCAAGTCTTGTGCTAAGTCTTCTCTAATCGCTAGCAGCCAATGTCCAGCTTCTAGACTAGCTGCTGTCTGTGCTTCTATATGTGGTAGCAAATCATTCAAGTGTTGAATTTGTGTTAAAGATTCTTGCAACTTGTGTTGTTTTGCTTGAAGGTCTGCTTCTGTTTCTTTATCGTCTAAATGCTTTTTCTTCTCAATCTCGCATACCAAATCTTCTATATTGGGTTTTATTGTTTGGATAATAATATGCGTTTGTTCCTTGAGGATTTCTAGGACTTGCTGGTGCAAGTCATATTCTACAAGCTTATCTAACTGAGTTTTGGCTTGATTTTGCAGTAAGTCAAACTGGTTTTGCCAATGCTGAATTAGCACTTCTAGGCGTTCTTCTGTATTTGGTACACCTTCATAGACTTTTCGCTCTAGGTATTCGACTCGTCTGTGCAGTGATTTAACATATGCACGATGCATCCAAGGACTGAAAATAAAATCTGCCACTTCCTGCAAGCTTTTAATAACCTTCTGCAACAACCCTGTTTTGTTTATATTCTGTGCCATTAGATTTGTCCTCGGAGATATTAACCCTGGAGGTAGAAACTCTACTAGGTGATGAGTAATACTGCGCCAAATACGCCGTTCAATTGAAAAATTTCCTCTTCAAGAACCATTGTATATATTTTTTCTATGATAATAGAATCCAGTCTTGTTATTAATCTTTAGATAAATAATACTATTTTTTAGCTATTTTTTGATTGACTGCTTTAATTTTCCTACTTTACGTACATTTATTAAAACTAAGAGTCAATTGAAAACACTTTTCTAGCTTTTCCTACTTTTAGAGCGAAGATTACTTTCTATACCTAAGCTAAATCAATCTTAAGGAAGAAGTAGGAAGTAGGAAATATGAAGTATGAAAGATGCAGAGGGAAAACCGTACCATACAGGAGTTAATTTCTCCCTTTAAAATCTATGGTGGGGTTGATAGATTGGGTGTGTGGTTTAAGTAATGCTTTTACTAACAAGCTATGGACTTGAAAGTTCAGCATTATTAAGGAGACCAAAGCATGAAAAATCAATTTAAGACTGCTGCTTTATTGGCTTTATTAAGTGCAATTCTAATTACTATAAGCTACTGGATTATAGGCGGAACCAGTGGCATAGTTATGGGGATTGCGATCGCAGCAGTAACAAACTTATTGTCATGGTATCAATCAGATAAGATTGCTTTAGCCGCATACCGCGCTCAGCCCGTGTCAGCACAAGAAGCACCAGGCTTGTACCGCATGGTGCAGCGATTGTGCGATCGCGCTAACCTACCTGTACCGAGAATATACATAGTTCCCAGCCCAGCAGCCAATGCTTTCGCTACGGGGCGCGATCCAGAGCACGCTGCAGTCGCAGTGACAGAAGGAATTTTAAATTTACTTCCAGAAGATGAACTCGAAGGTGTTATTGCACACGAATTAACTCACGTCGCCAATCGTGACACCCTCACACAAGCCGTCGCTGCTACAATTGCAGGGGCTATCTCGTTTCTAGCCCAAATAGTCAGTTATAGCGTTTGGTATGCACCGTATCAAAGGAGCGATCGCGACAACAGCCCCAATCCTATAGGTTTACTATTAACAGTACTGCTTGCTCCCATTTCTGCAACGATCGTTCAATTAGCAATATCGCGGACGCGGGAGTTTGCAGCCGATGCTGGTTCTGCACGACTCACAGGTAATCCTCGTGCTTTAGCCCGTGCATTACAACGTTTGGAAGCCACAGCTAGGGAATTACCACTGAATGCCAATCCCGCTTTTGAACCACTGTTAATTACCAACGGGTTTTCCGGACAGTTCCTCAGCAGCTTGTTCTCTTCTCACCCGCCGACTGAAGCAAGAGTAGAAGCTTTGCTAAAGTTAGAACAACAACCAACATCTAGAAGTTCTGAATTTTCATTTCGTTAAGGGATTGGGGATTAGCAACTGGCGATTGGGAAATTTCTTCTCAATCCTCAATCTCTGACCCTATTCCTACAATCCTTACCAAGGAGGCAAACCAATGACATACAATGCAAACGGTGAAGAAAACGTAGTTGTGGTACAAGTTAGCCCTCAAACCAATGAAATGGTAGAAACCGAGATGGCGGGGGAAACTGATGAAATTAAGCACGAAACCAAAGCACTGATTGAAGCACTCAGAAGACGCGCCCAAGCAGAAGCAGAATCTGCAGGAACTCTCACTCGGGAAACTTTTTTAGATGCAGTCCGTCGCGCAAGAGAAGCAATTGAAGGTGAAACACTCATAGAACGCGATCGCATTGAAAACGCATTTACAATCCTTCAGCAGGAAGTTGAGAAAAACTGGTACGAGTTTTGGAAACAGTTTGCCGAACTTGGCGATCGTTTCCAAGATGCAGCAAAAGCCGCATGGGATGCTTTTAATGCTCCTCGCCCTCGTTCTTAATGGTTTCTGGAGATTTCCTCTGAAAGTGTAGCACGGGCAAGATGCCCGTGCTATGAGACAAAAGATTTTTCTGGAAGTGGAATGCGTAGAATTGCTATAGATGCTAGATAATGGAAAAGCTTTAATATTAGTTTTGACTCTCTAGCTCTGTAGACAAGAATTAATTATGCGAACTTACTATTGCGGCGAACTCCGACAAGAACATATTGGAGAAACTGTTACCTTGTATGGATGGGTAGACCGTCGCCGCGATCATGGGAGCGTGATATTTATAGATTTACGCGATCGCAGTGGGACAGTTCAAATTGTTAGCGACCCTCAGCGTACTCCCAATTCCTACAAAGAAGCGACCGCTCTAAGAAATGAGTATGTTGTTGAAATTACGGGAAGGGTTACGCAACGTCCCGAAGAATCTCTAAACCCTCGCATCCCCACAGGCGAAGTTGAAATTTACGCCGATAATATTAAACTGCTTAATGCTGTCCGCAAACAACTTCCTTTTCAAGTTTCTACCGCAGATGCAGATCCGGTAAGGGAAGAACTCAGGCTGAAGTATCGTTACTTAGATTTGCGGCGCGATCGCATGGCAAATAACTTACAATTGCGGCATCAAATTGTGAAAGCCATTCGCCGTTATTTGGAAGATGTAGAAGGTTTTGTAGAAATCGAAACTCCCGTGCTGACTCGTTCTACGCCTGAAGGTGCGCGAGATTATCTTGTACCAAGTCGGGCTAATCCAGGCGAATGGTTTGCTTTGCCACAATCACCCCAACTTTTTAAACAATTATTAATGGTATCTGGATTTGACAGATACTATCAAATTGCTCGTTGCTTCCGAGATGAAGACTTACGTGCTGACAGACAACCGGAATTTACTCAGTTGGACATGGAGATGAGCTTTATGTCCCATGAGGAAATTATCGAACTCAACGAAAAGTTAGTTTGTCATATCTTCAAAACAGTTAAAAACTTTGAGTTACAACGTCCCTTCCCACGTTTGACTTATGCAGAGGCGATGGAACGCTACGGTAGTGATAAACCAGATACAAGGTACGGTTTAGAACTTGTTAATGTCTCTGATATTTTGACAGACTGTGGTTTTAAAGTTTTTAAGGATGCTGTTGCAAATGGTGGAGTTGTCAAAATTCTGCCTATTCCTAATGGAGATACCATCTCCAATGTACGTATTAAACCGGGCGGTGACGTCTTTAAAGAAGCAGCTGATGCAGGTGCTCAAGGTTTAGCTTACATTCGAGTCAGAGAAGATGGTGATATCGACACAATTAACGCCATCAAAACTAACTTGACAGAGGAACAAAAACAAGAACTTTTACGTCGTACAAACGCAAAACCAGGTCACTTATTGTTGTTTGGTGCAGGTGATACTATCACTGTCAATAAAACCTTAGACAGATTGAGGCAAGCGATCGCTCGAGAATTTAAACTGATAGACCCAGAGAAAATTAACTTGCTGTGGATTACAGAATTCCCCATGTTTGAATGGAATGCTGATGAAAAACGTTTAGAAGCATTACATCACCCATTCACTGCACCCAATCCAAACGATCTCAGCGATTTAAAAACTGCACGAGCACAAGCATACGACTTGGTATTGAACGGTTTTGAAGTTGGTGGTGGTAGCTTGCGAATCTATCAACGCGAAGTGCAGGAGCAAGTTTTTGAGGCTATCGGGCTTTCTCCGGAGGAAGCTCACAATAAGTTTGGCTTTCTGTTAGATGCGTTTGAATACGGGACTCCACCCCATGGTGGAATTGCTTATGGTTTAGATCGCTTGGTGATGTTACTTTCTAAAGAGGAATCCATTCGAGATGTGATTGCTTTTCCAAAAACGCAACAAGCACGTTGCTTGTTAACAGATGCACCTTCAACAGTTGATGCCAAGCAGCTTAAAGAGTTGCACGTTGCTTCAACTTTCAAGCCTAAGTCATAAGTAATTTGAATAGCACCATTCAGAAAGCCTACCAATTCTTTTGAAAACTCAAAAGATTTAAATCCCTCTTAAGTTTCCTGAAAAAGAGGAAATAGGGGGATTTTTCCATTGAGCTAATCATGAGGATACAAACCTTGTAATGAATCACCCTCAGCCCTCCTTAACCTCTATTTTAAAGACAGGACATGGCTTGGCTTATCACTGGGGCAAGTGTCTCATCTGTATGGTTTGCTTTTGTCCGGATAATATACATAAACTTTTAAAAAAATTAAAAGTTTTACAGATTTTGGCTCGTTAAGTGTAAATCTTGTACTAATTACAGCAAGCCTACATCATTTATAAAAAATTTAAGTATTGTTCATTGCCCACCAAAAGTCTTATGTAATGGACAATGAACAATACACGTATTTCATCAATCAAACAAAGTTCCTATAGCAATGACACTACTGCCAATTTTTTTCTATTCTTTCATAAATTTTTTTTAATTATGCAGTATTTAACGAGACATGATATTATTGTTAGAGTGAAAAGTAAAACACTGAGAGTCTACGTAAAATCAGTGTTTTTAATCTAACATTCATTTTGAGTGACGTATCTACCACAGTTGACTAGAAATCACGTAGAAAGTGTTAAGGATTAGCGGCAATGGCTCTATGGAAGCCAAGAAGTGCATGCTACCTAGAGAGTCTCTATAGACAGAGCGATTATTGCATTAACCAGGTGTCAGGTAAAAAACTGGGTGTTCTCCACGTTTAACTGTCTTTTATAGCTACACGGAAAAATTGAATTTTGTTTTTTCAAGAACTAATTTTTTTACCGCTCTTTAAGAGTGAGCTTGCGTATGGAACTACAGAACCTTATTAGCTATTTCAATATCTAACTGCAATCAAAAAGCTTGATTTTTACCTAAGGAATTAGGCTGTGAGGCTCGTATGGATCTCAGTTCCTCCAACGCAACACCGTCTAGTTGCGTGTACTGTTTATTGATGAATACGTCAAATTGTAGAGAAGGTGTAACCGAAACCGAAAACGTTCAAAGAGACGAGCTAGTTACAAAAGCAGTAACTACTTTTTGTTACCAATTCAATTGTGAGGCAGTCGTAAAGATTTTTCCATGAGACTTAATACTTTGTCATTTTTACTATTGATAAGTAATACTGACTGTGAATCCATTTATCTGGTTTAGGAGCAGTGACAAGATAGTGAGTTCTAAATACATACCTTCTTCCGAAGTGGAAACAAAACCCATACCATTTAAAAACATTTGGGCAAAGTACGCTTTAACTATTGTTTTTGTCAATGCAGCTATCTGGATAGCAGCATTATTTTATGTGGTGAAAGCAAAAACTGTATATGTAAGCGAGTGGTCGTTAAACATTGCTAATTCCGGTGTTAGTTCTAACATTAACCTACCCAACATTGGTCAAGCTGTTTCCCAAGAATCTTCTGCTTATTCTGCAACAACTTACGATCCGAGAGAAAATTATAAAACTATTGCTATCAGTGAAGAAGTCTTAAAAGCAGCAGCACGAGCTTCAAATATGTCAGTAGTTGAATTTGGCAAACCCAAAATTAAGATTATAGATAACACAACAATGATGCAGTTTACCCTGCAAGGGTCTAGCCCACAAGAAGCCCATAAAAAATCTGTCGCTTTATTTCATGCTTTAGAAATTAAGCTTAATAAACTTAGAAGAGATGAGATTGGTCAACAGAATACACGTTTGCAAAAGGGAATTGATGATTTGAGACGAAAACTCAAAATTTCTCAAGACAGGCTTTCCAACTACAGATCTCAGTCTGGTGTAAGTTCAGATGAACAGATCAAAAATTTAGCAGTTAATATCGAAACGTTACGCAAGCAACGTGCTGAGACAATAGCTAAAGCACAAGAGGAAAAAGCTCGATTGTTACAACTGTCTGGTAATCTTGGTTTATCCTCCCAAGATGCATCAGATGCTTTTTCTCTTCAAGCAGATACACTCTTTCAAAAATATCTACTTGCTTATAATGATGCAAAAAGTAAGTTAATTTCTTTGAATGCTAAGTTTTTACCCAATCATCCAGTATCTTTAACGCAAAAAGCAGAAGTTGCGACATCTGAAGAAGCTCTTTTGAATCGAGCAAGGATAGTTTTAAAACGCCCTTTGACTTTGGCAGATGTAGATAGGCTCACTTTTGGAAACGCCGATACAAGTGGTTCTAAACGAACTACTTTCTCCGAACAACTTGTGAGCGCAGCTGTAGAAACTCAGGGTCTAGAAGCACAAGTCAGGACGTTGGATCGAGAAATCCTTGAACTTGAGCGTCGGTTAAAAGTACTATCAGCAAAGCAAGCAACTATTGAAGATTTGAACCGTGAGGTGCAAGTTGCAGAGGCTGTTTTCTCATCTACTATTGCTCGATTAGATCTTGCTAAATCCAGTATTTCTAATTCTTATCCTCCAGTCCAAATTATGGGAGACCCAAGTATACCAGATAAACCTGCTGGACCAACAAAGGAAATAGTTTTGTTGGGAACTTTAGTAAGTTCTATTTTCTTAACCAGTGGAATTATCACAATGGGGCAAAGATCTCAACGGAGTTTTTCCTATTATTCACTTAAGGAACGTTAAAGTCAAAGTCTGAAAATCAAGAGTGATGAAACCTGAAAATTTTCCGGAAAGATTAATTTGGTATTCGATAATAGGAACTTACGCAATCTACTTTATGGGATTGCAGTATACCATTATCCCTTTCATTCCATGGATTCTTACACTCTACATTATTAGAAAGCTTTGGACGCAAAGCGAGCAAACACCATCAGAAGAAAAAATCATTATTTCCTATCCAATATGGATATGGATTTTTGCTGTATTAATTATCGAATTAACCTTAATTGTCAATCACAATGATTGGAATTTAGGACTTCAACAACTTATTTTTACTTCAATTAATTGGGCAAGAGGTTGGGGACTTTTAGCCATATTTCCCTTAATAGGATGTCTAAAGATTAGACCCCAACTGATTTATAGAGCAGTTTGTATTGTTTGTTTGCAAAGTCTGATTTTAGTTCCCATTTGTTACCTAGCAAATGTCTTAAATTTTCCGTCTCCTCTTTATACCTCTCCTTTGAAAAGTATTTCTGGTGGAGGTCAAATATACTATGACGTGTATCTACACCTTATCGATCCAGAAAATGGTGGTCAAGTACGATTAACATTATTCACGCCGTGGGCTCCTGCTCTTGGATTGGTAGGAAATGTGTATTTAGTACTTGCCAATGAAGAAGCGAACAAAAAATGGCGAGTTTTAGGCATGATTGGAGCGATCGCCATGATTATCAGTTCTCTTTCAAGGCTAGCAGCGATCGCTTTACCGACCGTTCCTTTCTTAACTTGGTATGCAATCAATTTTACACGCCCTTACTTGCAGATTTTAACCGGATTAACAAGTTTCGTCTCAGCTATATTCAGTTACAATCTGATTCAGTTCGTTCAAGATTTAAAAGACAGCTTTAAAAGTGCTAGAGCACAGTCTTCAAGGGTTAGGGAATTACTGGGACGTTTGGCATTACAGCGATGGTGGGATGATGCTCCTATTTGGGGTCATGGAATTACTCCTCCTAAAGGACCAAAACTTGTAGCAGAAATGCCTATAGGTTCCCATCATACATGGTTTGGTCTGTTATATATAAATGGAATAGTTGGTACAGTTGCCATAATCATTGCCTTTGTTACCAGTTTGATAACACTGCTAATTAAAGCTCAAGAAAGCCAAATAGGAAAAACAGGATTAAGTGTATTTTTAATACTGTTATTTTTTACATTTGGTGAAAATGTAGATGCTCTTGCTTATGTTTATTGGCCGGGATTGGTCATCTTTGGTATTGCATTACAACAAGGTATAAAAGTTCCCAAAACCTTAAATCCAGCCATAGATATAAGCCAAGAAAATCTTATACCGCAAACAGGCAACCAGGTTTTCGCTACTTTGTTAAATACAGCTAAAGGGACATTATTTACTCGATTAAAGCAAATATTATTTAACAAATTTACTCAGAACATGGGTTGGCTTGGTGGAGCTGAGTTACTCAACCGCGTGTTCCGCCTGGGTACAACAGTGACTTTAGCGCGAGTATTTACCACTTATGATTATGGTTTACTTGCAATTATCATGACAACCTACGATTTGGCATCTGTTTTCGTTCAAAAGTCTGGCATTGGCGCTAAACTAGTTCAAGCTGAAAAAGAAGAATTGGATGTTTTGTGTGACACGGCTTACTGCTTGAGTTGGATTCTATGCAGCAGTCTGTGTGTTATTCAATGCATTATTGGTGTTCTTGTTGCGTTTGTCTATCACGATAAAAACCTTATTTTACCTATCTGTGTTCTTGGCACCGTTTATTTATTTATACCTCTTTTTGAAGTTCAAGGTGCATTTATTGGTAGAGAGAATAAACTCAGCGTTATTGCTACTTGTAATGCAGTTCAGTCATTGGTGGGAAACACTATGACTGTGGGCTTGGCTCTAATGGGTATGGGTATTTGGTCTGTTGTTATCCCTTTTTGGTCATCCTCTCTTGTCTGGGTATTTATTCTTCGGAAAAACAATAATTGGCGATTTAAGAAATCCTTTACCCTTTATCGTTGGCAAGAAATTATTTCATTTGGAAAAAATATTTTAATTGTTGAACTTCTGAACAAATTCAGAGCCAACTTAGATTATTTATTAGTAGGAAGTTTTTTAGGAGTTAAAGAATTAGGGATTTACTATTTTGCCTTTAATGCAGGGCTTGGGATCGGTATGAATGTTATCAGTGCATTTGTTTCATCATTGTATCCCTACCTATGTGCAGTACGGACGGACTTAAAAAATCTTCAAGAAAAATACTATCACAGCCTAAAAACTATTGCTTCAATCGTCATTCCTCTAATTTTGCTACAATCATTTTTGGCTCAATTTTATGTACCAATTATTTTCGGTCAAAAGTGGGTAGAAGCAGTTCCAATATTAGTTCTAATTTGTCTGTCAGCTATTCCACGTCCATTTGCAGAAGCTGCATCTACACTGTTGATTGCTGTAGACAAAGGGCAAATCAGTGCTTACTGGAATATTATTTTTACTTTAGTGTTTGCACTTGCTTTAGCGATCGCTTTGAAATTTGGTATTCTTTGGGTAGCAGCATCGGTACTTATAACTCACGTAATAGCCATTCCTATATTTACTATTTGGGCAAATAAGTACGTGTTTGATAAAAAGTAGTTGAGACATTGGCTTCTTTGTTTCATAAAAAATACATAAACTTTATTTAAAACTTTATAAAGTAAAGATCTTCTTGTACTAAGATAGTTCTTATAAAGAAAAAAAATACAATTGAAAAAAGAGGAACTAACTCTGCATCTGCCTCTAAAAATTAGTCATGGCAACCTCTTTTAAAATCTCAAGTTATAAAATTTTTACGGACATCGTTAATTTCAAATCAGTGTAGGGTCCACATCAAGACTATCTAGGTTTTGCTTTTTTGCAACCCTGCATTAGGTGCTTGTTTTCATAAAAAATTTTTGAACTGTTGCAGTATTGGGGTGAGTATTACTACGTATCTTTCAAAAATTTTGTCCTCCCTAATCTCTATGGCACTTGTTCAACAAATCTCTCAAAATTTAGGCTCTTATTCTTTTGAGATTGAGCCAGTTCCCCAAGGAATCGATAGACCAAAATGGTCAGTAATGATTCCGACTTATAACCGTACAGAGTATTTAGAGCAAACATTACAAAGTATTCTTCAACAAGCTCCCAGCCCTGAGGAAATGCAAATCGAGGTTATTGATAACTGCTCGACAAGCGGCGAGCCAGAAAAAGTAGTTGAGAGGGTAGGTAAAAATCGAATTTCTTTTTTTAGACAACCTTATAATGTGGGTTTAGTTGGGAATTTTAATACTTGTATTAGAAGATCTCGCGGACATCTAGTTCATATTTTGCACGACGACGATTTAGTTTTACCAGGATTTTACAACCGTTTAGAAAAGGCTTTTGAGCAATGCCCGGAAATTGGAGCTGCTTTTTGTCACTATGCTCATGTAGATGAAAACAATCGCTATCGTTATTTACCTCCTTACCAAAAGAGCACACCAGGTATTATTTCTAATTGGGTAGAGCGGATAGCTGTAGAGCAACAACTTCAGCCGCCTGCGATCGCGGTTAGACGTAACGTTTATGAAAAATTAGGAGGATATAATTCTCAATTACCTCACTGTAACGACTGGGAAATGTGGAAGAGAATTTCTGCTTATTTTTCCGTGTGGTATGAGCCAGAAACTTTAGCATATTATCGAGAACACTCTGGTGCGGACAGTCGTGCATCATTTCAGTCGGGTCAAAATCTTATTGAGTTGCGTAAAGCCATTGAAATTTCTAAGTCTTATCTTCCCAACGAAGTTGCAGATAATTTATCAAAAAAAGCAACCGAAAAAGCTGCTCTTTGGGGTTTATTAATTGCTCGACGAGCTTTAAGTCGAGGTGACATATTAACAGCAAAAAGTCAAATTAGAGAAGCCCTTATCTGTAGCCTGTCACTAAAAGTTATTTCTACTTTATTGAGTCTACCAATTATGGCTGTAGCTGGAGCTTTTAAAAAACAGTTTTTCTCAGGAACATTGCCTGGAGCGTAATCTTACCAAAATAATAATTTTCTCAAATTTATTGCCTGAAGTTTAACTACAAAGAAAGAGATTTTTTATGAAAATTTTATATTTTATTCAATCGCATACTAACTCAGAACAGATCGTTAGGCTAGTGAAGACGATTAAACAATCAAGCCCTGAATCCTTTGTATTAATTAGTCATAACTTTCAATGCACTCAGCTAGACACAGAATCACTGCGCTGTTTCTCTAACCTTGAAATTCTTCACTGTCCCCGAAGTCGTGGTGATTTTTCTATAATGCAAGGCTATTTAGATGCAATTCATTGGATTTTCAACAATCAAATAGAATTCGATTGGCTGGTTAACATTTCCGGTCAAGACTATCCAACACAACCAATACCTGAGATAGAAAAATTTCTGCATGAAACTAAATATGATGGGTTTTTAGAATACTATAAAATGCATTCTATAACAAATCCTTTAAGTATTCGAGAATCGACTGAACGCTATCTCTATAAATACCGGTCACTTGGCGTATCGCTATCACGTTGGCAACGTGCCATAATCAAAATTCCTCGAGTAGCAATCAATAATTTTCAGTCCTATCTCAAAATCAGTTCTGCTTATGGTCTTCTTATAGGAGTTCGTCATATTCCATCTCCTTTTAATGAAAAATTTCAATGTTATACAGGAGGTTACTACCACACTCTTTCGCAAAAATGCATTCAATATCTGTATGATTTTTGTCAAAAAAATACTGATTTAGTAGAATATTACCGACAAACTTGTCTTCCTGAAGAATCTTTTATACAAACTGTTTTAATCAATAGCGATTTATTTAATATTTGTAATAATAGCAAGCGCTATGTTAATTGGAGCAATAGCCATCTTGGTCATCCCAATATATTATCTACTGAAGATTATTCAAGATTAATTGGAGGAGATTTTCACTTTGCTAGAAAATTCGATATGTCACACGATCGACAAATTTTAGATAAGCTTGACTATTGGATATCTCAAAATACGATAAATGAGCTAAGTAGTTGTCATACAAGATCATGAAAAAAATTTCTGTTATTATTCCTGTTTATGGAGTTGAAAAATACATAGGGGAGGCGATCGAATCAGTTCTATTGCAAACACACGACGCTCTAGAAATTATTATTGTAGATGATAGTTCACCAGATAGGAGTATAGAGATTTGTCAGCAGTTTACAGATTCTAGAATTAGAATTATTCACCAGAAAAATCGCGGATTAGCAGGAGCAAGAAACACTGGAATCCGTCATGCGACAGGAGACTTTATAGCTTTTTTAGATGGGGATGACTTATGGTTACCACAAAAGTTAGAGAAGCATATTGAGCATTTAGAAACTAATCCTAAAATAGGAATTAGCTATAGTGCTTCTGATTTTATTAACGAACAAGGGGAATTTTTGGGAACTTCTCAGAATCCAAAGCTCAAGCAAATTACACTGGCTGATTTACTGCGTGAAAATGTTGTTGGAAATGGCTCATCTGCGGTAGTTCGTCGGGAAGTTTTAGAAGAAATAAAATATCAAGATAGCATTGATGGTACGAGCGAAGACTTTTATTTTGATGAGCAATTTCGCCAAGCAGAAGACATTGAATTTTGGATTCGAGTTGCAATTCAAACGAACTGGCAGTTGGAAGGTATACCTGAAAAATTAACACTTTATCGCGTTAATGCAGGAGGGCTTTCGGCAAATCTTTTCAAGCAATTGGAGTATACAGAAAAGTTGATTGAAAAAATTCGGTCTTACGCTCCAGAAATAATATCTAAATGGGAAAATTTGCTTCGAGCTTATAATTTACGCTATTTAGCAAGAAGTGCAGTTCGTCGAAAAGATAACTTGTTAGCTATTCAAATGATACATCGCGCTATTTGGATGGACTGGCGTATTATCACCGAGCAACCCCGACGTACACTCTTAACATTAGTAGCCGCTTATGTGCTTTGGTTAGTACCGCAGGTTATTTACTGTCGTTTGGAGGAATTGATTTCTTCTATTAAAAAATCTATGAAAAAGTTTCCTGTTTTGCAAAACCAGATGGGTCAATGATTATTTCATACAATTCTCTTGAATTTTTATTTAAATAGAGAAACTTGGTTTTGATACAATCGGGTTTCCCATGAGAGGATACCAATCATAACTAAACTGTATCTATAGCAGTTCTAAATGATTTACAAACACCTCTTCCTTGTCTTCCTTGTCTTCCTTGTCTACCTTGTCTTCCTTGTTTGGATCTCAAATAGGATTGCTATATTACAACTAATAAGGACTGTAATTCTATGAAATTAGTTTCTGTCATTATTCCCGTTTATGGTGCGGAGAAGTATATAAAAAATACTCTAGATTCCGTGCTTGAACAAACTTATAAAAATCTGGAGATATTGATTATTGATGATGAGTCTCCAGATCGAAGTACAGAAATTTGCAAACAGTTTAATAATTCTCAAATAAAAATAATCCATCAAAAAAATCGAGGATTAGCTGGAGCGCGAAACACGGGTATTCGTCATGCTCAAGGTCAGTATTTGGCTTTTTTAGATGCCGATGATTTGTGGTTACCAGACAAGATAGAAAAGCATATTGCTCATTTAGAATCTTCTCTTGATGTAGGTGTAAGTTTTAGTTGCTCTGCATTTATTGATGAAAAAGGTAAGCCTTGGGGTTTATATCAAATGTCTAAATTAAAAGATATTACACCATTAGATTTATTTTGTCGTACCCCTATTGGAAATGGTTCAGCAGCCGTGTTTCGCCGAGAAGTCTTTGAGGAAATTAAATTTTTAGATGAACGTTATGGTTCAATAGAAAATTGTTATTTTGATGAAAATTTTCGCGAATCAGAAGATGTGGAATGCTGGTTGCGAATCGCTATTCAAACAAAGTGGAAACTAGAGGGAATTCCTCAAGTTTTGACACTTTATCGAGTGAATTCTAACGGCTTATCAGCGAATCTGAATAAAAAGTTAGAATCTTGGAAAAAGCTGATTGAAAAAGTTCGTTCTTATGCACCAGAGCAGGTAGTTTTATGGGAGAAACCTGCTATATCTTATCATCTAAGATACTTAGCTCGCAGAGCTGTAACTTTGCAAGCAGGTGCGGAATCTGTAAAAATGTGGAACCAATCCATATTTACGTACTGGCGTATTTTGCTCGAGGAACCGCGACGTACATTAATCACTGGAGCAGCTGCTTATTTAATTTGGCTTTTGCCTGGATCTTTGTCCAAGAAGCTGGAGGTATCGGCTCGAAAGATAGCAGGAATTCTGCAAAAACAGCGCCTTCTTAAAGATCGAACAATAGAAGCCTGATTTAGATTTCCATCACCCATCAAAGGTGAACAATTAGGCATCTATTACTCTGTAGTCTCTTCTTGTTTTAAAAATGCGTTTCCCGATTTGGCAAAACCGCACTTTCAATAAAGTTATTATTCTTGCAGGTATTATTCTAATAGTTGCAGTAGGGGTTCAACAAGTTAAATCTCACAATGCCATCATTAACCTTATCTCTCCAAAAGTCAGTGTAGCTAATTCCAAAATCTATAAACAAAACACGATTTTAGGTACAAAGAACGTATCATTGGGGGGCGGTGGTTACGTGACTGGTATTTACCTACACCCTAAAGAAAGAGATTTAGTGTATATCAAAACCGACGTTGGGGGTTTTTATCGTTGGAATTCTGCATCTAGAAGTTGGATACCTCTTACCGAACAATTTTCACTTGTTCAAAACAATTACTATGGAGGAGAAGCTTTAGCGCTTGACCCAAATAACCCAAATATTGTTTACATTGCTGTAGGGAAATATACAAGTGATTGGTGGCAGTACAAAGGAACTATCTTCAAATCCACAGATAAAGGAAAGACTTGGACAAAGCTAAATTTAGACTTAAAAATGGGGGGAAATGATGACATCAGATGGGCGGGAGAAAGACTGGCTGTCGATCCATTTAATTCTCAAGCTCTCTTTTTTGGTTCAAGACAAGATGGGCTGTGGAAATCTTTAGATGGTGGTAAGACTTGGGCAAACGTACAATCGTTCCCAGGAAAGTTAAAAAAGGGTATTGGTATTACTGCTGTTGTGTTTAGCAAATACAAATCTGGTACAGTTTATGCTGTTGCTTATGAAGATGCAATCTATAAGTCAACTGATACTGGAAAGAGTTGGACTAAAATAGCAAATAGCCCATCAAAAGTTAATCGTATTGCGATCGCAAGTTCAGATATTTTGTATGTTACCCATAGTTCTGGTGTTAGCCAATTAAAGAACGGCTCTTGGAATAATATCACACCCTTTAACAGCAAACTTGCTTTTAATGGTATCACTCTTAACCCAAATAATTTCCAAGAGATTCTGGTTTCTACATTTGTAGATAAGGGAACCAAAATTTACCATTCATCAGATGGCGGGAGGATATGGCAAGAGCAAAAACGCAAAGCCAACAATACAGTCCCCTGGTGGAATGAAGATATGATTTCCCACGGTTCGGTGGCTGCTATTGAATTCGATCCTCACGTTGCTAGTCGAGTTTGGCTAACTGATTGGTACGGTATTTGGCAGACAGAAAACACCAACACTAAACCAGTCGTTTGGACAAATTATCAGACAGGGCATGAAGAATTGGTTACTTTTGCTTTGGTATCACCTCCTTCTGGGGCATTACTATTAAGTGGAGTGGCAGATGTAGATGGTTTTTACCACAACCAAGGATTAGATAATTACCCATCAAAAAATTTTGGCGCGAGAGGACCTGCATTTCAAGACACTTACAGCATCGCTTATTCCGAAGTCAATCCAAAAAGAATGGCACGTGTGGGTGGTAACCGATTTAATAACACTTATTCAGGTGCAACTTCAGATGATGGTGGTTTGACTTGGAAGCAGTTTGGCTCTTTTCCACAAAATACTCTGCCAACACGTATAGCTATGTCTGCAACCGATGCAAACCTTATGATTGTCACCGTGAGTGACAGACAACCACTGCGGACTACTGATGGAGGCAATTCTTGGAAACAAATTTCTGGATTACCAAAGGGCTTTAGTGGACCTTGGAACTGGCTTCAGCCTTTGGTTGCAGACACAGTCGATGGCATGACCTTTTACTACTATGACAACAGCAAACTCTATCGCAGCACTAATGGAGGTGCATCTTTTGATGTGGTTTCATCATCCATTCCTCATACAAATTGGCACTCTTTAAAAGCATCTCCTGGAGTCAAAGGGGAATTATGGCTTGGAATGGACGAGCAAGGACTTTTCCACTCAACTAACGGCGGTCAAACTTTTTCTCGTCTTCCAATGGTAAAAAGAGCGCATTTGTTTGCTTTGGGTAAACCTCAGCCAGGGAGTAAAGTCCCGGCGCTCTACTTGTATGGGGAAATAGATGAGATGGGTCAAGGAATCTTCCGCTCTTTAGACAGAGGAAAAACATGGAAGAGAATTGGCGATCGCACCAAACCTATTGGCAATTCTCCAAATGTTATGGAGGCAAGTAAGCAGGAATTTGGCTTAGTTTTTATTGGTACTAATGGCAGAGGAATTTACTATGGAAATCGCTAAATAATTGGAATCAAAAAAACGCAAAATTCCATTCTTTTTTTGTTTTGAAAAATTATCCATGAGTCCAAATAAAGTTCATTTCTTAGGTATAAATATACATAATATTACCATGTCAGAACTTTTAAAAAACCTGAAGCTTGGTGGTATTGTGTTTACTCCAAACGTAGATCACATTATGAAATTACATAGAAATAAAGATTTCTATGATGTCTATCAAGAAGCAGATTATAGAGTTTGTGATAGCCAAATCATAATGTATGTTTCTAGATTTTTAGGAACCCCTATTCAAGAAAAAATTTCTGGTTCTGATTTGTTTCCTGCTTTCTATAACTACTACAAAAATGATGAAAAAGTCAAGATTTTTTTACTAGGAGGATTTGAAAATGTTGCAAAAAAGGCTCAGCAAAAAATTAATTCAAAAGTAGGTCGTAATATTGTTATTGCCACGTACTCTCCTAGCTTTGGCTTTGAGAAAAATGAGGATGAGTGCCAAAAAATTGTTGAGCTTATTAACTCCTCAGAAGCTACCGTCTTAGCTATTGGTATGGGTGCTCCCAAGCAAGAACTGTGGATTTCTAAATACAGGCATCAGTTAAACAACATTAAAACTTTTTTAGCTATTGGTGCAACTATCAACTTTGAAGCCGGCAATATAAACCGAGCTCCAAAGTGGATGACTGAAGTAGGACTAGAGTGGCTTTATAGGCTTTCATGCGAACCCAAACGACTGTGGAAGAGGTATTTGTACGATGCTATTCCATTCTTGTGGCTAGTGTTACAACAACGTTTTCAAATTTATAAGAATCCATGGTCTGCCATGAAGCAATATGAGATGGTTAACCTCGGTAATGACGCAGAGACCAAAGTTCTTTAATTGAGCCCCCATTGGTAATTCTGATACCCTGAATTCAGTTAGTTGTGTTTAGCTCATACGGCAGAACTTTAGCTAGTGGTAGCGATGACGCTACTCTTAAAATTTGGCAGTTTTTGAGTAGTTATTCAAGCTATTTGACACTTGACTTGCTCGCAATATTTAATTTATCACTTTGCAAATTCAAAGTCGTGAGACTGCAGTTGTTGTTACAGTGGTGCGATCGCAGACAATGAGGCTCACAATGAGCATGGGCGATCGCGCTTTATGCAGCTTCTCTATGTATTATCACATTTATATTCTTGATTTTTAGTACAACGCTCCTATTTTTAAATAAGCTTTACCAAAGATTCAAGGAACTATAATATTGTCCAGCAGATTTTATTAATTTAAAGCTGCGCGGATTTTTCCCCATTCATGAAAGCACATATGGGTTGATAACAAATAACTCACTTCAAATCATAACTCCTCTTAACTTTAGTATTGGCACAAAGCTAAGGGGGAAAATTCCACTGAAGATTTAAGAGCTACATTGCTTGTTAATCAATATAACTCATCTTAACCTATTTCAGTAATATTGAAGCCTCTAACAGGTCGTGAATAACGTCACAGTTTTGTTACTGGATTGACACCTCTTTGTAAAAGGAGAAGTGTATTTTCAGATAGAGTAACCTACATTTTGTAAAACACCAATAAAAAACTCTACCGATAACTTGAAAAGTTTCCAGAAAAGTTCAGCCATCATGGTGCAAGATGGAACAATTGGTGGTGTCGGTGCATCAAAGAGAAAATTTTAATTGATAAATAAGAAGTATTGAGGCAGAAATTTTGTAGCCTTATAACTATCTTTAGTCACAGGCTAGAAATAGCAGAAAATATTTGTTGATTGAGAACACAGGTGGGAGTTAGCGACACAACTTACTTCATTTCGGTTCTAAAATTATCGATTTTTCTGTTCGTGTGCCATGCTCACACTCCGATCGTAAATAATTTTAGGATACGGAAAAATTACTTTAATATCAGTACTCTTCTTAGAAGAACGAGCAGTTTTGTATGCGGTCGTAACTCACATCCTATGACAGCGATCGGCTTATTAAAAAAATTTGTCAGGAGATTTAAAATGACATTTTTAGTTTCCAATCTTAAAAAAATTAAAGTTTTGCATACTTTATATCTCATACTTAACCGGAGTAAAAGCAAATACAGTTTTCTACTCAGGCGACCAATTCTTCTATTTTTAAAAAAAATCCTAAAGTTTAAGATAGTAACGAGACATGAGTTAATCAACAATACAGAGCAATACCACACAATTCAGTTTCAATCAGAGGAATTAATTTCATGTATGAAACCTTACAATTTAAATGAACATGGCTATTCGGGGATATTTATTGATGAAATTCCTGAGAAAAGCAGAAAAGATGAATTTTTTTTATGTGAAGTAGATAATGCTGAACTGGCTGGTCCCACTGCCCTAGGATTTGACAAAAATAGAAATATTATTTTGGAAACATCTGTCCCAGTTTCTACAATATTTGGTACATCATTATCTCAAACTTCCTCTTTAAAAGAAGATTTACCAATAGAGGAATGCATACCTTTACAAGCTTTAGCGTCAAAGTTCTTATCCAAAGGCAATCCTCCTCAATTAGATGTAGCCTGTTCATTAATAAATGGTTGGAGTAGAAATTACTATCACTGGATAGTAGACTGCTTAGCACGACTGGAAAGCTTAGAGCTTTATCAAGAAAAGACTGGTATCAAGCCTACTTTGATCGTTGAATCAAATCCCTCTGCATGGCAAATAGAGTCTCTAAAACTTTTAGGATATCAGTCAAAAGACTGGATTCCTTGGAATGGGTCAAGAATGAAAGTGAACCGATTGTTAGTCCCATCTTTTCGGCGTTCTCCGGCACTTCACGTATCTCCTAAAGCTTGTTCTTGGCTTCGCCAACGCACACTCGGTAATCTGCCTGCGCTCGAAACTGACAAACTTAATTTTTCACCTTATATATTGATTTCGCGACGGAAGGCAGTAGGTCGTCGAATCATTAATGAAAACGAAGTCATAGATGCATTAAAGCCATTCGGGTTTGTTGCTTATGTACTTGAAGACTTAAGCTTTGCAGATGAGGTACGACTCTTTTCACAAGCCAAAATAGTTGTTGGTCCTCAGGGTGCTGGCCTCACAAATATGATTTTTGCAGAAAATTTGACTGTCATCGAATTATTTAGCTCGTTCTTTGTGGATGATACTTTTGTTTACCTAGCAAAAGAACTGGGTTTTCGGTATGGTTTCTTGAAGTGCAAGCCTCCGAGCATGGATTTTCGCCGTCGGGATACAGACATAATAGTAAACGTTGACGCTCTGCAAACACTTGTAGCCACAGCAGAAAGATATTATGAAAATAATCGATCGCTTGAGAGTTTCCATATAGCCTAATACCGTTTTACTCTAAGGTTGATACAAATAAGCAGTGGGGGGCAGGGGGAAAGAATTAGAGACCAATCATTTGTATCAGGCATTTCGTGAAATGGTATAAGATCTAAAGTCCTTTCCTCATTTTATCCAACATAACCCAAGGAAAGATAAGTCATGTAAGTGGGATAAATGAGATAAAATGATGACCGCTAAATTAACGTTCCATCACTCTCGCTAGAGAAAAAATAATTGAAGAAGGCAGGAGGCAGAGGGCAGAGGGCAGAAGGAACACTTTCGTTGGGGATTCAAACCCAATGGCACGAAGACAAGGCAGAGGGCGGAGCCAGCATTCCATAAATGCCTCCTGCCTCCTGCCTTTTTTGATAATCCTTGCTACACAGGACTTTTAGGCAAAAAACATGATTTTCCTCATAATGTTAGAAAATAAAGCTTCAAATCCAAGTGCTGTATGAGGTTTAAAAGTTGCCTTCATTTTTTCTTTCCCCAGAGTGATGGAAGAGCGTTAAAATATATGAAAACGTATACTTTTCTATTAGATCTATCAAATAATTAAAAACACACAAATCTCACTAATATTACTTTTATTACATTTCTGACTATTGGTTAGAATCTTAAGCAGAAACAGTTGGATCGCTAGAGAAAATTCAGGACAAGATAACATCGATCTTCACTCACTTTTTCAAAGATATTGTGAAGTTGTAATTTGAATATTTGATATAAAATTTAGTTGCTTTGTTATTTCAACTGCGATATGCTCACATATCAAGGAGAGGTTAACAAAAATTTCATGAAAGTGTGTGTGAGTTTATGAAAAACAAACATTTATCGAAAAAAGTATTGATATATACAAATTTTGTAATGACTTAAGAGCATTTAGCTTGTTCGTTTAAAGAGGTAAGGGGTGTAATTATGCCATCATTTGAAGAAATTACAATACTGAAAACTCGGTTTCACAAGCTCACAGCTTGTCAGTTGATATCTTATGTCGTTGAGGCGGCGAAAACCCGAGAGAAGACGGTTGTAGGGAATGTAAATATCAGAGCCATGAACTTTGCCTGCGAACTGCCTTGGTATCGCAACTTCTTAAATAAAGCTGATGTGGTTTTCTGTGATGGGTTCGGTGTACTGCTAGCAGCAAAATTTTTTGGATACTCTGTGGAATCCAGGCATCGCATGACTTGTCCGGACTATATAGAAAGCTTGGCGTTAGCTTGTGAAAGAAACAATGTCTCTCTCTTCCTTCTAGCAGGAAAGCCTGGAGTTGTAGATAAGGCAATTTCTAAGTTAACGGCGATCGCACCCAATCTTAAAGTACAAGGACATCACGGCTATTTTGATAAGTCCAGTCGTGATAACGATATTGTGATTCAGAAGATTAATGAATTTAAACCGGGAATCTTGTATGTGGGTTTCGGAATGCCATTACAAGAACGTTGGCTCGTAGACAACATGGATCGAATCGATGCAAAAGTTTTCTTACCTCTTGGTGCATGCCTCGATTTCTATACAAACACTGTCTATCGCGGTCCTCAGTGGCTAACCAACTCTGGATTTGAATGGTTGACAAGATTCGTTACCGAACCGCGTCGTCTTTGGAAAAGATATTTAGTAGGCAATTCGTTATTTTTCTATCGGCTGTTGCGGCAGAAATTTATTGACCTACTTGGACCTGTAACTAGCAATCAGTGACCGATGACGAATCATCAGTAACCAATTGTATTACCTATCAATCGTGCATGTATCCAAAATTTCCTCTCAGCAGGCGTCATTTCATATTCCTGGGATTCTCAGGTTTAGCCAGCTCAGCTGCCGTGACAGCAGGAAAAATAGTTAATACGAACAACCAAGTCCAAGCTCTTTACAATCCAAAAAGAGACTTTAAAGTGGTTGGACAAAATTCTTTGAAACAACGTGCTGCTTCAAAGGGGATTATTTATGGAGCAGCAGTCGAACCCGATTTTTTTCAATCCAATGCATCCTTTAGTGCTAGTTTTACTAGAGATTGCGGCATGATAGTGCCGGAAAACGCTCTCAAATGGTCTCAACTCCGTCCTGCTCCCGATAAGTATGACTTCGCTAGAGCAGATTGGTTAGCTGCATTTGCACGCAATCGTGGTATTCTTTATAGAGGACATACTTTAGTATGGAACCAAGACATACCTATATGGTTCAAAGAGACTGTTAACCGCCAAAACGCAGAGAAAATTTTGGTAGACCATATCACAACTGTCTCTAAGCGCTATGCAGGTAAGATGCATTCTTGGGACGTGGTTAACGAAGCGATAGATCCAGAAGATGGTAGGTCTGATGGTTTGCAGAGTTCTCCATGGCTCGATTTTTTAGGGCCGAGTTATATTGAACTAGCCTATCGGGCAACGGCGGCGGCTGACCCAAAAGCTATGTTAGTGTATAATGAGACATGGATTGAGTACGATATACCCAAACACGAGGCTAGGAGAAAGGCAACTTTAAAGCTCTTAGAGAATCTTTTAAAAAAGGGTACACCGATTCATGCTCTCGGTATTCAGTCTCACTTAATGGCTCATGAAAAAGCCTTTAACCCTCAAAAGCTGCGAGCTTTTCTCTCTGATGTAGCCAGTCTCGGTTTAAAAATACTGATTACTGAACTAGACGTAATAGACCAACAGCTGCCAGCAGATTCTACAGTTCGGGATCGCATGGTTGCCAGTCTCTATGAAGACTATCTTTCAGTAGTGCTAGATGAGAAAGCCGTGATTGCAGTCTTAACCTGGGGGCTGAGCGATCGATATACATGGCACGCATATTTTCTGCCACGTTCCGATGGTCAACCAGTGCGTCCTTTACCACTGGATGTTAACTTCCAACGCAAATTAGCTTGGAACGCAATAGCAAGAGCGTTTGACCGAGCTCCAAAGCGATAAAGATAGTTTTTATAAGTCAAGCCGTAAAGTCATCCATTTGAACTCGAATTCGTCCGATTCCTTCCTCGTTAATCTCGCGAATTCTTATCTACCAAGCAAAGAGTAAAGAACATCATAGCAAATAATAGGTGCAGTTAAGATGACTTACAAATTGTCAGTTGTCGGGTTCAAACCAGATTTAAGGTCAGGTCGAGGCGCAAGAATTCAAAAAGGATTTGCAACAAAATTTTTGCGTGTCTTAACGCTAGTACTACTAGATGCTGTGTTTTTAACCATAGCATGGAAAGTTGCAGTATTTTATGGCACACCTGTAAACTCTCCTTGGACAGAGAAATCTTCTTTCTTACTGCTAACTCTATTTGTTCAATTAGGAATTATCACCGCACAGGGATTATACCGCTCGGGGTACAATCGTCGAAATTATCCCCGTCTGATCAAAGCAGTTTCCCTAGCCGATATATTCCTTCTCTTCATTGCCTTTCTTTACGAACCAAGTAGTTATATTTCTCGATCCACCTTTTTGCTCTTTTGGTTATTCTCAGTAACCTTCTTATGTGCCGGTCGTTTCCTTGTTGATACGACTACTACCTTATTGCGGAAAAAAGGAGTTGTCCGCCATACAGTTTTCCTAATCACTGATTCTGATGAGAAAGAAAGAAACATCAGGCTGATAGAGAAAGAGGATTGTTACACGGTTGTTGGTGTCGCTAACCCAAACTGTTTGGACAGAAGCAACCGTGACACAACTTTAGAATATCTTCGCAGTCTGGGCGTTGAAGAAGTCTTTGTCTCTTGGGATGCTATCAAAAAACGTCTGTATGTCTGTTGGCATTTTTACACAGCCGGCATTACTATCCGAATTATCCCAACTGAAGCCGGAGTTCTTCCTTCTAAATCTTATTTCTGGATGATTGGTGAAGTTCCTTTTGTAACAATTCCAGCACCATTTATCACGGGTAGTGAGTTCTGGGTAAAAAGATGTTTTGACTTGTGTTCATCAATTATTCTCATACTCCTGTTTTCACCCGTGTACTTATCCCTTGCAGTACTCATTAAATTAGATTCTCCCGGACCAATCTTTTTTAAACAGGACAGAATTGGATTGCACGGTCAAAAATTCAAAATTTGGAAATTCCGCACCATGGTTGTCAATGCGGAAAAGTTACAAGCCGCTTTAGAGGCTAAGAACGAAGTCAAAGACGGTGTTCTGTTTAAAGTTAAAAATGACCCTCGGATCACCAGAATTGGTAAGTTTTTACGCCGCTATAGTTTAGACGAATTACCACAACTGTTTAATGTTGTATTAGGAGAGATGAGTTTAGTTGGTCCTCGCCCTTTACCCATCAGAGATGTCGAAAAGTTCCAAACAAAGCATTTTCTCAGACAAGAAGTCTTACCCGGTATTACAGGGCTGTGGCAAGTTTCCGGTCGTTCCAATATTGATAACTTTGAAGACGCTGTCAAATTGGATATTTCGTACATTGAGAACTGGTCGCTGTGGCTGGACTTGAAGATTTTGCTACAAACAGTACAGGTTGTTTTGAACAAAACAGGTGCTTATTAGGTAGTAGTTGGCGATCGTAACTTGTCGCTAATTGCTGAGAGCTAACAGGTTCGAGGACAGAAGTTTTGTTGAACTATCAAAAATCAATACCAATAACGCTCTTCATCCTTTTGTCCTCTCCCTTTTTGGTTGACCTACTTACCTTTTATTAAGACTTGGACTATTTGACACATTAGAGCTAAATCATGCAAAGCACACTTTTAAATCCAAACATGACAGTCATCAGACCGAATGGTTCTATTGTTAGTGCAAATGCATTGGAGTTTGAACGCAAATTGACAACACTGTTAACACAAACTGACTGTTCTATTTTGCTATTGGATTTGGGTAAAGTAGAATCTGTAGATAGTTCTGGAGTTTTAGCATTAGTCTCTGCATTAAAATTGTCTCAACGTATGGGACGGCGCTTAAGTCTTTGTTCTGTATCGCCTGCACTCAAAATAATCTTGGAACTGACTCAGCTAGATAGGCTGTTTGAGATATACGAAGATGAATCTGCATTCACAAGTGCTTAGAAGTACAAACTAATTGAAGAAGGCAAAAGTATCATTTAAGAATAAAAGCGCTACTCTCAAGTTAGGGTAGCGCCTTTTTTTATGAAATTGACAGTGCCACCATCGCTGTTAAAAACACGAAAACCCGCCAAAGCGGGTTAACACACAACAAAACTATGAACTAGAACAATAAAACTTTATTTTTAACTGAAATAGTTCATTTCAGCTTCTAATTGGCGAACTAAATTTTCATCACCTTTTTCTCTAGCTACTTTTAGGCGATGTTCTAAGGTTCTTTTAATATTGAGTCTGTGTGTTTCGCGTGCTTGTTTTACCGATTCCAATCTGTTCCTGCTCATTTTAACAATGTGCCTCTTAAATTTCTCCATCAAATGTCTAACTTTCCTAACATAGCAAATTTTTCGTAACTTTCGCTACAGAAAAAATAAACTTAATATATATTATTAAGCGGCAATATCTTCTTGTGGAAGGTTTACAACCCCATGCTGACCTTGCTTACCGATTTTGGAACCCGTGATGTTTACGTTGGGGCGATGAAGGGAGTGATTGCCCAAATCAACCCAAAACTTACAGTAGTAGACTTGACTCATGAAGTTCCACCGCAGGATGTTGCGGCTGCTCGGTTCTGCTTAATGGATGCGTACCTTTATTTTCCACCAGGCACAGTGCATCTAGCTGTTGTCGATCCTGGCGTAGGCAGTACGCGACGAGCGATCGCAGTAGAATTTGCTAAAGGTTACCTGGTGGGACCCGATAACGGAATATTTGGTGGAGTTTTGAGTGAAAGTACGGCAATTGCAGCCGTAGAACTAACGAACCCCAAGTATTGGAGAACCCCTCAACCCAGCAGTACTTTCCACGGGAGGGATATTTTTGCACCAGTAGCCGCTTATCTTGCTTGTGGCGTTCCCCTCAAACAGTTGGGCGAATCAATCGACCCCGCTACTCTAGTAGAATTAGATATTGCTAATTCTATAGTAACGGAAACTGGTATAACTGGTAGCATTCAATATATTGACCGTTTCGGTAACTTAGTGACTAACATTCCTGGGACTGATGTGCTGGGAAAGAACTGGAATATAGAAGTTGCGGGAATCACTATTCCCAAGTATGAAACTTATAGCGATGTTAAAGTGGGTGAAGCGATCGCACTTATTGGCAGTCATGGGTGGGTGGAGATTGCTGTTAACAATGGGAATGCGCGATCGCAATTGCACATAGCCTTAGGAGATCGTCTGAGAGTTTATTTTGAATGAAGGATGAAATTGCATCCTCAAGACGGGGACACGGGGATAAAATAGCATAGGGATGATTAGCAGTTCTTAAAAATTTCGGATTTCAATTGCTATGGCTCAGCAAACTTTATCTGCACCGGAAATTTATCAAGGTCAGTTTGGAGAGTTTACGATTAATCAGAGCGATCGCACGGGCGTTATTGTCTACCGTACTGGACTTATGGTAGCTGCACTCTGCTTTGCCACAGGTACTGCTTTAGTCATATTTAACCAAAACCCAGAGATTTTTCCAGTACTGACACCTTTATATGTTTGTTTCAGTCTGGCTTTAGGTGTCAGTTTACTCATGATACATATTTATATGACACTGTTACACAGACTTTTACAAGTTTTTTGGGCAATTGGCAGTGTTAGCGCCACAGTACTAGCTTTGTATAATAGCGCACCATTGGCTGTCACCGTTTATACTCAACCATTAACATTACTGGGAATAGGATTTACTTTTGCAGCACTGACAGGAATTTATTTTAAAGAAGCGTTTTGCTTTAATCGCTTTGAGACTAAAATACTAACACCAACAGTTCCCTTACTCTTGTTGGGACATTTGGTAGGGGTGTTGCCAACTCAATGGGAAAAAATTTTATTAGGAATTTGGGCAGTTCTGTTTGTCGTGTTTGCCGTTCGCAAAGCAGTGCAAGCAATTCCTCCCGATATTGGAGATAAGTCCGTATTTGAGTATTTAAAGACTCGGCAAGCAACGTAATTTTGAATCAATATATATGATTTCATAATTGCTATAAGAATCCTCTTGATTTTTGCAATGTAAGGCATACCTGGGGTGGAAATGCACACTAAAAGCTTTTGATGAGTATTGCCCACCCTACTTAAATTTTTTATAAATCATTTAGGATTCTTATATACTATTTCAGGTGATTAGCAATAGGTGTTGATTTGACAGAGTTAGAACGTTACTTGTTTGATTTGCAAGGATTTATTGTGCTGGAAAATGCTTTAACTCCAGCAGAGATAACAGCTATCAATGCTCTTTTAGATCCGCAAATTGCTTGTATAGATCGACGCGGAAAAGAGTGGGTTCGTTTTGATAGCTTGCTAAGTTGGGGTGTACCGTTTCGCAGTCTCATTGACAATCCTCGAATCACTCCTTATCTTGACGAGCTACTTGGAGCTAATTTTCGCCTAGACCACGATTACGTTCACATTATTCGCCAAGGTACCGGACCAATTGGC
Source organism: Tolypothrix campylonemoides VB511288_2 (assembly GCF_045999855.1). NCBI lineage: Bacteria > Bacillati > Cyanobacteriota > Cyanophyceae > Nostocales > Tolypothrichaceae > Tolypothrix > Tolypothrix campylonemoides. Next base: position 280,640 of record NZ_JBFPMW010000005.1, read on the forward strand.
AGCATACTACACGGTGGTGGGACTCCCTACGATCCCTGTCAATACTACTTTTATAAAGATGGAAGAATGCACAACGGCTTGGTTGCAGTCGCCTACAGCCTCACAGACGTACCGCAGGGCGCAGGAGGATTTGGGTGTATTCCAGGTAGCCATAAAAGCAATTTCCCTTTACTTAAAGAATGGGAAAATTTAGAAAATCCGCTTTCTTGTACGCAAGAAATTTCTGGAAAAGCAGGAACAGCGATTATCTTTACCGAAGCCCTAACTCACGGTACTATGCCCTGGAAAGGACAACACGAACGCCGGACGCTATTCTACAAATACTCTCCGTATTCGAGCGCATGGGCAAGATATTACTATAACCCCGACGATTACCCCGACCTCACACAGATGCAACGCCGTAGGTTAAAAACTCCCGGTTTTTATCCTTAGGCAGTTCTGAAATTTGGGAACAATAAACCCAAAGACGATAAGGATGGGCAATTGGTGGAACAAGAACGTGCGTATTGGGTCGCTTGGTCGCAAATTTCTGGAGTCGGTCCTATTTTGTTAGGAAGGTTGCAACAGCATTTTGGTACGCTAGCAGCAGCTTGGGACGCAACCTCAACTCAGTTGAAAGAGGTAGAGGGTTTTGGTTTTCAAACACTATCTAAGGTTTTACAACAGCGATCGCGTTTGCACCCAGAACAATTTCTCCAACAACATCAACAGCAAAACCCTCATTTTTGGACACCAGCCGATCCAGAGTATCCTCGGTTGCTGCTAGAGATCCCCAGCCCACCCCCTATTTTGTACTATCGCGGCGAAGTTGATTTACTAGAAAATATCGGACACAAACCAACAGTTGGTATTGTTGGAACGCGCCAACCTTCAGAGTACGGTTTGCGTTGGACTCGTCAAATTAGTGTGGCTTTAGCTAAAAATGGTTTTACGGTTGTGTCTGGTTTAGCAGACGGAATTGATACTGAAAGCCACAGCGCTACTCTTAAAGCAGGAGGACGTACAATAGCAGTCCTCGGTACGGGGGTAGATGTTGTTTATCCATCTAAAAATAAAGAACTTTACAAACAGATTTTGCTGAATGGATTAGTTCTGAGCGAATATCCCTCAAAAACTCCCCCCGATCGCACTCACTTTCCCCGTCGCAATCGAATCATAGCCGGTTTGAGTCGCGCCGTGTTAGTGATGGAAGCACCAATCAAATCGGGTGCTTTGATTACTGCTAGTTATGCCAATGAATTTGGGCGAGATATTTACGCATTACCAGGAAGGTTAGATGACTATCCTTCCCAAGGATGTTTAAAACTGATCGCTCAAGGCGCTGTTCCCATTCTTAGAGAATTAGACGAACTCCTCAAAATGTTAGGAGCAATACCAGAACTTGATTCTGTTGCAGCAGTCTCTTCACCAGAGCAATTGACTTTACCCGATTTATCTCCAGAACTTCAACACGTTATGAAGGTACTTTCTTCAGAAGCGTTATCATTTGATTTGATTGTTCAACAATCTGGTATGGCTGCTGGATTGGTATCGGGCGCTTTACTCGAGTTAGAATTAATGGGTCTAGTTTCACAACTTCCAGGGATGCGGTATCAACGCTGTTAATTGCGTAGGAATTTCTCCACAAACGCTAAGAGATGTTTTAAAAGACTTAAGCGAAATAAATTGTTACTATACAAACAAAGCTTCTCTGGGGAGCATCCCCTTTCCTCTTATCCTTACTTCATGGGGGACTCAAAGCCCCCCGTTGTAGCTATCGCTGTGCGATTTCTAATGACATGGCAAGTATGAATTAAGACTTTCCAGTCATTTATGATTCTCCATATGCCAAACCATTTGCCTCAGCATATCGCTGCATAAAACGCATGAATCTTTGCCATTGGTCTTCTTGCTCGATTTCAAATTTACACTCTACTCTCTGCAATTCATCTCCTTCTGCACCTCCAAAAATGAATTGAGTTGAAGAAGGTGTGACACGAATTTCTCCTTCTTCATCAGTTAATAGCATTGAATTCAAAGATTGTTTTGTGAAGCTATTAAATCCGTTCAAAGCTTTCACTTGCTTAAAAAGCATAACAATAATGCGGTTACCAGAACGAAGGTTACGACGCAGGCTGACATTGTTCAGTTCTTCAAAAATGCCAGCAAAAAATTGAATTGACGGTGTTTTAGATGTCATGGAATTGGAAAACTTATCTTTGGTATGGATTGTAGTAATATTGCGGTGCTACTTGTGGAGCGATCGCAGGTGCTTGATAACCCGTTGGCGGTACGTTTGTACCTATACCATTAGGTAATGGTGGATTCATCAGTGGAGGTTGGTATCCAGTTGGAGGTAAAGTGTTGCTCATGCCATTAGAGAACGGTTGATTTATGGCTGGTGGCGGACTTATAACTGGTGGCTGTTGATAGGTAGTGGTTGGTATGCTATTTCCCGTATTGTGAGGAACGGGAAAACTTTGGCTGAGCTGTTCGTAAGCAACGCGAGAAATGGATACAATAAGTTTTTCTGCACCAGGATCGTTCCGGGGACGTTGCACCATTACAGCAACAACATAACGCTTGCCACTTGGCACATCCACTAGCCCTGCATCTCCCAGTATTGTCCCAATATTACCAGTTTTATGGGCAATGGTCGCTCCCGGTCCTAAACCAGCTGGTAGCAGTTGATTTCTCACAGTCCGGCGCATAATATCCAATATGCGATCGCGAGATCTCATACTCACTAAATTTCCTTTACCAACCATTGCCATCAAAGTACCTAACTCTTTGGGACTGGTTGTGTTTGTACCTCCCAAATCCGGTAAAAGATTGCGAATCGCAGTTGTTGTCAAACCCCAACTTTGAAATCGTTGATTTAGCGCATCAATACCACCCAATCGAGCAATCAGCATATTTGTTGCTGTGTTATCACTGATTGTCATCATTTTCGTAGCTACTTCAAGCGCTGTAAACTGGGTTCCTACTGGTTTGTACTGCATATTCCCAGAACCGCCTGCTACCACTTCCTTTTCCATAGTTAAGCTTTCATCAAGACGTATTTTTTGTGCATCGACATCTTGAAAGAAAGCAACCAGAATTGGAATTTTAATTGTGCTAGCAGACGCAAAACTAGCAGCCCCATTCAAATCCACATAACTACCGTTGTCCAAATCAACCAAGAAAACTCCCGGTGTGAGATTTGGAGTTGATGCTGCCAAACTTTGTATAGCTGATTTTAAGGGAATATTTTCTTGGGATAAGGACACTCCAGAAACTGTCGGTGTGGGAGTTACTGTTGGTGTTGGCTGGGACTGCGCTTGTTGTTCAACGGTTGTATTGGATGATGAGTCTGGTGGTGTAGCGAGACGATTAGCGGGGTCTAACACAGATAAAACAGTACCTACGATCGCACCTATCCCGACTCCCACAATTAACAACCGTATGGCATACAAAATTGTTCTTGCCATCGGCTTTAACCGCGTTTTTCGAGAAGATTGTTTCATCACCGGATGCTTTTGCACTCTGACAGTTTTTAACGGTACAACGTTGGGGTTATATGGAGGAATTCTCCCTTTAAAAGTAGCAGAGTGCTGGGGTGGAGCGACTCCCCTTGGTTGTCTTCTAGGTAAAGGAGTAGGTTGTAGTGGTGAAATTACTTTTACACGTGTCGATGTTTGTTTTTTCTGAGGCGGGCGTTGTTGGTTGCGTAATGCTTCCTTATTCTGTGGTAGCTTTTGGACTTTTCGTAAATCGGGACGACGGCTCGAAGACTGACGCTGTGGGATAACTTTTATACGAGTTCTTGTATTCATAATATATAATAATGATAAGATTTTATATTATAATTGGCTTTTATAAAAGGTAAACACTACAGCAGGCTTGCAATTACATACTAATCCCTAATTCCAAGCAAAAAAGATTTTTTTTACGAGTCAGTCTCCCAAACATCATGAATTATGATTCTTCGCGGTTATAAAGGTTCCTAATAGCCCATTCTACCTGTCGTAAAATACCTCGCAACATTGCAACTTCTTTAGTTTGTAGTCGAGCCCGATTGTACAATTGTCGAAACTTTTCCATGCGACTTGATGATGTATGGGCATAAAGATAACCAATCTTGAGGAGAAGGGATTCGAGTTCTTGGTAATACGTTTCTACAACATCCAAAGCAGCAAGGTCATCATCCAAGGCATTTTCTGATGCGATAAGTTGTTTGTTTTCCATATTTTTTAGGTTTTCAGTATAAAATGTTGCTAATTCGTAGCAGCATAGAGAAACAGCAGTTGCTAAGTTGAGGGATGGATAAGTGGAACTTGTAGGAATGCGAACAAATCTTTGAGCGTAGTTCAGTTCCTCATTGCTCAAACCCCGATCTTCTCTACCAAAGATTAGTGCTGCTGAATGTTGTGGGTTTTCAAGCAACCAAGGTAATGCCGTGCGGGGATTTTCCATGGGCGTTCCCCAGTCCCTAACGCGAGCAGTTGTTGCGATCGCTCGCTGACATCCCTGTAAAGCTTCTGGTAGAGTTGCTACAGATTGAGATGAGTGTAAAATATCTTTGGCATGAACTGCCATGTGCAGTGCTTCGAGTGAAAGCGGATCGCATTGAGGATTGACTAACACTAGATGATGAAAGCCAAAATTTTTCATAACTCGCGCCACCGATCCCACATTCATAGGTCCAGATGGCTCAACTAAGATAATTTTTACTTGGTCTAGTGTCATGACTTGCTGTTCTCATGCAAACTTGCTATAAATGTTGATTGTCTCAATCCAAACGCACAGTAGGATTATCGCCCAGTCTGACATCTAGAGTGGCAATTTTGTAATTCCATAACCAACCTATCAAATCGCCATGTGGTTTGGCATGGAGTTCAAAGCTTCATAAAAATGGCATTCCCAGGCTCAGCCTGGGAACGAGAGGGGTAGGGTAATGAAGGTGGAAGTTAGAATGAGTTGGTGTTTATTTCTACACCATCTCTGAAGATGTTTGCATCATTGGCTGAGGTTGTGGTTGGAACATGAATAAGGAGTAAACAACATCTCGGCGAATGTTAACCATCATATCCAGGAACAACTCGTAACCCTCACTCTTGTACTCAATCAACGGATCTTTCTGACCGTAACCTCGCAATCCTACAGATTCACGTAAAGCATCCATTTGCTGCAAGTGTTCGCGCCACAAAGTATCGATTCTTTGTAAAATAAAGAATCGTTCCGCTTGACGCATCAATCCGGGCTGAATTTGGTCAATTTGAGCTTCTTTAAGGTCGTAAGCAATCCTCACTTGCTCGTGCAAGAACGCTTTAATCTCGCTCATTGACATATCTTCTAGCTGACTTGACTGTAAATCTGCTAGCAGATAAACAAATTCTTTGACTTTTTCAACCAACTTATCCAATTCCCACTCTTCGGAAGGTAAATCGGGGTTGATGTAGTAGTCAGCGATGTCATCCATCGTTTTTTCAGCGTACTTAATCACCTGTTCTTTCAGGTCTTGTCCTTCCAAAACCCGACGGCGTTCCGCATAAATCGCCCGACGTTGGTTGTTCATCACTTCGTCGTACTCAAAGACTTGTTTCCGGATGTCGTAGTAGTAGGTTTCAACTTTTTTCTGAGCACCTTCCAAACTACGGGTCAGCATTCCAGATTCAATAGGCATATCTTCGTCTACGTTAAATGCTGTCATCAAACGTGAAACGCGATCGCCACCAAAAATCCGCAGTAAGTTATCCTCCAAGCTGAGGAAGAATCTTGTCGAACCGGGGTCACCTTGACGTCCCGCACGTCCCCGCAACTGGTTGTCAATCCGGCGCGATTCATGACGTTCTGTACCAATAACGTGTAAACCGCCTTGTTGTACCACTTCATCGTGTTCGTTTTTGGTGAACTCTTCGTACTCGTGCTTAACTCGGTTGTACGCTTCCCGTAATTTTTGAATCACAACGTCGTCAGTTGGTGCTTTTTCTGCGGCTACAGCGACCTTATCTTCAGCTTCTAACTCTGTCAAACTGCGTTCGCCGTACTCCCGCACGGCAAAATCAACTGCATCTTTCAGCAACTTTTCTGCTTCTTTTGTCAGCTGGGTTGGGAATACCTGTGGTGACGCCTTCCAAGTTTTCACCTTTTTACCGGGTACAAAGCCTTGACCGCCACCCGTTCCCGCCGGGGGTAAGCCAGCCGCCCGATGGATACCAAAAGCATCTTCATCATCCGGTTTGACAACACGAGGCATGAAGTACTCTCTTATCTTAAGACGTGCCATGTACTCGGCATTACCACCAAGAATAATATCAGTCCCTCTACCTGCCATGTTAGTTGCAATGGTCACAGCACCTTTACGTCCTGCTTGTGCAACAATTTCTGCTTCCCGCTCCACATTTTCCGGTCTGGCGTTCAGCAACTCATGGGGAATCTCCATTTCTCTCAACAGTTGTCGGAGATATTCTGATTTTTCTACACTCGTAGTTCCCACTAGAACTGGTCTTCCAAGTGCGTGCATTTCGGCACATTCTTGTGCGATCGCCTTCCATTTCCCTGCTTCAGTCTTAAAGACCATATCTGGCAAATCTTGGCGTTTTCTCGTTCTGTTAGTAGGAATAACAGTAACTTCCAGTTTGTAAATTTTTTCAAACTCCGCCTCTTCAGTCTTTGCTGTTCCCGTCATCCCGGATAACTTGGGATACAGCAAAAACAGGTTTTGATAAGTAATTGTCGCGAGAGTTTGAGTTTCTGGCTGAATTTCTACCCGTTCTTTGGCTTCAATTGCTTGGTGAAGTCCATCACTCCAACGGCGTCCTGGAAGAACTCGACCTGTAAATTCATCGACAATAACCACTTCTCCATTCCGGACAATATAAGTTACATCCTTTAGGAAAAGTTCTTTAGCTTTAATCGCATTAAAAATAAAGTGCGCCCAAGGGTCTTCTGGGTTAAATAAATCTTTAACTTCCAAAAGCCGTTCTGTTTGTGCAAAACCTTCATCCGACAACAGCACGTTACGAGCTTTTTCGTCTACTTCATAATGCTCGTCTTTTTGCAGTGCTAGAGCTATTTCGGCTGCTTTGAGATATTTTTCCGTTGGTCTTTCGACTTGTCCCGAAATAATGAGCGGTGTCCGTGCTTCATCAATTAAGATTGAGTCTACTTCGTCAATCACACAGTAGTTAAATGGGCGTTGTACCACATCCGCCATGGATGTCGCCATGTTGTCCCGCAGGTAGTCAAAACCCACTTCACTATTGGTGACATAAGTGATATCGCAATCGTAATTCTTCTTGCGTTCCGTTGGCGTCATGCTTTGCTGAATTAGCCCTACCTTCAATCCCAAGAAACGATGTACCTGTCCCATCCATTCAGCATCACGACGGGCTAGGTAATCGTTCACCGTGATCACGTGAACGCCTTTACCTGTAAGAGCATTTAAATAACTCGGTAATGTCGCAACTAGGGTTTTGCCCTCCCCAGTCTTCATCTCAGCAATTTGCCCTGAGTGGAGAATAATACCACCCAACATTTGAACATCAAAGTGACGCAGCCCTAAGACTCTGCGTCCTGCTTCCCGAACCACGGCAAACGCTTCTGGTAAGATGTCATCAAGAGTTTCGCCTTTGCCAAGACGCTGTTTAAATTCGACTGTTTTGCCCTTGAGTTCGTCATCCGAAAGGGCTTTGATATCTTCTTCCAGAAGATTAATGTCTGTAATGTAGGGTTGGTATTTTTTTAGTTTACGAGCGTTGGGGTCGCCCAACAAAGTTTTTAGCATGGCAGATTATGAACAGAATTAAGGGGGACGGGGATTTAAGGATTGGGATTAATTATAAACACTTAACTAAACCCAGTCTTAGTTTGAGATGGGTTAGTCATGAAAACTCGCTCAAAAACAGCATTATTAACAGCCAATCAGATTTCCTAATGATTGGATTGAATTTTTATCTTAAATGTAAACTGTTTCAATAGTATCATTTTGCCCAGAGTTGAAGCAGTAAAGCCCAACTGAGGAGAGGTAGCGATTTCCCTCCTTGGGGAGTAGGGATTGGGGAAAAGGGAGAGGGGGAAGACAAGGGAGAAAATTTCTCCTTGTCCCTATATCCTATTCCCACTCCGGGCTGAGGCGACGAAAATTAAAGTCTGAGGCTGAGGGATGACAGGTGACACAACTCCCAATTTGAATCGGCTTGGGTAGCTTAACTTGAGGGTGCAAAGCTCTGAAATAACGGGAACTCCCGACGCGATAGGGTATTTGTTCGTCTTCTAGCAATTGGGGACGAGAGAAAGCGGAAAGATACCTCCAAACTAGGATACGTGGCGGATCGACTAATGGTTTGATTTGTACTCCATAGTGCTGTGAGTCCTCCAACAAATTTTTCCAAGTTTGGGTGGGAAAAACAGCGGGAGGTAAGGGAATGTGACAAGTCGAGCAATTTTCCAAATACAATTCTTGTCCAAGTCGCTGTTGTGGGGGAACGACATCAACAGTACCGACTTCAGAAGAGGTTGGCGGTACGCCTTGGACATGAGATGCCATCGCTAAACCCATAGCCAAACTCCAAGCTAGAATGACTAAGAGGAAGCCAAGCGGCTTTCCCTTTAATTTTTGATTGCGGAATTGACGTTTGACAATCTTTGACATTTGATTGGAGATTGGGAATTTTAGATTTTGGATTAGTTACCGCTCTCTGGTTACCCGTCACTAGTTATTGAATGGGGACAGAACGCAATAATCGTTCCATCACAGTTTTTGCCCTGCGTCCTCCACTCGGTATAAGACGGTGGCAAAGAACATAAGGTGCCAAGAATTTTACATCATCGGGAATGGCGTAGTCTCTCCCCAATAGAAAAGCTAGGGCTTGAGTAGCCCGTTGTAAGGCAACAGTACCGCGAGGACTGACACCAAGTGTGATTTCCTCATCATGTCGTGTTGCTCGCACTAATTCAAGAATATACTGTTGTAGCGAAGTATCAACCTTGACTTTTGAACAGATTTGTTGTAACTCTTGCACTTCTACTAAAGAAATACACGGCTGTAAATCGGTAACATTAATTCCATCTTGATGGCGTTGCAACATCTGAAGTTCTTCTGCTTCAGTGGGATAGCCAAGACTTAAGGACAACATGAATCGATCCATCTGCGCCTCAGGTAGGGGAAAGGTACCTTGATATTCAATTGGGTTCTGAGTCGCAATGACGAAAAATGGCATGGGAACGTTACGAGAAACGCCATCCACCGTGACTTGATGTTCTTCCATCACTTCTAGCAAAGCTGATTGGGTCCGAGGTGTGGCACGGTTAATTTCGTCTGCTAGTAGGACATTAGCAAATACCGGACCCGAAAGAAAAGTAAATTCACCGCTTTTTGGATTCCAGATATTGGTACCCGTAATATCTGTTGGGAGTAAATCGGGAGTACACTGTAACCTTTGAAACTTTCCGTCTATGGAACGAGCTAAAGATTTGGCCAGAAGGGTTTTGCCTACCCCAGGTACATCTTCTAATAAAGCATGACCACCTGCTAGCAGGGCAACTAGTACTAAACGTATTGCCTCAGCTTTACCAACAATGGCTAGTCCCAAGTTTTGTGTTAAAGCGTCGATTTTTTGTCTCATATAGAAATTAGGGAATTGTTAGTAGTTAGTTGTTAGCGGTGAGTCGTTAGTGGAACAATTAACCACTAACGACTCACCGCTAACCAACAACCAATTACAGTATTCCCACCCATCACTGAGAACTAACCAGCCAAAAATGCTCTTGCAGCAATACAATCTTGCTGAATTTGTTGTTTTAGGGCTTCCAATGAAGAAAACTTTTCCTCAGGGCGCAAAAATTGTTCTAGCTCGACTGCTAGTTTTTTTCCGTATAGATCGCCAGACCAATCAAATAAATGGACTTCTACGGATTGATACGTACCATTTACTGTTGGACGGTTACCTATATTCATTACGCCTAAGTAAGTATCTTCTGGAGTGTTCAGTGGCTCACTGAGAGTGAAAACACGAACGGCGTAAACCCCAAAGCTAGGCAAAAATTTATCTTTTGGCAGCTGTAGGTTGGCAGTGGGAAAACCAATTGTTCTACCAAGTTGTTGACCTTTGATGACATGACCTATCAGCGTGTAAGGTCTTCCTAACAGTTTGTTTGCTTGACAGATATCACCATTTTGCAGGACTTGACGGATAAGTGAAGTGCTAATGCGAGTCTGGCGATCGGAAGAATCGCTGACATCACTGTTAAGTGCGGTTTCAGGAGATGCACAAGTTTCTATGGGAACAATGGTGACGGGAATGTCAAATTTGGCAGCCAAGACTTGCAAATCCTTGGCAGTCCCACTACGATTGGAGCCAAAACAAAAATCTTGCCCGACGCTAATCCGTTTGGCTTGTAATTGTTGGATGAGAATTTTTTCTACGAACTGTTCGGGAGGTAACGCGGACAATTCCTTATCAAAGGGTAGCAGTACTAATTGTTCTACCCCGAGCGATCGCAACTGAAAAATTTTTTCATCCAACGGTGTCAACCAAGTGCGGGCAAGACCCGTGAAAAATTCCTGAGGATGAGGATTAAAGGTGACAACCGTTGAGTAGCCGTGTGAGGATGCCGTAACATCAGGCAATATGGGTTGAATAACCCGCTTGTGACCGCGATGTACGCCGTCAAATTTGCCCAGTGCAACACACGTTGGTGTTAGAGCCAGTTCGGTTGAAGAAGTAACCCACACAGAAAACCCATTTTGAGACAGATTTAGCACGTCGATTCTGGGATTTTAGAAATGTTTAAGCTTTCAGCTTGGCGATCTGATATCAACCTAATTATAATTTTTGGCTGATGACCGATGGCTAACAGCAAACCGCTTGCAGTTGGCAGTTGACCGTTTTTTGCTGAAGGGCTGTTGGCAAAGCGTGCGCGAAAAGCGCATGAGCTTCTATTCACCAATCTAATCCAAAATCCCCCTTTGCTTCCTTGATGCACCTCTAAACAAAGAATTTTCTAACACCGAAAAGATTCTGATAAGGTAACAGGTACGGGAATCTGAAGTACCATGCCTTCACGTGCCATGACAGCCCCCGGATATTTTTCTGCAGCTTCTTGACCGACACGATCGAGAAATTCATCATCATGAGAGGGGTCGTGATGATAGATAACCAAAGTTTTGACATTGGCAGCTTGGGCTACTTTCACAGCTTCTTGCCATGTAGAGTGTCCCCAACCAATTTTAGGTCTGGTTAGAGAATGGTATTCTTCATCAGTATAAGTAGAATCGTAGATGAGGATATCAGCATCACGAGATAACTTCAGAACATTTTCATCTATTCTGTCAGGATAATGTTCGGTATCGGTCACGTAAACAGCCGATCTTCCACGCCAGTTTACCCTGTATCCTACGGCTTCACCAGGATGATTGAGCGGGGAAGTCTCTACCGTAATATCATTAATGTGTATTGCGTTTCCCGGTATAACATCATGAAAATATAAATTCGCTTGCATGATTTGCAACGGAACCGGAAAATTTGGATGCAGCATTTGATCGTTTAAACGCTGTTCTATGGTAGAGCCATCGGGAGCGATCGCACCATAGATATGAAACGTGTTTCCCGGAATAAACCCAGGGCTAAAGAAGGGAAACCCTTGCATGTGGTCCCAGTGGGAGTGGGTGAAAAAAATATGTGCTTCCACTGGCATTTTGGACAATAAAGATTGTCCTAAAACATGTAAACCCGTGCCTCCATCAAAAATTAAGCGTTTGCCGCCCACTTGCATCTCAACGCAAGGGGTATTACCGCCATAACGAACGGTATCAGGTCCCGGACAGGGGATACTGCCGCGAACGCCCCAAAAATACACGGAAAATAAATTCTCTATCCTAGACATGAGTTTTGCTTGCTGGACTGAGTGGGCGATCAATACAAAGAATTTTTACTTTAATTAATAAGTTTATGCTGTCTTAAGGCTTTTTCTAGACAAGAAACTTATTAGGAAGACAGCACACCCTATATAACATTGTTTTTGTTTTTAGGGATAAAAAACTTTTTAGCTGAATTTTCATATCTTCAAATATTTATCTACCGTTTAACGTCAAAATCGACTCCTCACTTTATAACCTAAATTTTGCCCAGTTGCATTTCAGCAACTTATTGAAGTTCTCCGTATATTCAATAAACTTTACGGAAATTTAAATTCCCACTTAGACAATTCACTCAGTCCCCGTGCATAGGTCAGATTGTATTGTAAGGGTGTGATACTGATGTAGTTTTCACGGATAACGCGAACATCAATGGGTATGTTCTCAGAAAGATTCAAACCAATGGGTGGTTCAATATCCTCCAAAACTTCACCAGTTAACCAATAATAAGTTTTCCCACGAGGATCGATTCGCTTATCAAAAACATCGACATAACGTCGCACCCCTTGACGGGTAAGAGTCACTCCGGCAATTTCTTCCCACTTAACTGGGGGAATATTAACATTAAGCAACATCAACTCCGGTAGGGGGTTTTTCTCAATTTGCCCCACTAGAATTTTGGCAAAGTCAGCAGAAGGTTGAAAATCCTTACTATTCCGGCTAGTTAGACTGAAAGCGATACTGGGAATACCTTCAATCAAACCTTCCATTGCTGCAGAAACGGTACCGGAGTAAAGAATTTCAGTCCCTAAATTGGCACCCTGATTGATGCCAGAAAGAACTAACTCGGGTGGTGATTCTAACAAAGCCCACAGAGCTAACTTAACACAGTCCGAAGGAGTCCCATCGCAAGCCCAAGCCTTGACATTTGGGTGAAAGATAGATTCTACAATTTCAGCACGAATTGGCTGGTGTAACGTTAACCCATGTCCGGTAGCCGAACGTTCCCGATCCGGGCAAACTACACTCACATCATGACCTGCTTCGGCTAAGGTGTTGGCAAGAGTACGAATACCTAGAGATGAAATACCATCATCATTACTAATTAGTAATTTCATAGTTAGTGGTTAGTGGTTAGCGAGCGCTAATTAAGAGGTACAGCGAGAATCTCATATAATAGTTTAGTCCTGGGTGCTAGAAAACAACAGTTTGGTCTTGGCCGCTGTCTTTGGCTCGTGGATGCCATGCTAACGTCATCTGTCCTTTATAAATGACAAATGACAAATGACTATTAACTAATGACTATTAACTAATGACTAACAATTTAGAAGCGCAACTTTTAGCACTGCAAGAGGAAGGAGAAAAGGCGATCGCCGCCGCCAATACATTAGAACGCCTTGAGGAACTAAGAGTCAGCTACCTGGGTAAGAAAGGTCAGCTAGGGGCGCTGTTGCGAAGTATGGGTCAACTGAGTGCAGAAGAAAGACCAAAAATTGGTGCGATCGCAAACACGGTAAAAGATGCCTTACAAGCCAGGATAGACCAACAACATACAGCTTTAGAAAAAGCCCAAATTCAAGCACAGCTAGAAGCTGAAAATTTGGATGTAACAATGCCAGGAATCTACCGTTCTCAAGGTCGCGTCCATCCGCTGAATGGGATAATCGATAGAGCAATAGACATCTTTGTAGGTATGGGCTATACGGTAGCCAACGGTCCGGAGATGGAAACAGATTACTACAACTTTGAAGCACTCAACACTCCACCCGATCACCCAGCCCGCGATATGCAGGACACATTTTATCTACCAGATGGAAATCTCCTGCGGACTCATACCTCATCAGTACAAATTCGTTACATGGAAACGGAAGAACCACCGATTCGAGTCATCGCCCCCGGACGAGTCTACCGGAGAGATAATGTAGATGCCACTCATTCAGCAGTTTTCCATCAAATAGAACTTTTAGCAGTCGATGAAGGGTTAACCTTTACCGACCTCAAAGGAACTGTAAAAGTATTTTTACAAGAAATGTTTGGTGACGTGGAAATTCGCTTCCGCGCCAGCTATTTTCCCTTCACAGAACCCTCTGCAGAAGTTGACTTGCGATGGAACGGTCGCTGGTTGGAAGTGATGGGTTGCGGGATGGTCGATCCAAACGTACTGAAAGCTGTTGGCTACGACCCAGAAGTTTATACTGGCTTTGCTGCAGGCTTTGGAGTAGAACGTTTTGCCATGGTACTCCACCAAATCGATGATATTCGCCGCGTCTACGCCAGCGATTTACGTTTCTTACGACAATTTTAGAATTATGAATTATGAATTGAGAATTTATAATTCATAATTCATAATTCATAATTTTTTAAGCAATTATCGCAATGTCCGCAACGCCAGTTGGCTTCTTGGTGAAAACCAAAAGCGTTCAGTAAGAATCCCCAACGGCATTGCCTTGTGAGAAGATACTTGTTCATCTGCTTGGTAGCACCTACTTGTGTAACGGGTGGAGTTTTTGTACTGGCAAGAATTTTGTAATGGAATGGATCGAGCCACTTGAGTTGACCGCTAGCGTGCAGTAAAGATAAAGCGATCGCTCCTTCGGGAAATTGTCGTGCTACTGTCGCTACTTCACCAGTAGAAGGCAATTTTTTCACGAGTTGCTGTGCGGAGTTTTGGAGCGATCGCAAATTCTTTTCAAAAAACTTTTGCCTTTGTTTGTCTTCCGGGTCCAACCATCCCGTAGGTTCACTTATCAAAGTTAGCGCTTGGGCTGGTTTCCCATCTCTTCCAGCACGTCCAATTTCCTGTACGTACTCTGATAGCAGTAAGGGTGAGTGAAAGTGAATCACCCAACGCACATCAGATTTGTTGATTCCCATACCAAAAGCCGAGGTACAAACAACAAACGATATTTTTCCACTCAGCCATTTTGCTTCTACAGCGCGACGTTCTTCTGCACCAAGCCCTGCATGATAGCTAGTGGTAGAGTAACCCATTTGTTGCAGCCATGCGGCTAACTCTTCACTGTCTCTCCTTGTCCGAACGTAGATCAAGCCAGTTTGTTTTGTTTTATCCTTCAGAAACTTCAAAATCTGTTGCTTTCTCCCTCTTGGGGTCCAAGCTATGCGAACCGAGGGATGAATATTGGGACGGTAAGGATTGACGCAAAAAACTGTTGGTTCGTTTAATTGTAAGACTTGTTGAATCGTTGCTTGGGCTGTGGGGTCAGCCGTAGCAGTGAAAGCAGCGATCGCGATCGTTGTTCCCACTGGTTTATATTTCAGGAGTGCGGGTCTGACGGCTTCCAATCTTCGATAAGCAGGTCTAAAAGTATCTCCCCACTGCACCAAACAATGTGCTTCATCTAAAATGAGGGCATTAACGATCAGTTGAGGTTTGCACAATCTTTCCCATACAGGTGAACTGAGTAAAGTTTCCGGCGACAGGTACAGCAGTCGCAGTTGTTGTTTTTCTAGAGCTTGCAAAGTCTGGCGTCGTTGAAACGAAGGCAATTCACCGTGTAAAAGAGCAGCTGCTAAGTTACGTTCTTGTAATTCCCGTACTTGATTTTCCATCAGCGCCACTAAAGGCGAAATCACCAGTGTCAGCCCAGTTTGTAATAATGCAGGTAACTGAAAACAAATAGATTTCCCTCCACCTGTTGGCATAATAATTAGTGCGTCTTTTTTCGCCAACAAACTTTGAATAATTTCTCCCTGCGGTGGGCGGAAGTCCTCATAACCCCAGATCTTTTGAAATGCAGCCCGAACTTCGTTCCAAGATGTTGTGGCAGGGTGATTCATAAGTAGCACTTTTTGTAAGTGATTATATATACCTACTTTCGTAAAGTTACTAACTCCGGAATTTTATTTACTGAGATATGCCAATTGCGTATCATGTAACTGATACGCAATTTCTGTTAATTATTGAAGCTTCTACTTAGGTGTTACGGTGTTACGTAACCAATTTTAAAAACAATGTATTTACATCTGTAGCTATCTTCTGTAGTTTTGCACATGACTTGGTAAAGAAACTTCAGCATCCAAACGTGAATCTGGAACTGCATCTTCTGTAACTAGTTTTAAAGGCAAAACACCAGCCCAAACGGGTAAAGCATAATCAGCTTCATCATCTTTTGGTGGTCCTGTCCGCACCTTAGCAGAAGCTTCTGTTATAGGTAAGGAAAGCACTAAAGTTCCCTCTAATTCCTGACGATTGGGTTGCCGTACTTCTGCCCACCGTTCCGGTACAATATGCTCGGTAAAAGCTTTCAATGCTTCTAACTTCTGTTGTGTATCTTGTACTAAAGTTGCCGTACCAAATATGACGACAGAACGGTAATTCATGGAGTGGTGAAATGCAGAACGTGCGAGAACTAACCCATCTAGTAAAGTCACTGTGACACATACTTCAATTCCGTGAAGTAAAGAACGAAGCATGCGACTTGCAGGAGAACCGTGGATATAAAGTTCGTCTCCCACACGACCGTATGCAGTTGGAATAACATACGGTTGGTTATCCACAACAAACCCTACATGGCAAACTAACCCTTCATCTAAAATTTCGTAGATGACTTGAGATTCGTAATGACCGCGTTGAGGTATCCGCTTAATCTGATTGCGTTTTGTAACAGTCAACTGTTCTATCTCGCTACGATTGTTGAATGTAGTCATAAATGTGCGTTCCAATTGTAAAAAAACATCTGTGAGCGTTAGAGGGGACAGTAGCCACCTTCTTAAAGAATTGACAAATCTAATTGCATGGCATTGCTGTTGGAAAAACCAAGACTTTCATAAACTGGTTTTCCTAATGGAGAAGCGTTGAGAACGACTCGCGTACAACCAATCTCTTTTAAATAGGTTACTGTTTGACTTGTCAGTTGCTTGGCAATTCCTTGTCTGCGGTATGAAGGTTCAACATAAACTCCCCAAATATATCCATATTTGCGGTGTTGTTGCTTGATAATGTTAGGGTAGAGACCGTTGTGGATTTGACAACTGGCAGAACCAACAACGTTACCTTCAACCTCTGCCACAAAAGCTTTATAGGATAACTCTTGCCGAGCCTGTTCTATAAACTTAAGGGAAATATCCAACCAATCGGGAGCGAACGCATCATCTGGAACTCCCAGATCCAGCCACATTTTATAGAAATGCTCGGCGATGAGGGAGTCTTCTGATGCAGTCGCTTCTTTGATAATGATTTGTTGTGCGATCGGCATAAAGAAGTATGAAGGATGAAATCTTTTACTTTATCTTTCATACTTTTTCCAAGTGGTCTTTAACAAGAGCCACTTTTGTCGTTTTGGATAAGTCCACTTAAGTAGGTCGTCACAACTAAAGCAAACTCAGCTAGGACTTACGCAACTTCAACAATATTTTGGGTATTTCACGCGTTGCCGATCCCCCCAACCCCCCTTAAAAAGGGGGGCTTTGCGTAAGTCCTATAATTTTTGAACTGAAACAACCTTGTTTATTAAGAAAATTGGTGGTGCATAAACTGTTAATATGTAAGTACATCCTGTACATACACTCCCACAATGAGTAACTCTTACAGTATTCGCAGTACAAAAATTGGTAATAGTGCGGGATTTCGTCTACCTGCCGAGTTTTACCGCGAACATCCCCAGTTCGCTAATGCAAATGGTTGGATAGAGGTATTGTCGCCAGATACTGCAATTGTGCGGATTGTCCCACAATCTGAGGATGATGCAGAAGACTCGCTATTGATGAAGCTGTTTCTTGATTTTGCACTAACAGAAGCGCTGAAAAATAATACTTTACAGCCCTATACTACAGAAATGTCTGAGGCTGCTCATAAATTGATTGAGGGTGTGGAATTAGAGGATGATTTACTAGAAGATGCCTAAGTTTGTCAGTCATGGTTGGGAGATTTATTTTCACCCACAACTATTTGGTACTCAATATCAAGAGTTGTTTGACCGTGTTTCTAATCTGCGAGAAAAACTTCCAAAGAAAGAGTTTAAACTCCATGCAAGCGTAAAGCTATTTGCGGCAATTACTACTGCAATTGAAACTAAAATTCCATCAGATCCCAAGGCATCTCATTTTGTTTTAACCAAGGCATTAAAACAATATGGACGAGTGAAAAAGATGGGTTTACCCGAAAGATACCGCTTGTTTTTTCGGGCGTTTGATACTCCACAATTAAAAGCTATTGTGATTCTATGGTTGGGGTTTCCCCGTAAAGAAGGTGCCAAGAATGACTGTTACGAAGTTTTTACTAAGATGGTAGCGCAAGGAACATTCCCAGACAATTTGGATGAACTGCTAGCAAATTTTGAGGCAGTCGGGGAAGTCGATTTCCGTCCTATCGAACTGTTAAACCCAGAGACTGAAGTAACGCCAGATAAACAAGAATAATTTTGAGATAATCCTAACATCCACACTGTAATAATTAACATTGCGATCGCTCAAACCTTGGCGCTATGGATTTTGCCATTACGATAAACAGCAATTCCCCAGTACCACTCCACCAACAGCTTTACGAGGAACTGCGCCAAGCTATTCTCAATGGACGATTGTTACCGGGTGGGCGCATTCCTTCCACACGTCAACTTGCTAAATCTCTAGGCATTTCCCGCACAACTGTCACTCAAACCTACGACCAACTTTTCAGTGAGGGATATATAGAGACTGTTGTGGGTTCTGGGACTTTTGTTTGCTCTCAACTTCCCGATGATTTATTGCGTTCTGCACCCGTTCAATCTACCAGAACAAAAACCCGTCCGCCAGTTCAACTCTCTAAATACGGAGTGAATTTGGCTCAGACAGAGAATGTACCGAGAGTTCCCGAACCGGAATTGTTCATCAACTTCCGCTACGGGCGACCGGCTTTTGACCAATTTCCCATAGAACTGTGGCGCAAGCTGCTTTCTCGCTACTGTTACTCCAACATAGAATGGCTGGATTATTCAAAGGATATTTTGGGATACAAGCCTTTGCGTGATGCGATCGCTCGATACCTCTCCCGTTCCCGTGCTGTTAACTGCGATCCAGACCAAGTGTTAGTTGTAAATGGGACACAGCAAGCTTTAGATTTAATTATGCGTTTGTTTATTGAACCTGGGAACGTTATTGCCTTGGAAGATCCCGGTTACTTGAGTGCAAGGCTCATTTTTGAAACACAACGCGCAAAACTTTTGCCTGTGGCTGTGGATGAGTCTGGTTTAGTGGTTGAAGACTTGGCAAACTATGCAAAAGAACAAGTTCGGCTCGTTTATATCACACCTTCTCACCAATTTCCCACAGGAGCAATACTTTCCCTACCGAGACGTTTGGAATTACTGACTTGGTCTGGTGCAACTGGGGCGTTGATTATAGAAGATGATTATGATAGTGAGTATCGTTATGGAGATCGCCCCATTCCTGCGTTGCAAGGGTTGGATAAAAGTGATTCCGTTCTCTACATTGGTACGTTTTCAAAAGTGCTGTTCCCTTCCCTACGAATTGGGTATTTAGTGTTACCAAAAAGTTTAGTTTCTGTTTTTGCTCGTGCAAAATGGTTGAGCGATCGCCACTTACCTTTACTAGAACAGCAAGTACTTGCAGATTTTATCGGGGAAGGGCATTTAGAACGACACATTAGAAAAATGCGAGCCGTTTACGACAAGCGCCGTCAAGTTTTAGTGAAAGCGTTCAACAAGAATTTTGGAGAGAAAGCAACGATATTAGGAGAAAAAGCAGGAATCCATTTAATGGTGCGGTTGCAAACTCCTTTTAGTGATGAAGAAATTATGCAACGTTCAGAACAAGCAGGCGTAGGAATTATATCTGCTGCGCCTCATTATCTAAAACCGCATTCAAAAGGTGAGTTTATTTTTGGCTATGGAGAATTGACAGAGCAGCAATTGGTGGAGGGTATTAATAGATTGGCTGACAGTTTGAACACTTTTTAAAGTGTTGAGTGGTTATACAAGCAATTAAAACTGCTATACTAAAAATCTTTAATTAAAATTTTTTCAAAAAGAAATAGGAGTTTTGTAGCTTGAAATGGCAGTTTCATCATTAGAAAAGATTGATATTGTTTACAGGATTATTAGCGATCGCAAAATTTATGGAAAAAGTAGAACTCCAACAGAAATACTCCTCCCACTCTTTCGATTCTTCACCTCTTGATATCTCCCCTAAACTTGTATCCCCACCATAGCCAAATCCACCAATTCTCGGGCAAAAGCATCATCCAACGGTGCGTGCTTCAACAACAATCGATACCATACCGGACCGTAAATTGCGTCGATCGCTACTTCCAAATTGAAATCCGAGCGTAATTCTCTACGCGCAATTCCTCGCTCTAAAATAGTGTGCGTGGCTTGTCTGCGACTTTGCACAAACCGCTCGTGAAATACCTCAGCCACTTCCGGATCTATTTGTGCTTCCGCAATGAGTCCGGCAACAGCTGCACCTGTAGAAGTTTTTGTCAATAGCTCGAACAATTGTTGTAAAATTTTGTATAAATCTTCTCGTACTGAACCTGTATCTGGTGTGGGGATGTTGCTTGTGGCTTGGGCGGCGTAGGCTTCCATCATCACAGATGCTTTGGATGACCACCACCGATAGATAGTTTGCTTTCCCACTCCCGCACGAGATGCGATCGCCTCAATACAGACACCACCATAACCCTTTTCCTCCAACAACTCCGAAGCAGCCTTAAGAATTGCTTGATGGGAATGCTGATTTCGCCTGCGCGTTGAAGGCGTTTTCGTGGAAGATTTTATTTGAGTGCGGTTGTGTTCTACCTTTTGTGACATAAGTACAGACTGCTTTTTTATAAGACGTTACGGTGCGTCTAATTAAAGTATATGCAAGATTTGAAAAATCTAGTAACCGAGAGAAAACAAGAATTAGATAGATTTCGCAATAATATGCAAGAAGGAGGTGTTTGAGTTTCCGTAAAATACTGAAGCTTCTAAAACACAAAGATTTGTCATGACAAACTCTCCTGGGACACAAGTATGGTTTATTACTGGTAGTTCAACTGGATTTGGTCGAGCGCTAGCAGAAGCAGTATTGGCAAGTGGTGATACTGCGGTACTCACAGCACGCAAGCCACAGCAAGTAGAAGATTTGACACAGCAGTTTCCAGAGCGTTCCTTAGCAGTACGACTGGATGTGACAAAACCTCAAGAAGTCGCAGAAGCAGTTAAAAGTGCAATTGCTACCTTTGGACGCATTGACGTTTTAGTCAATAACGCCGGTTATGGTTTGGTAGGAGCAATTGAAGAAGCCAGCGATGACGCCATTCGCCAACAATTTGAAACCAACGTTTTTGGGGGGTTGAGTTTAACAAAAGCAGTCCTACCCTACCTGCGAAAACAACGTACCGGACACATTCTCAATTTCTCCTCCGTAGGTGGCTTTGTAGGCTTCCCTGGAGCTGGGATTTATTGCAGTACAAAATTTGCACTGGAAGCCATTTCCGAAGCATTGGCTCAAGAAGTGAAGCATCTTGGCATTAAAGTCACAATTGTTGAACCAGGAGCATTCCGTACTGATTTTAATGGTCGCTCGTTAGTCATGAGCGATACTCAATTAGAAGAATACCAAGCAATTGTAGGACGGTTCCGCCAGTGGTTGCAAGAGGTGGATGGCAAGCAACCGGGAGATCCAAAGAAAGCAGCATTGGCAATTATTCAAGCAGTAAAAAGCGATAACCCACCACTGAGATTGGTGTTAGGTGAAGATGCTGTCAGCGCTATCAATGGCAAGCTTGACTCTGTAAAAGCAGAACTTGAGGCTTGGAAAGAGGTTTCTATCAACACTGCGTATGAAGGCTCTGTCGTCAGTGCCATAGGTGGATAAGTCTTGGGGTGAGGCAAACTCATCCTATTTTTTGCCCAAATTGTATAGATTAAGCACAACAAAACTATGCAGAATCAAGACAAAAAAATTGCTTTAGTAACAGGTGCTAACAAGGGGCTAGGCTTTGAAATTAGCCGTCAACTTGCAAAAACAGGATTGACTGTCCTTATAGGTGCTAGAGATGAAAACAAAGGTGCTGAGTCTGCGGAAAAGTTACAAGCCGAAGGGCTTGACGTACAATCTATTCAAATAAATGTGACCGATATTTCTTCTGTTGCTACAGCAGCTAAAAATATTGAAGAACGTTTTGGCAAGCTAGATGTTTTGGTAAACAATGCAGGTGTTTTACATGATGGAGGCGTAAATCCCAGCAACCTTGATGTAAAAGTTTTTAAAGACACATTCGAGACCAATGTCTTTGGTGCTTTTGCAGTACTCCAAGCAATGCTCCCTCTAATTCGCAAGAGCCACGCAGGTCGAATAGTAAATATTTCCAGTACGCTTGGTTCCCTTACAGATACTCTCGATCCAAATTCACATTACTTTCAATACCGAGGTCTGGCTTATCAATCATCTAAAACGGCACTAAATGCCATCACGGTACAATTTGCCAAGGAACTTGCGGATACTCCCATCAAAGTCAATTCTGCTTGCCCTGGTTGGGTACAAACAGATATGGGTAGTGCGAATGCACCAGGAACAGTGGAAGAAGGGGCTGACACTCCTGTATGGCTTGCTACACTACCCGAAGATGGTCCTACAGGTGGTTTCTTTAATTCGCGCAAACCCCTTCCTTGGTAATTTTTAGCAGTCAAAATTAGATGAGTCCTTCAAATCCTGTTGCTTTGATTCTCGGTGCTACCGGTAGAACGGGTTCTCACCTCGTTAATCTGTTGGAGCAAGACGGTGGTTCCGATAACCTTCAGTTACGGGTTGCCGTTCGCAAACCCGAACAAGCAGAAACCTTTGCACAACGAGGTATTTCCACCGTACATCTTGACCTTGACCAGATATCGACTTACGAAGAAGCACTACAGGGCGTACAGCGCCTCTTTATGGTTACAGGCTATACCGTAGATATGCTGAGCCAAGGAAAAAACCTGACCGATGCAGCAAAAGATGCAGGGGTCGAGTATATTGTCCACGTCGGTACTTTCCATCAACCCGGTCGTCCCCAAGCAAAGTTGATTCGCCACTACATTTGGCATCAACTTGTGGAAACTTATATTGAAGCTAGCGGTATTGGTTGGACTCATCTTCTTCCCAACGCGTTCATGCAAAACTTCTTTGGCTCTGTGCAAGATGGAAAACTGCGTATGTTTTTCGGTCAGGAGCGTGTCGGATTGGTAGATTGTTTTGACCTTGCGCGTGTTGCGGCGGCGGCGTTGCGTGCTCCTCAAAAGCATAGCGGGCAAAAGTATTTTCTAAGTGTAGAAGCCCTGACTATGAATGAAGCCGCACAAATTCTTTCAGAAGAACTTGGCAAAACAATCGCCTACGAACCTCTTCCTGCTGCGGATTTGCGAAAGTTACCCATCGGTCAAACTATGGAGCCTGCATACTTTGAGTGTATTGTTCGTCAGATGGAACTGCTACAAGCCGGACAACTTCCTGACTTTGCTGATGTTTATCACAATATCCCGCAAATTCTTGGAGAAGAACCAACTCTGTTTCGCGAGTTTGTCCGAAATAACCTGGCTGCATTCGCGAGTGCTTAGCGAATATGATTGGGGAGTTTGGGAGTTTCTCTCGTCCTGGGAACTGGCGTATAGCCCTTGCGGGTATAGCTTATAGCATCGTGTATCTGCTTACAGAGACGCTGCACGAAAGTGGAGCATCTCTGTAAGCGGATAGGGCGAATCCTGAAGAACGTCATTTGTCTGGTAGTCACGCCCCAATTGCTAATTATTCACAACTGCTTGCTGTTGTTGTTTGCTTTGCGAAGCAGCAAATAATCGATTCAGTGCATTTATGTAAGCTTGTGCCGATGCCACGATGATGTCAGTATTTGCTGCATGACCGGAGAAAACTCGGTCTTCCGATTTGAGACGGATGGTAACTTCGCCAATAGCATCAATACCTGCTGTAACTGATTGTACGGAAAACTCAATCAGTTGGTTTGGTACGTTGACGACACGGTTGATTGCTTTATAAACTGCATCCACAGGTCCGGTACCAATGGCTGCATCCATTAATTCTTCGCCCTCTGGTGTACGCATGGTTACAGTTGCTGTGGGACGGGCGTTGCTACCACAAGAAACCTGTACAAGTTCTAACCGAAATAAATCGGGCGCTTGTTGAATTTCATCATTAACAATAGCTTCTAAATCCCAATCCGTAATTTCTTTCTTTTTATCCGCAATCTCCTTAAAGCGAACAAACGCCTTATTAAGTTCGGCGTCTGTGAGTTCATAGCCCAATTCTCGCAAACGCGTGCGGAAAGCGTTTCTTCCTGAATGTTTGCCCAAGACAATTTGATTTTCTGTTAATCCAATCAATTGAGCGTCCATAATTTCGTAGGTAAGCTTGTTTTTTAGCACGCCATCTTGATGAATTCCAGATTCGTGGGCAAACGCGTTTGCTCCCACTATTGCCTTATTAGGCTGAACTAGCATTCCTGTCAAATTGGACACTAGACGTGAGGTTTTGTAAATTTGCCTTGTGTCAATATTTGTTAACGGTTCTTCTGATTCCACCGATCTTCCCAAGAAGGGATTGAAGAACTGTCTCCGGACGTGCAATGCCATAACTAATTCTTCAAGTGCTGCATTTCCCGCACGTTCGCCAATACCGTTGATCGTGCATTCTAATTGTCTTGCACCATTTTTTACCGCTTCTAAAAAGTTGGCAACTGCCAAGCCCAAATCATTGTGCCCGTGAACGGAGATAATGGCTTTATCTATATTGGGAACATTATCTTTGATTCCCTTAATGAGGGAGCCAAATTCGGTGGGAGTTGTGTAACCCACAGTGTCAGGGATGTTGACTGTTGTTGCTCCTGCTGCGATCGCCCGTTCTAACACTTGATAAAGAAATTCCGGTTCGGAGCGCCCTGCATCTTCTGGAGAAAATTCTACATCATTTGTGAAGGTCTTAGCATAAGCGACCATTTCTTCAGCAATCGCTAAGACTTCTGCTTTCGTTTTTTTCAGTTTGTACTTGAGATGAATATCACTTGTGGCAATAAAAGTATGAATTCTACCTTTTGCAGCTGGTTTGATTGCCTCTGCTGCTGCTTTGATATCATCATGGCGTGCTCTTGCCAAACTGCAAATCACAGGACCATCTTCCGTTCCCACTGTTTGAGCAATTTTGCTCACTGCTTCAAAATCTCCGGGGCTGGCAAAGGCAAAGCCTGCTTCAATAATATCTACACCCAAACGGCTGAGTTGTTTGGCTATGGCTAATTTTTCATCTATGTTGAGAGTTGCACCCGGACACTGCTCTCCATCTCGGAGCGTCGTATCAAAAATGATGATTTGTTCTGCTTTGTTCTTCATTTGCAACTTATTGTTAAGTTTTTCCTTGTGGCTTAAAATACCGTCTTTCTTACTTTTTCTGCTACTAACTATGTTAATAAATACTAAGCATCTACTTTTTCTATCAGGTCTCGAATATCGTTTAAATCTATATAGCGATCGGTAGCATTACGTAATTCTCTAGCTATCATTCCTTCTGTAGATACTACTGTAATATGGGTGTTCTTAGAACGCAATAGCTCAATAGCTCTTTCAAAATCTCCATCTCCACTAAATAATACTACTCTGTCATACTGATCTACTGTATTAAACATATCTACTACAATTTCTATATCTAAATTCGCTTTTTGCGAGTAGCGACCTGAGGAATCATCATAATATTCTTTTAAAATCTTAGTTCTGACTGTATAACCCAAACTAATTAAAGCATCTCTGAATCCTCGCTGATCTTGCGGATCTTTTAAGCCCGTATACCAGAAAGCATTAATTAACGTTGTCTCTGACTGTTCGTTTTTGAAATATTCCAACACCCGCCTCGGGTCAAAAAACCAGCCATTTTTTTGCTGAGCATAGAACATATTGTTTCCGTCTACAAATATAGACAGACGATTCATCGGGGAACCCATAGTAAAGTTACACCTAATAATATAAAAGAATTTAGATTGAACAATAGATTATAGCAATTATAAAATGGCTATCTTGCTAATATCTATAAAATATATTGTCATATATAGCTTTTATTTAACCTCTCGCATATCAGAAAATTTGCTGAACATTGGAGTAGGTATGCCCCTAAGCGATCTTGGTACTAACCTTTTTACCCAAGTACACTCAGGAGAACCCGCAATCTAAAATTTACCAATAAAAGAGATGGCATAGCAGCATTATTTGCTCTATACCTGTTAAGTTTACTCCTAAAGAGGTATGAAATAGGCAAAGAGCCATGAGGTATTCACAAGCCGAAATTTATAGCTTTTGTCATAGAAGTTAAAATATAGGAGGGCTTACTACTCTTACACGATTGTTGAAGCGATCGCGCCGAACCACGGGCAAATTCCAGTACGCTTTGTGTTTATCCTAACTCCCAACGATTCTACTCTGCCTTACTTTGAAGAAAATACAGAGGGTAGAAGGCACAAAATGAAGATGTGGGTCTTTTAGCAAAAAGTCAGCGTTCTTTGTTCTGCTATGGCGTTAGGCAGTGCTCGAGTTGCTTGTTTCCCATGTCTACACTACTGTAGATTTATGAGAACATCTTGCAAGCGCATCTACTGGGTCTCATTATATAGCGCTTTCCAAACAAACACTTGTAGAAATTTTCTTATTTACAGCGAAGTGGTATTCCGTATAGAGTAGCTTAGTAGTGACTGCTAATTGATAAACGAATTTCAAACAGCAGTAGTCGGGGGTGCAAATACAGTGCAGAGACTGAGAGCTTGATGTTATACGTAAATAAACGAGCACTAGAGTATGGCAGAAGAACCTCAATCTACAACTAAACAATACGTCGAGGCTGCCAATCGACCGTTATCACGCCTGACAAAAGCAACTTCGACCTTGGCAGTACGTCGATCGAAACTGTGGGCTCGTTTGGGCCATGTGCTGGCTGGCACTTCAGTTGTCAGCGCGGCGTTGCTTTCAGCTTTTAATACTAATTTGACTCAATTCATGGAAAATCAGGCACAAAGCCTGTTTTATTTAATACGGGGATCGGTCGTTCCTCCAAAAAATATCGTGATCTTGGCGATTGACGAACAGTCTATATCTATTGGCGAACAGTATTATAAAACCAATCCCCAAGAATTCTCTTACTTAGAACCACTAAGATCTTTTCCTTTTAAACGTGCTGCATACGCACAGGTTATTGAAAAATTAGTGCGTTCCGGCGCACGCTCCGTGGCTGTTGATGTAGTTTTTGATACACCAAGTTCCTATGGTGTGGATGATGACAAGAGTTTGCAACAAGCATTGCAACTTTATGGCAGCAAGGTCACTTTAGCAGCTCTTTACGAAAATTTTGCGACACATCAAGGCATATTTACGCAACTGACGCAACCCCAACAGATGTTTCAAGTGGGATCTGTAGGAGTCGGTTCTGTTAATTTTCCTATAGAAATAAACGGTAAAGTTCACAAATTGGCTAGCGAGTTTTCTAAATCGTTAGGGAATGGTGATACTTTAACCGAGAAAGTTCTCTCCTTTGATGAAGCTGCTCTCAGAGCCGGTGCGGTAAACTATCCTCCACCAAAGGGCGATCGCATACATTTCTACGGACCGCCAGGAACATTTGAGCAAATTCCCTTTTGGTACGTACTAGATCCAAAGAACTGGAACAGTTATTTACAGCAAGGCAAGTTTTTTGAAGATAAAATAGTCCTGATTGGCGCAACATCCCAGCTAGCAAACGATTATCATTCGGCGGCGGCGGCTAGAGGTTTGTTGCAACCTGAAAAAATGGCAGGGGTAGAAATTCACGCAAATGCGATCGCAACCCTAATGGAAAATAAAGCGCTCGTACAAGCAATCCCCAGCCCTGAAGGACGGGGTTTATTTGTGTTGTGTTTATTAGGTGGCTCTGCTGCAATTATTTCTTGGAAGCAGAGGGGCGCAGTTAGATTTTTTTCAAGTATTGGTCTTGCCATCATCTGGGGAGGAATTAGTTACGTAAGCTTTGTGTCTGGGCTACTTATTTTGCCTACAGCTATACCCGTTATGGGAATTATGTTTGTTGGATTTTCCTATTTGGGAACCGAATTTGTTAAGGAAATTGCCAGAAGAAGTCAATTGTTAGATATTTTTCGCAAATATTCCTCGCATCGAGTTGTTCAAGAAATTCTCAGCCAGCAAGAGGACTTAAAAGACTTGCTCCAGGAAAGGGAGATGGCAATCTCAGGAAAAATTCTGGATGGTCGCTACAAAATTGTCAAAGTTCTAGGTGCAGGCGGATTTAGCGAAACTTATATTGCCGAAGATATTAAGCTTCCTGGCAATCCTCAATGTGTTGTCAAGCAACTAAAACCAGCAAATAGTAAACCAGAACAGCTGGCAATTGCCAGACGGTTATTTACTTCAGAAGCTCAAACCCTTCAAAAATTGGGTAATCACGAGCAAATACCGAAATTGTTAGCATACTTTGAAGAGGAAGAAGAATTTTATTTGATTCAAGAATATATAGAAGGTCACGCTCTCAGTCAAGAGTTACTAAGCGGTAGACCTCTTCATGAAATAGCTGTTGTTCAGATTTTGCGAGACTTATTGCAAACATTAACCTTTGTCCATAGATATAACGTCATTCATCGAGATATTAAGCCCAGCAATATTATTCGGCGCGATTCAGATGGTAAGTTAGTGTTGATTGACTTTGGAGCAGTTAAAGAAATGACTACACAATTGCTTGATGCTTCAGAGCACACAGCCTTTACCATCGGTATTGGGACTAAAGGCTATGCTCCAAGCGAGCAGTGTTATGGACGTCCCCAGTACAGTAGTGATATTTATGCAGTTGGCATGATTGGGATTAAAGCTCTAACGGGTATGGCTCCTCACGAGCTTGACAGAGATGGAAATGGAGAAGTGAAATGGGTTGATAAGGCACAAGTCAACGTTTCATTAGCAAATATTCTCAGCACAATGGTGCGTGAAGATTTTCAACAACGCTATCAGTCAGCATCAGAGGCACTTAAGGCATTAGAAGAGATAGAAATAACTGAGAGAATCCCAACCTGGTCACCTGAAGAATTACCTACAGATACCCTTTATCTAGAAGATTCAGACACCCCAACGACACCTTGGTCGGGAATATCTGATGAAAGTTCTCAATCAACTGTAAAGATCGGGGATTAGGGATTGGGGAAGGTGGAGTTCCGGGGATAAGGGTAATCAACTAATTGTTTGAGCGCTAACAAGCGCTAACTTTCCTTCACTTTCTTTAATAGACAGCAAATACATTCCCGCAACACGCCAGTTTTGGTTTTTAAAGTTTGAGAGCAGAGTCTGCTCCCATGGCAACATTCGTGACACTACAGCTAACAACGGTATTTGGGTCTTCGCAGTACCAAGGATTCTCTGGTTTTACCAACATCAAAAAATCCTTGAGGAATATTGCTGCTACGGTGCAGGAGATGGTGTTGGCGCGGTTGAAACTAGTGGAGGTGGTTGTGATGGCGTAGCAGGCTGTGGCTGAGACGAAGTAGGTCCAGTTTCAGTTGGGTTAGTTGGCTGAGTTGTAGTTGGTGGAGTTGTAGTTGTTGGCTGAGTTGTAGTTATTGGCTGAGTTGTCGTTGTTGGCTGAGTTGTCGTTGTGGGTGGAGTTGTCGTTGTGGGTGGAGTTGTCGTTGTTGGCTGAGTTGTCGTTGTGGGTGGAGTGGAAACAGTGGCTGGATTTGTTACTGTTGGTTGAGTTGTAGTTGTTGTGGGTGGAGTTACTGTAGGTGTAGTTGTGGGTGGAGTTACTGTAGGTGTAGTTGTGGGTGGAGTTACTGTAGGTGTAGTTGTGGGTGGAGTTACTGTAGGTGTAGTTGTGGGTGGAGTTACTGTAGGTGTAGTTGTGGGTGGAGTTACTGTAGGTGTAGTTGTGGGTGGAGTTACTGTAGGTGTAGTTGTAGGTGGAGTTACTGTAGGTGTAGTTGTGGGTGGAGTTACTGTGGGTGGAGTTACTGTGGGTGGAGTTACTGTGGGTGGAGTTACTGTGGGTGGAGTTACTGTGGGTGGAGTTACTGTAGGTGGAGTACTTGTGTCAGTATCTTGGCCATTTCTACCATTCGAGCGCCCATCATTATTAGATACAACTTGCCCTGTTTCGAGGAACGTACTTACAGGAGCATCATCTCTACTAACATTATTGAGTGGCTCTTCAGAAGAAGTATTTGACTTTAAGAAAGAAGGATTTTCTATAACCCCTTTACCGATAACGGGTCGCTGTAATGCCAGAGCAGCAGAAGTTTCTGCTTGAACGCTGGCGATCGCTGGGTCAGTACTCGGTACACCTGTTCTTAAGGGCAAATCTAGACCCCGAACTATATCGCTCGTATTATAAAAAGTTCTTAAATCAAAATCATACAGACCTTGAAATTTTCCCTTGACAACAACCATCAATTGCCCAGCTTGAAGCTCCTTTCGTTGAGAAGCATCTTTATTAAGGACTTCAATACCACTAGTTGTCAATGCACCTACAATTGTGGTGTCAGTGCTTGGATCGTAACGTACAAATAATGCCGAACCGCGAATTGCTGCTGCAGCATTTGGAGTGTTGACTCGTGTTTGACCGTTTCCGGGTGGAATCAACAAAAGTACGGTTCCATTTTTCAGACTAAAATTACGTGTTTTTGGTAAAAAGCGAAATACTGCTTGTTCCCCTATCCGAGCCAAAGAACCATCGTTAAAGCGCAAGTCTGCTAAAGACGACCTTCCCGTAGACAACCCATCACCGGGCGTCATGGCATCCGAACGACGTGCTTGACGCTTCGGTCGATCCTGGGGCATAAGTTGTACTAAGTTGCGAAGTTCCTGAATGACAGCTTGAGTGAGAGGAGTGGCTGCACTTGCCCGATTCGGCAAAGGCAACACCACAACTTCTATAAGACTAATCACCAGTAGTATATAAAACTTGCGTAACATTGTTTGGAGCCTCTGATATTTATACTGAACCAAACCAATAAGAATGAATTTTAATGTAAAGGTCTTGACCTGTTATCTGTTATAACAATTTTTTTCAGTAATTTTGCTTAAACCTGATGAACTATTTAGATTTTATGAAGTACGTGTAAATACTATCTTTAGAATATTAAGTTATGTTAATGAAAAAACAAATCTTAAAGGATACATTATAAAATTCATAGTTTCTGATGAACCAATAGGTAATCGTTATCACACAGTATTCATGAAGTTTTAAAGGAGAACTTAACATCTCCACGGAACTTCAAGTGCATATTTCAGGTCTAATTTTGCTAAAAAATATTTCGCATGCAACCCAATGGCTGGAACAACTTGCTCTTTCCGATCCTACTAGCCAGTAGTACAACTTGGTGCTGTTTAAACAAAGTAGATGCGGTGTGGGCTGCAAATCCTCATTACCGAGATGAGAATCAAGATCTCTTACTAAGGATATCATCTTTAGGAATTATACGCGAAACTGATTCCAACTACTACACCAGAGAGCAACTCGCATTACAGAACAAATTACAAAGTCTTCATAAAGAAATTGAAAAAAAACTGCTAACTTCAGAATTTTTACTTTCAACAGCAGGAAATGCCGAGCTTTGCGATCTTCATTGTAGTGAGGGCATGAGTTCAAATACGCAAGCACAAGCAGGTACAAACCAACCACCAGAAACTTCCACACCTCAAGAACAACCACAACCAGCGCCTGTCCCAGAGACACCCTCTCAAGAACCGTCATCTCCCGAAATCAACAGACAACTTACCCCACCTCAGCTTGAAAATCCTCAGCTAGAAGGGCAACCGGGTAATTTTACCGATCCGTCCAGTTTGCCGCAAATAGAGCAACGCCTGCAATCGCCCGACATAGAACGCAAACAGCGAATAGAAAGATTGCAAGAACTACTGAAAAAAAATCAAGAATCGGAAGGTTCTTTTGGAGAATTGGGTACACTCTTGGTTCGACAACAGCCATTGGAGCAATCACCGCTTCCACCTCAACCAAAGCCCGTCATTCAACCGAAACCAGTAGGTTTCCTATTTGCTCGGGTTGGCTACTTTCAAACCAATAATATTTTTTCCTCAGCAGTCGATCCAAAACAAGATGGTTTATTCTATACAGGATTGTCGTTATCTTCTGCTCCTCTGCGCCTTGGGTCTAAAACGTATTTGAATGCATCAATTGATGGAAATATCATTCGTTACCTAGACCAATCTAAGTACAATTACAACCAAATAAGATTCAACACCAGTGTCTACCAACAGCTATCACCACGAATGTACGGAGAACTGGGTTGGAGCAATCAACAGTTTTTTTACGCTAGAAACGGTAGTTTTTACAATGCGGGAGACCGTTTCCTGAACGAAAATTCCGTTCAATTGTCTTTTGGGAGGCGAGACCCCCTCACACCCAAATTAATGCTAGATACTTTTTATGAATTGCGAGCTAGTTTTACTAACCCTCCAAGCAATCAAGATAATCGAGATCGCATCTCCAATACCGTATGGCTGTCTTTAAACTACTACTGGCAAAAAGCACTTCAAGTAGGTCTGAACTACCAATTTAGTTTGTCCGACTTTACCCGTCGCGAAAGACAAGACCAATATCATCGCATATACGGACACTTAACTTATGGAATATCTACTTATACAAATCTAAGTTTACAAGGTGGATTCAATTTAGGTAGTTCTACCGAGCAAAATATTGATTTTGAGGGCTGGTTCTTCACAATTAATTACAATTTGGAATTGGGGAGATTTTGAAATTGGTTAGTGGTTAGTTGTTATTGGAAAAACGGCTACCACTAACCACTAACCACCAACTAATAACTAATCCAATCACTCCAACTACCAGCGTAAAGTTTTCCTGTATGGATACCCGCTAATTCCAACGATAGTAAATTGACACAAGCAGTCACTCCAGAACCACAATAAACAAAAATTTCCTTGGCATTCTCAATCTCAGACCATCGATGACGTTGCTCTATACTGGACAGCAGATATCCAGCAGAGTCTGCCACTTCTTGCCAAGGATAATTGACTGCACCAGGAATGTGTCCGGCTATTTTATCAATCGGTTCTCTAATTCCTAGGAAACGCTCCGTTTCTCGCGAATCAACTAACACGACTTCCGGTAAATCTTTTCGCTCTTTCACTGTAGCGATATCCACTACCATGTCTGTTTGTATCTTAGGAAGCGAAGTAAGTCCTACTGATACTTTGTATTCTGGCACAATATCTGTTACAGGGTAACCAGCTTTTTGCCATGCAGCAAAACCCCCATTTAGTACTGCCACATTCTCGTGTCCGAGATAGCGCAACAACCACCACAAACGAGATGCAAAGGCGTAACGAGAATCATCATAAGCAACGACAAGAGTGTCTTCAGAATTGACGCCAATTAATGACAACTTTTGAGCTAATTCATGAGATTCTGGTAAAGGATGCCTACCTCCATGTTTTCCAACAGGGCTAGAAAGATCTAGATTTAAGTCTAAGTAGTGCGATCCTTTTATATGACACTCTTTGTACTGTTGCTGTCCCAGTTGTGGATCTGCCAGAGAAAAGCGACAATCCACTATAACAACTTGTGGATCTTCAAGATGTTCTAAGAGCCATTCACAAGAAACAACGAAATGTTTGTCGCTCATAAAAGTTTATTGGCTAAAGGCTAAAGGCTAATTGTTATTAGTACCATTAGCAATTATCTATTAGCCATTAGCAATTTACAAAATGTATATGAGAGAAAGTTTTACACCAGAGTCAACGGCAGATGGTTCATTCACCTTCTTTTCACACGAATTTGGTGAATTGTTCCACAGTCACTATGGAGCTCGTCAAGAGAGTTTTCTCAAATTCTCCGTACCAACCCAACTTGCTTTCGCTGCACATAAAGCAAAGGTGCAGCTTTTAGACGTTTGTTACGGATTGGGATATAACACAGCAGCAGCTTTACAAACCATTTGGGAAGCTAACCCTAAGTGTCATGTGGAAGTGATTGGTTTAGAGATAAATGCTGCAATACCACAAGCTGCGATTGCCCATCATTTGTATGACAATTGGGGATATGAGTACACTCAAATTTTGACTCAGTTAGCTTGCGAGCATCAAGTCGTCCAAGATGGTCTGACAGCAAATCTTTTAATTGGTGATGCTAGAAGCACAATTCAGCTTGTGAACAAATCCGGTTTTAAAGCCGATGCTATTTTTCTCGATCCATTTTCTCCCCCTCAGTGTCCGCAGTTGTGGACTGTTGAATTTATTCAGCAACTTTCCCTGTGCTTGGACTTGAAAGGTTTACTTGCAACTTACTCTTGTGCTGCTGCTGTACGTACTGCACTTGGAAATGCCGGACTGCAGTTTGGTTCCACACCACCTGTGGGAAGGCGCACACCTGGTACTGTTGCTGCTCATTTAGGAAGAGGGGAGGATGGGGACTTTTACGAGATCTCCCAAGTCGAAAAAGAACATTTGTTAACCCGTGCAGCAATTCCCTATCGAGATCCACAACTGAACGATTCTGCTGATGTCATTTTGAGACGACGCCAGCAAGAGCAACAAGACTCATCTCTAGAACCTACTTCCCATTGGCGAAAAAGATGGCTTTCTAAAAGTCTCAAAGAAATATTGTAAAATTTATTACTATAGGAAGATTGACTTTAGGGGGAAAACTATTTTTTTGTAATTTAAAATACAAATTTGTCTTTTAAGATATCTTGAAAGGTAAAAAAAATGACATGATTTTTATGGTTATTGTAAATTTTGTGACAAAATGCGTAAATACTTACCTTGAAGTCAAAATTTTAAAATACCGATACTTAATTTTAATAGGCATCGGAAGCTC
This sequence comes from Tolypothrix campylonemoides VB511288_2, assembly GCF_045999855.1. NCBI lineage: Bacteria > Bacillati > Cyanobacteriota > Cyanophyceae > Nostocales > Tolypothrichaceae > Tolypothrix > Tolypothrix campylonemoides. The sequence continues at coordinate 315,252 of NZ_JBFPMW010000005.1, forward strand.
AGCAACAATCTTCTTTTAATACCATGCTAAGAAATCTCCGTAAAAAACCCGATTTAACTCAACCAGGAATTGCTCATACTGGAGAGATAGGAATGAAAGAATATATCATCATTTCTCATATCTTAAAAAACCGTGAAATATTTATGCTCTTTATCAGAAAAACCGTGTTTTGCTAGCATAATAAATACTGATAAAAAGTAAACTTGTTTTTAATAGCGATCGCTGTTAACTATTTTGAAATTGGAGTACCCTTGTGGTTCAATGGAAATCCAAATTTACAGACTCTACCCAAGGAATTGTCAGTGAGTCGAACTTGTCAAATCAAGTTAATAATACTATAGTTAAAAATAATACACCGTCTTTACAACATAAGGATGGTGCTTTGAGTTCACCAATAAAAGAAATTGAGCTTGAAGAGCCGGAAACACCTGCCTCTTGGGTAAGCTCTCGCGTGAATCCTATATTTGATTTGTTAGTATCTAGAACGATACAAACTGCACATTGGACAGTGAATGGTAATGATTCGGATGCACCTAAAGTTTTAGTCGTTGATGACCATGCTGCTAGTAGGATGACAGCTGTTGCTCTTTTAGCGATGGAAGGCTACGAAGTCATAGAAGCAGATAGCGGTGGTACTGCTATAGAACTGGTAACGCAAAAACAACCAGACCTGATTCTATTAGATGTCATGATGCCAGGAATGGATGGATTTGAAGTTTGCCAGTTGCTCAAACAGGAAGAATTAACCAGGCTTATACCAGTGATTTTTATCACTGCTTTAAACGATAGGCGATCGCGGATTCGGGGAATTGAAGTCGGTGCAGATGATTTCTTAACCAAACCATTCGATCGCGTAGAACTAGCCGCCCGTGTTAAGTCTTTGGTGCAACAAAAGCGGTTAAACGAAGATTTAGATCACGCCGAACAAGTTCTGTTTTCTATTGCCAGAGCCATTGAAAGTCGCGATCCCAGCACCGGAGATCACTGCGAACGATTAATGAAATTGGGTCAGGCTTTTGGTGAGTACCTTGGTTTAACCCGCAACCAGATTCGAGATTTGATGTGGGGCGGTTATCTTCATGATATTGGCAAAGTAGGTATTCCCGATTCTGTACTGCTAAAACAGGGAAAACTGACCCCTGAAGAATGGACAATAATGCAGCAGCACGTTTTAATTGGAGAAAAAATTTGCCAGCCACTACGCAGTATGCGGGGTGTGGTTCCTATCATCCGACACCACCACGAACGGTGGGATGGCTCGGGTTATCCTGATGGACTTGTAGGCGAGCAAATTCCCCGATTAGCACAGGTCTTTCAAATAATTGATATTTTTGACGCTTTAACAAGCGAAAGATCCTATAAAAAGGCATTGTCCCCTGAAGAAGCGCTCAAAGTGATGGCAGAGGAAACAAACAAGGGTTGGCGAAATCCCGAACTTATGAAGCAGTTTGAGGAGTTTGTGATGACTTCTTGTAAGAATTGCTTGGGTGAAATGGGTAACTTAGTATTAATTGAGTCTACACTCGAATAAGTAAGCCAGTCACAGCGATACACTTTTATTATGGTAGTTGTAGCAATTTTGGCAGCCGGACGTGGAACGCGTATGAAATCCAGCCTGCCTAAAGTTTTACATTCCCTAGGTGGGCGATCGCTCATCGAACAAGTGATGGAGAGCGTCAAACCGCTTTTGCCAACCAGACAGCTTGTTATTATAGGGTATCAAGCAGAAGAAGTCAAGACAGCCCTACAGCCAATTCCAGGTTTGGAGTTTGTAGAACAAACCCAACAACTTGGGACAGGCCATGCCGTTCAGCAGTTACTGCCCTATTTAGAAGGTTACACGGGAGATTTACTGGTACTGTATGGAGATGTACCGTTGCTGCGTTCAGAAACCCTGACAAATTTGTTAGAAACTCATACTAAAAATCAAAACGCCGCCACTATCCTGACAGCAAAGGTAGATAATCCCAAGGGCTACGGACGCGTTTTTTGTAATAGTGAAAATATAGTTCAACAAATTATTGAAGATCGAGATTGCACTCTAGAGCAAAAAGAGAACAAACGTATTAATGCTGGCATTTATTGCTTCCGATGGCCAGATTTAGCCAACATTTTGCCCCATCTACAAGCAAATAACGCTCAGAAAGAGTACTATCTCACTGATGCGGTTAGTCAAATTGAGCCAGTGATGGCAGTGGATTTAGAGGATTATCAGGAAATTCTCGGCATCAACGATCGCTTGCAACTCGCTACCGCATACGAAATTTTGCAAAGGCGAATCAAAGAAAAATGGATGTTGGCTGGCGTGACTCTCATAGATCCAGCTAGTATTACAATTGACGACACGGTACAATTACAACCAGATGTAATTATTGAACCTCAAACTCACCTCAGAGGCAGTACAGTTATTCAAACCGGAAGTCGGATTGGACCGGGCAGTTTAATTGAAAACAGTCAAATCGGTGAAAATGTCACTATTCGATATTCTGTAGTCACAAACAGTATTATACACTCAGAAACTACAGTCGGTCCCTATACTCATTTACGCGGTCACGCGGTGGTTGGTGCTAGATGCCGAATCGGAAATTTTGTAGAACTTAAAAATACCAAGCTAGGCGACCATTCCAATGCAGCGCACCTATCATACTTAGGTGATACGACTGCAGGAACCCGAGTTAACATTGGTGCGGGAACAATTACTGCCAATTATGACGGAGTGAAAAAACACCCAACCACAATTGGCGATCGCACCAAAACCGGAGCAAATAGCGTTTTAGTCGCTCCTTTATCAATCGGCAATGATGTTTATATAGCAGCCGGCTCTGCTGTGACAAAAGATGTTCCTGATGATTGTCTGGTCATTGCCCGTGCTCGCCAGGTAGAGAAACCAGGCTGGCGCTTGAAAAATGATGAATGATAAATTATGAATTATGAATTGAGAGTTTCATCATTCATAACTCATAATTCATAATTCCTTAAACAACACCTACTTCTGTACCACCGGGTATTTCCAAAGTGTCACCAATTTGCTCGCCGTTGTGAAATGCAGCAAGAAGAGTAGGGCTAGTTTTACCCCAACCTATTGACCCACTTGCATCAATAGCGATCGCGCCAAAATCCCGGTGGTTTTCCCGTGCTTCTGTAAAGGATCGCTGCATCGCTTCCAAAAGCGGCATTCCATCAGTGACGCGTACTACAATCCGTGGAGCCAAGCACTCATCCATAATGTCTTCACCGATACCCGTACAGCTGACAGCAGCAAATTTGGTGGCATAATTACCTGCAGGCATTGCGGAATCGCTAACGCGACCGATACGCTCAAATCCTTTTCCACCAGTGGAAGTACCTACTGCGAGTTTGCCTTGAGTATCCAAAACGACTACACCGATAGTACCGCGTCGGGCACTGCTTGTTTCTAGCAATTCTTCTTCAGCAATGACCCCAGCCATTGCCCTTTTAAAGTTATCTTGACGTTCCTGTATCCATTCTTGTAAACGCAATTCAGTTAAGCCGTTATAACTTGGAATTTGTAATTCTCGTGCTAATTCAGCAGCACCGTAATCGGACAATACGCGATCGGGAGAGCTTTGGAGAGCAAGAGCTAAATCAATAGGATTTTTGACCCGCGATACGTTAATCACTCCACTAAAACTCTGGCAAGCCCCATCCATTAGAGAAGCACTCATACGAATTTGACCGTCTGATTGCAAAACCGAACCAGTTCCGGCATTAAAGCGGGGTTCGTCCTCCAATAGTTGACAGCCTCTTACCACAGCTTCTTTAGCACTTTCTCCAGACAAAAGGAGAGCATAAACTTCTTCCACTATTTTATGGAGCGATCGACGAACTGCTTCTAATCCTCCTTTCCCTTTAAGAGAAGCGCCAGCCCCTCCATGAATAATTAATTTAGGTTGCACCTGTATATCCATCTGTTTATTTCTTGACTCCGTGCCTTTGCGGTTATATATTGTGGGGCTTGAGCAACTCGGGGCTCCCATGAAGTGGGAATGAGGGAGTTGAGGACAAGAGACAAAGGAGGTAGACAAGGAATAAAATTTGACCTTATCTCCCTTGTCTTCCGTGTCCTCTTTGTCTCCCTTGTTTTCCTTGTCTCCAGTCCCCAATCCCTAGTCCCCTGTCTCAGGATCTTTAGCTTCAGAACGACGACGACGGCATCTTTCCGAGCAGTATTTGACTTCATCCCAGCAATCAGCCCATTTCTTGCGCCAAGTAAAAGGTCGCTGACATACCGGACACATTTTTGCAGGTAAGTCCGATTTAGAACGAGCACGTCCCATATAAATACGGTGCTGATTTGAGTTTGATTTCTGAGATTTGGTTGTACATTATAACCGCATTTGTCACAACGGTATGGTAATTTTGGTGACTGATTATTTTGGGCAGAACCAAGAAAAAAAACTTTCTGTAGGGGGTTGCGCTACTTGCTTTCCGCAAAATATGACGCTCGGCATAAAGCGATATTGCTCGTTTATACGTATTTCTAACAATCGCCACGTAAAATCCGCAATAATATGCGGATTTTTTATTGATTGCGCGAGTCTTTTAACCAGTCAAAGGTAATAACAATCGACTGACAACCCGACCATCTGGTAACTGATAAAAATGCAGTTCGCCTCCCATAAGTTGCATGAGGTTTTGACAGATTAACAAATGCAAACCTGGTGGTTGACTGAGGCTGGAAGGAGATAGAACTTTCTTAGGTGCATCTTGATGCAATTCTTCTAAAAGTTGAGCTTCAATAACACCATTATCTGTCACTGATACCTCTAGCAACTGCTCGTCCATACGGCGACACCAAATGTCAATTCTTCCGCCACCCACCGAACGGCGACAAGCATTGATTAACAACTCATAGAGAACTAGTTCAATTTTTACTATGTCGCCAATTACTGTCATGGCTTGGGTTTTTGACCCGTCAGAAGAGTTATACAAAGTAGAATATGTTTTTTCCGTACTGTCAATTGGTTGTCCTAAACCATGGACTCCGACCCACAACTTTTGTTGTTTGAGCAAGAGTTCCACTCGCTCGAGCGATCGCTTGAGTAAACTAGCAATTGGTACGGTTTCTTTGGTAACACATACTTGCCACTGCTCCAATTTAAGCATGGGTGTCATCGATCCTGCCACGGCATCAATTTGACGCAATAATTGCAGGTGACGAGTGTGAGTGATTTCGGTTGTAGGAACACCTAAATCGTACATTTGACTCAATAAAAGTACGAGTGTTCTTTGCATTTCCTCCAAACGACGGTGCTTGTACCAATTCAATTGTTGGAGATTGTTAGTTGTGGATTGGAGAATTTGCGTGAGATGCAAATGCCAACGCGACCAAGCAAACTGACAAATTAAAGATTCTAAAGCAGTGAGGCTTTGTTCTGACCACTGACGTTCTGCCCGATCGGCTATCAACACAACACCTGTAGGTTGGTAGTCTGCACTGGTACGTAACGCCATTACCAAAACCTGACCGATTCCGGAACCGTTGAGCCACTTTTTAGTTTGTTCGGGTAAATCGTCTGCTTTGATAGCTAATAAACCGTCTGTTGCAAACGCCCAATAGATCAGGGGCTCGGTTTGAATGGGAACGATTGCATCAGTATTTACGGTAAATTGATTGTTAGCAATAACACCCGGTATGATTTCTGCAACGTCTTGTTCTGGTGTCCAAGAAAGCAATAATGCTAAAGGACAGCCAAGAACAGAAGCTATTTGTTCGAGTGCTGCTCGTTCAAACTGATGAGCGGGTTGAGGGATGGAAGTTTGAGTGCGCTCCAAAATTCGGAAGCATTGCTGAAAGCTACGCAATATTTTTTCCTGCTGTTCTGTCACTTGATGCAGCCGCCATTGACGAACAATAACACCAATTTGCTGGCTCACTGCTTGCAGGAGTTCCTTTTCTTGCGTTTTCCAATAACGAGGAGTTTCGGTAGTAACGAGTAAAAGAGATTCTGGCGCACGACCTTGAGTGCAGTTACTAATCAGAAAAGAATGCACTCCATTTTCTACTAACTCAGACCGCCAGTTATAAAATTTTAAATCTTCCTCAGCATCTTCAATGCCCACAGCTTCTGATGAATGCTGCAATAACTGCCAATCCAATTCTTTAAGAGCATCAAGAGATGATATCAGATTTCTGCGATTGCGGGGTTGATTTTGGTATAAAATTTGGTATTGATTTTGGTCGGTATCTAGATCGAGTAGCAAAAAACGAGATACTCCCAACCTTTCCAAGACTCTTGTTGCACAAAGGTGTAAAATCTCTAGAGTATCAGAATCTTTACAGATAGCTTTGGCAATTTGACTGGTAAGTTGAGCATCGTCTTGAACTTGTTTGATAGTGGTTTCCATACCTTCGGTAGGTGCTGCTAGAGAAAGCAAACCAGCTGCACCAACAACGAAGTTTTTTTCGACATCCGACCAAATTCGAGCTTCTCTGGCTTCAACAGCCATAAAACCCAGCAAGTCCTTTTGCCAAACAATGGGCGCGGCTAATAGCGATCGCACGTTTAACCGTTGCAGCAGCTTGACTGTAAAAGCACTTTTTAACGAACTACGACCCTCGCCAATCGAGACAATTTGATTGACTGACAGTGCATAATAAAAGTCGTTCAGTTCTTGCACTGTAATTCCACTGGAGTGCTGTTCGCCTTGCGTCTTGCTATGACGGTCGCTCAACCGCAGCCAAAAATACCGTTTTTCCCGATCGAACCAGTAAATTTTTGTGCGGGTTGGTGAAACGAATTCATGAGTCGCTTGTACGACAACTTCCAGTTTTTGCTCCAAGTGACTCAGAGTTCTGACACTTTCCAACAGTCGCAACAACGGCTCGTCCAAGCGCTTGGTTTGCTTTTGCTGCAAATCTATTTCACTTTGATAAAGTGCTGCACCCAGTTCCCCCAAAACCATCGTCAGCCGAGCTTTTGCTTCACCACCAAGCATATAACCCCAACGTTCCGAACCCATCAACACAACACCCAAACAGCGATCTTTGTATCGAATTGGTAATATAATCGTTCCCTGTATGTTAAATTTTGCTGCAAATCCTTGCCATTGTTCGGCGCGATTTTCAGCTTTTAAGTCAGCTACACCTATGGAGCGTTGCTCAATGACGACTTGCTCTAACAAATCACCCGGACTGAGTACAACTCGCTGTCTCAAGTAACTGCTTTCGGCGACAGGTGATAGCCCTCCCTTACCAAATAAGATGTGATTCAGGCGATCGTAAAGAGCAATCCACACCAATTTATAGTCAAACTGCTCTTTGAGGTAAGAAATAGTGGTTTCGATTAAAACGTCAACATCGTTTTCTTCCCTGAGGCTCTGGAGGACGCGCCCCAAGGAAAATATATTTTGGTCGGTTGCTGTTGGTTTTTGAGGGGGCAACATCTGAATTATCGGTTAACTTAGATTGTTACTATATTAAGATGCCCATAAAAGCAGGTGGATCGAGCGAATTTCGCTTTGAGATTGTGAAGTTTTGAATTTAAAATTGGGAAGACTCAATTGGATATTTACAAAGATGCAATTCGTCCCCTTTTGTTCACTCTGGCAAAAACAGATCCAGAATGGCTACACCAGCAAACTATCCGCAGCTTGAGCTGGTTGGGACAGAATCGAGGTCGTCCTCCCGCAAACTGGATGAACGAACTTTTGATGCGATCGTTTTGTCTTGAGGATAAACGCTTAGAGCAAAATTTATTTGGACTGACGTTTCCCAATCCCCTTGGTTTAGCTGCAGGTTTTGACAAGGATGGAGTTGCAGTTCCCATCTGGTCTAGCCTGGGTTTTGGCTTTGCAGAAATGGGAACCGTTACTTTTCACCAACAACCAGGAAATCCCCCCCCTCGGTTGTTCCGTTTGCCTTTAGACAAAGCCGCCCTCAATCGCATGGGGTTTAACAATAGCGGTGCTCCCGCAATGGCAGTACGATTGGCAGAAATTCAGCAAGATTTGAGGTCAATACCTATAGGTCTCAACTTGGGAAAATCTAAAGTAACCACCCTAGAAGATGCTGCTCTTGATTATCGCAATAGTTTTCACTTACTTAAGGATTATGGAGATTACTTTGTTGTCAATGTTTCTTCCCCAAATACACCTGGATTGCGATCGCTCCAAGATGCTTCCATGTTAAGTTCTATTTTGGCAACATTACAACAGGAAAATTCCCTAAATAAGCCTTTATTTGTTAAGATAGCCCCTGACTTAGAATGGCAAGCAATATCTGATATTATTTCCTTGGCAAAAACTTATCAACTTGCCGGGATTATTGCAACAAACACCACTATTAGTAGGAATGGATTGAAAACTCAGATCGTTCCCCAAACAGGAAAATCACCTCAAGACGAAGCAGGTGGTATCAGTGGTGCTCCATTAAGAGAACGTTCCACCGAAGTGATTCGTTTTATTTGGCAGCAAACAGCAGGTCAAATGCCAATTATTGGCGTTGGTGGAATCTTCACCCCTGAAGACGCCTGGGAAAAAATCACTGCTGGTGCTAGCCTTCTCCAAGTTTATACAGGGTGGATTTATGAAGGTCCAGCTATGGTAAAGTCTATCCTCCAGGGTTTGTTATTCAAGTTAGAACAAAATGGTTTTCACTCTATCTCAGAAGCTATTGGATCTCAAAATTGACAAATAATTTTGATTTTGTGAAAATCAAAGCTCTTTTTAGGGGTTTTGGGCATCCCGGTATTTTTTAGGGAAAAAAGGCAAAAGTGAAAAGAAATTTCTTTTAACCCTTAAGGGTAAGCCAGTTGCTTTATGACGGGAAACCATGCGCGGCAATCGCTTATGGGGGAAACCCCTAAGACCGCGTTGCCTCACCACCGCACTGGCTCACTTTTGACTTTTAACTTTTAACTTTTTTCGTCTAGTTCTAATGGGAAAAACTCCTTAGTTTTTCGAGAGTATTTCCAAGCAATGCCATCTGGATCTTTGCTGCGACTCCACTCCGGAAAATCTGGATCGTCTCTCCTTTTGTAGACGGTACTGGAATAAACATTGAGCCGCTTGGCAAGTTCAGATTGAATCAGAGAACCAAAAAACAACTGTTTCTCCAGCGATTTTTTTGGAGTCTCTTGAGGTGGCTGAGGTGGTAACTCAGCCTCTGGTTCTTCCACAAGCGGTTTGGGTGGAGGTGGAGCAATAATTGGTAGAGGTTGGTAGGCAACACGTTCAGCAGGAAGTTCTTTTGGTGGTTCGCTATCATCTAGAATGCTACCCAGAGTACTAGCAGTGATAAAGTAATAAACTTTACCTCCATCTTCAGAGTCAATAGCACGAGCACCAAATTCTGCTGCTTTCGATTCCAAGTAACGTTTTGCCGTTTCCCCAGAAAAATTGCCTTTCATTGCCAAGTCTACAGGTGTAATCCTGCCTTGATTTTCCCTAAGCAATTGATGGAACATTGGATTAACTTGTTGGCTCCATTGTTGCCATTTATATAATTGCCAAACATTAAGCATCAAGACAAGAAGGATTATCCCCAGCCAGATTCGCCAGGTGGCAACTAGGAAAATAATTAAAAACGAGATAGGCAAAAGTAGAACTAGAAAACCCTTGCCGTAGCTTTCTATTGTTTTTTCACTCATGCCGATTACTGCCAAGTGTCTTTGTTGAGAAATAATATAATCTTGGCAAAAAAGATGGCAATAGTTTGTAACAATTGTCTATTTGCCAAAAAATTTTCCTGGCAAAAATTTGGCAAATGAGGAGCAGCGACCGTCTCCCTCTCGCTCCGGTGGTTGACCCAGGGAATGCCTTAAGGGAGGATCTGCCTCAAGTGCTCAGTAAAAAGTAGGGTGGGCAGAATCCGCTTTACAATAGCAGCGAGAAAATTTTTGACCCAGCCACTTGACACCTAGTAATACATATACTACATTAAGACTACAAGCTGATATGTGGCAGGTAGCTCAAACGGTAGAGCGCCAACATAGCCTGAAAAGGACGATAGAATTTAGGGTTATCGCTTTTAACGATCCCCCCCTTTATTCACCGGAGATGCGGGTTCAAATCCCGCCCCGCTACACCAATCCATAATGAATTATGAATTGTGAATTATGAATTATTTATGTGGTGGGTGGCGAAATTGGTAAACGCACCAAAAAAATCCTTGTTCACCCCTTGTCTGAAAAGACCGAAGAATTGAGGGTTATCGACTTCGGAATCGGGTATGCTGCGGGTTCGACTCCCGCCCCACCACACCAATTCATGATGAATGATGAATTATGAATGATGAATTATGAATATTTATGTGGGAGTAGCCAAGTCTGGTAAGGCAGTGGATGGGCAATTTGCCCGTAGTCCTTGGTTCACAAACTTGTCTGTAAAGGCTGAAGAATTGAGGGTTATCGTTGGCTCCATCATTCGCAGGTTCAAATCCTGCTTCCCACGCCAATTTATTTTAGATTTAAGATTTTGGATTAGGGATTGAATCCCCAATCCCTAATCCCCATGTGGCGGATAGTTCAGATGGATAGAACGCCTAAACATCCTTATTCATCCCTTGCCTGAAAAGGACGAAGAATTAGGGTTATCGCTTTCCACGCGGGATGTCGCAGGTTCGAGTCCTGCTCCGCCACCTTCCTTTTTGTCCGCAAGGGCTGGGAGATACTACAATGAATTATAAATTTTTTACTCAAAAAAAGACAGCCACACCACAAACTCAGCCCATTCCCGGACGGGAAGCAGAGATGATCCAAGGACGTTCGGGTGGGTTCATGTTCGATGCGGGTACTTGGAAGATGCTGCGTCGCTGTTTGCTGGTTGGTACTGCCAAAAGCACTTACTATGCTGGCAAACACGAACTGACAGAAGATTTTGTTGAAGTTGTCAGACAGGCGATCGCAGAAAATCCAGGACGAGTCGCAGAAGAAATACTTTATGCAAGTGATGGACGTGCCATCAACAACAGTGCGCCTATTCTTGCTTTGGTATTGTTATCCATGGGGGAAGCACCAGAAGCAAAGAAAGCATTTTGCGAAATTTTCCCACAAGTTGTCCGCACGGGAAGTCATTTTTATGAATGGCTTAACTACACCAAGTCCATGAGAGGGTTTGGTAAAGTTGTGCGAGAAGTTGGTAAAAATTGGTTTGCAAAAGAAGATGTTAAAGGTTTGGCTTACCAATTGCTGAAGTACCAGCAACGTCATGGATTTTCCAACCGAGATGCTTTGCGGTTGTTTCACGTCAAACCAATGACAGAAGACCATCAACAATTGTTTGAGTGGGTTGTCAAAGGTTGGGAAACCCTACCGGAGACAATCCCTTCTGCGGCATTAGCGCAGATTTGGTGGTATGAGTGGTTGAAGCGAAATCCAGAAAAAACCAATGAAGCCATACTACAAGGGCGCTTAACTCATGAAATGGCTGCACCCGTAGGTAAGATGGATTCAAGTGCTTGGCAGTTGCTATTCCATGAAATGCCAATTGGTGCATTGCTGCGTAATTTAGGTTCCCTCACTGAAATAGGTGTGTTAGGGCGAAACGAACGTGCCAATTTGAAGAGAGTGGAAGCAGTGCTCAATAACAAAGAACATCTGCGGAAAGGTCGCATCCACCCAATTGATGTTTTGAAAGCCCTCAAGACCTATCAATCTGGTGGTACATTGGGACGCAGCAAAAAGACTTGGAACCCAGTTGATGAAATTGTGGAAATCCTAGAAAAGTCCTTGGCGTTGTCTTTTGATGTGGTGGAATCTACAGGTAAAACCTTCATGCATGCCGTAGATGTCTCTGGTTCCATGAGTTGCCCAATTGTCGATATGGGACTCACTTGTTGTGAAGTAGCTACAACAATGGCTCTGGTGACAGCAAAAGCAGAAAAGAACTACGCGATTCGTGGTTTTGCAACCGACTTCCGCGATTTGGGTATTACCGCCGATGATAGCTTTAGGTCAGCAGTCCGCAAAGCTAGCAACCAAAACTTTGGTGGAACAAATGCTTCTGTTGCTTATGACTGGATGATTAAAAACAAGTTCAAAGCTGATGTTGTTTGCTTTTGGACTGACAGCGAATCATGGGCTGGTTACAAGCACCCAAGCCAAGCGTTAGCTGAGTACCGTCAAAAGGTGAACTCTAATACTAAGGCAGTGTATATCACTCTTGCGCCTTACCAGATTACATTAGTAGATCCAAAAGATCCATTGTCTTGGGATTTGGGTGGCTTTGACCCTGGAATACCTCGCATCATTCAAATGCTAGCGACAGGCGAACTATAGATAATTTTGGAATTAGGATGAAGGATTGTGCAAAACACTTCATCCTTTATCCTTGATACTTCTTGGCGGGTTACCCCGATTCTCAATTGGTCTTTTAAGGACACAGAACTTAATTAACTAGTTGCTCTATGAAGTTGAGAATCGGTTTCCAAAAGATACCAGTTAACACATAGGGAGCATATTCAAAAAGTGGTAGTTTTTGCTCGCTAGCTTGCTTAAATGGAATACAATCCAGCATAAAGGGAACAATATAAGTCAGCGCGTACCCAGTGACTAACGCCTTATTAAATTGTGGATCTGGACCTGCAATAGGGCTGTTATAGATGCCTAGTATTATGAAACAAAGCATTAACAATTGTTTCCAAATAGATAACACAGATAATGGCAGAAAAGAAAAATTTTTAGGAACACGCGCATCCTTTTTTTGCCTCATCCCTAATAAAACAGCCCAAGTTGCAGCCCCAACTATACCATCATCTTTCAGCCCGTAACTTCGTTGGAAATGTTTAACTGCTTTTTCTGTTTGCCAATCGAAAACACCATAAGGCTCTTTTTTAAGAAATCCTTCGTGGTGCAAAATATTCTGTAATTCTTTCACTGACTCTTGTAATTTTGGTGTCAATATTTTAATACCACGATAAATTGTTGGATAACAAAGGCAAGCCCAAGTTAACGCCCCAACAACTCCATCAACATATAAATGATTTTTTCTTTGAAATTCCTTAACAGCTTCCTCCGTTTCTAAGTCAAATTTTCCAGTAACATTTGCAAGAAAGCCTTGAGAATGTAATATAGTTTGTAATTCATTAATAGCGTCCACCAAAGAATTGGGTGTAAAGTCTTGGTGAAGTATGGGACGCTTTGTGAACAAATAAACTTGTTTTTTCCCAGGAAAGCATACCTTGTTTTTCTCTAGACCTAGAAAAGAAGCTAGGGAGTGCATTAATCTTTTCATCAAAGTTCTCCTAGAAGGATAGCGTAGTATTCTTTGCAAAATTTTTTATTGCTACTGTTTTGACGGTGTCAAATTTTTATCTGCTGAAAATCAACTCTCAGTTTAATAACTGAATGTAGAGCTTAAACACTAGCGTAATCAATGAATTACAAACAGCCAATTAACAGTGTGAAAAAATTGTTAGTAATTTGTTAACATTTTATCCAGTAAAATGTTATTAGATATATAAAAAGGACCGGAGATAAAAAACTTGTAGGGTAATATTTATGTCAAACCGCTCAGAGGATTGGAATTTACCCAAAAGCTGGAATTGCAATGTTTTAAAGGAATGGCACATAGACCGTCTACTGACTGATTTGGAGGCAACAACACAAAAGCGATACCGACAGGATACAAGAAAAGACTTATTACTAGGATTGTTATGTGGGTATAGCCTAAAAAAGATTAGTATCGATCTGCTGAAAAAAAATGCTGTCGTCAGAACAAGTGTTAGCAGTATCTATAGAGATATAGAAGCTTTGACAGGAGAGCCAGATAAAAGCGTTAAGTCAGGTAACTTAGTTTATATTCTGGAAAGACACGGGTATCGTAAGGGTGCTTCGGTATCTAGTGTTGGTAGTTCCACAATCACTCATAATTTACCCGCGCCCACTTACACAGAATTTATTGGGCGTGAGCCAGAGATGAAACTTTTACTGCAACGCCTTTCACCCAATCATGCTGCTCATATCATTACAGTGGATGGTATTGGCGGTGTAGGGAAAACTGCTCTGGTTTTAGCAGCAGCCTATCATTGCCTGAAAGCCAGTCAGGAAAACCTTTCTAGCGCACCCAAATTTGAAGCTATTATTTTCACGTCAGCCAAACAACAAGAACTTATTCCCAATAGTATTTTGCGAAGAAATCAGGGACAACGTAATCTGCGAGACATTTTTCGCGAGATTGCTCATACTCTCAACGACCCTACTATTATTCAATCTCCTCTCGACGATCAGTTCGATCGCGTTCGCCAAAGTTTGTCCAGACAAAGAACAATGCTAATTGTGGACAACATGGAAACAATTGAGGAGACGGAACAAGTTATCAGCTTCTTGTATGACTTACCAGCTCGCGTTAAAGTTGTCTTGACGACTCGCGAACGGATTGCTTTGCTTCCTATTAGTCTCCGCCACTTACCTTTGAATGATGGATTGAAGTTAATTCAGCAACAAGCTGAAGAAAAAGGAGTCACGATCGCCGCTCAAAATTCAAGTCTACTTTACCAACGGACTGGAGGAATTCCTCTCGCCATTGTTTATGCCATCGGTCAAGTCTCTAGTGGCTATTCCATGAATTTTGTCCTTGAAAGGTTGGCTTCAGCAACAAGTGATGTTGCTCGTTTCTGCTTTGAGCAATCAGTACAAGGTATAAAGGAACAACCAGCTCACAAGTTGCTAATGTCAATAGCAATTTTTCCCGATCCACCAATACTTGCTGCTGTAGCTGAGGTCGCTGGACTCACAGCATCTCCTGATTCTGTCAATGCGGGTTTAGCACGTCTTCAGCAACTCTCGCTAGTGAATCTTAACCAAGAAACTGGACGATATGAAATGCTTTCTTTAACAAGAGAGTATGTCTTAGCCGAACTGGCTGCATACCCAGATTTTGAAAGAGAAGCACGCAAGCGTTGGGTAAACTTTTATCAAGATTTTGCTCAACATAACGCAGGAGAAGATTGGGAAAAGTGGATACATTACAGCAAGTTAGACGAAGAGCAAGGGAATTTGCGAGCAACACTTTACTGGTGTAAAGCTCAAGAGCGTTATGAAGAAGTCAGGGATTTATGGCTGCTTTTATATCACTATGCCAACCTTTACTCTTACTGGGACGATCGCCTGCATTGGTTGCAATGGCTTATAGAACAATCGGAACGGCGGGGTGAATGGTCATCTTTTATAAAATTTTCTATCCGCAAAAGCTGGCTGTTAATTCGGATGTGTTCGCAACAGAATTTGAAAGAAGCAGAAGAAATTTTGCGACGGACATGGGTTTTGCGCGATCATGCAGACTTGTGCGTTCGAGCTGACTTAGCAGAAGGGACGGCTAGACTGAAAATTCGACAGAAAATGTATCAAGATGCAAGGTACTGGTTAACACTAGAAGAAGAACTAGTTCAAAACGCTCAGCTAGAAGAGCGACAGCACACTCGTTATATAATCCCTGTTCTCTACCATCGTGCTGAAATTTTTCATTCAGAATATGAATGGATGAAAGCTAAAGCACTTTTTCAAGAGGTAATACAAAAAGCAGAAAATATTAACTGGTATCGAGTCATGAACTCTGCTCAAAATTGGCTAGCTGATATAGCTATAGAACAGGGTGAAAAGCATGAAGCTCAACAGCTAATAACCAAAGGTTTAACGGTAGCAGAAAGTAGCAACAACAAACGTCGTCTTGCTCGCTATCAGCGTTCTTTTGCTCGTTGGGAAAGACAATGGGGAAGTGCAGAATCATCTCGCCAGTACGCTATTCAAGCAATGAATGGTTTTAATCTTTTAGGAATGTTAAGGGATGCAGAAGAAATGAAATTGTTTCTTGATACGCTAGGATGATTTTCTAGGAGATCTACTTAAAAAGTATTGTTGAATTTGTAACATTTAAATGCTAACAATATAAATTATACTATTCGTCGTATAGTCTGTTTACAAGAGTCATTAGGTAGTATAAAGCTAAAACACAATCTTTAGGAGAAGTCCCATGGCAAAGAAAAGATGGATACGCTCACCTGAGAAAAAGCCGAAACCTCAAGTACCTGCTACTGAAAAAGAACTGATTGAACAACAGTGTAACGATTTTATTAACAAAGAGCTAAAACCCAAATTTATTAAACAAAGAAATGAAGATTATCAATAATTATATAGTAGATGTTTTTGGAAAGTGGTATCGTAACTATTTTTATTTTTGCTCTATTTATAACTGTCCGGGAAAAAATGCAATTTCTCCCTCCTTTGAATTCAGATTTGCCCGTTTAGAGTACACAAAATCAAATTGCTTCAATATAGCTTATATGAGGCACACCGGACAATGGTGGGAAATTCTGCAAGGATTATCTTTAGAAGAGAGTTTATCTGAAATAAGAACTAATCCCTTGCTACAACCTGTTAGTTGATTCAAACATTGTTAAAGTGCGATCGCCAGTTATGATTAAAGATGACTTTGTGAAATAAAATAAAGCTTAGTAAATGAAAAATATATGAGCCACACATTTTCTCAAGATGAAAGCCGCCAGATGCTGAAGTGGCTAAACCAAAATCGACAGATGTTGTTGGACCTCTATCGAAATCAATATATTGCTTACAATGCTAAGGGTTTAATCGCTCATAGTGAAAACCTCCGAGAAGTTTTAGATTTAGCAGAGGCTTCCAACCAACCTTTTGTAATTTATTTAGTTCCACGCCGCACTGCTTCTATTCAAATTCTACCAATCCGCTTTCGCACTGTAACTACTCTTGAAATGGCGTGAAGGTTGACCGCATTTACCACAACACTCAAGTGCTCGCGCATATAAAAACCCGGGAGCTATAGCCCAAGAATTAAGAAAGTACGAACAGGCGTGGAAAAAACGTTAAATATTTACGTTGAGGATAACGATGAATATAGGGTTTCTTCAGTACAAAAAGTATTAAAAAGACTAATAAAATACAATTTTATAGTGAAATTACGCAATTATTATTGTCAAAAATCAGAAAGCCACATCACTAGAAAAGTTTTATTTATAACTAAAATTAAAATTACTTATATATTTTTAGTGACTTAATTGCCATACAGTGGTTGTACACAGCTGTGATGGTCTATGTTCATGATAGAAAACTTTCTGAAATTCTTTGCTTTTTGGGGTGGGGAGTAGGTATGAATGCAAGTCTAATCGTCTCAAATATTCTGAATCCACCAGTTTTATTCTTCTTTCTGGGGATGATCGCAGTCTTTGTGAAGTCAGATCTTGAAATTCCGGCTCCTTTTCCAAAACTGTTATCCCTTTACCTGCTTTTCTCTATAGGATTTAAGGGAGGGGTGGAACTTATCAAAAGTGGAGTGACCCAGGAAGTCGTGTTAACGCTTTTGGCAGCTATGCTGATGGCTATCTTCGTACCAATTTACACTTTTTTTGTTCTCAAAATCAAACTCGACACCTATGATGCTGCAGCGATCGCAGCAACCTATGGTTCTATCAGTGCTGTAACCTTTATTACAGCCGGATCTTTTCTCAACGAACTAGGGATTGTCTTCGATGGTTATATGGTGGCGGCTTTGGCACTCATGGAATCCCCGGCTATTATCGTCGGTTTGATTCTCGTCAATTTATTTACAGCAGATTCAAAAGAGCGAGATTTCTCCTGGCCTGAAGTTTTACAAGAAGCGTTCTTAAATAGTTCTGTCTTTTTACTAGTAGGAAGCCTTGTGATTGGAGTGCTGACAGGAGAACACGGTTGGAAAGTATTAGAACCTTTTACTCAGGGATTATTTTACGGTATCCTGACATTCTTTTTACTTGATATGGGACTAGTCGCTGCTAGAAGAATCAAAGACTTACAAAAAACAGGCGCTTTCTTGATATCTTTTGCAATACTAATTCCAATTGTTAATGCAACTATTGGACTCCTCATCGCGAAATTAATTGGAATGTCTCAGGGAGATGCTTTGTTATTTTCAGTGCTGTGTGCCAGCGCTTCTTATATCGCCGTTCCTGCAGCTATGAGGTTAACAGTTCCAGAAGCAAATCCCAGCTTATATGTTTCTACTGCCCTAGCTGTAACGTTTCCTTTCAATATCATTGTAGGAATTCCCTTATATCTGTACGGCATTAATCTACTTTGGAGATAAAATTATGCATCCAGTTAAACGAATAGAAATCATTGTGAATTCAGTTGAACTTGGAAAAATGTTAGATGGTTTAAAACAGGCAAATATTTCGGGATATTTATTGATCCGAAATGTTGCCGGACAAGGTTTTATGGGCGGTTCTCAAGATTTAGAAATGACTCTGCTGGACAATGTTTACATAATTGCCTTTTGTGTTCCAGACAAAATTAAATCAACTGTGGAAATTATCCGACCAATTTTAAACAAATTTGGTGGAACTTGCTATATTTCAGATGCTACAGAAATTCGTTCGATGAGATGTGTCGCATCATTGTAACGAGTAGGTTGGGTTGAGGAACGACACCCAACATTCCTCAGTTATTTACAAAGTTGAGGAACAAAACCCAACATTCCTCAGTTATTTACAAAGTTGAGGGACGAAACCCAATATTCTTTAGAATCCAAAATTTAAAATTCAAACAAGTAACATGGATGAAAATCATGAATTGATGGATCGTCGAAGTTTCTTGAACCTAACAAGAACGAGTGGAATTGCCTTAGTAACTGCCGTTACGGGAAGTTTCTTTTGGAGCATACAGCCCAAACGTGCAACTGCTGCTTCAGTTGAACCTCTAGATCCTGATGCTTCTTTAAAACGTTTAATGGATGGCAATCAACGTTTTGTTGAGCAAAAAGGCACGCATCCAGACCAATCAAAATCACGAGTCACAGAAGTTTCGCGATCGCAACATCCTTTTGCCACTTTGTTATGCTGTGCAGATTCGCGAGTCCCTCCTGAAATTTTATTTGATGAAGGAATAGGCGATCTATTTGATATTCGTGTGGCTGGCAACATTGTGACAGATGAAGTGTTAGGAAGCATAGAATATGCTGTAGATATTCTCAAGACTCCCTTGATTATGGTTTTAGGTCACGAACGCTGTGGTGCTGTTACAGCAGCAGTTCAGGGAGAAAGTCTTCCCGGTCATATTAGCTCTTTTGTTAAAGCCATCAAACCTGTAATTTCTGAAACAAAAGACGATTCATTAGACGCTGCTGTTGATAAAGCTGTCATTGCAAACGTTCAGTATCAAATTCAGAAATTGAAACAAAATTCAAAGATTGTATCTCAGCGATTGTTGGAGGGTAAGCTGAAAATTGTTGGAGGTCGTTATGACCTCGATACTGGAGAAGTTGGCTTGATATAAATTATTTCATTTTGTTGGATGGTCATCCTGCCTAATTCTTTCAAGAAGGATGGGTATACTCCTACCCCTCCTAAGTAAGGAGCAGGCAAGATGCCTGCACTACAATACACTTTGGGAAATTTACTATTAAATAAAATTCGTAATTGGTTCTCCCGGTTTTGCCTTCTTAAACTTAGTTCCAGTTGTACCTTTAGCCACTTTTTGTTTTACCTTGGGATAAGCCTCATCCGGTAGTGAAACATAACCGACTGACTCAACCCATTTCCAAGAATTTTCTATGTAGAAGTTTACAAAGTCTTTAACAGCTGGTTTGTTATCCAATGACTTCTTACTCACATAAATGAATAGCGGTCTAGACAAAGGGGTATAAATATTTTTGACAACATTATCTACGGGAACAGGCTTTTCACATTTTCCTTTAGGGCTTTCTACAGCAACTAAGTTGAGCTTATCTTGGTTCTGCAAATAGTAAGATATCCCAACATACCCAAGGGCATTTTCATCCCCCGCAACCCCTTGGACAAGAATATTTTGATTGTGGCTTGGAGTATAGTCCGTGCGTCCGTTTTTTGCTTTTCCAGTGACAGCTTGTGTGAAATAATCAAATGTTCCCGTGTCAGAAGCCGGAGCATATAACTTTAGTGGTTTGTTAGGAAATTTGGAATTGATTTGATTCCAGGTCTTGATTTTATTAGTTGCCTTTGCATTCCACATCTTTTTCAGTTCATCAATTGTCAAACATTGAGCAAAGTTATTTTGACGATTGGCAATGACAGCAATTCCATCAAGAGCAATAGGTATTTCTACAAAGGTAATATCCTTTTTGGCACAAGTTTTGATTTCTTCATCTCTAATGGTACGTGAAGCACCAACGATATCTATATCACCTGCACAAAACTTACTGATGCCACCTCCCGTACCGCTTGAAGCAACGCTTACATTTGCTTTGGGTGAAGCTTTCTCATATTCTTCAGCAACTGCTAAGGATATGGGAAAACCGACAGCTGCACCATCTATACTGACTTCCGTTGCCTTCTCGTTAGCTCTATTACAAGAAGTTATACCAAGCGTTAAAATGACCAAAGGTGTTAACAGACTTTGATACTTAAATTTGCGGTAAAAGCTCATAACTGAAATTCCTGTACTTTTTTTCTAAGCGCTCTGTGTTCGCTATTTACGCCTTGCTAGCAGTCCAAATTTTGTCGAAAATTGCCCCGTCATTAAAAAATCTTTTTTGGAGAAGATCCCAACCTCCTAAATCTTGAGCTGTAAAAAAGGTTTGAATGGGGGGGTATTTCTTCGCCACTTCTTCAACGACAGCTGGGTTAACAGGACGGTATCCTAACTTGGCAAATTCACGTTGGGCTTCTGTTGAGTAAAGAAAATCTACAAATGCCTCTGCAACTTCTCTAGTACCGTGCTTCTCAACGTTTTTGTCCACTATGGTGACAGGGTTGTCGATAGAAATATTCACATTAGGCACCACGTAAGGCAATTTTTGACCGTTCTGCTCAGCCAAAGACACTTCGTTTTCGTAATTGATCAACACATCTCCCTTTCCTTGTTGGAAAAAGAGATCGCTCGCATCACGCGCACTTGGGGCTAGCACGGGGGCATTTTTATAAACATTAGTCGTAAAGGTTTGTGCTTGCGTTTCGTCACCGCCTGTTTGAGTGATAACACCCCAAAAAGCTAAAAATTCCCAAATAGCAATACCAGAAGTTTTGGGGTTAGCGACGATTACCTTAACACCATCTTTTGTCAAGTCTGCCCAAGTATTAACGCCTTTGGGATTGCCTTCACGAGTTACAAGCGCCGCTACAGATCTGGTCACAATGCTGCTTTTAGGCGCTCTCGATTCCCAATTCTTTTCGATTAAACCAGCTTGCTGAATTTTATTGACATCAAGGGGAAGTGCTAGGTGTACGATATCAGCCTCTTGTGAACCTTTAATCACAGCTTCAGCTTGAGTTCCAGATGCACCGTAACTCTGCTCAAAAATCACATTTTGACCGTGTTCTTTTTTCCACTTTTCTACAAATTTAGGAATGATTCGGTCGTGAGCGGCTTGAGTTACTGAGAAAGAAACGAGGTTTAATTTGACCTCGGGTTTCGTAGCCGAGGTGCTTCCAGAACAGGCTGCGATCGCAACACTCAAGCTAGCGCCTACCAGAAACAGACACGCAAAGTCTCGAAGAGAATGTCCCTTTGACCAATTTCGTGCAACTCTATTGCTCCAGTGTTCGATCGACCAAAAAGCCTCTTTCATGCGAGCATGGATTTGCCCAATCCCGCGTATCCCTACCATCAACCTATTTTGCCACTTGGTCATTACAGTTCTCCGCAATCTATACGGTAGTTTGAGCGCAGTACCGTATTTTTATGGCATTTTAAATCACTTTGGTAGTTTTTTTGTTCTGTTTTAATCTTCTTTAACGAATTCGGTGGGGATAGATAACCCAAGCAATTTGTTTGCATATCCTTTGGATATCCGAACAATTGCCAAAATTTTTTGGGATAGGGGATTATATCACTAACACAAGCCTCTTCCGTCTATACGGCGGGGTAGTTTACTGTCATTTCCATCTTGAGGCTAATGAGTGGAGTGCCATATCTCGCATCTACCTCTCGTGCAACGACATGAAACCCAAAAGCTTCGTAAAGGTGCCTTGATTGAGGTAACCCATCAACTGTCCAAAGATATAACTTTGAAAATGCTTTTTGACGGCAGAAATGCAATGCTTGCTGGAGGAGTGCTTTACCAATGCCTTGACCTTGGTAAATTGGGTCAAGAATAAACCAACGCAATCGTGCTTCCTGCTTGTTGTTTGAGCGATCGGCATTTCCTTGTACTGCAAGAGAACCTATAAGCCGTTCATCTGCTCGAGCACTCACCAAAAGGTCGCTTTCCATATCGTACTGCTCGCAAAAGTCGCAAAGTTCTCGAGCCATCAAGATTTCAAACTCTGCACCTACGCCCCAACATTGGCTGTAATAAACTCCGTGCAATTCGGTAATACGTCCGATACAGCCTGGTTGGTATCCCTCAACGTAGATTGCATTGTTTTGTTTCAACATACTTAGTTTTCTCATTGGATATGTCAGTTTTGATAAGGCTTGCTACGTTCCCAGATTTGCTCAAAAGCTAAATTCATCATCGCTACCATGCCTTTGTGCTCGACTGCGATCGCAGTCAAGCTAGGCGGACTACCCACAGGATCTTGCATGGAGATCAGCACAACCTCGTCATCAAACGCCTGCATTTTAATGGGCAATTCGGGGATCAAACGAATTTCTTGTCCCCAATCATGGAAAGTACTGAGCCAGATACGGAGTTCATCGTCTGCTAGAGCAGACATTTCATAAATTGCGCGATACTTAACTCCACGAGAAAGAGGTTCGCGAATAAAACGCCAATTCTGCTCCTTTGTAAGAACAAAGGGACGTTTGATGCACGAGTTGACTTGAGAGCGAACTGTTCGTGCTAGCGCCAGCGCCCTGCTCGCTATCCGAGATGGATTACCCAGCACGTCAATATATTCGAGTGGATCGTTCTCACCTCGCCCCATGTGATAAATGGGGGACAATTCTTGAATCAAATCTTTCGTGCGAGCAATTATTCTCTGTCGCTCTTGTTCGAGTTTCTCAGTACGTTGTGTACTAACCACTTCTAGCGCCGTACTTGGGTCGAGGGCGAAATAGGAACGTGGAGTTGTGTCTTTAGAAATACACAACCCCTTTTCCTCAAGAGATTCTAAAACGTCGTAAATGCGTTGTCGTGGAATTTTTGCCCGTGCAGCCAACTCTGTAGACGTGAAACTGCTTCGCCCCAACAGCGCCAAGTACGCTGTCGCTTCATATCCAGTCAAACCTAATTCGTTCAGTAGCTCAATTTGCTTTTCCACTTGCTTTTAGCTGCGTGTTCTAGCCAGTTTTTTTGTCACCACTTACAAGTGGTGTTATTGAAAATAATATCACCACTTACAAGTGGTGTCAAAAAATCTTTTGACATTGTTAATTTCACTCTCAGACACCATCTAATGGCAGAAGATAAATATTTCCATGTCCCTGAAGATATGGGATGCAGTCCGCAGCTTAACACAGGAGCTATTGATGCATTTGGAGCCTATTGTTTCTTTCGCCATTCTGTTAACTGTCATCTTAATAGTCCCTCTCATCTTTGAACGCTTTAAGATACCGGGATTGTTGGGTTTGCTGGCAGCTGGCGTTGTCTTGGGACCCCAAGGCTTGGGTCTTTTTCAAAATGAGTCGGAAACCCTCAAGCTTCTCTCAGGCATTGGGCTGATTTACTTGATGTTTGTAGCAGGGCTGGAAATTGATATGGAACAGTTTCAGCAGACCAAACATCGTTCTATGGGATTTGGAACCTTTACTTTCCTCCTACCGTTGATTGCAGGAACAATAGTGGGGCGAATGTTTGGTTTTGAGTGGAATGCTTCTGTTTTAATCGGCTCCTTGTTTGCTTCGCACACCTTGTTGGCATATCCTATCATCAGCAGGCTTGGAGTCATTAACAACGAAGCAGTGACTGTTACCATCGGTGCAACCATTTTCACTGACATTGGCTCGCTGCTCGTACTGGCGGTATGTGTTGGTATCCACCGAGGAGAATTTTCAGCATTTAGTATAACCAAGCTTTTACTGGGACTTATTATTTATTCTGCGATTATTTTATTTGGTTTTAAATGGCTCGGGCATCAATTCTTTAAACGCACTGGTGACGAAGAAGGAAACCAATTTTTGTTTGTTCTGCTGGTAGTTTTTATCTCCTCATTAGGTGCAGAAGTTATCGGCGTAGAAAAGATTATTGGAGCATTTCTTGCCGGATTGGCGGTGAATGAGGTGATCGGTTCGGGACCCGTAAAAGAAAAGGTGGTTTTTGTTGGTAATGTCTTGTTTATCCCCATTTTCTTTGTGGATTTGGGTTTGTTAATTGATATTCCAGGATTTATTAAAAGCATCAGTTCCATCTGGCTGACACTAGCTATCTTGGTCGGTTTAATTGGTAGTAAGTTTGCAGCAGCACTTTTGGCAAAACTGGTGTACCGCTATAACTGGCGGGAAATGATTACAATGTGGTCTTTGTCTCTTCCCCAGGTTGCAGCTACATTGGCAGCAACTTTGGTTGCTTACAGAGCCAAGTTAGTGACTGAAGATGTACTCAATGGGGTCATAGTTTTAATGATGGTGACAGCAACATTGGGACCACTGATCACAGCCCGCAGCGCACCTGGGTTGGCAACAATGGGTAACAGTCCCCAAGATGAAACAGATGAAACAGATGGGACAATGCTTAGTTGGAGGAATGAACCCGTTGAAGGATTCACCGTTGTTGTTCCCGTTCGCAATCCGGAAACGGAAAGAGCTTTGATTGAAATGGCAGGACTTTTAGTGCGCCGTGAAAAGGGTAAAATTCTGGCTTTAGCTGTGACACCCGCCCACATGCATATGGACTCTCCGGAATTAGAAAAAAACCTACAGCAAAACAAAATTCTTCTATCCAATGCAGTATCATTGGGTGAAGAATTGGGTGTAGAAGTAGAACCCGTGACACGGATCGACTACAACATTCCTCAGTCTATCAGCCATGTCAGTCGAGAGCAAAATGCTGATTTAGTTGTCATGGGTTGGGGTAGAACAACAGGATTGCGTGCGCGTTTGTTTGGTAATGTCATCGATCGAGTGCTTTGGGCATCTCACTGTCCGGTAGCTGTCACCCGTCTGTTGGATTCCCCAAGTAACATACAGCGAATTTTAATCCCCATTGAAAATTTGACCCAAGAGTCGGTGCGAATCGTGCAATTTGTGAAGATTTTGGCAAATGTCAATCAAGCAGAAGTCACATTACTTCACGTGTGCGATCGCCGGACTTCCACCGCCCGAATTTCCTGGATGAAGTCCCAATTAGAACTCCTTGTTTCCAGATACTTCCCTGAAAGCCCTACCAATATATCTGTTACACCAGCAGATAATGTAGTGAGTACTATTGTCAAAGCATCGCAATCAACCGACCTTGTCGTATTGCGATCGCGCCGTCGGCGATTGAGCATCGGTCAGGTAGCCATAAGCGACCTAACAACTGAAGTCGTTCAGCAAATACGTTGTTCGGTCGTCCTGCTAGGAGAACCGCAAAGTTACCAGGAAACTTTGCGAAAACCCAGAGTGGTTGTTCAAACAGTGTCTTCTTGAGAGATTGGGGACAAGGTAGACAAGGTAGACAAGGTAGAAATTTCTCCCCCCTCTCCCCTCTCCCCCTCCCCCACTCCTCCCCAATGCCCCTAGCCGATGTGCTCAGGAATTGCGATGATAGAGAAAAGATCTAATTCTTTGCTTTTCATTCTTCCCAAAAGCCATGACCTTCGACTACGACCTGTTTGTCATTGGTGCTGGTCCTGGGGGACTAGCAGCCGCCAAAAAAGCAGCTAGCTACGGTGCGCGTGTCGCCATTGCTGAAAAAGAAGCTATTGGTGGTACTTGTGTAAATCGCGGTTGTGTTCCCAAGAAACTCATCGTCCAAGCCGCCGATTTTGCTCTGAAAAATCAAATCGCGCTCAGCTATGGATGGAGTGACTGCAAAACTTACTTTGACTGGACAAAATTTATTAAGTCTGTAGATAAGCATATCGACAGCATCCAAGACTCCTACCTGAAACAGTTACAAGAAGCAGGAATTGAACTCATTCGAGGTCATGCTAGCTTTACTGACGCTCACACTATAGATATCGATGGACGTAAATACACCGCTGATAAAATTTTAATTGCCGTGGGTGGGTACGCCGTCAAGCCAAAAATATCGGGGATTGAATACGCCCTGACATCTCGTGAGATGTTTCATTTACCTTACTTACCCAAAAGATTAGTCATCATTGGTGGCGGTTACATTGGTGTGGAATTTGCCAGCATGATGAATGCTTTTGGATGCGAGGTAACGGTCATAGATAAAGATGAAACAATTTTGTCGGGATTTGATATTGATATCCGCAGGGGCGTTCAACAAGGGTTGAGCAAACGAGGAATTCGTTTTATTAACAACAGCATGGTTAAAGAAATTAAATACTTGGAAGAACGCTTGCTTTTAATTGTTGGGGAATCAAGAAAAACAGTACCAGCAGATACGATTTTAGTGGCGGTTGGTCGGGCTCCAAATACGAAAAATCTAGGATTGGAAAAGGCTGGAGTTGAACTCGAGCAAAAAGGGACAATCAAGATTGATGAGTACAATCGTACAACCGTGGAAAATATTTTTGCTGTTGGTGATTGCACGAGTAGCCCTCAATTAACACCTGTGGCAAAAGCACAAGGAAACGCTTTTGCCAATACAATTTTTGGCAAAAAAGAGCAAAAAATTAATTATGATGAAGTTCCTTCTGCTGTTTTTAGTCGTCCTGAAGGCTCAGGTGTAGGCTTGACGGAGGCAAAAGCACGGGAAAAATTTGGTGATTCCGTTAAATTCTATCGCCATCACTTTCAACCTTTGTCGTCTTTAACCAACGAGAGCGAACAAGCTACGATGAAGTTAATCGTTGAAGGTGATTCAGAGCGTGTTTTAGGTGCTCATATGGTTGGTGAAAATGCTGCGGACATCATTCAAAGTCTTGCTGTTGCTATTCGTAAAGGTATTACCAAGGAAGACTTAGATGAATCTATTGGCATTCACCCAACTGTAGGTGAAGAGTTTCTCGATCTTTCCTAATTCATTCAAGGAAATTCAATTATGACATATGACTATAACCTGTTTGTTATTGGTGCTGGTTCTGGGGGTTTGGCAGCTTCCAAAAGAGCTGCTAGCTATGGGGCAAAAGTAGCCATTGCCGAAAACGATTTAGTCGGCGGAACCTGCGTGATCCGTGGCTGCGTTCCTAAAAAACTCATGGTTTACAGTTCTCACTTTCCAGCATTATTTCAAAATGCAGCTGGTTATGGTTGGAAAGTTGGTGAAGCCGAATTAGACTGGGAACGTTTCATTACATCTATAGATAAAGAAGTCCGGCGGTTATCAGAACTCCACATTAACTTCTTAGCAAAAGCAGGAGTTGAACTCTTTAAAAGCCGTGCTACCATCGTGGACCCACACACTGTGGAAGTTGATGGACGTAAGGTAACCGCAGACAAAATTTTGATAGCTGTTGGGGGACGTCCCGTTAAACCAGATATCCCTGGAATAGAAAACGCGATTACCTCTAACGAAATGTTTCACCTGAAGGAGAAACCAAAGCACATTGCCATCATTGGCGCTGGATATATAGGTACGGAATTTGCTTGTATTATGCGTGGTTTGGGCTGCGAGGTAACGCAAATCATTCGGAAAGACCTAATGTTGAAGGGTTTTGATGAGGATATTCGTCTTGGAATCCAAGAAGGAGCTATTGAGCACGGCGTGCGAATTGTGAAAAATTCTATTGTGGACTCAGTAGAACGAGTCCCAGAAGGATTAAAGCTTAATTTATCAGGAGAACATACAGAATCGATCGTTGCCGATGTTTTTCTTGCTGCGACGGGTCGAGCACCGAATGTAGAAGACTTGGGTTTGGAAAACGCCGGAGTGGATGTTGTTCCGAGTGATATTGAAGGACCGGGCTACAGTACCATGAATGCGATCGCTGTCAACGAATACAGCCAAACTTCCCAACCCAACATCTTTGCTGTCGGTGATGTAACTGACAGAATGAACCTAACCCCCGTAGCTATAGGCGAGGGTCGTGCTTTTGCAGATAGCGAATTCGGTGAGAACCGTCGTGTCTTCAGTCACCAAGATGTTCCCACTGCCGTGTTTTCCACTCCAGAAGCCGCTACAGTTGGTTTAACAGAAACCGAAGCTAAGGAAAAACTAGGAGAAGACGGAGTTAAAATTTATCGCACTCGCTTCCGTCCCTTGTTCCATAGTTTGACGGGCGCAAGCGATCGAACAATGATGAAATTAGTTGTCGATACTGCCACTGACAAAGTTTTAGGCGCTCACATGGTTGGAGACAGTGCAGGTGAAATCATTCAAGGTGTAGCAATTGCTGTTAAAATGGGTGCTACCAAAAAAGATTTTGATGCCACGGTTGGTATCCATCCCACATCCGCAGAAGAATTTGTCACAATGCGATAAGAAATTATGAATTATGAATTATGAATTATGAATTATGAAGAAGGACGCACTTGTTTCATAATTTATCATTCATCATTCATAATTTATGCAGTATATCTACCTTCATGGTTTTGCATCAAGTCCTTGTTCTGCGAAAGCAATATACCTTCGCGATCGCTTTACCCAAGCTAATATTGAGTTAAAAATTCCCGATTTAAATGCGCTTTCTTTCACAAACTTGACCATCTCGCGTCAGTTGGCTCAAATCGCGTTAGAATTACCAGAACCTTCTACATCTGTGACGTTAATTGGTTCAAGTTTGGGGGGTTTAACATCCGCCTATTTGGGACAGCAGCATCAACAAGTGAAACGCCTTGTGTTACTAGCACCCGCTTTTGGGTTTTTATCTCATTGGTTACCTAAGCTGGGGGATGAAGCGTTACAGCAATGGCAACGAGAAAAATATTTGATGGTTCATCATTATGGAGAGAAACGTTCTCTTCCTCTCAGCTATGATTTTGTTTTGGATGCGAGTCAGTACAAAGAGGAGATTTTGCAACGTCCCATTCCCACTTTGATCTTGCACGGCAAACACGATGAAGTCATTCCCATTCAAGCTAGCCGTGACTTTGCGCTCCAACGTCCTTGGGTGAAGTTATTAGAACTTGGTAGCGACCACAGTTTAAGCAACGTTATGTTAGAAATCTGGCAAGCCATTCAACTCTTTTGTCTGCTAACTACTAACTGCTAGCCACTAACGACTCACTCATCATAACCCTCGTCGGCTGAGTCATCACTTCCCAAACGACGCGATATTCGTACTGTTTGTGGTAAAACACCTACCAAAAAAGCAAATGCTTCATCAGGTAACTGAGCAACCATTTCTGGAGGAAAATATTGCTCAAATTGATCTAAAACCTTCTGAACGCGCTGTTGGGGAATGGGATTTTCTGTTATTTGTTTAATCAATCTAATCCACTGTCGCCGGATTAAGTAAGCCTTTTGGCGTTCATCATGAGTCTCTGGGGTTAATAAAGATAAATTTCCTATTGGTAGCGCCCCCACACAATCGCGATCGTAATCGCCTCCTACCGCTGCTCCCGGTCCGGCAAACTCAGCATGGAAATGTTTAAAAAGTATTAAACCATTTCGCCTGCGACTGTTGACTGTGAAAACTTTTCCACTAAGCAGCATTGTTAGGAGGTCCGAGCCATAGGGTTGCTCAGTTCCATCTGGCATGACAAAATAGTCAAGGAATCTGGTGTCAGGGTAATAAGTAGATACCATAGCAGACTGATAGCGTTGGCGCTTTGCGCTATCCATTTTTTCTCTAAATTGAAGGATTTTGGGGATAGTTGTCAATTTGATAAAAGAAAGGTTGTAAAATCAAAGTTTTGATTTTTAATATTAATAATTCCACAGCCTATTTACAAAAATTTTAATAAACAGACAATGTTCTGTATTAGAGTAATCATATTTTATGAGATTTAACTGGATTTGTCTCCAACTGTAGAAGTATTTTTTTAAAGTTTCTATAAAGATGGATACTTTGAATACAAAGTTCTTGTAAGGATTCAACAGAATATTTATCGTAATATTACTGATGCCAATCTAAATATCTATTCTACAAGAAAGCTTTTACTGTTTTTGATGTTATTTCACAAGCAGATACACCATAAAAAGATTTGGTTTTAGGACACTCGTATTTACTAAAAAGAAAACTGATAAACTTTTCTATAAGTTTAGGAAGAATTATACACCTGTAAGATATAGTATTTTTCTATATTAAAAAATAATAAATTTATTGAGCAAGAAAGACTAAGATACTTATAATCAAAAGATAAAAATTTTATCGTTATAATACGCAAAAGTCTTTTTAACATTAGCCAGTGACATGAAGGCTAACTAACGATTGAAGATTGGGTATCAAGCGTTGAGCCGCCGCTCAATTTATGGATCTAGCGTACAGCCTTTTTGGCACAGTCGGCCAATCATACCACGGCTACCGCCGCACAGCTTTGGGAGTACAGCCTGCGGCATTGGGAGTTCACAAGTAGCGTCTGCGATCTGAAAAAAAGTCACTGGTCACTGGTCAAACGCTTATGTAAGAGAATCTGCCGCGAACGTCTCAGGAAAAAAGCGTTTAAACAAGACTCTACCTTATAGACTCGATATCCCAGCTTGAAATAAAGGTGGCGTGCCTCGTGGTTGTTTTCTAAAACATGAAGGTATAAATCTTGAAATCCCCAATTCAAGGCTACTTTTTCACAAGCTAAAAGTAAACTTGACGCTGCTCCTTGCCTGCGATATAAGGGATGAACAGCCAGGTTGGATAAATAAAGAACGCTCCTCGAAACCTCAGTCCACGAATCATTGAATCTAACACCCATCTCTACTGTACCGACTAAATCATCCGCTCTAAGGTTCGTCGTGTTAGCCGCGACCAAACAAACGTGATGGGGAGCACTTGATGCAAGCCGATGTCTTAAATCTTCATAAATACCCAAACGTAATATTGGAAAAAGCCATCCCAGAAGACCATTTTTGGAGTGAAAACTCTCAGCAATGATTTGAGCAACGCCAGTCAAATCAGCAGGTGTAGCTGCACGGATTTGAAACTTAGAGGGGGCGTTGGGAGCGGCGGTAGCTGGCTCTTGATAAGGCGAATGAAAAAACCAGGGTTTCAAAGCTAGTTTAATCTTGATTTTATGGAGTGTAACTGTTCTCAACTATCCTAAAACACCATCTAACCTTAGACGATAATTTTAAGATTTCCGATGAAGTTAAAATCGGACTGCGGGTAATATAGGGAGGGTTGTGGCAATTTGCCCGTGTTGACTGTTAAATTAGAGTTAGTTATTTGTCTAATAGTATACTTTGATTTGTAACCGTATTGTAGTAATATTACAAACTCTACCACGCTCGCCCTAAATAAATTTCCCGAAAAATGTTAGCGATGGTTCTGTGGCGGGAAAACTTAAATATGCAGCCTAACTAGATGGATTTATTCACCGACTCCTGAAAGCTGCATAGTGGTGTTTAACAATTCTCGCCGGAGGTGAGGGATAGAGTTGGCAAGAATTTAATGATTCTGTAAGACTAAAGGTTACCCATCAACCTCCCAAGGAGTGCATCCCTTGTAAATGGTAATCTAGACCGGCAATTGAGGCAATTGGCTGTGAACAAACTTTCCTCCGCTCAGCAGTTACGTAGGCAAATAACCCTACCACTTAAAATGCTCTGCTTTCACCTGACTCTGATACATAACTACCCGATCGGATTATTATTTATGCGTCTGCCGTTGCAGCAGGAAAGCGGTGCATGAAATCCCAAGCAAACAGTAAACCCACGATTTTGGTTGTTGACGATGAACCCGACAACCTTGATTTGCTATATCGTACCTTTTACCGAGACTATAGGGTACTGAGAGCAAACTCCGGTCCTGCAGCACTAGAACTGCTGGCAAAAGAAGAAGACGTGTCAGTCATCATCTCCGATCAACGGATGCCAATGATGAGTGGTACAGAATTTTTAAGTTTAACAGCAACTCAATATCCAGACATTATCCGGATTATTTTAACTGGCTACACCGATGTCGAAGACCTGGTGGAAGCAATCAATGCTGGTAAGGTATTCAAATATGTCACAAAACCTTGGGAAGCCGAAGAACTGAAAACAGTGGTACGCCAAGCATTGGATACCCACAATGTTTTGAAAGCCCGAACCCGCGAGTTAACTCGTACTTTGCGCCAAGAGTCGCTTCTAAACACCGTTACCAATACGATTCGTAGCGCTCTAGATTATCGGCAAATTTTACAAGCAATTGTAGATACCGTAGGTCATATGTTGGAGGTGGACGTGTGTCTTTTACGTCCCTTTCAAGATAACCAACTGGTAAATGAGGAATTTATTTATCAGAAAGCCGTGGGAAGGGACAAGGAGGACGAGGGGGACAAGGTAGATACAGTAGAACTTTCTACCTTGTCTACCTTGTCTTCCCCATCTCCCCTCTCTCCCTTGTCTACCCCCTCATCTCTCCTCTCCCAAACACTGTGGGAAACTCGTGAAGTTCAAGTTATCAATCAAGTCGCTACGGACGATCGCATCCAAAGCGACGATCGCCCTGAATTGAAGAGCCGTGCAACAGCTTTTGCGGCGGCGGAGATTTGCTCTAGTTTGATAGTACCGCTCATCTGCCGACAAGAACTG
The DNA here is from genome assembly GCF_045999855.1 of Tolypothrix campylonemoides VB511288_2. Taxonomy (NCBI): domain Bacteria; kingdom Bacillati; phylum Cyanobacteriota; class Cyanophyceae; order Nostocales; family Tolypothrichaceae; genus Tolypothrix; species Tolypothrix campylonemoides. The sequence goes on from NZ_JBFPMW010000005.1 coordinate 347,796, forward strand.
ATGGCTGTACTTGCCCTGCACCAATGCAAAATACCCCGAATTTGGGAGGAAGACGAGGTGCAGTTAGTGATGATGGTAGCCGATCAAGCAGCACTTGCTCTTTCTCAAGCCTATGCTTACGAGCAAGTCCGCGCTTTGGCAAAGCGGGAATCGCTGATCAATACAATTACTAGTGCTATTCGCTCTAGCTTAGATCCTCAAGAGATTTTTGCTGCTATTACCCAACAACTCGGACAAGCTTTACAAGTTGACGGTTGTGTTTTGTCTTTATGGACAGAGGAAGATGAATTTGTCCAACGTGTGGGTTTGTATGACAATTTTCATAACACTTTATTAAGTGAAGATTCTAACAGTTACGAGCAGAACGGTAAGCAAGAGCTACCTGTATCTCAGTCGCCTATTAAAGAAAATCCTATCTTACAAGAAATATTGCGGACGCAAGAACCAATTGCGATCGCCGATATGAATCAATGTCCGCCGGAAATCAGAGGATTTGATTTGCCGTTGCGGCTCCCTGCCCGCTCGCTTTTGGTAGTTCCTTTACTAGCTGATGGTAAAATTACAGGAAGTATCACCTTGCGTGAAAATAATCGGGCAAGGCAATGGCTCCCATCAGAAATAGATTTGGCGAAAGCCGTCGCATCTCAAGCAGCTATTGCCGTACAGCAATCACGCCTTTACCAAAAAACTCGCGACCAAGCTGAACGCTTATTGGAATTAGATAGACAAAAAACTGAATTTTTTCAAAACATTTCTCACGAGTTCCGCACTCCCATAACTTTAATTTTAGGACCCTTGGAGGCAGCAGTTGCTTCAAAAGAAGGGCTATCCTACTCACAATGCGCGATTGCATTACGTAACTCCAGGCGTTTGTTGCGACTTGTCAATCAGTTGCTAGATTTACAAAGATTGGATGCAGGTAGAATGCAGCCCGGTTTTCGTCCCTGCAATTTAGCGGAATTTGTCAATCAAATTATAGAATCATTTCGCCCTTATTGCGAGAAAAAAGGATTGCACCTGCTGAGCAAGCTAGAAAATTGTCCTACAGTTTATTTGGACATGGAAAAATTTGACAAAGTAGTCTATAATCTGCTGTCAAATGCCATGAAATTTACTCCCAATGGTGGCACGATTGGCGTTACGGTGCGATCGGTAGGAAACCGATGTTTGTTACAGGTACAAGATACCGGAATTGGTATTGTCAAAGAGCAAATTCCTTTTTTATTTGAACGTTTTCGTCAAGCAGAAGGTTCAGAGAATCGCTCGTATGAAGGAAGCGGTTTGGGTTTGGCTCTCATCAAAGAATTGGTAGAACTCCACGGTGGTGAAGTCAATGTTGAATCGGTTTACGGAGAAGGAACAACCTTCACTGTGTCCCTGATTCCCGATCGCGCTCACTTAAACGCCGATCAAGTTTTAGAAACACCATGTGAATTAAATATAAGTCGCGCTAGCGTAGAGTTAGCTGACTTGGAACTTGTAGAAGAAGAAACAGGGGATTGGGGACACGGGACATGGGAAGATGAGAAAGCAAACACAGCTAATTCTTCCAAAACCCCCAAAGCATCTATCTTAGTAGTAGACGATAATCCAGATTTGCGAACATATGTATCCGGTATTCTGCGTGCTAATGGCTATCAAGTACGTACAGCCCGTAATGGTTTAGAGGGTTTGCGGATTGCACGCGAGTTTGTACCTCATTTAATTGTTAGCGATTTGATGATGCCTGTGATATCCGGATTGGAAATGATTCGGGAAATACGTAATGAGGAACAGTTAAAAGGAATACCTATTATCTTACTGACGGCAAAAGTTGACGAAGAAACTCGAATTGAAGGTACAGAACGCGGTGCAGATGCTTATTTAGCAAAGCCGTTTAACGACCGGGAACTTCTTGCAGAGGTTAGGAATCTTTTAGCCCTGAAAGAAAACGAACGGAGAGTTTTAGAGTTAAATACCTATTTGACAGAATCAGTTCTAAAGCGATTTTTACCAACAGTATTGGTACAAAAAGCAGCAGTCGGGGATCTAGTTTTAGATTTACGACCGGAACCCCGTTTAATTACAGTCTTGTTCAGTGATATCGTCGGGTTTACTCAACTATCAAACACTCTGAGATCGCGCCGAGTCGCAGAATTATTAAATGAATATTTAGAAGAAATGACACGAGCCGTATTTAACAACGGCGGTACAGTCGATAAGTTTATGGGAGATGCCATATTAGCTCTCTTTGGAGCACCAGAAGAACTCACGCCGAACGAACAAGTACGGCGCTCTATTAATACAGCTAGAGCCATGCTGCGATCGCTCTCACAATTGAACAAGCGTTGGAGAGAGCAAGGCGTTTTTGAAAGTGACGGACGTACAGGCGTTCAGTTTCGCTGCGGTATCCACCAAGGTACAGCAGTCGTGGGAATGTTTGGCAGTTCCGAACGCGCCGACTACACGGCGATCGGTCCAAGTGTAAACATTGCAGCTCGATTGCAACAAGCCGCTCTTCCCGGTACTATACTGGTTTCTGCAGCCGTAGCAGATTATTTGCAAGATGAAGAAATTACCAAATGCAGCCCCTTAGAACTCAAAGGCGTCGATGAAACAGTTCTTACCTTCTCTGTAACACCAGAAGTTGTAGCTAATAGATAATGGAAGACGGGCTAATGGCTAATGGCTAATGGCTAATGGCTAATGGCTAATGATGAGATCGGCGCTGGAGGCGGGTTTCCCGCGCCCTGGCGACTGGTGAGACCAGTGGTAAAGCGAAGCGTGGCGCGAATGCGCCATAGGCGGGTTTCCCGGGTGAACAAGGGAGGGCGAACAAGGGAGGGCTAATAGTCAATTACCATTAGCTATTAGCTATTAGCTATTAGCAATTTAAATTTATGACACAACCTGTTGCTGACCAAACCCCAATACCAGAAAAAACTTACAGGCGACATACCGATCCGCCTGGGTTGTGGATTGCTATCGCCTTAAGTTCTATAAGCCTGCACCTGGTGCTATTTTGGATGTTGCGATCGCATGGGTTGAGCCTTTTGCAAAAAAATTCTTCTCATGCTGTACCTATTGAATTTATAACGATTCCGGCAAAACAAACTCCAACAAAAGCTTCACCAAAAAGACAACCAACAGCGCAAAAGCCTTCAGTTAAGCCTCCCCAAGTTGCTCCAAAGACTTCAGCAGCCAAATCTTCTCCTGTTGAAGATAGACGCGCTATTGCTTTTACAAATACTCCACCACTCACAACAGATGAGAACGTTAAACCTAAAAATCCAAAAACTCAACCTAAAGTTGCTGTAGAGCCGAAACCAACATTTCAACCAGATCCAGAACCAAAAGATTCAATTCCTCCACAGACTCCAGAACCAGAACCCACTCCTTCACCTGACATTACAGAGACTCCAGAACCTACTCCTTCACCTGACATTACGGAGACTCCAGAACCCACTCCTTCATCTAGCCCAAGTGTTGACAACCAACAACCCGAGTCTACTTCTTCACCCAATTCTCAGGAAAATACTGATACAACTGCTCAAGAGCCAAAAAATCAGGAGAATGGCGATCGCGCTTTTAACCCACAAAATAACACTACCGATCCTAGCAACCCCAATCCCTTACCAAGCGGGGCTAACGATTTACCAGCAAATCTTCCCAACACAGAAGGTGAAGTCGTTCCAGGTAAAGGAACGCCATTGTCTGATTTAGCCCAACCAGTTCAACCACCACAACAATCATCACCCAACATACAACCAGGAGGAATAGGGGTTGGAAGTTGGGATATAGAAGTTAGTGGCGTACAAAAAGACATTCCAGAAAACTTAGCTCAGCCTGTAGGAAATACCAGGCAAAAAGAATTAAACATTTCACCCAACGAAGAGCCGACACCAGGACCCATAACTTTCCAAGCCTCTTTAATTATTGACAGCAATGGCAATCTCGCAGATGTTTATATACCTCCAGAGATTTCAGAACCTCAAAGCAGTCGATATCGAGAGTATGCGCTAGAACTTTTCAAAGACCAAAAATTCATTCCAGCAAGCATCAAGGGGAAAAAGCCTCCCGTCAGCAATCTCGTTGTACGCATCACCATACAAAGCAAAGAACCGCCTGACCCCCAACCACCAACTAACAACTAACCACCCACAACTTGTCATTTCACAAACATTGTGTTATCCTTAAATAGTTGGAAATTTGCGGGCATAGTTTAGTGGTAAAACCATAGCCTTCCAAGCTATTGATGCGAGTTCGATTCTCGCTGCCCGCTTAGGAATCGCTTTTACAGTTTCATAGAAAAAATTTCTCTCAATGATGTAATTGTGAGAGAGTGTTTTCGATCGCCCAGGTACCACAAAAATAAGGGCAAGCATTGCTCGCCCCACTGCGTTTTCAATAAACTGTTTCATTAGTAATAATTACAACAAGCAGATAAAATTTTTAGCCAAATTTACCACTGACGTATTCTTTCGTAGCTTGTTGTTGTGGATCTTGGAAAATTGCTTCCGTGCGATCGTATTCCACAAGATAACCTGTACGACCTCCCTTCTCAGAAGTTTGGACGTTAAAGAAAGCGGTCAAATCCGATACTCGTGAAGCTTGCTGCATATTGTGGGTTACGATAATGATTGTGTAGCGCTCTTTGAGTTCGTGGATCAAGTCCTCAACACGCAAGGTAGAAATGGGGTCAAGAGCAGAACAGGGTTCGTCCATTAAAATGACTTCCGGCTGAACTGCGATCGCACGAGCAATACACAGACGCTGTTGTTGTCCCCCGGAGAGAGACAATCCGCTTTGTCGCAGTTTGTCCTTGACTTCATCCCATAGAGCGGCTTGTTTGAGCGATCGCTCTACAAGTTCATCCATATCACCTTTGAATCCGTTCAATCGAGGACCAAAGGCAATATTGTCATAGATTGATTTGGGAAACGGGTTTGGTTTTTGAAACACCATCCCAATTCTTCGACGGACGACAACAGGGTCGATATGAGGTGCATACAAGTCCTCACCCTGATAAAAAACTTTTCCTTCGGCTCGGAAAGTTTCAATTAGGTCATTGAGACGGTTGTAGCAACGCAATAAGGTACTCTTACCACATCCAGAAGGACCGATAAAAGCAACTACCTTATTTCTGGGAACATCAAGCCAAATATCGCGTACTGCCAAAAAATTTCCGTAGTATACATTTAGTCCTTCTGTACGGAAAACAGTTCCCGTTTGATTTTCGCTTCTAACGTTAGTTGTCATAAAATTTTCCGAGGATTGAATCTTAGAGCCATTAAACTATGGTTGCTTAGCGGCGTTCGCGAGTTGCCCAACGAGCAATGATGCTTGTAATCAAAACCAACAATACTAAGATGAGAGATGCAGCCCAAGCTAGCGATTGCCAGTTTTTGAAGGGAGCAATTGCAAAGTTAAAGACCAAAACTGCCAGAGAAGCAGTCGGTTGAAATAAAGTACTCGGCCAAAACTGAGAAAATAGAGCAGTAAATAGCAAAGGAGCCGTTTCTCCAGCCGCACGAGCGATCGCGAGAGTTGCGCCAGTGACAATAGCGGGAACAGCAGCAGGTACGACTACCCAAGAAACTGTTTGAAAGTTAGTTGCTCCCAAACCCACCGCTGCTTGTCGCAAATCTTTTGATACGAGTTGCAAAGCTTCATCAGTCGTTCGCACAATAATAGGCAACATGAGAATTGACAAAGCTGCACCGCCAGCGACTGCTGAAAAGCCACCTGTTGTAGCGACAACAATACCGTAAGCAAAAACCCCAGCGATGATAGAGGGAACTCCACTCAGAACGTTGGTAGCAAAGCGAATCCAGCGTGAAAGTTTACCAGAACTAAATTCTGTCAAATAAATAGCTGCCATAACGCCAAATGGAACGCTAATTAAAGCGGCAATTCCCACCATAATCAGTGTTCCCACAATCGCATTACCAAAACCGCCACCCTTTACCAAAGGTGGTGGTGGTAGTTTGGTGAACAAATCGAGGCTGAGACTGCTAAAGCCTTTGATAATTACATAAGTCAATACTGCCAGCAAAGGCAAAAGAGCCAGCATCCCGCATAGAAATGCTATGCCAGTCATCACCGTACTAAAAAGAGTTCGGGGAGACATGGGAACGCGAGCTAAGTTGCCAGTAAATCCGCCACCAGGCTGGTTTGGAACAGTTGCCATATTCTAAATACACCCACTTCCTACAGTCGCTTCACTCTTAAAACAATAAGTTCTGCCAGAATATTAACTATCAAAGTTAGTATGAACAGAACTAGCGCTGCGTACATTAGAGCGCTGACTTGCAAACCACTTGCTTCTGCAAATTGATTTGCCAGTAGCGAAGAAATTGTATTGGATGGTGCAAACAACGAAGGACTGATCGTGTTAGCGTTACCAATAATCATTGTGACAGCCATGGTTTCTCCCATTGCCCGACCGAGTGCTAGCATCACCGCACTGACGATTCCAGAAAATGCAGCGGGAATGAGAACTTTAAAAATAGTTTCCCATCGAGTGGCTCCGAGCCCTACAGCCGCTTGACGCAAACTCGAGGGTACAGAAATCAGAGCATCGCGGGATATAGCTGTAATGATTGGCAGAATCATAATTGCCAAGATAACACCGGCAGGTAACAATCCCGGACCTGTAGGAACAGTGCTAAACAATGGAATCCACCCAAAGTTAGCATTCAACCATTTTCCAATATCGGTCAATATAGGAATGAGCACAAAAATTGCCCAAACTCCGTAAACAACGCTAGGAATAGCTGCTAGGAGTTCTACTAAAAAAACTATGACTGTTTTTACTGGTAATGGTAACAAACTTTCACTCAACAAAACAGCAGTACCAACACCTATTGGTACTGCTATAAGTAGACCGATGAAAGCACTCATCAAAGTCCCGTAGATTTGCGGTAGCACTCCATAGTCGTTTGTAACGGGGTTCCAAGCGCTTTTTGCTAAAAATCCAAGACCAAATTCTCGAATCGCGGGTCCTGCTTGAATCGCAACCTGAACTGCTATCCACAATAGAAGTAGAGCAACTGCTATTGCAAAAATCCGAGTCAGCCAGATAAAACCGTTATCTACTGATTTTTCAACCTGAGAGCGAGGTTGAATAGTGGGTTGATGACTCTCAGCTTGCCTGTTCATCTAATGATTTCACTTATTGACAAAAAAGTGGGAGCGAACCGCTTAAAAATGAAAATTTTAATTCCATGCCTCAAACAAGTTAACAGTTAAGACTATTTCAGCGGTTCTGCTTGTGTTTATGAAATGCGTGACGGCGAACTTGAAAATTTGTAAGTGTTATTTGTCTATTTACCAGTACTAGCCGCAGTCGTATTGCCAGCAGCACCCCCTGCAATTTTGTAATCGGGGCTAATTGCATCTGCCGCTGCTGCCACTTTTTGCACCACAGGCTGAGGAAGAGGAACATATCCGAGTTCGGGAGCTTGTTTTTGACCTTCCGTCAAGCCATATTCAATCATAGCTTCCACGGCCTTAGCTTTTGCGGGGTCGGAATATTTTTTATACGCCAAAATCCAGCTGTAGGTCACGATGGGATATGATTCTGCGCCTTCAGGATCTGTGATAAAAGCGCGGAGATTGTCAGGTAAGGCAACGGATTCAAGAGTTTTCGCTGCGGATGCATCTGAAGGCACAACAAATTGTCCTGCCTTATTCTGTAAAGATGCAAATTTCAAATCGTTTTGTTTGGCGTAACCGTACTCAACGTAACCAATTGCACCTTGTGTTTGTTGTACCTGAGCAGTTACACCTTCATTACCTTTAGCACCAACTCCTGTAGGCCAACTGACAGTTTTGCCACTCCCAACTTTGGATTTCCATTCTGGACTCACTGCGCTTAAGTGCTGGGTGAAAACGCCTGTTGTACCGCTACCATCCGAGCGGTGTACGATTGTAATGGGTGTATTGGGTAAGTTAACACCAGGGTTGGCAGCAGTAATTTTAGGATCGTTCCAGGTCTTGATGTTACCCAGGAAAATGTTGGTATAAACTTCCCGAGGCAGTTTTATCTGTTGGTCTACCCCCGGTACGTTATATGCTACGACGATGCTACCTGCAGTCATGGGTAGTAACAGAACACCTCTGTCTACCTTCTTAATTTCTTCATCCTTCATCGCAACGTCGCTAGCACCGAAATCGACTGTGCCTTTGATAAATTGCTCGACACCCGCACCGCTACCAACTGACTGATAATTAACTTGCAGGTTGGGATACTTCTGATTTAATCCTTGAAACCAAGCTGTATATAAAGGTGCGGGGAAAGATGCTCCTGCACCTGTTAAGGATACATTTCCACCTAAATCGAGTTTTCCTGGTGCGGTAGCAGTTGTATTTGTAGCAGTACCAGTATTCTCACTGGTGTTGTTACCATTTTGTGCTTGCTGTTCTCCACCCCCACAAGCAGCTAAACTTAGGGTAAGTGCAAGAACTGAAACTGTTCTCGTTAGGCGAGAAGAATTATTGACAGGGTAACGGAAAAGCATGGACGTGTATTTTACTAATTTTCCGACTAAGCGTTTATACTATACAGCTGTAGAGTAAAGAAAAGGTTAACATAGCTAAGACCAATGGCTCTAGTTTAATTTATCTATAAAAAATTAACATTTTTTACCGATCGCTTTTGAATGAAATAAGTTAGTTAGTCAAAAAAATCAACTCTTTTAATACTTTTGTACTAACGCAGGAAGTACGACATCCTATCGTTATGATTCTTAAAGCTACTGGTAGCCAGTTATAAAATTTTATCATTCTCTATCCGCAGACGGATGCGATAAGACAGAGATTTAATGGCTAAAGGCATATTGTGCTTCATACAAGAAATATTTCCCACCTTCTTGTACTAGCTAAATATTTCTCAGTTAACAATTTAGGGAATTAAGATAAAGTTGACTATTTTTTATTTTATTTATAAAAGTCCTTTACGCGAGCGCTGTGTAAATGCTAGCTGCATCCAATCAATTATTATGGTCTATGATTGGCTTACTGCTGACAATGGGTGGTACGTTCTTGGAAGCCCATGTCACCACCCTACCTTGGAGTTGGAGCCACCAGGGAGTTCACACTTTCTCTTTGGGAGTTACCTATCAAATTGGTGGGGTGTTGCTAGTTGGGTGTTTGGGAGGCAAAAATGCAGGCGCACTCTCACAAATTGCTTACTTAGTGATGGGCTTAACCTTATTACCCGTATTTGCTGAGGGTGGTGGAATTGGCTACGTTAAACTATCTCACTTTGGCTACTTGCTGGGTTTTATTCCTGGGGCTTGGATTTGTGGATATTTCGCCTTTAAAGCTAAACCCAAACTAGAAACTCTGACTTTTAGTTGTTTTTGTGGGTTGTTAACCGTTCACATCTGCGGTATTACTTATTTGATTATCAGTTCTGTTTTAAAGTGGCAAGGTACAGAAACTTTGCCTTTGACGCAAGCAATGCTGAAATACTCCTGGTTTGCATTACCGGGACAATTAGCTGTAGTTTGCGCTGTAGTTGTAATAGCATATGTGCTGCGCCATCTCATGTTTTACTAGTGTAGTGACCAGTAATCAGTTATGCGTATAAAAAATAATCTCTTCTGGGTTGCTGCTGTGGTGGCTTTTTGCTTAGATCAACTGACAAAATATTGGATAGTGCAAACTTTTAACTTGGGACAAACGCAAGCCTTATTACCTGGAATATTTCACTTTACTTATGTCACCAACACTGGTGCTGCTTTTAGTTTATTTTCAGGAAAAGTAGAGTGGTTGCGTTGGTTATCACTAGGAGTCAGTCTGGTGTTGATAGCAATGGCATGGTTTGGTCCGGTGTTACATTTTTGGGACCAACTGGGCTATGGGTTGATTTTAGGTGGAGCAATTGGTAATGGTATCGACAGGTTTATTCATGGCTATGTTGTCGATTTTCTGGATGTTCGGTTAATTAACTTTGCTGTGTTTAATTTGGCTGATGTTTTTATCAATATCGGGATTGCTTGCTTGCTAATTTCTACTTTTCAAAAAACACCAACTTCAAACCACAAGTAGGTTTGACCTGTCATCAGTCACCAGTCATTATAAACTGGTCACTGTTAACAACAAGTGAGGGGTAGGCTAACCCAGTTAACCCACCCCTCACTTTTGCTTTTACAAGCAGATTAATATCAGATGACACCTTAATGCATCTTAATTACTTTGAACCACCTGTGGAGGGCTGTTCGGAACCAGAACCCTGAGAAGGAGTGGTTGAACCGCCAGGACCAGTGCTACCGGGAGTGCCATTATCACCGGGGGTAGATGTGCCTTCTGGGGTAGTGCTGTTGGGAGCGCCTGTACTATCAGGAGTGCCAGGAGCTGGAGTGATTTGTTGAGTACCAGTACCGCTATCTGGAGCACCTGTTGTACCGGATGGTGCCACAGGTGTAGTCTCGCTACCAGGAGCAGTTGTACGAGAAGGATCGGTTGTTGAACCGCCAGGAGGAGTCGTAGAAGGCTCGACTGTACCTCCAGGACCAGTTACACCAGGAGTACCGTTATCACCAGGAGTAGATGTACCTTCTGGGGTAGTGCTGTTAGGAGCGCCTGTTGCTGGCTCTTTGTTGGTATTCTGAGTGCCTGAACTACCGCTAGAGGGGGTTTGAGTCGCGCCCGTACCACCACCTGCTTGACATTGAGAATTTAGGGGGAAATTTTGGCACAGGATTTTCTTGCCCTCTGGGGAAAGTTTGAATGGTTTAGCAGTAGATGGCTGACCACCTTGAGCGACCCCCTCAAACTTAGTTGATTGGGCAACAGCAACATTGCTTGAAAACGCTAAAGCAATTGCTGTACCGATGAAGGCTAGATATCTTCCGTTCATATTTCTTAACCTCAACACCTCAACGGAGTACTTCCGCTTATTTAAACAGACAATAGCACATAGAAAATCATCCTAAATGAAGAGATATATTTTTGCTTTAAAATATTCTTATATGTTATAAAAGAAAAATTTATCATTTTTCTAAAAATTCTGACTATTATATCACACAATATCAAAAGGTGAATAATTTTTTTTGAAAAATTGGAGATAAAAATGAGCGTGACAGTAAAAAAACAAGCTATAACAAGATAAACACATGACGAAGTTAACAACATCAGTCAACAGATACAGATAGTTAACTGGAATCGGGAACTGCCAAAGACTGCCACCGTCTTCATAAGCTTATGAGTACAATGGTGGATACTTGGTATTAAAGACGAATAAACCCCGGTTCTTCACTCATTCAAAGTAGTGTGAATAGCACATGAGTTCCCCCCAACCGCCTCAAAAGCCACAAACTTTGCTTGGTCAAATAACTCAAGCAGTACAGACAATTCAAGCTAGAGTAGATTTCTCTAAACTGGCACTCAAGCCTAATGCCAAAGTACCGGAACTTTGGGTGCAGGATGCGGGGGCAGATAAAGCAGAAGTATATCCCCTCTTAGGCGATCGCTACATATTGGGACGCAGTTCTAAGTCCTGCGATATCGTTGTTCGCAATCCAGTCGTCAGTCAAATTCATCTATCTCTCTCAAGGGACTCCAGCCAAAGAACTCCTGCGTTTGTCATTAAAGATGAAGAATCTACAAATGGTATTTATCGAGGCAAGCGGCGGGTAAAATCTTTGGAACTGCGTCACGGAGACGTTCTTACCCTTGGACCGCCAGAACTAGCAGCTTCAGTCAGATTGCAATATGTCAATCCACCCGCCTGGTACGTTAGAGCCGCAGGTTGGGCGGGACTGGGTGCGGCTGGTGCGGTTTCTCTCATGGTACTTGCCATCGGTGTCGAATGGTTGAAGGTCAGTGTCAGACCCCTACCTGGTGCAACGCGAGCACCAGTTGTGATTTACGCTCGTGATGGAGAAACACGACTGCGGGAACCACGAACAACCGCCCACATTGATATGAAGCGGTTGCAGGATTTTGGTCCTTATTTGCCCGCAGCAGTCGTTGCTTCGGAAGATAGTCGGTATTACTGGCATTTTGGCGTCGATCCGTTAGGAATTTTACGAGCAGTATTTATTAATACCCGTAGTGGGGATGTCCAACAGGGAGCCAGTACTGTTACCCAACAAGTTGCCCGAAGTTTGTTTCAGAGTTACGTAGGCAGACAGGATTCCCTCGGACGGAAATTCCGCGAAGCAGTTATCGCTTTAAAGCTGGAGACATTTTACAGTAAAGATGACATTCTGCTGACCTATTTAAACAGGGTTTTTTTGGGAGCAGATACATCAGGTTTTGAAGATGCGTCTCGGTATTATTTTGACAAGTCAGCCAAAGAATTAACTCTTGCAGAAGCAGCAACACTCGTGGGAATTTTGCCAGCCCCCAATGCCTTCGACTTTTGTGGAGATAGCAATAACAAGCTGAGAACTATAGAATACCGCAATCGCGTACTGCGACGATTGCTCGAAATGGGCAAAGTGAAACAGGACGAATATAACAGAGCAAGGCGATCGCCCGTTGAAATTAGTTCCAAAGTTTGCGAACAGCAAGCAAAAACCATTGCTCCTTACTTTTATAGTTATGTCTTCCAAGAGCTAGAAAAAATTTTGGGAAAAGAACTAGCAACTGAGGGAAACTTTATTATTGAAACTCAGCTAGACCCGCAAATTCAGTCACAAGCAGAAACAGCGTTACGCAATCAAGTCCGCACGGCTGGAAGAAATTTTGGCTTTTCCCAAGGGGCAATGGTAACTCTTGATACTAGTACGGGTGGAATTGTCTCTATGGTTGGTGGTACGGATTACCGAACCAGCCAATTCAATCGCGCCGTTCAAGCAAAAAGGCAACCCGGTTCTACCTTCAAAGTTTTTGCATACACAGCAGCGATCGAGCAAGGAATTTCATCAGGGAGAAGTTATTCCTGTTTGCCTTTACGCTGGAGAGGCTTTACTTATAAACCCTGCCGCACGGGTGCGGGAAGTTTGACCGTTGCCACTGGCTTAGCCTTATCTGAAAACCCTATTGCCTTAAGACTAGCGCAGGACGTAGGGCTAGATAAAGTGATATCAATGGCACGACGCTTGGGTGTTAAATCCGAGTTGGAAGAAGTCCCTGGGTTAATACTGGGTCAGAGCGTGGTTAATGTATTAGAAATGACAGGTGCCTTTAGTGCCATTGGCAACAATGGTGTATGGAACCGTCCCCATGCAATTAGTAGAATACTAGATAGTAGCGATTGCCGCGATATTAAAGACCCAAAGACTTGTCGTGTTATTTATTCCTTTGACCAAGATCCAGAAGCCAACAAGCGAGTTTTATCACCAGAAATTAGCGATACGATGGTGCGGATGCTTCGTGGAGTGGTAACAAACGGTACGGGTCGCAGTGCAGCGATTGGATTGGGAGAAGCAGGTAAAACGGGTACAACAAACAACAACGTTGACTTATGGTTTATTGGGTTTATTCCCCAACGACGGCTAGCAACAGGAATTTGGCTGGGAAACGATAACAATTCTCCTACTTCTGGGAGTAGTGCTCAAGCAGCACAGCTTTGGGGAAATTATATGGGCAAGATTACAAAGTGAAAGAATGCTAATAGCTAATGGCTAATAGCTATTAGCTAATTGCACTATTAACCCTCCAAGTTTGCCAGTGCTATGAGAGGAAAACTCTCCTCCATAGCACGTGAGCGTGCTACACTTTGCGATCGGTACTGGTGGGCACACCATCAGCCATTAGCCATTAGCCATTAGCCATTAGCCATTAGCCATTAGCTATTAGCTATTGTCCGTACCCCTTCCACGGAGTCACTTCAATGTTACCGTCAGGTTTGAAGACCACTTGGAAGTGAGCAAGAGGTTCTTTGCTGTTTGGCGCACCTGTATTTGAACCATAAACGTCTTGTTGGAACATCTTGGGAAGGGGTGTTTGTCGGAAATAGTCAAAAGCTACTTGATTGAGTGGTTCGTAATCGGCGATCGCTCCGTCTTTATTAAGAGCTACCCTATACTTCAAATCTTTTGGGAAAGATGCTGTATTACGCCAACCCTGGCGGATAGTATTAGTCAGTTTCTGGTTGAGTACACCGATCGTGTTGGCGTCAGTAATTTTGCTACCTATAACCTCTGGAGTTTTAGTGTACCCGCGCCAAGGGCTAATTTCTAAAATGCCTCGGTTTGTAAAAACGACTTTGAATTGAGCGATTGGTTCATTAGTAATGGGACCCCGCGAATTTGCAGGATTATAAAGCAGCTTGGGTAGGGGAGTGTTCGCCACAGCGTCATTGGAAGCTTTATTGACTGCTTTATAGCCAACAAGGGAACCATCCCCAGCAACACCGACCCGAAAAACGGAGTCCTGAGTTAATGCTGAACGATTTGCCCACTCTGGATTAATTTGGTTGTAAACTTGGCGTTGCAATGCACGTAAAACGGATGCATCCGTAATCTCGGGAACCGTGTTTAAAAGTGCTTCTAAATCTTTAACGGCTGTTGGGTTTGGGATTGGAGTCGGAGCAGTTGCTTCAGGTGCGGTGGGAGTTGGTGTTGGTGTTGGCGTCGTAGGATTTACAGATGCAGCAAGGGAAGCAGGCGTAGACTCGCTGGCAGTCGTAGATGTTGGTGTGGGCGTGAAAGTAGGGCTTGCTGCTACTGGTTCGTTAGGGGCTGGTGTGGGTGTGACACCAGGAGAAGCAAGAGCGTTGGAACGAGATGTTGTGCTGCTAGTGGGTTGTGTATTGTTTTGTTGCGGTGGACGGATTTCAGGTACTGGAATGATGCTAAAAGCAACCGCCGCTGCTGCCAAACTAGTGACACCTATACCAGCGGGAACAGCTTGCTTAACTAAAGCTTGGTTGAAGTTGCCATATCGTCTGGCAACGGGTTGTACTTTTAACGATAACTCTGGGAGTGTTTGGCTATCTGCAAAAAATTGGTCTATTGCTTCTACTAAATCAAAAAGCTGTACTGTGTTTAAATCGATTTCAGTGGTTGGTTGACCGTGAGAATTTGCCCCCGTTTCTTGTGATGCATTCTCAGAGTGTACGACTAATCTGTGGCGATCGCGACTCACTTTTTGTAACTGCACCAATTCTGATTCTGAGTCACGTGCTTGAGGATTGGGTATGTTGCTTAAAAACTCTTGAGCGTAAGCACTAACCGCTCTCACCAAGCTTTCAAAAAACTCTCGTCCTCCTGATATAGGTTTTTTATATCCAGATATATAACATTCTGCATTTACCAATATCGATAATTCCGGGCGCAGTTCTTGAAGATGTGCCGCCCTTGTAGCATCACTCAAACCCTCCAAAAGGAGCGTACAATTAGGTAAACTATACTTACGCTGAATATTCATTCCACTTCACCGTCAAATAGACTAATCCAGAACCTTTGCATTCCAGATGTACCGGTACAAAATAAGAGTTGTCCTAACAAATTTATAGCCAGTTCATCTAATTTTTCATCAGAATTTAATGTAGTTAAACCAGAACGTCGGGGATTCATTCTGCTCTTAAAATGTGCTCTAAATCTCTCCAAGTAATTTGAGAGACGTAAATTTTGTTCTAATGGTATCTGTTTTTCAACCATTTGTTGATACACCATTAACAGCTGGCGAATGACAACTGTCAGACGTCGTGCTATGTAGCACGCAATAACCACTAAAGCCTTTGCCTCTGTAATAGTTAAGATCCGACGGGTATGTGCTCTTCGTAAAGGATTTGTGCTACGCATTCGCCACAAATTGACTCTATTTTTTACAATACCTTTAAGATCCAACTCTTCAGCAAATGCCAAAATAGCTTCGGAGCCACCTAGCTCCAAAGCCTCAATCGCCAGTAATATTAAGTCTATTTGCATCCGAGTTCGACGGGGACAGTCATGTCCCTCGATCGCTGGTTCGGGTAAAGATTCCAGAATCATCGGCGAAGACTTAGGGGTTGGACTATTATAAGACGTTACACTAGCAGAGACATTCATTATAAAGACCTTGTACGACTTTAACAAAGCAGGTAAAACTAATTTAAAATAAGCAAGCCAATTTTTTAAATTCGACTTGGCTCAGTTGTGGCAAGGTACCTATCATATACACTACTTACTCTTTTTACACTAACGTTTCCGTATATTAAAATTTAAACTTTCTCAAGCATCAATTCACCTGCCTTAATTCGTATCGAGATCGTTACATCCCTAGCTTGGTGTAGATTTCAGTAATCGTCAATGGATTTTTTGCTGAAAAGCCAATACCAAGCGTATGACATTATAGTGTACGATTTTTGCGGTATGTGGTAATAGAGGAATTGGGAACTGGGGACAAAGTGGACAAGGGAAACGAGCCAAGAAGTATTTATCCCCATTACCCCCCGAGTCTCAGAATAAACCCTCACTTTACCCCAATCCTCAAACCCCAATCTCTAACTCCTAACTCCTTCCTATGGATTTAAAATCTCTCATTCGTGACATTCCAGATTTTCCCAAACCGGGAATTTTATTCCGCGATATCACAACGCTACTGCGCGATCCAGAAGGGCTGCGCTACATGGTTGACTTATTTGCCAACCAAATCAAAGAGGCCAACCTGATGGCAGACTACGTGGTAGGAATAGAGTCAAGAGGATTCATTGTTGGCGCACCACTTGCTTATCAATTAGGAGCAGGGTTTATTCCCGTCCGCAAACCTGGAAAGTTACCAGCAGCAGTTCACTCTGTTGAGTATGCACTTGAGTACGGTACGGATTGTTTGGAAATTCATCAAGACGCTTTACAATCGGGTTGCCGAGTTCTCGTAGTAGACGATCTGATTGCCACTGGTGGCACCGCTGCTGCAACAGCAAAACTTGTAAAACAAATTGGCTGCGAACTCGTAGGTTTTGGGTTTATCATCGAGCTACGGGATTTGCAAGGACGAAAACATTTGCCAGATGCACCAATTATTACTCTTGTAGAATATTAGTCATTATTAACTAATACAGAGATCGGTGACCACTTGTAGACATCGACTGACAAAGGACAAAAAACATTTATACAAATGACTACTTCAAAAATCTCCTTGGAAGCAAGTCGCGATTGGGTGACAAGGGTGGTCACCAGCGACACATTTCTTTACATAATGAAGCGGCTATTGCAAGCGCTGTTAACTTTGTTTTTAGCCTCGGCATTGTCGTTTTTCATTATTCAACTAGCACCAGGAGATTACGTAGACACTCTCAGGCAAAATCCGAAAATATCCCCAGAACGAATAGACGAGCTCAGAAAGCAATTCGGTCTTGATAAGTCTTGGCCCGAGCAATTTGGGCTTTGGCTGTGGAGAATCTTGACAAAAGGAGATTTTGGTACAAGCTTTGTTTACCAACGCTCGGTATCATCACTGTTGTGGGAGCGAGTGCCAGCAACTTTGCTGCTAGCAGTCTCTTCTCTTATTGTAACGTGGGCGATCGCCATTCCTTTGGGTATTATTGCTGCCGTCAAACAAAATCAGTGGGTTGACCGAATTTTTCAAGTTATCAGTTACGTTGGTCAGGGTTTCCCCAGCTTTGTGACTGCGCTATTTTTGCTGATTTTTGCTCAAAACACCTCACCAGTTTTTCCAGTTGGTGGAATGACTAGCATCAATTTCACTGAACTGACGTGGTTTGGTCAGCTATTAGATATTAGCTGGCACATGATTCTACCAACGATCGCACTCAGTATTACTAGTTTTGCAGGCTTGCAGCGTATTACTAGAGGAGAATTGTTGGATGTATTGAGACAAGATTACATTCAAACAGCCCGTGCCAAAGGATTACCAGAAAACCGAGTCATTTACGTTCATGCCCTGCGGAATGCCATCAACCCTTTGATTACTTTATTGGGCTTTGAACTTGCCAGTTTATTAAGTGGAGCCTTCATTGCAGAATATTTCTTCAATTGGCCTGGTTTGGGAAGGTTAACCTTACTAGCAGTGCAATCCCAGGATTTATATTTAGTGATGGCGAGTTTGGTCATGAGTGCCGTGCTGCTAAGCATTGGTAACCTAGTAGCAGACTTGCTGCTAAAAGTTGCCGACCCTCGCATTCGCTTGGAAAATTTA
This sequence comes from Tolypothrix campylonemoides VB511288_2, assembly GCF_045999855.1. Lineage (NCBI taxonomy): Bacteria > Bacillati > Cyanobacteriota > Cyanophyceae > Nostocales > Tolypothrichaceae > Tolypothrix > Tolypothrix campylonemoides. Next base: position 365,814 of record NZ_JBFPMW010000005.1, read on the forward strand.
AATTAGTTAGGAGTTCGTAGTTAGTAGTAAGTAGTTGGTAGTCGATCGCTCACTACCAACTATCAACCACCAACCACTCACAACACTATGTTTTCTGACGTCTATTACTTACTCCGGTCAAAGGCTGACGGTCGCTATCTGGTCGCACGACCCAATCCCGATAATGCTTCAACGTACTTACTTTTGTTTCGCGAAAACTTTGATGCTATGAGTTACCTCAACACACACGCAGCAGAAATAGCAAACCGCTTTTCTGTAGAATCGCTTCCTGGTTCTCAGCTAGGAAGTTTGCTTCAACGTTGGGGTTTTACGGGCGTAGGTATTGTTTCCGATCCGCTAGTACCTAATATTGAATTTTTACAACAGAAGTAGAATGCTCGTTTTAAATATTGAACGCATCCCAACTAAATCGATGCATATAAAAATACAGACGCAGATAATCATTCAAAAATTATCTGCGTCGAAGCTACAGTTCAAAAAATCTACACTGAAGTTTTTTCCAAGATTAACTTAGAACCTTTAAGCGGTTCGGGAACAGGAACGGGATATTTTCCTGTAAAGCAAGCAGAACAAAAGCTACCGGGGTCTTCTCTTGTTGCTTCCACCATACCATCCCAAGTTAGATAAGCAAGAGTATCCACCTCAAGTTGCTTGGCAATTTCTTCAACTGACATCCGAGCCGCAATCAAATGGTCTTGACTATCGGTATCAATCCCATAAAAACAAGGATGAGTCACAGGGGGAGAAGAAATTCGCATATGCACTTCTAACGCACCCGCATCACGCAAAGCTTTAACCAGTTTGCGGCTTGTAGTTCCCCTGACAATAGAGTCATCGATAATGACAACTCGTTTGCCATACAACACGTCTTTTAGAGGATTGAGTTTCATGCGAATACCCGATTCCCTCATATTTTGAGTGGGTTGAATAAAAGTACGCCCTACATAGCGATTTTTAATTAGCCCTTCCGCGTAGGGAATACCAGAAATTTGGGAATAGCCGATGGCAGCAGGAATACCAGAATCAGGAACACCAATTACCAAATCAGCATCAACAAGGGATTCTTGAGCTAATCTCCGTCCCAAACGCATTCTGTAGCTGTACAAGCTTTCGTTATGCATGACGCTATCGGGACGGGCAAAATAAATCATCTCAAAAATACAGAGTTTCCTTTGGGGTTTGGGAGTCCATTGAAATGATGCCAAACCTTCCTCATTAATCCAAACAACCTCCCCTGGTTGTACTTCGCGCAGGTATTCCGCACCGATAATGTCTAAGCCACAAGTTTCAGAGGCGAGAACGTAACGGACTGGATTCCCTTCTATAGTGCCAATGACAAGAGGACGAATACCGTTGGGGTCGCGGACTCCCATTATCCCATTGGGAGTGCCAATGACTAAACTAAAGGCTCCTTGACAACGATGAAATGCTCGAATCGCACCTTCTAACCAATCTTTACCCGCATTGACTTCTTCTGCGATCGCAAAAGCAATCATTTCTGAGTCTGTTGTTGACACGAGGTTGCAGTTGTTGTTTACCAACTCTTCGCGTAGTTTTCCTGTATTGACTAAATTACCATTGTGTGCTAGAGCCAGAGAACCCAAACGCGTTTCAACCACAGCAGGCTGAGCATTGACTTTGCGGCTCGAACCCGTTGTTGAATACCGAGTGTGACCGACTGCTAGGTCACCCACCAAATCTTGCAAAATTGACTCGTTAAAGACTTGAGAAACCAATCCCATGTCTTTATATAAATGAACTCGTTCACCCTCAAACGTGGCAATCCCAGCTGATTCTTGACCCCGGTGCTGGAGAGCGTACAATCCAAAGTAGGCTAGTTTGGCAACGTCTTGTTCTGGTGCGTAAATACCAAACACACCGCATGCCTCTTCTGGTTTATCCGGGCGATTTTCTACATTATTCATTGAGTTACCGAGCGACTCTGGATGGTTATCTGCGTGGGCGGAACGGTTGGGGATCATGCTGGCTATGCTCCTGATGGGGGTGTTAAATTTTTGGGGATATATTAAGAGGATAGTCGGAGAAGTCTTAAAAAAATCTTAACCATCCATTAAAACAGTATCGCAATCCTTATCACCGAACGCCAATATTTTGAGAAGGAAGGAGTTGATGTTTTTATTTTGCCCCTCCTTACAACTCATTCTTTTCTAACTAGAGGAAGTATTTTGGATGGTTAAACGCCTTTCAAGCGCGTTGAAATAGCGATCGCTTACATCATTTATGCTAACGCTAACTAAAGTCTGGTTATCAGTTGTTAAAACCCGCAAACCCAATTCGGATTTTCCAACCTTGCCAAGTTTTTGCCAGTGATTAGCGACTTGTCCCCCTAAAAAAGTCTCCCAGGTTTCTTGTTGTTCTAATGCAACAGAGACTACAATTCGCGCACCACCCTCACCAAAAAGCACTTCATCCCAACGAAAAGAAGAACTTTCGCCCGCACGGTCATTGACAGAGAGTGGTAACTTAATTTCCGCGCCGAGTTGAGAGGCAATACAACATTCAGCAACAGCAACAGCCAATCCACCTTCAGCACAATCATGAGCCGAACGAATCCAACCCCGACGAATACCCTCGCGACAAACGTGCTGTATTTGACGTTCCAATTCAAAATCCACTCTTGGTGGTTTACCAGCCACAGTAGAGTGGACAGTTGCTAAATACTCAGAACCACCCAATTCAATTTTGGATTCTACATCTACAGGTAAACCCAAAAGATAAATAACATCACCTTCTGCTTGCCAAGCTTGACCGCAAATTTGAGTCAAATCGGGAATCAAACCCACCATACCTACAACAGGAGTGGGATAGATAGGTTGTGGTTTTCCTTGAGAATCAAGAGTTTCATTGTAGAGAGAAACATTACCACCAGTCACCGGAGTTGCCAGTTCCCGACAACCTTCAGCCAAGCCGCGACAAGCTTCTGCTAATTGCCAGTAACCGACAGGCTTTTCCGGGCTGCCAAAATTTAAATTATCAGTCACAGCCAAAGGTTCTGCCCCGACACAGCTAAGATTGCGTGCAGCCTCAGCCACAACCGCCTTAGCCCCTTCATAGGGATCGAGGTAAACATAACGGGGATTGCAATCAACCGTAGCAGCTACGGCGCTTTGGCAATTGGAGGAGTGAGAGAGTGAGGGAGTGAGAGAGTGAGGGAAACTCCCTCCCTCCTTCCCTCTTTCTCTCCCTCCCTCCTCTTCTTGAGGGCGCAACCGTACAACAGCAGCATCAGCACCACCAGGTAACAAAACTGTGTTGTTCTGCACTTGATGATCGTATTGACGGTAGATCCAACGTTTGGAAGCAACAGTTGGTGCATCTAGTAAAGCGAGCAAAATCTTGCTCCAACTGTGAAACTGTCCGTGAATCTCAATACCCACAGCAGTACAAGGAGGCAAAGACTCAGGTGTCCACTGCCAAGCTTTTTGCGCGTATTCCGGTGGTTCTGCCAACAATTCCCGATGATACAGTGGCGTATTTTCTGCCAAAGCTTGGGCAGGAATTTCTGCAGCAACTTCTCCATGAAATAAGATTCTGACAATAGGTTCGGCAATGACTGTTCCTGCAACAACTGCTTGCAACCCCCAACGGTGGAAAATATCAATTAACTCTTGTTCGCGTCCTTTATGAGCGACAAACAGCATCCGTTCTTGCGATTCAGATAACAAGTACTCGTAGGGAACCATTCCCGTTTCCCGAACAGGAATTTTATCTAGATCGAACTCAATACCTACACCACCTTTGGCTGCCATTTCTGAGGTAGAACAGGTGATACCAGCAGCGCCCATATCCTGTGCAGCCACAACAGATCCTGTCTTAAACGCCTCCAGACAAGCCTCAATCAGCGACTTTTCCAGAAAAGGATCTCCCACTTGCACTGCGGGACGGTCATCCATCGATTCTTCAGTCAGTTCTGCACTTGCAAAACTTGCACCTCCCATCCCATCACGTCCGGTAGTAGAACCTACGTATAGTACGGGGTTCCCTATACCTGATGCACCAGATTTTACAATTTCTGGTGTTTCCATTAGCCCCAATGCCATGACGTTTACAAGAGGATTATCAGAGTAAGCAGGATCGAAGTAAACTTCACCACCAACCGTAGGAACTCCAACGCAATTACCATAGTGAGCGATCCCAGCTACCACGCCACTAAAAAGCCGTTGTGTTTTAGCATCCTCTAAGGAACCAAAGCGCAAAGAATTTAAGACAGCAATGGGACGCGCACCCATTGTAAATATATCGCGAAGAATACCGCCGACACCTGTTGCTGCTCCTTGAAAGGGTTCGATAGCAGAGGGGTGGTTGTGAGATTCAATCTTAAATGCAAGTCGCAAACCATTATCTAAATCGACAACACCTGCATTTTCACCAGGTCCAACAAGAATACGGGGTCCTGTTGTAGGAAACTGTTTGAGCAAAGGGCGAGAATTTTTGTAGCAACAATGTTCAGACCACATCACCCCAAACATTCCAAGTTCGGCTTTGTTGGGATGACGCCCCAATCGTCGCACAATTTCTTCGTATTCTTCTGGCTTTAAACCTTCATCAGCAATTTCTTCAGGAGAAAAAGGAGCAGAGGAGATGCTGGTCATGGAAGTACGCACCAAGGGGACAGAGGTTTATTTTAGCGATTTGTGAACCTTTTGCGTCACTAAAGTCACCTGCTATTTGATGCAGTACGAGGATCTTGCCCTTCCCATGTCAGAAAAATTTTAAGTACTCTGGTTAGAGAAGCTTTAAAGAACTAAGCATACATTTAAGTATTTCCTCTTTGATTAATAATAAATACTATAAAATAAAGCAATCATCAACTAGAGTCTGCTGATGCTAATGATGCTTCATCTGAATCTACTGAGGAAATAAGTAATTTCCTGGACAAAACCCAAAGTCATGGGGTGCATTTAAGTATTTCCAACATTTCAACTATAAAGCCTATTTCATAAAATAGAAATTAGCTTGAGTAAAGCATGAAACTTTACGTAATTGTAGGTATAGCAATTTTACCTACAATGGTATTTGGAATGCGTTAGCTTCCGTATATAACCATTAAGGCTAAGTATCATGCTTGCTCTAGTGAATGCAATTTGAATTTTTTTGGTGTTACTACAGTCGTACTTAACAGAATTGTTACAGAAAACCTAAAAATTGAGTTGGTGGTTTATCGCAAAACAAAAATTATAGAAATGCTAGGGAATCAATTTTAGCTTTACAACTCCAATATCTTAACATTAGAACACACTTACTTATTTACACACATGAATCAGCTTTCATAAACTTTTACAAAGAAAGGCAGGGTGTAGAAGATGGAAGGCAGAACAAATAGGATTTTTTCATCCATCCCAATGGATACAGTTCTTAATGACTGCTTACTTAGCAAGTAGTTATTTATTGTGATACTTAATACAGTATTGGGAATCAAAAATGAATTATATAAAATTTTAAGTACTGTAGGGTAGGCAATGCTTACCACATGAAGCGTTTGGCAGGTATTACCTACCCTACTACCGCATCCACCTGAAAATGTTGGGTTGAGGCTGCTCTGGGGCAAAGGGGAAAGAATCACAGACTCATTAACAGATTAATTTATACCCAATAAATTAACCTAGATGCACTACTACGTATAGCTCGAAAATCAAAGAAAACCCTTATTTTAACCATAAAGCGGCGATCGCGAAGCGCAAAGTTATAAAGTTAAATTTGTCGGTACCGTCTACTGCAAGTCATTGTAGTGATGACAATCACTAGTGCTCATGATTAAGATCCTATTCTCTACATAATTCAACTGAGAGAATGCTTACAACTGAACTCTAGCCGAGTCATTAATAGGGAACACACTAATTGCCGACAGCCCAACAGAGGGACTGTTGGCTTTTTGTTTTGGCGAGGTAGGGGTTAATCCTCAATCCCCCAATAAAATTTCCCCACAACCCGGTTCTAACCCGACAGAAAATCTGCCATAGCTACCACCAGGTGTGGGGAAAATCCAGCTAATATGGATGTATTAGTGTGCAGATCGCTCAGTACTAAGACATTGCTTGAATGATGTAATCAAAGTAGGGAGCGGCTTCTGCAGCATCATCTGCGCTGAGTAAGTCAAGAGAAGCTTTCTTCAAACAGTTGATAGCTTCTACCATTCCGGGTACGGGTACGCCGAGAGAGTTGTACATTTCTCTGACACCAATTAAACCAATTTTTTCAATTGGTTCTTTGTCACCAGCAAGTACACCATAAGTAATTAGGCGCAAGTACCAGCCAAAGTCACGGATACATAGAGCACGCTGGCGCTCTCCGTAAGCATTGCCACCTGGAGCAATAAAGTCGGGACGCTTTTGCCAAAGCTGCTTGGTAGCTTCCTGAACTATCTTTTTCTCATTTTCGGCTAGGATACCGACAATGCGAATCCTTTGTGCGCCAGTTTGCAAATAGTCTTTGATATTCTTAAGTTCGCCACTGCTAGGGTAACGCAGTTCGTCATCAGCTTTGAGAATAACTTGGCTTACTACAGTCATGATTATCGCGTAGGACGTGATTTTATTTTATTATTTGCTAGTTTAACGAGTCTTGAGGACATAAATAAAGGGGAGTGGGTAACTAGGGGTCCCTTCTAGGGACAAGGGAGAATAACTCACAACTTACAACTAACCACTAACAACTAACCATTAACAACTATGTGGAAACAAGGCGAATTTATTGAAGTAGAGATTGTGGATTTAAGCGATACTGGAGATGGTGTCGGACGTTGGAACGATCGCGTCGTTTTTGTACCGGATACAGTACCTGGCGATCGCGTTGCTGTCCGTCTGGTTTACGTCAAACCCAGTTACGCTCGCGGACAGATCCAACGGTTGCTCAAAAAATCATCCCATCGCGTTCGACCCAGTTGTATCGTCGCAGATAAGTGTGGAGGATGTCAGTGGCTGCATATCAATTACGAATATCAAATTGAAGCCAAGCGCAATCAGGTTATTCAAGGGTTGCAACGTATTGGCAGTTTTGCTCAACCACCAGTAGACCCAATGCTATCTGGTTCGCAATGCTTGGGCTATCGTAACAAAGTCACGTATCCCGTAGGATTATCTCGTACAGGACTGGTCCAAGCCGGTTACTACCAAAAAAGCAGCCATCAATTAATTAACTTAAATCAATGCCCCGTACAAGACCCTCGATTCAATCCCCTGCTATTGGAAGTTAAACAAGACATTCAAAAGCAAGGTTGGCAAATTTACAACGAGCACAATCATACAGGTTTAATACGCCATCTCGGTTTGCGTATTGGTCGCCATACAGGGGAAATGTTGCTGACTTTAGTTGTTAAAGATTGGAATTTACCGGGAATTTACGACCAAGCGCAAGAGTGGTTGGAGCGCTATCCTCAGTTGGTAGGAGTGTGTACAAACCGCAATTCAGAACGTACCAATGCTATTTTTGGCGAGGAAACCCGTTGTATTGCTGGTGTTTCTTACTTAAAAGAACAATTTGCGGGACTCGAATTTCACGTGCGAGCCGATACATTTTTCCAAATCTATACTGAAACAGCAGAAGCATTGTTGCAAGTCATTGAGTCAGAACTCAATTTACAAGGTTCGGAAGTCATATTGGACGCTTATTGTGGTATTGGAACGTTAACTCTACCTTTGGCAAAAAAAGCACGACAAGTTGTGGGGTTAGAACTTCAAGCAGAAGCAGTAGAACAGGCAAATTTAAACGCAAAACTTAACGGTATTGAAAATGTCACGTTTCATACTGGTGCAGTGGAAGAATTACTTCCCAACACGGATATCTCACCAGATATAGTTTTGCTCGACCCTCCACGCAAAGGATGCGATCGCTCTGTTATGGAAACCTTACGGCAATCGAAACCTAAGCGCATTGTATACGTCAGTTGTAAAATAGCCACCCTGGCTCGTGACCTCAAATTGCTTTGTGAGGATGGATTGTATACGCTTACACGAGTGCAACCTGCGGATTTCTTTCCACAGACAGCCCATGTAGAGGCAGCAGCGTTCCTCACGTTATCAACCTTGCTCTGAATTCCCTTGTTTTTAACACAAACTCAAAAACAAAATTTATGGATCGTTATGGATGAGAGATGCTATTATAGAATTAAGCTAAAAATATGATTCCTCTAGTGCAATTCACTTTGCACAAGGCAGTAAAAAGCAAAGTCTCTCTTGGAGTTATGAATCGAGTTGTCTAGGTTATGCTCAGCAATAAAAAGAGTAAAAGTATGCTCTTTTATACGCAATAATTGCCTGTTTTTACGATTGGTGCTCACTAGCTGTAATTGTACTTAATCAACTCATGTCTTTTAGAGAGTCTATGCGCCCTAGCATTTTCAAAATTTAGTTCAACAGACGCAAGTTTGAAGGCAACACGACCACCTCACATTAGATCAGGGTGCCTGTGACAGCAAACTGATGTCTAGCTAACTCTGAAAGCTACGGGGTTCCTCATTGTGATTAATATCTCGCTCCGTCCAACAGGACGTAATTGGGGTACAATTAGTTTCGCCTCAACGTTATATCTGTGTCCAATATTAGATTTATTATTGGCAGAAATTCCATCAATGTTACAAGCAGAATTGCGCCTTGGGCTTCAAGAAGCTCTTGTAAACGCAGCCAAGCACGGTAACAACCTAGATCCTGGAAAAACAGTTATAGTCAGGTTCTCCTTGATTGACAATCAATACTGGTGGATCATATCAGACCAAGGTGACGGTTTTATGCCTGTAGCTCCTTGTTATGAAGACCCCACAGAATATTTACCACCCGATGAATCAGAAAATGGTCGTGGTTTGTGTATTCTGCGTCAGGTGTTCGATCAAGTGGAGTGGAATAGAAAAGGCACAGAGTTAAGATTATGCAAACAATTAGAACATAAAGCTAAATTATCTTTGAGACGTTAATGAGTTAGTGGTTAGTGGTTAGTAAAACCACTAATCATTAACAACCAACAACTAACTACTCACCCTGTCTTCCATGAGTTGGACAAGGTGGAGCAGAAAGAGATTTATCCAACCAACCGCTTGCTTGTTGGAGCTTTTGCAAAGCTTCTTCAGGGTTGTCTTTCAAGAGAAAAACAAGAGCGGCGGCGGCTTGTTCGCCGGCGCGAACTTTGCGGTTAGACTTAAGGCGGTGCCAATCGTTAGGTGAAATACTCAGCCTCTCCATAAGAGCTTGGGCTAATTCTAAAGTGCTAAACTGGCTCAGCTCGTTAGTTTTTGGGATCTGGGTTGATTGAGACATGGTATCGGTGCTCTGGTTTAGTTAATATAGACAAATTTAGCCTGAGTGTTGGGAGAATCGGATTTAATATTAGCCTAAGACATAAGTAGATAGGCGCGGGTAAACCTAGATGCACAAAACAAATCTTGGGTTGCGCTCAAGCCTACTCACGACTAATCACTAACCACCAACAGCTCGAGCACTCAGTTGTGTTTGTTCACACCGACTTAACTTATATATGAAACCGAATCAAAAACCATCTGAACCACCAACAGATGGAGAAAGCCCAGAACAAGATTTGGAACAGCAACTCTTAAAAGTAGAGCAAGCACTAGCTGCATTTAAAGAACGTTACAATCAAGTACAGGCAGATCGATCGCATCAACAAGAGTTGCAACAACGCCTTGACCAATTGCATGACAGCAAGCAGCCCGGTATGAAAACGGAGCTAAGGTATATTCAACAGCAGCTAGAAGAACTAGATCTGAGATTGGAAAGCCAGTTATTCTCTTGGAAAAGTTTAAAAGAACCTTTCTGGATGGCAGTTCGCTTTGGGGGATTGGGCGTTATCATAGGCTGGTTATTAAAGTAAGTTTATTGGATGATATGGTAAGTCCACGGATTGCAGAAATATTGCGAAATGGTCAACCTGATGAGTCTTTGGTAGTTCAAGGCTGGGTTCGTACAAAACGGGAATTAAAAGGTTTTGCTTTTATTGAAGTGAATGACGGCTCATCCTTGGCTAGTTTGCAAGTCGTAATCAATGAAGATTTGCCAGGATATGACAGTATTTTGAAACAGCTAAACACAGGTGCGTCAGTAGAAGTTGCAGGCGTGTTGGTTGCTTCCCAAGGAAAAGGTCAGCGTGTAGAGTTAAAAGCTAATAAGGTAACAGTATACGGAGAAGCCGATCCCGATACATATCCCCTGCAAAAGAAACGACATTCCTTTGAGTTTCTCAGAACCATCGGACACTTGCGATCGCGAACCAATTCCTTTGGTGCAGTTTTCCGAGTTAGGAATGCATGCGCTACAGCCATTCATCAATTCTTCCAAGAACGCGGTTTTTTGTGGGTACACACACCCATCATCACCGCCAATGATTGTGAAGGTGCGGGTGAACTGTTCAGCGTCACCAGTTTAGATTTAAAAGATGTGCCTCGCAAGGATACCAAAGCTGTAGATTACAGTAAAGACTTTTTTGGTAAACCAACGTACTTAACAGTCAGCGGACAGCTAGAAGCCGAAGTTATGGCGACAGCATTTACCAACGTTTATACATTCGGACCTACCTTTCGTGCAGAAAATTCTAACACCTCCCGTCACCTTGCAGAATTTTGGATGGTAGAACCAGAGATGGCATTTTGCGATCTTAAAGGGGATATGGATTTAGCAGAAGCATTTCTCAAGCACATATTTAAATACGTGATGGAAAACTGCGCTGAAGATATGGAATTTTTTAACCAGCGCATTGATAACACTGTTATAGCAACAGCAGATAACATTATTAATAATGAATTTGAACGTGTAACTTATACAGAAGCCATCAAACTCTTAGAGAAAGCTGACGTCAAATTTGAATATCCAGTGAGTTGGGGTCTCGATTTACAATCAGAACACGAGCGTTACCTTGCAGAACAGCTGTTCAAAAAGCCCACTATCGTCACAAATTATCCGGTACAAATCAAAGCTTTCTACATGCGCTTGGACGATGATGAAAAAACCGTAGCCGCAATGGACATTGTTGCGCCCAAAATTGGTGAAATCATTGGTGGTTCCCAACGGGAAGAACGTTTGGAGATTTTAGAACGTCGCATACTTGCTCAAGGGATGAAACCAGAGGATTTGTGGTGGTATCTGGATTTGCGCCGCTTTGGTACGGTTCCACACGCAGGTTTTGGGCTTGGTTTTGAAAGACTCGTGCAATTTATGACGGGTATGGGCAATATCAGAGATGTTATCCCCTTCCCACGCACACCTGAAAGCGCTGAATTTTAGTGAGATTCTGGTTCCCAGGCTCCGCCTGGGAATGCAATAAACAATGGTGCAAGATATATAGCAATCCTAAATCATTTCTAAGAAACTTACACTTCCTAGAGCGAATAGAATTCGCGGCTATACAGACAAAGTCCACCTACGTGGACTTTACTAAAAAAACATTTGAGTTAAGAAGATAAGTCAAAATAGCTGCTCCCTTGTCTCATACTCTCCCAAGCAGAAAGTTTTCATTTTCATATGCTGTAGTTGCGATACGGCTTCAGCCTTTATCCCTTATCACTTCTCTTTCCAGACGACACAATCTAACCTGTTGAATAATTTTTGCCCCCATTTTTTCGTAAAACTTGACTGCTGGTACATTATTGACTTTAACTATCCAATCAATTCTTGCACCACCTATATGTTGAGCTATTCGACACAAATGATTTATCAAAGCTGTCCCAACTCCACAATGGCGGTACTCAGCTTTAATGTATAAATCGTCCAACCAAATTCCTGGTTTAGCAAGAAAAGTAGAGTATATGCGATGATAGCTTGCAAATCCAATTGCATTTTCATCAATCTCAGCCAACAAAACAAAAGCAAGAGGATTCTGACAAAAAATTGTATCTTCTAGTTTTTGAGGCGTTGCTTCTAAAGCAGCGAGACATCCATCAAACTCAGCTTTCAGTAAAATAAGCTCCATAACAATTGAGATATCATCTTTCGTAGCTTGTCTGATTAAAAGCTTTTCCTCATTCATATCTTGTTCCTTTCCTCTTTCCTTCGTGTTCTTTGCGACGCCAGATGCTATCTCCTGCGGAGACGCTGCGCGAACAACGGGGGGAACCCCCCTCCGGGTTCACCAGTCCCCAGGGCGCGGGAAACCCGCCTATGGCACTTTCGTGCCACGCTGCGCTATCAGGGCTGGATTCACCGCAACGCACTGGCTGGTCTTCGCGGTTCATAAAAATAGAAAATTTCTATTCAAACTTACGTTGCATCCTCGACTCAACTAACTTAAACCCAATCCAATTAAAAACTGGAATAAAATACAAATAAACCGCATAAGGAATAAATCCCGAATCAGTCATTAAAACAGTCGCAGGAACTAATCCAGCAATGTTCCAAGGAACAAGAGGCGCAAGTACAACAGCAGTATTCTCAATGTCGATCGCCAGTTGGTAATGGCTCGCGTTTTCCCGCTCGTATTTTTCTTTCATAAGTTGATAGGTCATGAGAATAGCAAGTGTTTGAGTACAACCAAAAGCAGCAGATACCAAACCAACTGCAGCAGTGCTCAAAAATAAACCACTTTTGGAAGAAATTCTTCTAAAGATTTTTTCTACAGATGCTAGAGTTTTTGTTCCCACGATAATTCCTACAAGAAATGTAGAAATCACAACAACGACTGAAACTCTCAGCATTGATAGAATTCCACCCCCAGTGAGAGCGTCAGTTAATTGAGCTTGTGAATCTAAACGAAATCCAAAGACAATAAATTGCAACATTTGCAGCCAGGAATAATTTTGGAAAAAGATTCCTAAAAAGAAGGCGATCGCAATACTAATTGCTAGCGTAACTTTCACCTCTATTTTCAATAGACAAAGGAAGAAAACGATAATAGCAGGACATAATACTAGCAAGTTGATGTCAAAAAAATGTGGAATTTCTGCCAGTAAGTTTTGACTTCTAGCTTGAATGGGATTGCCAAGCGAAAGAAAAAAGTAAACTAGAATAGAAGCGACTAATGGAAACCAACCAGTTGTCATTAGATATGCAAGGTTTCTGTATAGGTTAGTTTTGGTAAGACTAGCAATCAAATGAGCGCTAGAAGACATGGGAGAACATCTGTCGCCAAAATAGCCTCCCGCAATAATAGCTCCAGCAATTATGTGAGGATTGATGTTTCCTCCTTTCGCCATAATCATGAGTGCGACACCTACAGTGCTGACAGTTCCAAAGGAAGTTCCCAGAAGTACAGAAATCATGCAGGTAAGAAGAAAGGCTGAAAGAACAAAGTATTGAGGATTGATGAATTGAGTCCCATAATAAACCAAGGCTGGAATGGTTCCAGACGCCATCCAAATTGATGTGACCACTCCTATAAGTAATAAAATTGTGATAATGGAAAAAGCTTTTTGACTGCTGTTATAACCCATTTTTAACAGGCTTGAGAAAGGGAAGCCCCGGTAAGTAAAAGTAACCAGCAGTATGACTAAAGATAGACCGAGAGAATAAGCAACAAAGAATCCTTTAGTCACGCTAAACAACAAAATAACAAAGCAGAGCGTGAGAGAAAATAATGAAGACATTGTTTAAATTTCTTTACCAATAAGAAACAGTTTATTGATGACTGAATTAAAAAACAAACGATACCCTCGATACCTTCTATCGATAAAATCGATAGATAGAAAGCTTTCTTGAGTTTGATGAACAAAATCAACGACTGTAATCTTAAAATCTCTCAGCTACGTGCTCTAGTGGCTGTTGGAGAGCGCAAGAGTTTTAGCGAAGCGGCTTTGGAGTTGGGTTTATCTCAATCAACGGTGAGTTATGCGATCGCGACTTTAGAAGAAGAATTAGGAGTTGTTCTCGTGTTGCGAGGTCGTCACGGTGCGACATTAACCCCGATTGGAGAAGAAATTTTTGAGGAAGCCCGACAAATTTTGCATTTGTTAGGGAACGTTATGGAAAAAGCCGAACGAGAAAAAGGATTGCAAAGCGGACAGGTACGGGTCGCTTGCGTTCGGAGTATCGCAACCCATATACTACCAAAAGTCATCGCTCGTTTTCGCGAGAAGTATCCCACCATGGGCGTTGTCATTACCGAATTTGACAGGTATGTAGAAGTAGAACAAGCATTACAACAAGGTCAAGCAGAAGTCGGTTTTACTTTGCTTCCCACAGGAAAAGAGTTTGAGGCTTGGGAATTATTTCGAGACGAGTTTGTTGTACTGCTGTCACCAGGAATGCTTGCGTCTGATGAACCTCTCAGTTGGGAACAAGTAGCAGAGTACTCAATGGTTGTCAATCTGCGGAGTCCACAGCATAACAAATTCATCCAAGAGCATTTCTTACGATTTGGTCAAACGTTGAAAGTTAGCCATAAAGTCAGGGAAGATTCAACAGTGCTCAGCATGGTGAAGCAGGGATTGGGCGCGACTGTGATGGCTCGACTCACCGCCGAACCCATACCAGAAGAGATACAGGTTAGGAGTTTACCAGTTCCTCTCGAGCGAATTATTGGAGTGATTATTCTAGCCGATGCCATATTACCAAAACGAGTCTTTGCTTTTTTAGATGTTCTCAAACAGGTATGGGATAGAAAAAAATTAACCGCAGATGAACGCAGATAAATTTCTACTTTAGCCTACTGGGAAAAGCTCTAAGATTGAGTTATATCAGTATACAAGAGAGTTTAAAAATGTTAAAAGCAGTAGGTTGGGTTGAGGAACGAAACCCAAAAATCGGGGTTCAAAGTTGGATTCAGCAATATTGACCATTTAATATACAGAAGACAGGCGTAATTCCCAATTTCAAGTATTTTTTCTATTTATGAACCTTGCAGGATTAAGTTAAACTGCATTCACTCAATCCATATTACAAGGTCTATAAATGTTATTTTTATTACTTAATATTGATAATCAACTTTATGCGATCGCAAGTCAGCAGGTTGTAGAAGTCCTCCCCCTAGTTATTCTCAAAACTCTACCCCATACACCCAAATACGTTGCTGGTGTTTTTAATTACCGAGGGTGTATTGTTCCAGTGCTCGATCTGCGCCAGTTGATGCACGATAAACCATGCTGCGAGCATCTGAGTACTCGCATCGTACTTATTAACTATTGTCTGAGCGATCGCAATGCCATTTCAAAATCGCAAACCCCTCATTTAGTGGGTTTAATGGCAGAAGGAGTTGTAGAAACCTTGCAAACCTCAGATGTCGAAATGGTTGATGCAAACATTGAGGTAGATGCAGCCCCTTACTTGGGCAAGATAATCTTAGACGCCCAAGGCATGATTCAGTGTATCCGCACAGAACACTTGTTGTCAGAAGCCAATCTCTTATCTGTGACCGCTAAACTAACCCCTAACCCCCAACCCCTAACAACTAACCACTAACCCAATGCCACAATCTGTCATCGAAAGTTTACTAAAACAAAAAATTGGTTTAGATGCAAATTCAATTGGTTCTAGCACGATCGCTAGAGCTATTTATCAAAGAATGGCAGATTGCAGAATATCTACTATGGCTGGTTACTTGGGGCTTTTGCAGGAATCACCTCAAGAATGGGAAGCTTTTGTTGAGAGTGTTGTTATCCCTGAAACTTGGTTTTTTAGAGAAAGAGAATCATTTAATTTTCTCAAGGATTATGTATTGTCTGAGTGGTTGGCAAATAACTCAAATCGTATATTACAAATTCTCAGCGTTCCATGCTCAACAGGCGAAGAACCTTATTCTATTGCGATCGCGTTACTAGAAGCCGGGTTAACGGCTGCCAATTTTCGTATTGACGCTATAGACATTAGCAAAAAAAGCTTGCAAGTTGCCCAACAAGCAATTTACAGTCAATACTCATTTCGCGGTACAAGCTCTTTTTTCCAAGAGCAATATTTCCAACTTACGGAAACTGGATATCAACTGTGCCAACAGGTGAGAAGCTCGGTCAATTTTATGCAAGGTAACCTTGCAGATGCTCATTTTTTGGGGACAACCCCCTCCTACGATATTGTCTTTTGCCGCAATCTCTTAATTTATTTTGACCGAGCTACAAAAGAGCGAACAATAGGAGTTCTGGAACGGTTGCTAACCCAGAAAGGCTTGCTATTTGTAGGTCATGGCGAAGCAGGATGGTTACTCAATACTAAATTCATTCCCATTTCCCAGCCAATGGTATTTGCTTACCGAAAGTCAGGGACTTCTCATGCTTCATTAAAATCAAACCATTGTAAAACCGCTGTCAAAAAGCATCATCCCACCTACAAAACTGCTCTCAAACCACCTGTAACATACAACAAACAATTAATTACCGACGGAGGAAAAGTACAACTCTTAAATGAGTCAAAAGAAGATATGCTGCAAACAGCAAGAACCTTAGCAGATCGAGGTTGCTTTCAAGAAGCCACTCAACAGTGCAATAATTATCTCAAACAAAACCCTAGCAGTGCCAAAGCTTATGTTCTACTAGGACAGATACAGCAAGCAACAGGACAAGAAGAACAAGCGGCGCAACAGTTTAAGAAAGCGATCTACCTGCAACCAGATTGCGAAGAAGCATTAATTCACTTGGCATTACTAAGGGAACATCAGGGGGATGAAACCAGCGCAGCTCTTTTATTGCAACGAATTCAGAGATTGCGGAAGAAGAGAAAATAGAGATTGAGGATTCTTTTTCCCAGTTCCCAGTCATTAGTCCCCAGTCTCAATCCAAATAAATTTT
Organism: Tolypothrix campylonemoides VB511288_2; assembly: GCF_045999855.1. NCBI lineage: Bacteria > Bacillati > Cyanobacteriota > Cyanophyceae > Nostocales > Tolypothrichaceae > Tolypothrix > Tolypothrix campylonemoides. Next base: position 382,480 of record NZ_JBFPMW010000005.1, read on the forward strand.
AACGTACACATTGTTACTCTCTTTGACCAATAGGGAATTCTAGCAACTGAAGGTCTTCTTGTACCTGCCAATCAATACTTGTAGCTTCTATCACCTATAAAAACAGGTTGTCAATAGCTCAAACAAATTAAACATAAGATGCCTTTAGGCTCGTAGTTGCACTAAGGCGCATACATCGCGACTGCGAATATTTTATGTTTTTTAGATTCAATATTTGGTGTAAGCGAGTTCCAAACCATGTGTATTGCGGGTACAGGTTTAAAAAAATTCAAAATCTTGAGGAAAAAGAAATGTTTAGCAACTGGAAAATTAAAGATTTAATTATACTTGGGTTTTCAATTCCTACGATTTTAGTTTTAGGATTCAGTCTAATAGTCTATTTTACAGCAAATCAATCAACAGAAACTTTTAAAAAAGTTAATAGATCGCAAACTATTATTGATGAAAAACAACTCATGACTCAAGCTATTTTAAATATGGATAGGCGAATACGACGATATTTCATTGACACAAAAATCAATGAAGATGCTTTAGAACTATATACAAACGATCGAAAGATGTTTCAAGAAAATTTTACCCTCTTATCTAAGACAGTTCAAGATTCTGCACAACGTTCTAGAATGGATGAAATGTATAAACTTTATCAAAATTACAATATTTATGTTCAAAAAAGTATCAAAAAAAATGAAATTAAAAATCAAAAGAATCTCGTTTTATTTTTTAATAACGGAAAAGAATATATAGAGGATTTTTTAAAAATTAGCAAAGCTTTTGACAAAAGAGAAAAAGATATTTTAGATGACAGCATTTTCTTGACAAATCAATCATTAAATATCATGAATTTATCAGCCCTTGTAGCTTCTATGGTTTGTTTGATATTAGCTATTATAGCAAGTGTTTTTATTGCTCAATTTCTAGAAGTCAGAATTAATAAGGCAGTTCAAGCAGCAGAGCAAATTTCTGTTGGAGATTTAACAAATTCTGTTGTTGATACTGAATCAAATAGTAATAATGAGATTGGCAAACTATTAAAATCTTTCCAAATTATGACTCAAAATTTGAATATTTTAATCCGTCAGGTACAACAGTCAGGGATTGGAGTCACAACTTCAGCTACCCAAATCGCAGCTTCGGGAAAGCAATTAGAAGCGACAATGACCGAACAAGTCGCTTCTACTAACGAAGTCGCAGCTACAGCTAAAGAAATCTCAGCAACTTCTAGGGAATTGGTCAAAACCATGGAAGAAGTCGCACTCATGTCACAAACTACAACAATAGCAACAAGCAGCAGTCAAAAAGATTTACTTCGTATGGAACTCACCATGCGCCAGTTAGGAGAAGCCACCAATACCATTGCCACAAGATTGGGAACCATCGGTGAAAAAGCAAACAACATCAACAATATTGTGGTGATGATTACTAAAGTAGCAGATCAAACCAATTTGCTGTCATTAAATGCTGCTATTGAGGCAGAAAAAGCTGGGGAATACGGTTTGGGATTTGCGGTGGTAGCTAGAGAAATTCGACGTTTGGCAGACCAAACAGCCGTCGCCACCTTGGAAATTGAAAAAATGGTCAAGCAAATGCAATCTTCCGTATCATCCGGTGTGATGGAGATGGATAAATTTGCTAAAGAAGTTGAACAAAGCGTAGAAGATGTTGCTAGTATTAGCAAACAGATGGCACAAATTATTGAGCAAGTGCAAGAACTGACACCGAGATTTGAGGCAGTTAATTCTGGAATGGAAGCACAATCTCAGGGAGCGCAACAAATCAGCGATGCCATGATTCAATTGAGCAACACCTCAACCCAAACAACTGATTCTTTACGAGAAATCAATAATGCCATTCACCAACTCAATCAAGTTGCTCAGGGATTGCGCCACGAAATGTCTCGCTTTAAAGTCACCGCATAGGATTTTTCATCATTTCAGATTGACAATTTAAAAAAGCTTGTCCATACATTTCTGTAAGAAGGAAAAAGCCAAAACTAAGTTACCTAGGGATTGACTCAGGAAATGACTCGCTTCTAAGTTAAGACAGAGAAGACTGTATTTAAGCTTCTCATTTCTTATAAAAAAATTGAAAATTTGGATTATTTTGGGAAGACTATATATATGTACAAATAGTAGCCAAATAGACTCAACATATGCAACAGGGTATAAAAATTAATCAATTTGTATTGGGTGGTTGTGGAATCATTGTTATTTTAACAGCTATTGCTAGTTCTGTTTCCAAAGGAACCAATGATTCCTTAATTGCATCATCTAATTCGTTACTATTAACTCATTCAGTAAAAACTCAATTAAAAGAAATTGAAAAAAATTTAATTGATGCAGAAACAGGACAGCGCGGTTTTATTCTTACAAAGAAAGAAGAGTATTTAGAACCTTACAGAACAGCTACAAATCGATTACGCAATGCTTATTTAGAATTGGAATCTAAAATTAGCGATCGCGCTGCACAAAAAACAATCATTAATGAAATTGAAGCCTTATCACAGCAAAAATTGAATGAATTAGAAGAAACAATCAACTTAAAAAAGGCCAACCGAGAACAAGAAGCATTAAATTTGATTCTTTCAGATCGGGGGAAAAAAATTATGGACGCTATCAGGCAAAAGTTAGATGAGTTGACTCGATTAGAAAATCAAGAAATAGAAAATCAACAAAAACAAGCAACTCAAGTACAAACCTTTGCTGATTTTGTTATCTTGTTAACGTTTATCTGTATTGTCAGCACTGTAGTGGTTGTTTCACTAGCCACAATTTTGATTCCCAGTCGGGCTTTAAGTCTTTCCTTACAAAATGCGTTTACTTTAGCAGAAAAGGTTTCTCAGGGAGATTTGACAAGTCAGGTTGAAGTCTCTTCTAACAATGTCATTGGGAAATTAATGACTGTACTTAAAAATATGACCCAAAGCTTGAACTCTTTGGTGCGTCAAGTACAGCAATCCGCTGTTCAAGTGACAACCTCAGCCACTCAAATTGCTGCTTTCGGGAAACAATTGGAAGCTACAATGACCGAACAAGTAGCTTCTACCAATGAAGTGGCAGTGACTGCTAAAGAAATAGCTGTCACTTCCAGGGAACTAGTTAAAACTATGGAAGAAGTGGCACTCATGTCACAAGGGACTACAACAGCAGCCAATAGCAGTCAAAAAGATCTTCTACGCATGGAAGCAACCATGCGTCAGTTGGGGGAAGCAACTCATATCATTGCCTCACGTTTGGGAGTTATTAGTGAAAAGGCAAACAACATCAACAATATTGTGGTAACCATTACCAAAGTAGCAGATCAAACTAATCTGCTGTCATTAAATGCAGCCATTGAGGCAGAAAAAGCCGGAGAGTATGGTTTGGGTTTTGCGGTGGTAGCCAGAGAAATTCGACGTTTGGCAGATCAAACAGCTGTCGCCACCTTGGAAATTGAAAAAATGGTCAAGCAAATGCAATCTTCTGTGTCAGCCGGTGTGATGGAGATGGATAAATTTGCTAAAGAAGTGGGACAAAGTGTGGCAGATGTTGCCAATATTAGCGGGCAAATGTCTCACATCATCGAGCAGGTGCAAGAACTGACACCGAGATTTGATGCGGTTAACTCTGGAATGGAAGCGCAATCTCAGGGAGCGCAACAAATTAGCGATGCTATGGTGCAGTTAAGCAACACCTCAATCCAAACAACTGATTCTTTACAGGAAATTAATAACGCGATCGCCCAACTCAACCATGTTGCTTGGGGATTGCATCAGGAGATGACCCGTTTCAAAGTCAAAACCGACAATGTTGCCATGTAATTTTTTCTGCAATGCAGTTAATATTCTGGCTTGAAATGGGAACTATAACTTACCAACATCGCCCCGTCAGCGTGTTTTGACTTCATTTTCTAGGAGGCTTCATCCATTCAATGCTAAAAAACATGAGCTTTCAATGGCGACTCATTAGTTCCTTTTCATTTATGGGTTTTCTGGTATTAATTGTTGGTTTTATGGGATGGAACGGAAATTCTCGCTTATCAAACCATATTAGCACTTTAGCCAACATCAATCTCTTAAGTATCGATAGTTTGTGGAAAATTAAAGAGGGTCAAACTCAAATTGAATCAGCACAGAGGATTTTATTAAATTCAGATTTAACACCAGAGCAAAGGCAAAATACATTAGTTAAAATAAAAGAATCGTGGCAGCAAATTACTGAGGGACTTAAGCAATTTGAATCGACTCCTTACAATAATAAGGAAGAAGAAAATCTGAGAATAAAATTCTATCCCATATGGGAAAGATGGAAACAATCTCACCAAGAATTCATGCAAATTGAGGAAGAATACACGCGTATGGGTATTCGGAATCCTTGGAAACGCGAACTTGAATTAATACGCCAAAATCAAGATAATTCTTCTGAGATGGGGTCTACCAAAGCCGCTTTGGCAAAATATATCAAATTGCACGAACATACCTTGCATGAAAAAAATGTTATTTTTAAACAAATTGATGAAGTTACTACCGCTCTTTTAAAAAACAATCAGAACTTTGCTAAATATATTTACAATGGTGCAGAAAAAGACGTAGCCATTAGTACCTTCTTGATTTCTACAGCCACAGTTGTTGGACCTCTTTTAGCAATTCTGCTAGGGATTCTTATTTCCCGGCAAATTGCAACTCAAGTCATCCGTGTTGTAGGTGTTGCCGAGCAAATTTCTACAGGAGATTTGACCACGCAATTGAGCGTAGATTCAAATCAAAAGGATGAAATTGGCAAGCTTTTATTTTCCTTTCAAACCATGATTCAGAATTTGAATATTCTTATTCGTCAAGTACAGCAGTCAGGAATTGAAGTCACAACTTCAGCCACCCAAATTGCTGCTTCGGGGAAGCAATTAGAAGCGACAATGACCGAACAAGTCGCTTCTACTAACGAAGTCGCAGCTACAGCTAAAGAAATATCTGCCACTTCCAGGGAACTAGTTAAAACTATGGAAGAAGTGGCACTCATGTCACAAACCACAACAACAGCAACAAGCAGCAGCCAAAAAGATTTACTTCGTATGGAAGCAACTATGCGGCAGTTAGGAGAAGCTACGAATATCATTGCTTCAAGACTTGGAACAATCGGTGAAAAGGCAAACAACATCAACAATATTGTGGTGATGATTACCAAAGTAGCAGACCAAACCAATTTGCTGTCATTAAATGCAGCCATTGAAGCAGAAAAAGCTGGGGAGTATGGTTTGGGGTTTGCGGTGGTAGCCAGAGAAATTCGACGTTTGGCAGACCAAACAGCTGTCGCTACCTTGGAAATTGAAAAAATGGTCAAGCAAATGCAATCTTCCGTGTCAGCCGGTGTGATGGAGATGGATAAATTTGCTAAAGAAGTGGGACAAAGTGTGGCAGATGTTGCCAATATTAGCGGGCAAATGTCTCACATTATCGAGCAGGTGCAAGAACTGACACCGAGATTTGAGGCGGTTAACTCTGGAATGGAAGCACAATCTCAGGGAGCGCAACAAATCAGTGATGCTATGGTGCAGTTGAGCAATACCTCAATCCAAACAACCGATTCTTTGAGAGAAATCAATAATGCTATTACTCGACTCAATCAAGTTGCTCGGGGATTGCGTCAGGAGATAACTCGCTTTCAAGTCAAGACAGATAATTCTACTCAAACGCTGCCATTTTCTTACAAGCAAACTGAGAATGTCGTTTAATTAGGGGGAATTATACCCATATATGTAGATAATAGCCTCTATGAGTCGTTTCACTGCCCCATCAGATTCAAATATTGATTTTTGCTGGAATGCTATCGGTGTTACAGGAGATTGTACCTGTCCAAAGCTCACTACTTTTAGCCACTGCCGGAATTGCCCTGTTTACTCTGCAAGCGGTCGTCGTTTATTAGAACGTTCGATTCCTGACAATTATCGGAGTGAATGGACTCAGTTATTGGCTGAATCAAGAACTGAGGCTGAGAAAAAACCAGAGACATTCTCAGAACAAAGCTATTTTCCCTCTCATGCTTTATTAGCCACAGAAACTCTCAGAGTTGTTATCTTTCGCTTGCAACGCGAATGGTTGGCACTTCCCGCCTACATCTTTAAAGAAACGACTTCACCGAGTCCGATTCATACCATACCGTATCGGAGCAATCAAATCTTGCGGGGATTGGTGAGTATTCGAGGTGAATTGCAATTGTGTATTTCTTTAACCCATTTGTTGAATCTGGAGATGGCTGATACCCCTCCTCAAGCTTTAAGTCCTATGGTTTATTCGCGTATGGTTGTGGTGGAAAAAGCAGGTAGTGGTATTTGGGTATTTGCTGTTGATGAATTGTTTGGGGTGCATCGATGTCATCAAGATGAATTGCTTCACACTCCCACAGGTACTCAAGCAACTCATACCTATACTAAAGGATTGTTAAAGTGGCGCGATCGCAGTGTCAGCTATTTGGATGACGAATTGCTATTCCATACTCTTAGCAAAAAGGTGATGCCATGACAGAGGAAATCAATGTTAATAATCTTTCCTTGCTAGATTTATTTTGCATGGAAGTCAAGGCTCAAGTTGCCGTCATGAATAATTCCCTATTGGCGCTAGAGGGTAAACCAAAGCCCAAAGAAGAACTGACAGCTTTAATGCGAGCAGCTCATTCCATTAAGGGGGCTGCCAGAATTGTTCATATTGATGCAGTCGTGACCCTTGCTCATATTATGGAAGACTGCTTTGCAGCCGCTCAAGCAGAAAAAATCGTCCTCACAACGGCTGATGTTGATATTTTGCTGCAAGGAGTGGATATACTCTCGCATATAGCAGATATTTGTGCGAACAATCCCAACGAGCAACCGCTAGAAGACACTAGAATGCGATCGCTCGTCACAGCCATTGCCAACATTCAAACTTCTCCCCCTCCCCCCATCTCCCCCTCCCCCCCTCTCCCGCTCTCCCCCTCTCCCCCTCCCCCCCTCCCCCCCTCCCCTATCTCCAACCAAGGAGTGCGAGTTGGTGCAGATAATCTCAATCGTTTAATGGGGCTAGCAGGAGAATCCTTAGTTGAAGCAAAGTGGTTGGAACCATTTGCTGATTCTTTCTTACAGCTAAAAGCAGGTCATACAGAGCTATCGGACTTATTAGAAAAGTTACAAGAATTATTAGCAAACCGTCATTTAGAGCGGCGAATTGACGAGCAGTTGACCGCTGTTCGCCAAAAAGCCAGTGAATACCAACAGCTATTGAGCGATCGCTACAGCGAACTCGAACAATTTTCTCAACGTTCTACCAACCTTGCAGATCGTCTTTATCGAGAAGTCATTGCCACTCGAATGTCTCCGTTTGCTGAAGCCGGTCAAGGATTTCCCCGAATGGTTCGCGATATAGCCAAGCAACTGGGTAAAAAAGTCAAGCTGGAAATTGTTGGTAAATCGACCTTAGTCGATCGAGATATTCTCGATCGCTTGGAAGCACCCCTTACCCACATGCTCAGGAACGCACTCGATCACGGTATTGAGTTACCCCAAGAACGTTTAGCCGCGCTTAAGCCTGAAGAAGCAACCATTCGGATTGAAGTGGCTCATCGTGCTGGAATGCTCTTTATCTCTGTATCGGATGATGGTCGGGGAATAGATCTGGAGTTTTTGCGACAAGAAGTCATTAGAAAGCAAATGACAAATACAGAGATGGCAAATCGACTGAGCGAAGTTGAGTTAATAGAATTCTTATTTTTACCAGGTTTCTCTACAGCCACTACTGTCACAGAATTTTCGGGACGGGGAGTTGGGCTAAACGTAGCTCATAACATGGTGCGGGAAGTGGGGGGAACTGTACGGGCTGTTTCTCAACCGGGACAGGGAATAACTTTTTATATGCAATTACCATTAACACTATCAGTCATTCGCGCCCTACTGGTGGAAATTGCAGGTGAACCTTATGCTTTTCCACTATCACGTATCGAACGCGTTGTCACTCTTTTGAAGTCTGAGATTGCTGTCTCGGAAAATCGTCCGTTTTTTATGATGAACGATCGCCCGATTGAATTGATATCAGCACGTCAAATCCTAGAGTTACCACCACCTACTACAAATCCAGAAATGCTCAATGTTATTTTGGTAGGCGATCGCGCCAACTGTTACGGATTAGTGATAGATAGGTATTTGGGAGAACGCAGTTTGGTTGTCAGACCGTTAGATTCCCGCCTCGGTAAAGTCCCTAATGTTAGCGCAGCTGCTTTAATGGATAATGGTTTTCCCGTGTTGATTGTTGATGTTGAAGACCTAGTGCGTTCCATTGCTAAAGCATTCGCTACCGGGCAAACCAGCCAAGTGAACCAATCTACTCGTCAAATAACCAGTAAAACATACAAGCACATTTTGGTGGTAGATGATTCCATCACCGTGCGCGAAATGGAGCGCAAACTCCTAGAAAACAATGGTTACAAAGTAGAAGTTGCAGTCAATGGAGTGGATGGTTGGAACGCTATACGCGGAGGAAATTACGATTTGGTAGTAACAGATATTGATATGCCCCGAATGAATGGCTTTGAGCTCGCAAGCCACATCAAAACTCATCCCAAGTTAAAGCATACACCCGTGATCATTGTTTCTTATAAGGATCGAGAAGAAGACCGACTTCAAGGATTGGAAGCGGGGGCAGATTACTACCTCACCAAGAGTAGTTTTCATGATGATACCTTAATACAGTCTGTCATTGACTTGATTGGAGAAGCTTAACCTGTGAGAATTGCCATTGTTAACGATGCACCGATTGCAGTAGAAGCGCTGCGACAAGCGATCGCTATGAAACCGGATTATGAGATAGCATGGGTTGCTTTTGATGGCGTTGAAGCTGTTACAAAATGTAGCGTAGATACTCCAGACCTGATTTTGATGGATGTACTAATGCCTGAGATGGATGGAGTGGAAGCCACCCGGCGCATCATGAGTCAATCTCCTTGTGCTATTCTTATGGTGACTGCGAGTGTCAATCGCTACGCTGCTAAGGTTTTTGAAGCAATGGGCTACGGAGCATTAGACGCTATCAATACCCCTACTATAAGTTACGGTCAGCAAACAATTGATGGGACTGGGCTACTTAAAAAAATTGCAACTATCTCCAGATTAATTGGCAAAAGTTCATACCATCATTTACAGTCTAGCCAACACAACAAGCTCTTAATTGCGATTGGGGCTTCTACAGGAGGTCCTCAAGCATTAGCCACAATTCTGTCTCAATTCCCCAAAGATTTTCAGGCGGCGTTTATTGTTATTCAGCATATTGATGCCCAGTTTGCTCCAGGTTTAGCGGCTTGGTTAGACGCGCAAATCCCGATGACCGTACAGCTTGCCATTCCCGGTTCTACACCACACAAAGGTATCGTTCTCATTGCTGGTAAAAATCATCATCTTATCGTGCGTCCTGACATGACTCTTGCTTATGACAGGCAACCTCTAGATAGTTTTTATCATCCTTCCGTTGATGTTTTCTTTAAGAGTGTTGCCAATCATTGGATCGGTCATGGAGTCGGGGTACTGTTAACCGGTATGGGACGGGATGGTGCTCAAGGCTTAAAACTCTTGCGAGATAAAGGTTGGCATACGATTGCCCAAGATCGACAAACCTCAATTGTCTATGGTATGCCCAAAGCCGCTGTGGACTTGGGAGCTGCTGTGGAGGTGTTACCCGTTGATGCGATCGCGAATGCTTGTATAAGGCATTTGCAAAATCAGAATGAGGGGTGACGGCAGAAGGAAAAATTTTCCATCTCTCCACAAATCATTCTTCTGCCTTTTACTCCCAGCCTTTTAAGTAAAAAAATATACTTTTAATTTTAGTATTTTTTATGAAATATACTTAGTATCATTTTATTTATAAAAATTTACATCCAACACCAGTCGATCTCTGATAATTTATCAACAATTGCAACAATTTAGAGCTTGTTGGTTTCCTGAAATATAATCGGTATATCAGTAATTTATCACAACTTTATCGTGATAAAAATCACAGATAAAGAAGAGGAGAGGCGATATGAGTTTGCCAGCAGAAGCACTCACCCAAGTGTCTGCCAAAGTTTTACCTTTAACTTCAAGGAGAAGTAAGGGACAAACTATACAAGAGGTTGCATCTGTTCTACCTGCCAACACACCTGCGGTCAAACTTCTACTGATTGACGATCAGTTGATAGTGAGTCAAGCAGTCCATAGAATCCTGACAGAAGAAGCAGATATTTCCTTTCACTATGTTAGCGATCCAACTCAAGCTATCCAAACAGCAATGGAAATCTCTCCAACAGTGATTCTGCTGGATTTAGTCATGCCCGAAATGGATGGATTGATGTTGCTGCGTTGGTTTCGGTCTCACTCAGCCACTCGCGATATTCCCATCATCATGCTTTCTAGTAAAGAAGAACCGGAACTCAAAGCAGAAGCCTTTGCTCAAGGGGCAAACGATTATCTCATTAAATTGCCTGATGCCGTAGAGCTTATAGCCCGCATCCGCTACCATTCAAAAGCTTACAATAATCTTAAAGCACTCACAAATGCAACGTTAACCGCTCAACTTCAAGCACAGCAATTAGAGCATACCTTAAAGGAATTACAAAAAACTCAAGTTCAACTGATTCAGACAGAGAAAATGTCTGGCTTGGGGCGCATGGTTGCAGGGGTCGCACATGAAATTAATAATCCTGTAAATTTTATTTATGGTAATTTTGATTATTTAGAAAATTATGTTTATTCTTTATTAAATTTAATTAAACTGTATCAACAAGAATATCCCCAACCATCTTCTAAAATTCAAGAGGAATTCACAGCTATTAATCTTGATTTTATGATAGAAGATTTGTGTAAAATGATTTCTTCCATGAAATTTGGAACTGAACGTATACGTGAAATTGTTCTTTCCTTGAGAAACTTTTCCCGACTCGATCAAGCTGAGAAAAAACGGGTCAATATTCATGAAGGGATTGAAAGCACGTTATTAATTTTGAATCATCGTATTAAACAAGGAATCGAAATTGTTAAACACTTTGACGATCTGCCTTTGATTGAGTGTTATCCAGCACAACTCAATCAAGTGTTTATGAATATTATTAGTAATGCTATTGATGCGTTACAAGAGGTAAAAGAAGAAGCACAAAAACAAATTGTTATTAAAACAGAAACAATAAATGATAAGTTCATCCGAGTGACAATTAAAGATAATGGACCGGGAATAGATTCTAAAATACAAAATAAAATTTTTGAACCTTTTTTTACAACCAAGCCTGTCAATCAGGGGACTGGTTTGGGATTAGCCATTAGCTATCAAATTATTCAAAAGCATTCTGGAAATGTGGATGTGAGATCCGACTTGGGTAAAGGTACGGAATTTGTTATTGAAATTCCTGTTTTACAAGACTAGCAAGCGGCGATCGCTACGAAATTAGGTACATTGAGTTGAGGAATGAAACCTAAGAGGATGTTTGAGAAGTATAAATATCTTGATTCTGTCGTGCTTGGTGGGATTTAGAGATGTCTCCGAGTACGCGATGTCTACCAAAACTTGCCGAACCTCTGCTAACAGACTTTGCTAGAAATCCGATTTCTTAAGGAAGTCAAGCATCTAAACTACTATAAAAAATTCAAACCAAAAGAGAAAATTGGTTTTTAAAAACCGCTAGGATAGCACAATTTAGAGAATTTTCTCTGGTCAATCAATTTTATAAAAAACCCTATTCTGATAAATAAACAATACTTTTTGAAACAATCGTTAAATAGAACCGGGGATTGTGTTAAAAAGATTAATATTGCTGGATTTGATAGGGGTAAAAAAATTTTGACCGTCCAACTCCTATCAAATCGTTTTCAAGGGAAATCTACTATTTTCAAGGGAAATCTACTATGGCTCTTTTGGTCAAACAGGGTAAATCTACCAATAATTTCCGAGACAACAGACGCACTGAAACTCGCGTTACGGTTTACATTCCCAAAGATATGCACGAACAGCCCGTTATTTCCAAGCTGATCTCTCACAGCGGAGTTACGGTTAATATCGCTACCGCACAACTCCTTGGGGATGTACCGCAGAAAGGCTGTCTTGATTTGGAACTCCGAGGAACAGTTTTCCAAATTGCTAGTGCCTTAACCTATCTGGATGAACTGAACTTAGAAATTAAGCATAAGGCAGTTGTCGGTCAAGACGGTTGGTAACTCTAGCACAGTTGAGATTTTGAATTTTGGATTTTGGATTCTTAATCTAAAATCCAAAATCTCAAATTTCGTTACGCCATTTGGTTTTCGATCGCCCACCGTGCTAATTCGGTGCGGTTGTGGAGATTGGTTTTGCCCAACATATTAGACACGTGGCTTTCGACTGTGCGCTGACTGACATTTAATTCTTCAGCGATTTCGCGGTTAGCTAAGCCTCGCGCCACAAATTGAACAACTTTCAGTTCGGTAGGGGTCAGCTGTACGTCAAAGGGAACTTGGATACGAGAACCGTTTTCCCCTCCTTTTGCTTGGTGTTCTTTCCAGCGAATGGTCTGCTTCAGAGAAGATTCTACCTGTGCTACGAGTTCCTCTGGCTCAAAAGGCTTGACCATGTATACATCAGCACCTTTATTCAGACCTTTTACTCGGTCTGCGCTTTGTCCCTTAGCTGAAAGGAAGAGAACGGGAATCCAACTGGTGCGTTCGTTTTGCCGGACTTGTTCTACAAAAGTGTACCCGTCCATCTCCGGCATCATCACGTCACAAATGATCATGTCTGGAATATCCTGCTCCAAAATTTCCAGTGCTTCGCGACCATTTTCGGCAGTGATGACTTCATAACCCCGGAATTCCAAATAATCCTTCACCAGCAAAATGAGGTTGGGGTCATCATCAATTAATAGAAGTCGTTTGTGATCTTTCATGCTGGGTTCTTTCATAGCAGTGGCACTTGTCGCGCTTGATCCATCAAGGTCTTGAATAATAATCCTCTCCGGTGTAATAGGTTGGTGTTGTACTTTTTCCTACTTAACTTGCCTTTGTTTAGTGGAAGTCTCAAAAGTGGAAAATGACTTTTGACGAACTACTGTACCAATGGCAAAGTAAGCGTGAGGATACTTAGAGCAGTAGTAATCATAATGCGTTATTATATATCGCTTTGAATGGTGCGGGCTAAAAAACACCTAATAAATAATAATTATTCAGAATAACCAACTAAGTGTTACTCCCAAGATGCTCCCAGAAAATAAGCTACCGCACATTCACTACTACGTACTACTTTGTCATATCCTTGAGGATATGAAGCTCTTACAATAAGTTCACCAGAACTATTAGAGAAGTATCGGGTAAAGGATAGATCAAAAAAGCATATTCTTTTACTGTATTTTGCTTTCTTGTATAGTCCGCATAATTACGTCAGGGTTCGCTGTGTTATACCACAGTTTATCCGAGTAATCCTCTATTATCAGTCTAAACCAAAAAACTTGCAAGAAGCTTGGTTTTTGCTCTGTATGGGCATTTAGTCACTGTCCGATCGCCAATCTTAAAATGTATCGCTGTGATTTTTGACAGTCTTAATGTTTCTACAGAATTACCTAGAGGTTTTTGTTGCTGGTGGTGGCTTGTTGGTTTGTGGTATTCGATCGCTGGATTCAATCACTGTATTGTTACTCAAATCGTGGCTCCTGATTACTGTTCTATATCAATTTCCCAGCTTTGCAAACCAATTTGCCTATATACCAATATTCGCTCTCTACCGAAAAAAACCTGAAAGTTCTGAATAATTGAGTATTAGTACTTAAACAAATCTCCAAAAGCAAAGTTCGGAAACCCGTACAACAAAAAATGTTGCCATATCATGCCACCTTTCGGTACATTAGCACTCAGGAGTCGAGAGTGCTAATAAGTTGAGAACACGGTATGGCAGCAGTATCTCTTAGCGTTTCTACAGTAAAACCTCTAGGTGAACGCGTATTCGTCAAGGTCAGCGCATCAGAAGAAAAGACCGCAGGTGGTCTGTACTTACCCGACACTGCAAAAGAGAAGCCCCAAGTAGGGGAAGTCGTTGCAGTTGGTGATGGCAAACTCAAAGATGACGGTAGCCGTCAGGCATTGGACGTTAAAGTAGGAGACAAAGTCCTCTACTCCAAATACGCCGGTACTGACATCAGATTGGGTACAGACGAGTATGTACTGCTTTCTGAAAAAGACATTCTAGCAATTGTGAGCTAAAAGCTAATGGCTAATAGCTAATGGCTAATAGCCAATGGTAAGAGAACAATTAGCTTTTTAGCAATTAGCAACTAGCTTTTATCAATCGCGAAATAACTAAAGTAGAGAATCGTTGACAACTATGGCAAAGCGCATTATATACAACGAAAACGCTCGTCGTGCATTAGAAAGAGGCATGGACATTTTGGCTGAGGCGGTAGCTGTTACCCTCGGTCCCAAAGGTCGCAACGTAGTGTTAGAGAAGAAATTTGGCGCACCACAAATCATTAATGACGGTGTGACCATCGCTAAAGAAATTGAATTAGAAGACCACGTAGAAAACACTGGCGTATCTCTAATTCGCCAAGCAGCATCCAAAACTAACGATGCTGCAGGTGACGGTACCACTACTGCGACCGTTCTGGCTCACGCAATTGTTAAAGAAGGCTTGCGTAACGTTGCTGCAGGTGCAAACGCCATTCTGCTCAAGCGTGGTATTGATAAAGCAACTAGCTTCCTAGTGGACAAAATCAAAGAACACGCTCGTCCCGTAGAAGATTCCAAAGCTATTGCTCAAGTCGGTTCAATCTCTGCTGGTAACGACGAAGAAGTCGGTAAGATGATTGCCGAAGCAATGGATAAAGTCGGTAAAGAAGGCGTGATTTCCTTGGAAGAAGGAAAATCCATGACTACCGAACTGGAAATCACCGAAGGGATGCGCTTTGACAAAGGCTACATCTCTCCTTACTTCGCAACCGATCCCGAACGGATGGAAGCAGTATTCGATGAGCCTTTCATCTTGTTGACCGACAAGAAAATTGCTTTAGTCCAAGACCTCGTACCCGTTCTAGAGCAAGTTGCGCGTGCAGGTCGTCCTTTAGTCATCATCGCTGAAGACATTGAGAAAGAAGCACTAGCAACCTTGGTTGTTAACCGCCTGCGTGGTGTACTCAACGTAGCAGCTGTGAAAGCACCTGGATTTGGCGATCGCCGCAAAGCTATGCTGGAAGACATCGCCATCCTGACCGGCGGTCAAGTCATCACTGAAGACGCTGGTTTGAAGTTGGATAACACCAAACTAGATTCTTTAGGTAAAGCACGCCGCATCACCATTACCAAAGACAACTCCACTATTGTTGCTGAAGGTAACGAAGCTGCAGTTAAAGCTCGTATCGATCAGATTCGCCGTCAAATTGAAGAAACTGAATCTTCTTACGACAAAGAGAAACTGCAAGAGCGTTTAGCTAAATTAGCAGGTGGCGTTGCCGTTGTGAAAGTAGGCGCTGCTACCGAAACCGAAATGAAGGACAAAAAGCTGCGCTTGGAAGACGCTATCAACGCGACCAAAGCAGCAGTTGAAGAAGGTATCGTTCCTGGTGGTGGTACAACACTCGCTCACCTTGCTCCTCAGCTTGAAGAATGGGCAAATGGCAACCTCAAGGGTGAAGAGTTGACTGGTGCGTTAATTGTTTCTCGTGCTTTGACAGCTCCTCTGAAGCGCATTGCTGAAAACGCAGGTCAGAACGGTGCTGTTATTGCTGAGCGCGTGAAAGAGAAAGATTTCAACATCGGTTTTGATGCTGCTAAAAACGAGTTTGTAAACTTGTTAGATGCTGGTATCGTTGACCCAGCTAAAGTAACTCGTTCCGCGCTGCAAAACGCTGCATCCATTGCTGGTATGGTATTGACCACCGAATGTATCGTAGTTGATAAGCCCGAACCTAAAGATGGTGCTCCTGCTGGCGCTGGCGCTGGTATGGGTGGTGGCGACTTCGATTACTAAGATTTTTTCTAGGTGGGCGAAAGCCCATCTTTGATAAAACAGCTGCTTCTGTAAGGAGGCGGCTGTTTTTTTTGCTTCAGAGACGCACAGGAGCATAAAGAAAGAGGAGAGAGATCGTAATTTTGAGCGAATAGAATTCGCTACTATACACACAAAGTCCGCCTGCGCGGACTTAGAAGCAATTAATATCTTGAAACATTAATCTTAAAACGCCCCATGGTGTGTCTCTACATCATTACTTTAAGGAAAACCTATATAAGGTGCATTATGGTTATTAATACACCTAAAGATAGCGATCAAAAGGTACACCTGGTATTTACAACATTAATGACGACCAACCAGTCGAAGTACGAGTGTAGTTACCTGCTTATGCTCGTTGGCTGGGTGCTCAACTACCTATTTAAGTTTTATAAAGTATTGGGCGAATAGAATTCGCTACTATACACACAAAGTCCGCCTGCGCGGACTTAGAAGCAATTAATATCTTGAAACATTAATCTTAAGACGCCCCATTGTGTGTCTCTACATCATTTTTTAAAGAAAACCTATATAAGAGGTCTACAAATGCCGAAACCACGGTATGAAGGGTATTGTATAAACAATCCTACACAACTAGCAAAAGAAAAATTTGGCGAGATTAATATTTATGCCCAAAATGCCAAATCTTTACTGAATAAAGCAACTGGTTTTATTGCAGCTTATGATTTTACTTTAAATCCTTACAAAGGTTGTCAATACGGATGTAGTTACTGTTATGCTGCTGCCTTTAGCCCCAATCCCGAAATGCGCCAAAGCTGGGGAAAATGGGTGATTGTTAAAGATAATTCCGTGGCAATCTTAGAAAAAGAACTAGAAGCATGGTACCGAAAAAATCCTAATAAACCTCCTAGTATTTACATGAGTAGTGTGACAGATCCCTATCAACCTATTGAGTCTAAATATGAATTAACTCGTAGATTGTTAGAAGTTATGCTCGAATACTGTCCGACACTGGTTATTCAAACCCGCAGTCCCATGATTACCAGAGATATTGATATTTTACAAAGATTCAAACGATTGCGGATTAATATGAGCATTCCTACAGGAAGTGAGTCGGTTAGAAAAGATTTTGAACCTCGTTCGCCCAGTATTCAAGCTAGACTTAATGCCGTTTTAAAAATCCATCAGAATATCGATCCTTTAAAAGGTTTTGTCCCTAAACTTTCTGTCACAATTACCCCTCTACTTCCCACATTACCTGTTGATGAAGATAATTTTATTGCCAAGCTCAATATTGTAGATAGAGTTGTCATTCAAGATTTTCACCCAAGCAATAGTCGCTCGCTTGTGGCTTCTACCCGCCTAGAAGCTGAAGAAATTAAGCGAAAATACGCTTGGTGGTACGAGAATGAGAATGTAAACTATATGAGATTTAAGGAAAAATTAGTTTGTCAACTTCCTGGTGTAGAAATTAAGGAAGGTAAAGTAGGGTTTGGGTATGAATAAAAAGATTGTCAATTGGTGGAGAAGCCAGAAGTTTAAACTGGCTTTGCAACAAGGCAATAAGCGTCTTGCAGTACAGTTATTGGAAGAAATTCAAGCATCAGGTGCAAAATTATCATGGCTGGAAAAGCTATTTAGAGATCGACTTCAATCTGAAAGTTATTTGCAGCAGTCTAAAAGGGAGACAGCAAATTTAAGAGCTAAACTTAACGAAGCATTTCAACACTCGGAAAAAGCAGATTTCAAGCAGATAGAACGCAGTATATTAACTTTCGAGCGAGAATTTGTTGATTATCTAAACAAAGTTTTTCAGATCGTACAACATGATGAAAATAAAATTCAATGTACTGGTTTAGACGAACGGGTATTTCACGATCTTGAAGTTCAGCTAGTTGAATATCTCAGAGAAGAGTTCAGCAAGGTATCTGAAAATAAACTCTTAATCAAATTGGAAGATGCTCTTGAAGATATTAACTGCTTAAAAAATGGGAAAGACCCAAGTTATAGCTTGAGTCTGACCCCACACGTTTATTTTATGAAGTATTTTTTAGAAAATGTTTATTGCGTTTACTTGGCTTGGTTTTTCGTCTATCAAGCTGGCTTACTACCAACTAACATTAAAATCCTAGATATTGCAGCAGGTCCTGCAACTGTCGCTTATGGTCTAGCCTTATTTCTCCAAAGTGCTAGTGAGGTTTTTCAAATTCCATCCATGCATATATCTTACTACTCTTTAGAGAAACAAGATGCCTTCCAATTTCGAGGGCTTCAGTTTTGGAGACGGTACATAGAGGCTCGAAAAACTCCGGTAAATGCCTACTTCCGTTTTGTGACAGATGACCTCTTAACTTGGAATGCATCATCTAGCAATATACCGCAAGATTTTTTTGATTTTACAGTCATTTCTCATTGTTTTTTTAGCGATAGTGAAAAAAATCATCAAACTAAAAATCTTTATAACAAAATCATTTCTAATAGTTTAAAAAGTGAAGGTTATGCAATTTTAATCATTCAGGACAAAAAGTTATTTAAGATGTACCAAACAAAACAAAGTGAAGACCACGAACAAGAAAAAAGGTTGGTGAAAAACTTTATAGACGATCTGGGTTTAGAGCTAGTGTGGTATAAG
This sequence comes from Tolypothrix campylonemoides VB511288_2, assembly GCF_045999855.1. NCBI lineage: Bacteria > Bacillati > Cyanobacteriota > Cyanophyceae > Nostocales > Tolypothrichaceae > Tolypothrix > Tolypothrix campylonemoides. The sequence continues at coordinate 401,034 of NZ_JBFPMW010000005.1, forward strand.
TATTTAACATCAACAGATTTGAGAACTCCTCTAGGAGGTGTGGAATTTATAAAATACGCTAAAGAAAAATTACCCAAACAATCGCATATGATTTCACTGCTGCGCCAGTATTTTGGTCAGAAGTATGAGTCAAATTATGTATTAGATGATTATATTATATTGGCAAAAAAAGCATAAATCATTTAGTGAATCAACTTAATTATCCAACCACAACACAAACTGTAAATGGGTGGCATGGCAAACTAGACTTGGTGTATGCTCAACGCCAAGGTACAACAGCACTTATTTACAATCAAAATCAAGCACCACTGAAAGTTCAGCGCCCATTTTATCCAGAAGGACAAGAAATTTGTCATAGTGTGGTTTTGCATACGGCTGGGGGTGTTGTAGGTGGAGATCGCCTCTCGTGCAAAGTCCATCTCCAACCCAAAGCCCAAGCACTGATTACAACAGCCGCAGCAAGTAAAATTTATCGAAGTAACGGAGCACAAGCAAGACAAAATATAGAGATCCAAATCGATGCGGGTGCTTGTTTGGAGTGGCTACCGCAAGAAACAATCATTTTTAACGGTGCGATATATCGACAAGATGTGCGGGTAGAATTATCTGCGGCTGCTAACTGGATGGGTTGGGAAATTACGCGATTTGGAAGGAGTGCAAGAGGGGAAAAATTTTACACGGGAGAGTGGCGATCGCATACAGAAGTTTGGCAGATGGGAGTCCCTTTATGGATTGACAGGCAATGGTTACCGGGTCGTGAAGACGTTTTTCACAGCCCTCATGGATTGGCAGGGCAGCCAGTAACTGGTAGTCTTGTATACATTGGGCAAGAAGTTTCTCACGAATTGGTACACAAAGCACGTTCCCTTTTCTTATCTTCTACAGCCCCCAACCCCTCATTCTCCATTCCCTCTCCCCAAGTTGGCGTGACTCGTCTGTCATGTGGATTATTGTGTCGATACCGTGGTTCTGGAACAACGGAGGTGAGAAACTGGTTTACGTCTGTCTGGCAATTGCTGCGTCAATCTGTGTTGGCTCGTGGTAGTTGTATACCCCGAGTTTGGTTTGTTTGAACCGCAGAGGCGCACCAGAGCGCAGAGTCAAGGAAACAAGAGAGGTAAGAGATGCAACTTACACCGCAGGAGAAGGATAAGTTATTAATTTTTACTGCTGCGCTGTTAGCGGAAAGGCGTAAGGCTAGAGGGTTGAAGTTGAATTATCCAGAAGCAATAGCTTTTATTTCTGCTGCTATTTTAGAAGGGGCGAGGGATGGGCAAACAGTCGCAGAATTAATGAGTTATGGTACAACTCTGTTATCACGAGATGATGTGATGGAAGGTGTTCCAGAGATGATTCATGACGTGCAAGTGGAAGCAACTTTTCCTGATGGGACAAAGTTGGTAACAGTTCACAATCCGATAAGATAAGTATCACGCACTCGACACAAAGGCGCTAAGAAATTATGATTCCAGGGGAAGTGATTGCAGGAGCAGGGGAAATTGAACTGAATGCGGGTCGTCCTACTGTAAGATTGCGAGTGTCCAATACAGGAGATAGACCGATACAAGTTGGTTCCCACTTCCACTTTTACGAAGTGAATGCTGCATTGAGTTTCGAGAGGGAACAAGCGCGGGGAATGCGTCTTGATATTCCTGCAGGAACAGCAGTTCGCTTTGAACCAGGTGATGACAAAGAAGTCTCGTTAGTCTCCTTAGTTGGGAGCCGTCAAGTCTATGGTTTCAACGCCAAAATTAACGGACAACTTGACGCTTAAAAACCCTCTTTCATTCGCGTTCATCTGCAATTCAATATTTTTGAGGATTTAACATGAGTTACAGAATGGATCGTCGCGCCTATGCAGAAACCTTTGGTCCGACAGTGGGCGATCGCATCCGATTGGCTGACACGGAATTACTGATCGAAGTAGAACGAGACCTAACAACTTACGGCGATGAAGTCAAGTTTGGTGGCGGGAAAGTTATCCGTGATGGGATGGGACAATCACCCATTTCTAACGCTGATGGTGCAGTAGATTTAGTTATTACGAACGCTTTGATTCTTGATTGGTGGGGAATTGTCAAGGCAGATATTGGCATTAAAGATGGCAAGATATTCAAAATTGGTAAAGCAGGAAATCCTTATATTCAAGATAATGTAGATATTATTATTGGTCCTGGAACGGAAGCACTGGCTGGAGAAGGGATGATTCTAACAGCTGGAGGGATCGACACTCACATTCATTTTATTTGTCCCCAACAGATTGAAGTCGCGATCGCATCCGGTATCACCACAATGATTGGTGGTGGAACCGGTCCTGCTACGGGTACAAACGCAACCACTTGTACTCCCGGACCTTGGAATATGTATCGGATGCTGCAAGCTGCTGATGCTTTTCCAGTGAACCTGGGGTTTTTAGGTAAAGGGAATACCAGCCAACCCCAAGGATTGGTGGAACAAGTGCAAGCAGGTGCGATCGCTTTAAAGCTGCATGAAGATTGGGGAACAACTCCCGCAGCGATTGATACTTGTCTCAGTGTTGCTGATGAGTACGACGTGCAAGTTGCGATTCATACCGATACCCTGAACGAGGCGGGATTTGTCGAAGATACGATCGCTGCTTTTAAGAATCGTGTTATCCACACTTATCATACCGAAGGTGCTGGAGGGGGACACGCGCCAGACATCATTAAAGTGTGTGGGGAAGTCAATGTCCTACCATCTTCCACCAATCCCACACGTCCTTACACCGTCAATACCTTGGACGAACACCTTGATATGTTGATGGTTTGCCATCACCTCGATCCAGCGATCGCTGAGGATGTGGCTTTTGCTGAATCGCGCATTCGTCGGGAAACAATTGCTGCTGAGGACATTCTGCACGACTTGGGCGCATTTAGCATGATTTCCTCTGATTCCCAAGCAATGGGACGGGTAGGAGAAGTGATTATTCGTACATGGCAAACAGCCCATAAGATGAAAGTACAACGGGGAGAACTCAACCCAATTGCTGGTATACAAGAAGAACAAAGGGCGGATAATTTTAGAGCTAAGAGATATGTTGCAAAATATACTATAAATCCAGCAATAACTCACGGTATTGCTCAGTATGTGGGATCGGTAGAAGAGGGAAAGCTAGCCGATTTGTGTTTGTGGCGTCCTGCATTTTTTGGTGTCAAGCCAGAGATAGTCATCAAAGGGGGAGCGATCGCGTGGGCGCAAATGGGTGATGCTAATGCGAGTATTCCCACTCCTCAACCAGTGCATATGCGTCCCATGTTTGGCAGTTTTGCAGGTGCGCGTCATGCTACGTCTTTCACATTTGTTTCTCAAGTTGCATTAGATAGGGAGATTAAGAGCCAATTGGGTTTGAACAAGCAAGTTGTTGCTGTTTCCGGGATACGCCAGTTGAGCAAGCGAGATATGAAATTAAATGATGCGTTACCACATATTGAGGTCGATCCAGAAACCTATGAAGTGAGGGCGGATGGCGAATTGTTGATATGCGAACCAGCAACGGTTTTGCCAATGGCTCAACGGTATTTTTTGTTTTGAATGAGTAAGTTGGAAACATACAAATAGAGCTTTATTGACAATTTCATGACCGAACAGCGCACTGATTACGATAGTCCTTGGAAAGACATTATTGAAAGATTTTTTCCTCGCTTTTTAGAATTCTTTTTCCCTGATGCTTACGCTGTTATTGATTGGACTCGACCTTTTGAATTTTTGGACACAGAACTGCAACAGCTAGAACCAGATGCAGAAATTGGTAAGCGACTTGTAGATAAAGTTGCCAAGGTTTGGCTAATTGATGGGGAAAAGGCTTGGATATTGATTCATATCGAAGTTCAAGGACAATACGACCGTCAATTTGCCCAACGAATGTACATCTATAACTACCGTTTGTTTGACCGCCACAAACAGAAAGTTATCAGTTTAGCAGTTTTGGCTGATGAAGAAGCTTCTTGGCGACCTTCAAGTTACGGGTACGCCTTAGCTGGATGTCGCGTGAGTCTGGAGTTTCCTGTCGTAAAACTTTTGGACTATGAGGCGCAATGGCAAATTTTAGAACAAAGCACTAATCCCTTTAGTGTAGTTGTCATGGCACATTTAAAAACAAAAGCAACACACAGCAACCCAGAAAATCGGCTAAAGTGGAAATTGAACATAGTCAAAGAATTATTTGAACGGGGATATAGTCGGGAAGATGTTCTAGATTTATTTCGGTTTATTGATTGGATAATGGTGTTACCAGAAGAGTTGGTACGTAGTTTTAAACAAGAAGTGAGAAGTTACGAGGAGGCTCAAAGAATGCGGTATATAACAAGTGTTGAACGTTTGGCAAAAGAAGAAAAAACAAGAGAGCATATAATTAAAATCATTCAAACGCGATTTGAAGTGGTTCCTGAAGCAGTTGTGGACGGTGTTAATAGAATCAACGATCCGTCTCTATTAGAAAACCTTTTTACAAGCGCTATTACCATTGGTTCTTTAGAAGAATTCCAACACCTTATTAACGAAAGTACCTCTGGAGCAAGTTAGAAATTGAACGTACTAAGTACTTCATCTAAAAAAACGGAAAATGTTCGTAGTTGTGCTTTAACGCTAAAGCGCAATTACGAGCATAGAAGCATCTTAAGCCTAATTTGTTAAGCCTAATTTGTTTGAGCCCTGAAAATATTATTTGAACAAGGATATAGCCGGAAAGATGTGCTGGGTGTAGTTCGGTTTATTGATTGGATAATGGTGTTACCAGAAGAGTTGGTACGTAGTTTTAAACAAGAAGTGAGAAGTTACGAGGAGGCTCAAAGAATGCGGTATGTCACAAGTGTTGAACGTTTGGCAAAAGAAGAAGAAAAGCTGCAAAATACAAGGAATCATATCATTAAAATTCTCCAAACTCGATTTGGAGTAGTTCCTGAAGCAAGTGTGACAGTTGTTAATGAAATTGGGGAGTTATCTCTACTGGAACAACTTTTTACTAGTGCTATTACAATTGGCTCTTTAGAAGAATTCCAACAACTTCTTAACGAGAGTACCTCTGGAGCAAGTTAGAATTTGAAACTAGCTTCAAGGACTTCTACTCTGTCTTGTAACTATTACGGTATATCTACTACTTTGCCATCGGCTAAATAAATGCCAATCTGAATTGAAAAACCCAATGAATGTTTGTAAATGTTGGGTTTCGTTCCTCAACCCAACCTACGCGTTTTTGTATTTTTAGGCTTAACCGACAAATATTGGATTGTAAGGGGTTGCAAGATACCCGACTTCTTTGAGAAATCGGGTATCTGACGAATTAAGAGTAAAAAATCCTTATTAGATGAGAAATTTATGATGATATTAATGGAAAAAATGATACCAATAACTAATATCTTATACTAACCTAGTATTACTGCACTTTTCCTGTTTCTCTCTTATATGAGCTCCTTATCTTCAAAGCCCGACAAAATTCTTGTTGTGGATGATTCTCCTGATAATGTATTTTTAGTAAAAACCATTCTAGAAGAAGAAGGCTATATAGTTAGTACAGCGGAGAATGGTGTTTCAGCGCTAGCAGAACTGGAAACATCAACCTGTGACTTAGTACTGCTAGACTTAATGATGCCGGGAATGGATGGCTATGAAGTCACCAAGCAGATCCGGGGAAATAAGTCATTGCCTTTTATTCCTATTCTGCTCATTACCGCCCATGATTCACCCAACGTTGCTCATGGCTTGGATTTAGGGGCTGATGATTTTATTCGCAAACCCGTGACGGTAGATGAGTTACTCGCACGCGTGCGATCGCTTCTCCGCCTCAAACATACTATAGATGAACGGGATGAAATCGATCGCCAGCGACAAGATTTTGTCTCTCGTCTCACTCATGACTTACGCACACCCCTAGTCGCTGCTGATAAGATGCTGATGCTGTTTCAAGAGGGTGCATTGGGTAATCTTTCAGATCAAATGCAAGAAGTTATTGATATCATGGCTCGCAGCAATAGCAATCTGTTGGCTATGGTCAATACTTTACTGGAAGTTTACCGCTTTGAAGCGGGTCGCAAAACCATGGCATTTCAGCCAGTCGATATTCCCAATCTACTGAGTGAAGTTGTTGGTGAATTAAACCCACTGGCTGTAGATAAAGGGCTTGCACTTCATTTAAAGTTGAGTGAAAACTCTGGTAAAGATTTGGTGATGGCAGATCGCCTGGAACTCATTCGTCTTTTTACCAATCTTGTGGGTAATGCGATTAAGTTTACAGATAACGGATCGGTCACTATCCGTGTAATACCAGCAAACGCGTCCGATCCATTCATCACTGTTGAAGTCGCAGATACGGGTTCGGGGATTTCTCTTGAAGAACAAACCACTTTGTTTGAGCGATTTCGTCAGGGAAGCCATAAGAGTTCTGGTAGTGGATTGGGCTTATACCTTTCTCGGAGAATTGCGGAAGCACATCAAGGAACTATTACCGTTCATTCGGAGGTAGGTAAAGGCAGTATTTTCACTGTAAAACTTCCCGGACAACAGTAGTTGAGGTTATCAAGAAGATGAATACTCAAGTATCAATTGCCGATCTCATTGCTCGACAACGAGAATTTTTTAAAACGGGTACAACAAAAGATGTTGATTTTCGACTCAAACAATTAAAAGTTCTCAAACAAGCGATCGGTGAAAATCAAGAAGCTATTCTTCAAGCGCTAAAAGCAGATTTGGGGAAACCAGAGTTTGAGGCTTATGGCATGGAAATTTCAACTGTCAAAGAAATCGATCGCGCTATCAAACATCTTAAAAATTGGGCTAAGCCTCAAACAGCACCCGTTTCCCTACAATTCTTTCCAGCTTCAGCACAGATTTACCCCGAACCATTAGGGGTTGTTTTGATTATTGGTCCCTGGAACTATCCATTCCATTTACTGATATCCCCCTTAATAGGTGCGATCGCAGCAGGAAACTGTACAATTCTTAAACCTTCAGAACTTGCACAACAAACTTCTTTGGTTGTTAGTAAAATTATTCAGAAATACTTCGATTCAGCATATATAAATGTAGTCGAAGGAGGTGTGGAAACCAGTCAGCAACTTCTTGCAGAAAAGTTTGACCATATCTTTTTTACTGGTGGAACAGCTGTAGGCAAAATTGTTATGGAAGCAGCTGCAAAAAACTTAACGCCAGTGACTCTAGAGTTGGGTGGCAAAAGTCCTTGCATTGTCGATTCTGATACCAACCTCGAACATACAGCCACACGCATTGCTTGGGGTAAGTTTTTGAATTCCGGACAAACTTGTATTGCACCTGATTATCTTTTAGTTGATAAAAAAATCAAAGAAAATTTATTAGTAGAAATTCAAAAGCGTTTGCAAGAATTTTATGGAGATAATCCAGCCACAAGCCCCGATTATGCCAGAATTGTCAATCAAAGACATTTTGACAGATTAGTTAATCTGATAAAAGATAGCAAAATTCTAATTGGAGGAGAAACGAATCGGGAAGAACGTTATATTGCTCCTACAGTACTCGATAATGTTTCTCCAACAGATCCAGTTATGCAGGAAGAAATTTTTGGTCCAATTCTTCCTATTATTGAATACACAGATGTACAAGAAGCAATTGATTTAATTAACTCTCGATCAAAACCTCTAGCTCTGTACTTATTTTCCAACAATAAAAGCCTGCAAAAGAAAGTTTTACAGACAACATCATCTGGCGGTGTTTGTATCAACGATACTGTCTTGCACGTTGGTGTCTCATCTTTACCATTTGGAGGTGTTGGTGATAGCGGTATGGGTAATTATCACGGTAAAGCTAGTTTTGATACATTTTCCCATTATAAAAGTGTGTTACGCAGGTCTTTCTGGTTAAACTCAAAACTGCTTTACCCTCCTTACAAGGGTAAATTGTCTCTATTGAAGCGATTTTTTAACTAAAAGAATTATGAATTATGAATTATGAATTATGAAAATTTCATCATTCACCATTCATCATTCATAATTCAGAAGCTGCTATAGCGTTCTTCCGCCCAAGGTTCTCCACGACGATGATAGCCATTGCGTTCCCAAAAGCCCAGATCCTCTTTTTCTAGGAACTCCAAGCCATTAATCCACTTAGCACTTTTCCAAGCGTAAAGGTGAGGTACAACCAATCGCAAAGGACCGCCGTGTTCAGCAGGTAAGGGTTCGCCAAAAACTTGAAAAGCAAAGAAATTTTCTTCTCTTACAAAGTCTTCCATTGAGATATTGGTGGTGTAGCCACCGTAGCAGTGTTCCATAACATGGGCTGCTTTGGAATCTACCTCAATAGATTTCATGAAATCTGTTACCTTAATGCCAGTCCATTTGACATCAAGTTTTGACCAACGTGTTACACAGTGGAAATCTGCTGTGAATTCATGATGGGGTAACTCCAAGAAATCCGACCATTTGAAGGTTTTAGGTTTTGCTAAACCCCAAACCTTAAATTCCCATTCCTCTATATTGATTTGAGGCGTTGCGCCATAGGTTAGTACGGGAAATCCCTTTGTGAGGTACTGTCCGGGTGGAACGCGATCGCCTTCTTGTTGTGTTGGCTTCTGAAAAAACTTTCCCAGCATACTAGTAGAAATATAGATTTTTTGCTAATTGCTAATTGCTAATTTTTTGCTAATAGCTAATAGCTAATTGCTAATTGAGCCGTTTGTATACCGTTAGCCATTAGCCATTAGCCGTTAGCCATTAGCTATTCTACTATTCCTCTTCTTCCTCTTCTTCAGCAGTTGGATAGACAAAGGTGGAACGTCCAGTCAGGATTGATTTGCCTAGAGACAGGGCTTTCTGGGCTTGAATTGTAGCTTTGTGTCTCCAAGTCGCTCGACGTTTATCTCGTTTCGATTTTGATGTTTTCTTCTTTGGAACAGCCATGTTTGCGGATACTGCAATTTTTGACAACCTCACTATTGTATGCTAACAAAAGGCTGAAGTGTAAACTGTAAAGGATAAAGTACTCGTCGCTGGTGAGTTAGTCCAGTTGTACTTCTTGGCGGGGGAACTTGTTTATACTTGATACTTTATCCTTCATATCTATTTTTTTGGCGGTACAGCATTTTCCCCACTTGGTTTGGGCTCGGTATTTTGAGGTGGGGGTGCAGGAGGATTGGGTGATTCTGCGTTAGCATCCTGGGTAGTAGAAAACTTACCTCCAAAAAATAGCAGCGATCGCGCTGTTTTAAAGTAAGTTGCCCAACGCTTTGGATCTGGACGTGTACGCCATTGCGGACGACTGACTTTTAATTCTAGAACTGGTGCGATCGCACCATAATTTTGTACGGAAACCATTATAGAAACATCCGTAACTAAAATATCTTGGTCAAAACTGCGTTGAGCAGCTGCTCTAGCCGCCGTTTCTGCTCTAGTTAGGAGAGTTTCGTAATTTTCTTCAGGAAAGCGGTCAATGGAAAGGTCAAGTCTGGCGGTGTAAGCTTGTGCGATCTGGGGGTTCAGTGCTTCGCTCGCTATCCATAAGGGAACTCCACTACTCATCAACACAATTACAGCAGAAGCTATCCGGATTTTCTTGCCAATGACTGGTATAGACTGAATGAGTGTTTTAAATGGATTGGTTTGAAAAAGAATAATCCTTGATGACTGAAAAACATAGCCGCTCCTCATAACTCTATAGCTCCTTAGGTGATAACCTTAATCTGAATCGCTCGAAATAAGTATCAATAATGAAAATTTTATACTTCATTGTTGGGGATTTTGGCTTCAGTACAATTATCAGTAATCCGTAATTAGCGATCGGCGACTATTAAGCGGTGATGCATACTGTAGAAGCCCTTAAATTAGGGATCGAACGTTGCTGTTCGCCAACTATTGAGCGGTTCTGTATACTGTAGAATCCCCTAAGTTTTGTATGGAAAAAAAGAAATTGATTCACGATTCAAATTTTCTACTTTAAAGTATGGTAATTAACTGGTTACTGGTTATTAGTCACTAGTCACTGTTAGAAATAGCAAACAATAACTAAACTAAAAGCACGATGGCAAACAATTGGGCGATCGCCATTGGCATCAATCAATATCATTTCTACCAACCCTTGGGTTATGCTCAAGCAGATGCTGAGGCTGTCAAAGATTTTTTAGTGACATACGGTGGTTTTTTACCGCAACAGTGTCTGTTAATGACAGATACTTCACCACCTTTTAGAGATAGACCGACACTTCCTACTAAGGAAAATATTCTGCTGTTGTTTGAAGATTTGGTAGCAACAGACTTTCAACCTCAAGACCGAGTGTGGTTTTTCTTTAGTGGTTATGGCACAAACGCTAAAGGACAAGATTACTTAATGCCGATGGATGGAAACCCCAATAGCATTGAGGAAACAGGTATAGACGTGCGCTCTATCATGCAAAGCTTGCAAGTTGCTGCACTGAATGCGTTTATCCTGCTTGATATTAACCGTGCTACTGGCTCTCAAGCAGATGCTTTTGTTGGTCAAGAATTAGTAGAGTTAGCCAAAGAATTACAAATTTCTACGATTCTTTCTTGCCAACTAGAAGAATTTTCTTATGAAAGCAGCGAATTAGGTCATGGATTTTTTACAGCAACGCTTTTGGAAGCTCTGCGTTTCGGTCATGGCAGCAGTTTAACGAATTTAGAAAACTACCTCAGTGTTCGTACACCAGAATTGTGTCAGCATCACTGGCGTCCTACACAAAATCCGATTGTTGTCCCTACCTCACAAGGGCAAATTATCTTGCCCCAATTCGATGAAAAAATCGACAAAAAAAGCGCCTCAGCTTTTGCTCGCTCGGAATTTACACCACTTGTACTAGTTGCTCCTTCTATTGGGGAGGAAGTGGAGACAAGGGGAGAAGGGGACAAGAGGGACAGGGGAGACAGGGGAGACAGGGTAGCAGCAATTTCTCCCTTGTCTACCCCCTCTCCCTTGTCTACCCCCTCTTCGTTGTCTAGCCCTCCTCCCTTGTCTACCCCCTCTCCCTTGTCTACCCCCTCTCCCTTGTCTAGCCCTCCTTCCTTGTCTCCCCCCGCTTCCACTCCCCCAAGCACTTACTCCACTTCTTCCAAAAAATCAACAAACTCTTTTCTGCCAAAACTTCTCTTTGGCAGTGTGGCTACGATGCTACTTTTATGTATCATCGCAGTGGCTGTTCTCCACGAACGAGTGGGATTGAGATTGGGGAGGCTTTTGCCCGTGTCTTCAAAAACTGACACGAATGGTAATGCTCCCCAAGGGAGCCGCTCAATAGGCGATCGCAATGCTGTTGGGGGTTCACCAAACGCTCCTACAGTTCCAGTAACAGCGTCAACGCCCTCAGATCCTATAGTGAGTCCCAAACCAACGGTCCAAATTACTTCTCAACCAACGGTCCAACCAACTTCTAGTTCCAACGAGTCTCAAAAGCGAAAACAAGCCCTAGCGGACTTGGAGAAGATGTCGCTGACTCCCAAGCAAGCAAGCAATTTACGTTTGGCAATTACAAAAGCTCGTGAAATTCCACCAAGCGATCCTCTTTACCAACAAGCTCAAACCAATGTTGAAGTTTGGAGCCGGATAATTTTGGAGTTAGCGGAAAATCGTGCAAAAGAAAAGCGTTATTCAGATGCGATCGCTGCGGCGCAATTAATTACAAAAGAGGAATCAATATACTCCAAGGCACAATTCCAGATGAGACAGTGGCGACTAATGGCAAAGCAGTATGTGAGTAACACAACTCTCGTCGATGCTGCTAGCGGCTTAGTTCGACCCGGACAGGCTTCTACATACAATCGTGCGATCGAGGTTGCCAAGAAAGTGCCACAAGGTCAACCAGGCTTTGATGTTGCTAAGAAATCTATTGACACTTGGAGCGAAAAAATTTTCGATCTTGCTCAAAGGCGTGCTAACCGAGGAGAATTTAAGTCAGCTATTGACACTGCCGTGCTAGTACCAGAAGGGACAGGTGCCTACAAACAGGCTCAGGAAGCCATTAAAAAGTGGTCAAAAAGCGATTAATGGTAATTGTTAGTGGTTATTGGTTATTGGTCAGTCTTCCATTAGCCATTAGCCATTAGCCATTAGCCATTAGCCATTAGCAATATTGCGTTACATCTTCGCCGCATTCGTCAGCCAAATAACACAATGCGCGAAAACGCAAGCTGACCACCTCGTTATACAAAGGGTTGAGCTTGCACAATGGCGGAATGCGAAATAGGGTTTTTCCAAATAGGTTGATGTCTCGCTCAAAGGGGCATTGAGATGGGATAGATTTGCACAAGCGGTGCGCTATCTCGCGATTTTGTACTTGAAAATTATCCAACCACTGCCTTAACGGTTTGAGAATATCAAAGTGAGGCTTGGGAGATGAACCGCGTAGTCCAACCGCTTTAGTTTCGTTTTCTGGTGCTGGATTTAACGATACCCAGCTTGCAACAAAAATTCTTTTTGGGGTATTATGGTATACCTTCATTTTGCAATCCTCTCTTTGATTGAGGGTCTTTAACTGCCTGCTGAAAATCTACAACATTGTCATGACTCGTCCCGGAAAAATCTTGTCCTGACTTGAGATGCAATTTGACAATCTGTACAACCTGATGATTGAGTAGCTACTAGCATCAAAGCCTGTTTTATATTAAGTCAAGTTAACAACAATTTCCTTTTGATCGGAAGTGTGGTACTAGCATCTTGTTTATAACTTGACACAACGATTAAATTCTAATGAAGTCATCTGCCGTTGGGTATAGCTAAATCAAACTTTTACAAAACTTTATGTTTCATTCCTTAACCAGCCTTTTTCTTAAGTAAAAATACTGGTAAATAGCAGTTGGAGGTTGATTATTAGCTTCTAGCCAAACTACGTAAATTTTACATTGTTTTTACCTCACAAACGGTACAGCTATATTTAAAGAAAAAATATAAGTTTGTCAAGAAAAGTAAAGTTTTAATAAAAAAGTATATAGCGATCGCAAACTGCGTACAAGAGGGAGTAAGAAACTGGGAATTGAGAGTTCTTCCTTGTCCTCCGTGTCCCTAACCCCTATGCTTTTGCTTCAATTTGCAATTTACGGTGTCTTAGGACTGACTTACTTGGGGTTAGCAATTGGTTTTTTCCCCGGTTTACGCATGAACCGCGCCACAATCGCCCTAGTAGGTTCGGCATTTCTGATTGCGCTGGGTGTTCTCAAGTTGCAGGAAGCTTGGGATGCAATTGATGCCAAAACTATTGTGTTTCTGCTCAGCATGATGGTTGTTAATGCCAATTTATCTTTTGCTGGCTTTTTTCCGCGATCCCTGCTGGTATTGCTTAGTTTTACTCGCAGTCCATTCGGCTTAATAACTGTCTTGACTTTTGGTAGTGGTGTCCTGTCTGCTTTTTTTCTCAATGACACCTTAGCCCTAGTTTTTACCCCACTCACCTTGAGTCTTACAAAGAGCTTAAATTTAAATCCAATTCCCTATTTGCTTGCAGTCGCTGGCGCAACTAATATTGGTTCTGTCGCTACCTTGAGTGGAAATCCCCAAAATATTCTCATCGGTTCTTTTTCGGGGATCGGTTATTTAGATTTTGCAAGGGCATTGACTCCCGTTGCTTTGATAGGTTTGGTAATTCAGGTTGGGTTGTTGTGGCTACTATACCCAAGTGTGCGATCGACTCAACCGTGCAGCTCGTTGCCGAATGGTAAAGCACGTGTTTACAAACCTTTGTATCAAAAAACTTTAACGATCGCGACTGGATTGTTGATTGCTTTTGCTGTGGGCTTACCTCTTGCTGAATCTGCCCTGATTGCAGCGAGTTTGTTACTTATCACTCGGCGGATTAAACCACAGCGCATTCTCAAACAAGTCGATTGGAATCTTCTGGTTATGTTTTCTGGGCTGTTTATTCTTTCAAGGGTAACGCAAAAGTTGAATTTGCTTGAGCCGTTCACTCATGCAACTGGTTCTCCTATTGGTCTTTTAAGTGTCACGGCTGTATTGTCGAACCTGATTTCTAATGTTCCTGCGGTATTGCTTCTCCAACCTTTAATTCCTCAAGACAATTCCCAGTCTTGGCTGTTGCTAGCGGCTGGATCGACTTTGGCTGGAAATCTCACTTTGTTTGGATCGGTCGCTAATTTAATTGTTGTGGAAGCAGCTGCTGAGTTGGGTTACAAGCTGACTTTTTTAGAGCATTTGCGCTTTGGATTACCTCTAACTGTCTTAACTTTACTTCTGACTTTTCTGCTGATTGCTTAAACTCAAATCTCTCGTTCCCATGTTTAGCCTGGGAACGAGAGTAACTAGATCGAGGGAGGGCAAAGCCCCCTCTCGCATTGAGATGAGGGGATAATTTACGATGCGACTTGAGCCGCCGTGCGAGTGCGGCGTCTTCTACCATCAGCAACTTTTACCGGAGGTTCATCAGGAATTTGCATCAGTAATGTCACTGTTGGTTGACAATGCAGTTCTCTTTTCAAGGAGCGTGCGAGTTCTTTTTCCAAATGCTCTTGCAATCCAACCCAATCTACTTCTAGTTGATCGCTTCCATAAGAAGAGGTGGAAAATTCAGACCAACGCACGTTCAGGATTTCTTCAATTCGCTGCTGCACCCATTTTTGCAGTAGCGATCGCTCAAAACTAGTCACAACACCGCGCAGGTGAATTTCTGGCTTCGCCATAAGTTTCCCTGTCCAATCTATTGCTGTTGCAATTGTGACAATACCTTCTTCTGCCATGCGTTGCCGTTCGTGCAGGACTTTGTCGCTAACCATGCCAATACCGGATGTATCTACTAGTTCCAATCCGGCTGGTACTTTACCTGCGACACGAATAGATTCTTCTGTCAATTCTACAACATTGCCATTTTGAATAATGACCATGTTTTCAGCAGGAATACCCATGCTTTGGGCTGTTTGGCTGTGTTTTACCAGCATCCGGTGTTCCCCGTGAACTGGTAAGAAGAATTTGGGCTTGGTTAGAGCAATCATCAGCTTTTGGTCTTCCTGACATCCATGCCCTGAGACGTGAATGCCTTTTTCTCGACCGTAGACCACATTTGCCCCTTGCATCATTAATTGATCGATGACAGTTACCACTGCGATGGTATTACCGGGAATGGGATTGGCTGAAAATACCACTGTATCCCCTTGCCGAATTTTGATGTGGGGATGCTCTTGCTTGGCAATTCTCGTCATGGCTGACATTGGCTCACCTTGAGAACCTGTTGTCAGAACGAGTACGTTTTCATCGGGAAGATTGCGAACTACGTGCAACGGTTGTAGTAGATTGTCTTCGCACTTGATATATCCTAAATTCCGGGCATGGGCAATTAAATTGAGCATGGAACGCCCAACCACTGTCACCGTGCGTTTGTACTTTTGTGCGAGATGCAAAATCATATTGATGCGATGCACGCTCGAGGCAAAGGTTGTAACAAAGAGCCGTCCGGTGGCTTGAGTAAAAACCCTTTCTAAATTTGGATATACCGAACCTTCTGAAGGGGTGAATCCTGGAACTTCTGAGTTCGTGGAATCACTCATCAAACAAAGGACGCCTTTTTCTCCGTGTTCGGCTAGCCTTTGGATATCAAAACGTTCGCCATCTACTGGAGTATGGTCAAATTTGAAATCTCCTGTATGAATGACTACACCGAGAGGGGTATGAATGGCTACGGTAAAGCTATCAGCTATAGAGTGGGTATTGCGGATGAATTCAACAAAGAAATGTTTGCCAATTCTGACGACATCCCGAGGCTGAACAGTCTTCAACTCCGTGCGATCGCGGACTCCTGCTTCTTCCAACTTACCCTCTAGCATCGCCAATGCTAATCTCGGACCGTAAATAACAGGAATTTCAAATTGTTTTAAATGAAAAGCTATACCGCCAATATGATCTTCATGACCGTGGGTAACAATCATACCCTTAATTTTGTGACGGTTTTCCCTTATATAAGTCATGTCTGGTAAGACAATATTCACCCCGTGCATGGCTTCTGTAGGGAAAGCTAATCCCGCATCTAAAAGGATAATTTCATCCTCGTACTCGAAAACGCAGGTATTTTTACCAATTTCGTGCAAGCCACCCAATGGAATAATTTTTAGGGCAGCAGAAGTTTCGTTTTTTACCATTTTCTCCCTTGGTTGTTCTTCGTTAAAAATTTGAGATTTTAGAGCGTTGTTTCTCTGTCGTTCAAAACACAAGATTTAGAAGTTTTCTTGTAATAGAAACACGGACAATATATGTAAGTGAATGCAAATAAAAGTCATTATGTGATGACATGGAAAATTGTTATAACCGTTTCAAATTAACAATGACAAATGATAACCCTCGCTAGTTAACTTTATTTTTGACGACTCACCAAACTGCTTAATTTAAATGGGCTTGAAAAGCTTGGAATTCATAATTATATTCACTTCATTCTTAACACAGACTTTCGCTCTGCGATATGGTAAAATCACGCACATTTTCTTAACACATAGCTTAACTAGCAAACACCCCACACGTGTTTAACTCGTTGTTGCTTTGAGGAGATTGAGTTCCTGAAGAACCGTTTCTAACTTTTGACTGACTTCTGGATCGGCCTCAGTTAGTGGTAGACGACTTGAACCCACGTTCCAACCCACAAGGTTCAATGCTTTCTTAATTGGAATTGGATTGGTAGTTGCAAATAAAGCTTTAAATAAAGGAAACAGTTGGAGATGTATTTCCCTAGCTGACTGAACCTGACCTATTTCAAAAGCTTGAATCATTTGCTGTAGTTGGTTCCCTACAAGGTGAGAAGCTACGCTAACCACTCCCTTTGCCCCCACTGCTAACAAAGGTAGTGTTAAATAATCATCGCCAGAATAGATCGGGAAATCTTTTGGTGTCAACCGACGAATCTCGCTCGCTTGGTCTAAATTTCCACTTGATTCTTTTATTCCTACAATATTATCAATTTCCGCTAAACGCGCCACTGTCGGTGGTAAAAGATTTTGACCTGTGCGTCCGGGAACGTTGTATAGCAATATCGGCAATTCTGGCGTTGCCTGGGCGATCGCCTGAAAATGCTGATACAGGCCTGCTTGCGGCGGCTTATTGTAGTAAGGAACCACTTGCAGCGTGCCATGTACTCCTATTGTAGCTGCCTTTTGGGTAGCAGCAATTGCTTCTTTGGTGGAATTCGATCCACACCCTGCTATAACAAGAGCTTTTCCTTGCACTGCTTGCAGCACCACAGAGAACAACTGGTATTCCTCGTCCCAAGTTAAAGTTGGGGATTCTCCAGTTGTACCGCACACGACTATTGTATCGGTTCCGTTGCTAGCTAGATGCACCGCTAGTTCTGCTGCTACATCGTAATTTACACTACCGTCTTCACGTAACGGTGTAATCATAGCGGTTAGAACTCTACCAAAATCTACCACCCTCAGTTTTCTCCTAATTTTTTGTTAATTGTTAGTTGTTCATTGTGAATTGTTAGTGGTTAGTTGTTCCTAAGCTACTAACCACTAACTAATAACTACTAACCGCTAACCACCAATTCCTGTGGCTTTAACCAACTTTTTTCAACTAACAATTCAGCAATTTGTATGGCATTCAATGCTGCGCCCTTGCGGATTTGATCTCCACACAGCCATAGTTCTAAACCGGAGGGGTGTGAGATGTCTTGACGAATTCTTCCCACTAAAACTTCATCTTGACCTGTAGCTTCCATTGGCATTGGAAAATAGTTTGCCTGCCAATTTTCCACCAACTTTACACCAGGTGCTTGCTGCAGAATTTCTCTTGCTTTTTCTGGGCTAAAGTGTTCTTCAAACTCTAGGTTAATTGCTTCTGAGTGAGCGCGGAGTACGGGAACCCGCACGCAAGTTGCCGTAATTCTTATACTTTCTTCTCCAAAGATTTTACGGGTTTCATTAACCATTTTCATTTCTTCCTCACAGTACCCGGAATCATTCAATGGGGAGTTGTGGGGAAATAAATTAAACGCTAAGGGGTAGGGAAACACTTCAGCAACAGGTTGTTTACCTGCTAGGATGTCGCTTGTTTGAGTTTTTACTTCCTCCATAGCTCTAGCACCCGCACCACTAGCTGATTGATATGTTGCAGCTACTATACGGCGCACGGGTTTTATCTTGTGCAATGGCCAAACAGCCACTGCCATCAAAATTGTGGTGCAGTTGGGATTGGCGATTATGCCTTTATGGGTTGCGGCGCTTTCTGGATTTACCTCTGGAACAACTAGGGGAACTTCCGGATTCATGCGAAAGGCACTGGAATTGTCTATAACCACAGCACCAGAGGCCACAGCTTTTGGTGCCAAAGCTTTTGAGGTGGAACCTCCTGCGCTTGCAAGGACTAAATCTACGTTCTCAAAGACCTTTTCACTGACTGGCTCTACTAATAAACTTTCCCCTTTGAACGATATCCTCTTACCCGCACTCCGCTCGGATGCCAATAGCTTGAGATCGGAAACAGGGAAATTCCGTTCGGACAGTAAATCTAGCAACTCTTGACCAACAGCACCGGTCGCTCCCAAAATAGCTATGCGATAGGATTTAGACAAACTGGCTTCCTCCTCTAAATAGTGTTTATGTGCGAGTTCTTGTAAAAGTTCAGAATCTAGATGGCACTGGCACATACCAAATGCCTTGTCAACCTTTTAATAGATAGTTTTATTATTTTTAGCAATTGATCGTATTTCTTAATTTAATACATTTACTTTCTTAGTTATGCTTGTGATTGCTGCATTTTACAACAATTAATAATCATTAAATTTTCAACCAAATTAAACACATTATACTACCTGTTCTCAAGTTAGTGCAAAAATGCATATGTCTGCACCTTAGCCTGATGACAAGTCTTATCTCTATCAAGGTGCGTTATCAGAATGATTGATGTACTATGATTCAGATGGACTTCAAGCAGCAAGCCAGTCAACTTGTCTAGCCCCCAAGGTGTCGAACGAAGCAAGAACTGCGCTCAGCCCCATTAGACAGCTGTACCCTACGGTATAACGCAGGTCATGCAAACTGCTGATTGAGAACCAGGATATCACGTGTCACCTCTTTGGGAAAAACTATTTGGAGGATTAATAGATAAACTAATTTGAGATAAAGTGTCAGCAACCAAGGAACTTCCAAAGAAAAAATGTTTCACATTTCTTGTGAGATAATCTATTTTTTGCGGTTCCCCAAAAATTTACTTAGTAAAAGAAAACACAAAGATAGCGACATACGTAGAGACGAAGATGAAAGTAACCCAGGAAAAACTTCCCGCCAGTCAAGTTGGTCTGGAAATAGAAATTGCGCCGGAAAAGACCAAGGAATCTTACGAACAGGTCATTAAAAACTTAGCGAGTACTGCAAATATTCCTGGGTTTCGTAAAGGCAAAGTGCCTCGGCAAATATTAATACAGCGCATGGGCGTAACTCGCATTAAGGCAGCAGCGCTAGAAGAACTGATTCAAGATGGAATCGAAAAAGCTGTTAAACAAGCAGAAGTGAAAGCGATCGGTCAGCCAAAGTTGCGCTCTTCGTTTGAGGAGTTGATAGGTCACTACGAACCCGGTAAGCCTTTGACATTTTCTGCGGCTGTAGATGTTCAACCAGAGGTAGAAGTCAGCGATTACACGGGATTACAATTAAAAGCAGAAGAAGTCAAGTACGACCCAGACCGGGTTGAGCAAGTCTTAGATGGCGAACGCCAACAAATGGCAACGCTAATTCCAGTAGAAGGAAGAGCAGCCCAACTCGGCGATATTGCTGTTGTTGATTTCAAGGGCGTTATTGCCAAAGGCGAAGGTGAGGACCCGTCTGCAGAACCGCAACCCATACCGGGTGGCGAAGCAACTGATTTTCAGGTGGAGTTGCAAGAGGATAAATTTATTCCTGGTTTCGTAACGGGAATGGTAGGCATGAATCCTGGAGAAACTAAAGAAATTACGGCTCAGTTTCCAGATCCTTATGCAAATGAGGAGTTGGCAGGAAAACCAGCTATTTTCACGGTTACACTTAAGGAACTCAAGGAAAAAGAACTGCCGGAATTGAACGATGATTTTGCTCAAGAAGTCAGTGATTTTGAAACTTTTGAGGAATTACGCAATTCTTTAGAAGAACGTTTCCAAAAGGAAGCAGAGCAGAAAACCAAGTCAAACAAGCAAGAAGCCCTGTTGGCTGAATTGGTGAAGCACGTAGAAGTAGATTTGCCAGAAACCATGATTCAAGAGGAAGTGGATGCGATGCTGACACAAACAGCAGTCCGTCTTTCTCAACAAGGCATTGATATCAAAAAGTTGTTTACCCAAGACGTCATTCCTCAGTTGCGGGAACGTTCTCGTGATGAAGCTGTCGAACGTATCAAGCGATCGCTATCTTTACAGGAAATCGGCAAGCGCGAATCTATCGAAGTATCTCCAGAAGAGGTGAAAGCTAGAGTCGAAGAGTTGCTAGAGCAGTATAAAGAGCGCGATGTCGATCCTGAGAGACTTCAGGAAGTCGTGGAAAATGAACTGTTGTCTGAAAAAATCATGGATTGGCTCCTAGAACGGTCAACTGTTGAACTAGTGCCAGAAGGGTCTTTGAGCGCGGAAACAGTCACAGAGGAGGATTCTGAAGTGGAATTGGCCGAAACGGTTCCCGTGACTGAAGCAGAATTTACACAGCCAGCTTCAGAACAAACGGTGGAAGTCCAAGCAGAATCAGTGAGCGGCGACCAGTGAGCAGCGATCGCTAAGCAGTGACCGTTTATCAAAATTTTGGTAAATGGTCGCACTTGATTTGATACTGTTTCACACGGAGCAATATATATGAGGCATAATGGTTAACACATAGTTATATCGCGAATTCAATTTTTGATTCGTAGCAGCTTTGGCTGCAAAAATTACTGTTACACTTGTCATCAAAAGTTCTTCTATGCTTGTATCTCAGTCGGGAAACTACCAATTTAATAGTTCGAGTGACTTCAAGCTTTACTCCTCCTTAAATAGTCCTAGCAACATCGTCCCGATGGTTGTAGAACAATCCGGAGTTGGAGAGCGAGCTTTTGATATATACTCTCGTTTGCTGCGCGATCGAATCATCTTTCTGGGAACGCCCATTGACGATGTCGTTTCTAACTCGATTGTTGCTCAGTTATTGTTCTTAGACGCGGAAGATTCTGAAAAAGACATTCAACTGTACATCAATTCTCCCGGTGGTTCCGTTACAGCAGGTATGGCAATTTATGATACAATCCAGCAAATTCGTCCCGATGTGGTGACAATCTGTTTTGGATTGGCTGCTAGCATGGGGGCATTTTTGTTAACCGCAGGAACTCGTGGCAAGCGGATGTCTCTTCCTGACTCCCGGATTATGATTCACCAACCCTTGGGAGGTGCTCAGGGACAAGCAGTGGATATCGAAATACAAGCCAGAGAAATTCTTTATCATAAATCTAAGTTGAATCAGTTACTGGCCCAGCATACTGGTCAACCCTTAGAAAGAGTAGAAGCCGATACTGAACGCGACTTTTTTATGTCGGCAGAAGAGGCAAAAAATTATGGCTTGATCGATCAAGTCATTCTACGACAAAATCTCCCCGTCGCAGGGGAAAACGTCACCGTTCTGAAATAAGAGGCTGGTATGTCTAAGTACGACTCCCATTTAAAGTGTTCATTTTGTGGTAAGTCTCAGGAGCAGGTTCGCAAGTTAATCGCCGGACCGGGAGTCTACATTTGCGATGAATGCGTTGACTTATGTAATGAAATCCTGGATGAAGAGTTACTAGACACGAATGGGGCAGCGTCGTCTCAACCAGCACCCAGGTCAGAACCACCTCAAAAACGTGCTCGTCGCTCTTCAAGTCTCTCGTTCAATCAAATACCAAAACCGCGAGAGATTAAAAAGTACCTCGACGAACACGTTATTGGTCAAGAAGAAGCCAAAAAAGTTCTTTCAGTTGCCGTTTACAATCACTACAAGCGGTTATCCATCGTTCAAGCTAAAGGCAGTGGCAAAGCATTGGACGATGCTGTAGAGCTACAAAAGTCTAATATCTTGCTAATTGGTCCTACTGGATGTGGAAAGACTCTGTTAGCACAAACTCTAGCCAAGATTCTTGATGTCCCCTTTGCTGTGGCTGATGCTACTACCTTAACGGAAGCAGGGTACGTGGGAGAAGATGTGGAAAATATCTTGCTGCGACTGTTACAGGTGGCAGATTTAGATGTTGAGGAAGCACAGCGAGGCATTATTTACATCGATGAAATCGATAAGATTGCTCGTAAAAGCGAAAACCCATCAATTACTCGCGATGTTTCTGGAGAAGGCGTACAGCAAGCTTTGCTGAAAATGTTAGAGGGGACGATCGCTAATGTTCCACCCCAAGGAGGGCGCAAGCACCCCTATCAAGACTGCATCCAGATTGATACCAGCAATATCCTGTTTATCTGCGGCGGTGCGTTTGTTGGTTTGGAAAAAGTCGTAGAACAGAGAATTGGTAAAAAGTCAATAGGTTTTGTACAACCGGGCGAAGGTCAGACAAAAGACAGGCGCACGGCTGACACTCTGCGTCACCTAGAACCAGATGACCTGGTGAAATTTGGCATGATTCCAGAATTCATCGGGAGAATTCCAATGGTAGCAGTGGTAGAACCGCTAGATGAGGAAGCACTCATGGCGATTCTGACCCAGCCCCGCAGCGCTTTGGTGAAGCAATACCAAAAACTACTGAAGATGGACAACGTTCAGTTAGAGTTCAAACAAGAAGCTTTGCGAGCAATTGCCCAGGAAGCATATCGGCGGAAAACAGGTGCAAGAGCGCTGCGAGGCATTGTTGAAGAACTGATGTTGGACGTGATGTACGAGTTACCCTCCCGCAAAGACGTGACTCGCTGTACGGTAACGCGAGAAATGGTAGAGAAGCGATCGACAGCAGAATTGTTGGTGCATCCATCTTCAATACCAAAACCAGAGTCAGCTTAAAGAATGATGAATTATGAATGATGAATTATGAATAAAAAATTATGAAGGATGAAGAAGGAATGATAAATTAGGAATTATGAGGACTAAATAGTAAAATTTAGTTTCAAAATTCAAAATTTTTTTCATTCCAAAATTCATTAACCTATAATTCAAAACTTGAAATACCTTTCATAATTCATCATTCATAATTCATAATTCAAAAATGTCTTACATTAGTATTCGTGGCGTTGAGCATTATTACGAGTGGATAAAAAAGCCATCAGAGGTTCAAGAAAAACCCGTGATGGTTTTTGTCCATGGTTGGGCTGGTTCTGCTCGGTATTGGGAGAGTACGGCACGGGTTTTATCAGAACAATTCGATTGCTTGCTGTATGATATGCGTGGCTTTGGACGCTCCTATGGGAAGCCAACCATAGCTCAAGCAAGTGAATCTGTTGCTGAATCTTTTGAATCGCGATCGCCCGAAGCTGAATCTCAAGCTATTCAGGAGTTAACTTATGAGCTTGAGGAGTACGCTGAGGATTTAGCTGCTTTGTTAGACGCCT
Organism: Tolypothrix campylonemoides VB511288_2; assembly: GCF_045999855.1. Classification (NCBI taxonomy): domain Bacteria; kingdom Bacillati; phylum Cyanobacteriota; class Cyanophyceae; order Nostocales; family Tolypothrichaceae; genus Tolypothrix; species Tolypothrix campylonemoides. Next base: position 424,465 of record NZ_JBFPMW010000005.1, read on the forward strand.
TGCGACTTCAAAGAGTGTATATCACTGCTCATTCTACGGGAACGTCAATTGTGACGTTGTTTCTGAATCGCTACCCGCAGAGAGCACAAAGAGCAATTTTGACTTGTGCTGGTATTTTTGAGTACGACGAAAAAGCCTTTGCAGCTTTTCATAAATTTGGTGGTTATGTTGTGAAATTCCGTCCTAAATGGTTGGCGAACATACCATTTATTGACAGGATGTTTATGGCGCGGTTTTTGCGTCGTCCTATCTCGGCTGTAGAACGCAAAGCTTTTTTGGAAGATTTTCTGGTAGCTGATTATGATGCTGCATTGGGGACTATTTTTACAGCAGTGAGTAAAGCAGCAGCCGAAACAATGCCACAGGAGTTTGCGAGGATAACAGTACCGACACTCCTGATTGCTGGGGAGTATGACAAAATTATTCCGGCTGAAATGGGGCGTCAAGCAGCAGCATTGAATGAAAATATTGAATTTACCGTTATTCGAGATACGGCGCATTTTCCCATGTTGGAAGATGCACCTAATTATTTGTCACGGGTGCGTGAGTTTTTGCAGTTGGAAAGTAGGCTAGGTATGGCAGGAATGTAATAAGGAATGACACAAACCACAGCAATAACAGAAGCGATTACCAGTTTGGCTGATGTCCAAAATCGGTTTGGCTTGGTGCGAATTGAGGACGAGCAGTTTTTTTCTGAGTGGTATGAGGGATTGCCTGAAATTACAGAAACTGAAAAAGCTGCTTTAGATGAATTGCGACGTAGATATTTGTATCATCGTACTGTAGGGGATTTGTTAGAGGGGACAGTGTTATTGTTGGTGATGTCACCTTTGTTAGGGGTGGCGGGATTTTACGATCCTCCTTTTATGATTAAGGCTGAGCCGTCTGTGGATTTAGTACTGAATGATGGCGAAGAGGTGCTGCGGGGACGAATTGATGTTTTAGTGCTGCAAAATCAGTTTTGGATCTTGGTAGTGGAGTCTAAAAAAACTGCACTTTCGGTTGTGTCAGCTTTACCGCAAGCACTGGCTTATTTGATGGCTAACCCGTATTCAAGTAAAGCCGTGTTTGGCATGGTGACGAATGGGGATGATATTTTATTTGTTAAGTTGAGCCAAGAGGGTAGTTCTCAATATGGTTTGTCGCGAGTTTTTACTTTGTTTACGTCTGCTAGAGAACTTTACAGCGTTCTGCAAATTCTAAAAAATATTGGTCGGAACCGCAGATGAACGCGGACAAATGCGGATGGAGTTTGCTAACATTTTGCTTAGATGTAGGTTAAGATTATTACAATTAACATATAAGTAATATGGCAGAAACTGGGAAAGTTAGAGTTGCTAAGGATAAGGCTGATTTGGTAAAAGCTTTAACTTCGGCTGATGGCGCAACGGGTCCTTTCCAAACTTATGCTGATGCGATCGCTTTTGCTGCGGCTTTGGGTGCGAAGCACAAACGGCGTGTGGCTTTGGGGGAAATATCTAAACGGGAACCTGCTCCTATAGGACAAGAAATTTTTGTATCTAGAGGATACGATCTAGTCATTAAGTTATTGGGAGTGACTGCAACTCAAGACATTAATATTCTTTCTTCTCAAGAGGACAAGTTTGAAAACGAACGTCTGCGTATTTTTGAGGAATACGCTAATGGGGGCTTGGAGATTTTACAAGCTGAAGTTCGAGGTACTGTAGATTATTTAGAGCGAATTTTATTGCTCCTTAGTTCTGAACGATTTGAACAAGAAGAGGACGACGAGGAATTTAATTTAACTAAATTCCTGTCTTGAGTAGCGGCTTTTAATGAATCAGCTAGCTCCATTCCAGCCTGTTTTTTACCATCTTCACTGCATCAGTTACAGCATTTGCAGTGGTTATGACTCTATATGGTTTGGTTATGACTCTATATGGTTTATTTGGATTTTTAGGTTGGGGATCTATCCTTACTATATTATTTCTCCACAAATCGTAGTCTCTTGACCAATTAATTTGTGCTAGTTGGGAAATTTTTTCTTCATCGAAATAATTGCTTTCAGCTGAGTAAGTCCAGTATAGTAAACGTCCTAAAACTTCCAATCCAGCACTCACCCCTAGCAAACAATTTTCTTTAAAATTTGCTACATCAGTAACTGTTAATTCATGATTGCTTTTGGCGGAAATATATTTTGTATTATGGCATTCTGAAAAAAACTGATTTAGGCATTCAACTAAAGATTCAGACTTCTCTATTACATCATAATCTTGTAGTTCATTATCTGCGTTATTAGTAAAAACACAACTAACAAATCTCGCTATGTAATTCATAGTATAAATTAGCTTGTTTTTAGTTGAGGGATTTGCTTTAACCTTTTCTGTTTTACCAGAAAACATTGAGACTCTCTCAATTAATTCTTTAGTAATACCAACTCTACCAGAATACTCTCCAAACGATAGCAATAAAGATTTATCTAACGATCTAGTTTGAGCCATATCTCGAAAATCTGTTTGACACTGGCGAAAATCCCCTTCTAATACTAAAGTAATAGGAAAATCATTATCGGCAATTAACTCGCTTTCAGAGCTTTCCATTAATTCATGAATTGCACGTTTTCTATGTTGTCCATCAGTAATATCTAGCTTAACTGTACGGCGAACAATCACCAAACACATATTTCGATACAATTTAATCACTTTTATATCTTTTGGATTGACATTTGCTGTCAGTGTTCCCAATATCCAAGATTTTCCTTTACGAGCACGGTCAAGAATATACTGTTTAATTTCCTCTGTATGTCCTTGAACTTCCGGACGATTTTTACCAGAATCAGGATCGTTACCAGTTGATGGTTTTGCTTGGAGAAGGCTGGAAAAATCGCTGGCTGGAACATTAATTTGTAACATCTCCCGCTTTCCCTGCTCAAAAATGAGACCTATGTAACAGCGATCGCGATGATGCTTCGAGAAAAGTGGCTCAATCAATGTACTAATCTGCGCTTTATCTTGAGGTGAAATAATATCGTTACTCTCTTCATTTAAATAAGTCATAAAAATCCTACAAAATTTGGCAGATGCAAGCAAATGTAAGGATTAACTTTAAAATGGAAGCTTAAGTATAACTGTCAGCAACATTGTCATTAGTTAATTAATAAATTTGCTCTTGTCTCAATGTAACGAATGACAAAGTAGATGTCAGTTTTAATTGTTTAGTTTATATGAAATTTTTGTAAAAACTTGTTTTAAATTTTCACTATTCTTTCTTTAGCTATAGACTTACGTAATTTTGCAAGCTCAATATTACTTGCAGGTACTAAAAACAAATTTTTATAACCTTGTTACCACGTCGCGTGTAGCTGCTTGCATCTATCCTTAAGTCAGCCATTAACTATACCTAAGCGTAGATAACGTAAAGAAGCTGCTCTTAGGAGAATAAGTTCATAACTGGCAAGCAATTATAAGCTGAAATGTCTAATTTTCAGAAATTTTTTAGAAAATCAATCAAACACAACTGTTTTTGAATTTTTTCTAAAAAACCGAACTATAAATACCTATTGCTACCTAATAGCTTCTGAACAAGAAATAACACAAAGCCTAAGGTGCAATTGTTTTAATCTCTGAGTTAATAACTCTGCTGAGAATTCTATATTCCGGTCGGAAGCCCTAGCTGCTTGGGTTCAACGAATTTACCATCAAAACCGATTGTTTTATCTTCAAGCGTTCTCGCTTTAGCCAAATCCCTACGCAATTCAGCACGTTCAACACTATCTTCTACACCACCTAAAATATAGATGAGTAACTTAGCTGCAAGATCCCGTCCTGCAACCTGTACTCGCTTCTTGTTTGGATCGTATAAAACGCCATACCAAAGGGATTTAGGATGCTCCATACCACTAAACCCGCCTTCGCGATCGAACTTACGCAGCTTTTTAAATACGTCTTCCAAGGAAAATCCCATTTTAAATATTAAAACACCAAGAGCTTGAGCTAAGGCAACTTGACCAACAGGACGGAAAAGTATATTTCCTTCACCGCCATTCTTTTCAAAGCTGAAGTGTCGTAAAGCTGGTGTCTCTTCATATTTGAGAATGTTATAGCTCGGAAGACTCGCTAAATAATCAAACAGTGTTTGAAAATCCTTGATTCCTTCTTCAAGGTCTTCATTCTCCGGTCGCATGGGGATTAAACCTTTGTCCAAAGGTTTCCAGTGCAAAAACTTTTGCCCCAAGTACCTTTCAGACATTTCTTTAAGTGCTTGTAGGGTTGTCAAAACAGTGGACTTAGTCGCAACTGTTGCACTATTCCAATTGACTCGAGGGTTCCTACCCTCGCGCTGCTCTAACAGTGGATGGGTTACAGCAATTTTTCTAGCAACAATAGAAAAACCATCATCCTCATTCAATTGTGCAAGCTGACCTTTGCTTAAAGGAACTGCCATGAGGTTGACATGAACAAAGACAGACCTAACGCGCAATCTTGCTTCTTCACGGGTTTCACCAGCCGCAACCGCACAAATAAATTCTATGCCAATTTCTTCTTGAGGTAACTTTTCCAAATAATCGGGTGCAACTTGGTATTGCTCTAACAAATCGTTAACTGTTATGAAGGTATCGAAAGGAGTTTTATCTTTTCTGTATCTCCGCAGTTTACCAGATTGAAGCAACTCTATTAAACCTTGTACTCCCATCAATCGATGTTGACCATCTAAGGCATAAATAGTGACATCTTTCTGAGAAACGTTCAGCAACCCGAATTTACCATCTTTATCAAATGGCGTGAAATCAGTTGTGGGTTTTATGGCTCGTCCTTCACTGTCCCACTCGGGTGCATCAGGGTTGTCTACCCACGATTTACTAATGACTACTAGAACTGGTGGAAATTTGTGGTGTTTTCGAGTCGCCAAATACTGCACCAATGGTGCTTGACGCGACCAGTCCAAGGGACGTTGTTGAACCTCGTCAATACTTTCGGCGTCGATCTCAACGTTATCAGTTTGAGCGTTATACTTTTTTTGAAACAAAGGTAAGTAAGACGCAAAGTTGACCCGGCTTGCAAACCATTCTAGAGTCACAGAGCTAACATATGCCTGAGTACCCCCCATGTCAGTTTTCCGAACTAGAATCTGGTCAGTTCCCTCTTGATACTTATCAAGTGTAGAAACGAGTAAATGTTGGTGCTCGTCTTTCTGTGCTTCATACTGACTGACAATTTTAGTATTGCGGTTGTCTTGAGTGTTATCCATATGAGTTTTTTTAAACTTAAAACTAGAGACGAAGTTAAATTTACAAGAAATTGAGTCTTTATAAAAAAAGTTTTTAAAAACCTTAATCTGTGCTAATTTATGCAAGAATAGGAATTCCTTGACAAAAACAACCTCTAAACAGCAGAGGCGTAGGCGATTGAAAGCGGAAGTTCTGGAACAACCCTGCAAAAGCAGGCTTTATGGATTGAACCTCCGTCTTTTGTAATGAAACTAGCAGGAGTTGAACAAGGGTAGGCAAATGAGCACCACGCAACAGCCAGAAAACAAAGGTCAAACTCAGCGACCTGTGGCAGAGTTAGTAGAAGATATTGAATCTCTAACTACCGAAATTCAAGAATTGTACTGCTTGGATGCAATTCCTTGGGTCGTGGGATATTCTGGAGGTAAAGACAGCACTGCTACTCTACAGTTAGTGTGGAATGCGATCGCCGGGCTCCCACATTCCAAGCGCACTAAAACAATACACGTTATTACAACAGACACGCTTGTAGAAAATCCTTATGTATCTGCATGGGTACGCCATTCCCTAGAGCAGATGAAACTAGCAGCGCTCGAACAACAAATGCCAATAGAACCGCATCTCCTACAGCCAGATGTTAAAGAAACATTCTGGGTAGGTTTTATTGGTAAAGGATACCCAGCCCCAAAAGGAAAATTTCGCTGGTGTACGGAACGTCTTAAAATCAATCCATCTAACCGTTTTATTCGTGACGTTATCAGAAACAACGGTGAAGCTATTGTTGTTTTGGGGACTCGCAAAGCTGAAAGCACAAATCGTGCGGCGAGGATGAAAAAATGGGAAGCCAAGCGGGTACGCGATCGCCTCAGCCCTAATATGAATTTGCCCAACTCCCTTGTGTACAGCCCCATTGAAGACTGGCGAAACGATGAAGTTTGGTTGTATCTGATGCAATGGGAAAACCCATGGGGCTACAGCAACAAGGACTTATTCGCCATGTATAGAGGTGCTAGCGCTGATAATGAATGTCCTTTAGTTGTTGATACATCCACCCCCAGTTGTGGTAGCTCTCGTTTTGGATGCTGGGTTTGCACGCTCGTCAGCCAAGATAAATCTCTCGCAGCAATGATTCAAAATGACGAAGAGAAAGAGTGGTTGCAACCTCTACTTGAATTTCGTAAGGAATTAGATGCTGAAGAAAACCGCGATCGCCGAGATTTTCGGCGGAGAAATGGTGACGTGCAACTCTACGAGCGCAATACAGATGGAGACGTGTCGGTTGAGCCGATACCCGGTCCCTACATTAAAGAAGCTAGAGAAGACTGGCTCCGACAACTCCTAACTGTTCAAATGCAAATTCGTCACACCGCACCCGAAAATATGCGTGATATCACCTTGATTTCTATAGAAGAACTCAGTGAAATTCGACGCATATGGCTGGAGGAAAGACACGAATTTGATGATAGCTTACCCAAAATTTATCAGGAAGTCACGGGGGAAATTTTTCAAGATCCCCGTCCCGGTGCTGGTATGAGTTTGTTGGGTAGTGATGAATGGGCTGTGCTTGAAGAAATCTGTGGTGAGGATGCAATGCACTTGGAACTCATGGCAAATCTCTTGGATACAGAACGTCAGTATCGCAAACGAACTCGCCGAGTAGGAATATTTGACACACTAGAAAAATGTTTTGAAAGAAGTTCGCGTTCCCAAGATGAAGCTGTTAGGAACGCTCATTTGAAAAGAGATTTGAAAGAGGCGGTTGTTGAAGGCGATGTCGCAAAAATCAAGCAGTTAACATTGGGCGATGCTGCTATAACAAACAATGTGGAATCGGACAAACCGCAAAGTTGGCGACAAGTTAAGTTTCAAGCCAAAAAAGCAGAGAGTTAAGACAATATAATTCAACCGTAATGTTACGTTATCAGATCTATTACCAACTTTTGCCTGAGATTCAAATATTAAGAAACTACTGTGATCTTCCTTGAACTAGTACTACAAAACTTTGGTCCTTACTACGGTCGTCAAACTATCAAACTTGACCCTAGAAAAAATGATAGTTCCTGTCCCATTATCTTATTTGGTGGAATGAATGGTGGTGGCAAAACGACTTTAATGGATGCTATTCGCCTTGCACTGTATGGACCTCGCGCTCAATGTTCTACTCGGGGAAATCTAAGTTACAGTGATTTTCTCACGCAATGTGTCAGCAGTTCCACTCCTCCAACAGAGAAAACCAGAATTGAATTGGCTTTTGAACATATTGAAAATGATAAGCCAGTCAGATACCGTATTGTCAGAACTTGGGAAAAAAATCCCAAAGATGGGAAAGACCATTTAGGTATTTTGGATATTGGAACAAATGACGAATGGCTTGACACGAGCTTAGTGACTATATGGGATGAGTATGTTGAAAATTTGATTCCTTTAGGAATTTCTAACCTATTTCTGTTTGATGGCGAACAGGTAAAAGAACTCGCACAACAGGACGTTCCTCCACAAAATGTTGTTGAAGCGATTCGCGGGCTTTTAGGTTTAGAGCTAGCAGAACGTTTGGCAGAAGATTTAGAAATTTTAGTCAGCCGCAAACGCAAGGAACTAGCGGATACAAAAGACTTGGCAAATTTGGAAGAAATTGAACAAAGACTCCAACAACAAACAGAAGAAAAACAAGTAACTCAGGAACAATTAAACCGCATTAAAGCTCAGTTAGAAGCATCTGAAGAAAAACAGAGAGTATGTCTTGATAAATTTATTTCAGAAGGTGGCAAAATTGCAGGAGAACGCAGTCAGCTAGAAAAACAGCAAGCACAAGTGACGGGAGAAATTGAACAAGTCCGTCAAGTTATGTGTCTATTGGCTGCTGATGTCTTACCAATGGTGTTAATTCAACCTCTACTCGTTCAAGTACGGAAAACAGGAGAAAGTGAAATCCACTCTTCACAAACACAAATAGCCCGAAATGTTTTACTGGAAAGAAATGAACGTTTGATTAATAGGATTGCTCAAGTAAATTTGTCAGAAGAACAATTTGATAAAATTAAATTTTTAATTGAAGAGGAAAGCAAGCAATTGGCTTCAAACAATGGAGAAGAAGCATGGTTACTGGCTGATGAAAAATTGCTAGCTCAACTCTCTCATATCATCAGTTATTCTTTAGAAACCGCAAAATCTTCTGCTCAACACCAACTTGGGCTGCTCAAGACAAAAGAAGAGGAGCTTCTAAAACTAGAGAGACAATTGCAAACGGCTGCTTCTCCAGAGATATATCAAAAGTTACACAATGCACACGTAGAAGCACAAAGTCAAGTTGCACAAATCAAAGTAGAACATGAAGCTAAAAGACGTTATTTGGTTGAATTAGACGCCGCAATTGAAAAGTCAAAAAAAGATTTAAAAAAATATACAGACCAAAATATTGACCGTAAGAGTAAAGAGCATATCATTGCTGCTTCTGCTAAAGTTCAACAAACACTTTCGCTTTTTCGCGAACGCTTGACTCTGAAAAAACTTAATAAACTGGAAGCGGAAGTGACTGAGTGTTTTCGCTACTTATTACATAAATCAGATTTAGTACACCGTATAGTTATTGATACTGCTACGTTTGGTCTCTCTTTGTACGATCTACAGGGGAAGATGGTTCCAAAAAATCGTTTATCAGCAGGAGAGAAGCAACTTTTAGCGATCGCATTCCTTTGGGGACTAGCTCGTGTTTCCGGGCATCGCTTACCTGTAGCTATTGATACTCCTTTGGGAAGGCTAGATTCCTCTCACCGCACTAACTTAGTTGAGCGTTACTTTCCCTCTGCTTCTCATCAGGTGATTCTGCTTTCTACCGATACAGAAATTGCAGAAAAGGAATTTAAAGTCTTGCAAGAAAATGAAGCGATCGCTCGTACATACCTCCTGCAATATGATTCTTTGACTCGTCAAACAACGGTTAAAGAGGGGTATTTTTGGTAATTGATAACATTGAGGAGACCAATTAAAGTATTAAATTTTATACGTGTTCTCTTTTAGACCTTTAAACATGGGCGATCTGCGAAACTTTGATACATCACTAAAAACTTTTCAGACATCCTCTAAAAAGTTAGGGAGCTAGACACGATCGGTCAAGTACTTTATCCTGAAGTGTTTGCACGATACATGAAATAATCTGCATAATGTAGCTCAAACACAGTGTTTTTGTTCCCCCCCTACGCCTCTATCTACCCATGGAACCTCCTCTTGACCGTATAAAACTCTCACAAACAGCAAAAGAGCAACTCATCAAACTCAAACGCAGTACCAAAATTGAAAACTGGAACGTGTTGTGTCGTTGGGGTTTTTGTCGTTCTCTTGCGGAACCCACCCCTCCATCACCCGTACCCATACCTGCTGACAGCAACGTTGAAATGACATGGTCGGTGTTCGGTGGCGAGATGTCCGATATTCTGTTACTTGCTCTCAAGCAACGCTGTTACAACGATGGCTTTGGGACAGATAAAGAAACTCTTGCGACCCAGTTTCGCCTTCACTTACATCGCGGTATCGGTTACTTGGCTGGCGATCCAAATATTAAGAAAATTGAAGATTTGATTGAATTGGCTGCGGACGCGTGAGGTTCCACCTCACGATCTGCATGCCCAAACTCTAGTTGCGAACGAGAGAAGGGGTAAGGTGCAATAACACGATAAATTGGCATCTTTGCCTGACACTACTTTATAAATATGGCAATATAACTCACATTCGTCCGGGTACCGGAGGAGATAAATTAAAATTGTGAAAACTATTTTATCAATTCAACGAGCTTTTGTAAGTCGAAAGATGGCGGCTTTATTGTTGCTGGGTTTTTCATCCGGTTTGCCGTTATTTTTAACTAGCAAAACTTTACAATTATGGATGCAAGATGCAAAGGTGGATTTAGGCACAATTACGTTATTTGGTCTAATGGCGTTGCCTTATTCCTTAAAATTTTTGTGGTCTCCACTCGTTGACAGGTTTGTACCGCCTTTCCTAGGACCAAGGCGTGGTTGGCTGATCTTGACTCAAGTAGGGTTGGTAGTTGCGATCGTCGCTATGGCTTTGCAACAACCATCTCAAAACGTACAAGTCCTGAACATACTAGCAATTACTGCTTTTGTCATTTCGTTTTTAAGTGCGACTCAAGACATTGTCGGTGACGCCTACCGTACAGATGTCTTGCAGCCACTGGAATTAGAAACAGGCGCATCGCTTTGGGTACTTGGCTACCGTGTCGCTTTATTTATCACGAGTTTCCTCGCTATAGCTTTAGCTGATATTATTCCTTGGAATGCAGTTTATTTTCTGATGGCTGCTTTTATGGCTGTAGGTATAATCACAACCCTTTGGGCACCAGCAGAACTGCAGCAACGCACAACTTCAACCCCCGTTTCTCCCTTGTCTTTCAAAGAAGGGATTTTTATAGTGTTGATAGGTTTGTTAGTTGCAGGTTTATTGGGAGGAGCGATCTCTCGTGCTATAGCGTTACCCGTGTTCTACTGGGTGCTAGCAATTTTGTTGATAGGCTGGATAGCTTTATCTGTTCTGACACCAAAAAAGCATCTGAACCAAACTCAAAATCAATCGCCTCAATCCTTACAAGATGCTGTCATCTTACCACTTCAAGATTTCTTTGAGCGATTTGGAATCTCGCAAGCTAGCCTGATTCTGATTTTTATCTTGCTCTATAAATTAGGTGATGCATTAGTCGGCGTGACTGGTAATTTGTTCTTAAGGGAAATAGGCTTTAGCAAAACAGAAATTGCCGCAATTCAAGGTGTTATGGGATTGATAGCAACAACCGTCGGTGTACTTGTTGGCGGTATCGTGATGAGTAAAATTGGTATCAATCGCGCTCTTTGGATATTTGGTGTATTACAGTTAGTGAGTAACTTGGGTTATTACGTCTTATCGGTGGCTGGCAAAAATAGCAATCTTTTGGTATTAGCAATTAATGTTGAAAACTTCTGTGCTGGCTTAGTTACAGTTGTGACGGTTGCCTTTTTAATGAGTCTTTGCAGCCACAGTTTTACAACAACTCAATTTGCATTATTCTCTAGCTTGATGGCTATTAGTAGGGATATTCTCTCGGCTCCCTCTGGCGATTTAGCGAAAGCAACAGGTTGGTCTTCATTCTTTCTACTGACCTTGGTCGCAGCCCTACCAGGATTGCTGCTTTTGCCTGTTATTGCTCCTTGGAATCAACATCCAAAACCGTTTTCTAGACCCGGACTTGACTATGAGGAATAAGAATTATGGGGCAGAAGCTCATCATTAGTACCGCAACAGTTATTCTTTTAATCACTGGCGTACTACTCGGCTACGTTCTTTCCCAGTTAGTTCTGGGATTTTTAGCACTTAACTTGTTAACGTTTCTAGGAACATTTAGCCTAATTGTTATTTTTGGTACCCTGTATTACGTATTATTTTGGGAATTTAGAAGGCAGCAGTCACCTTCATCTCGACCTTCTTCTAATGGAAGTAAGCCCCAAAGTGATGAGCGTACACCTGATACCAATCTTAAGAATAAGCTGATTGGTCTGTTATCTGGTGACGCTGCTACTGCAGAACGCCTCGTGGAGCAAGCAAAGCAAGATTTTCCCGGTATGCCAGAAAATTGGTACTGGGAAAAAAGCATTGCCGATTTGGAACGCGATCGCCGATAACTTTGTTTCTTAGAGATCTAAAGTCGCTAGAATAAATAAGACAGCTTAATATTTCTTAAGCTAGTTATCAGAATAACTTGCTGTTCCGAGCTTTCTGTGTTATGTCTATTTTCCGACAGTATATTGCTCCTCTACTCGTAGTGCTTATATTTTTCGCTGCCCTTGTGGCCGTGAGCGCTCGCATTTTCCTACCCTCAGATATGGCAGCACCCGCACCTATTGGGGAATTGGGAATGTTGTTGGTTGGGAGTTAGTAGTTAGTGGTTAGCTACTAACCATTAACTACCTTGACAAAAAATATAACAATTTCCCCCATTGAGTTTTGGAATCCTTACTACCTGATTATATTGTTCGTCGTGGTTCTACTCTAGACCGCGCCCTATTGGTCAAGTTCATGCAGCGAACTTACCAAGAACTTTTTCCAGAGCAACAGGATTTTTCTCATTTAGTACAAACAGTTGAACAGTATTTCTCTACTAAAACACCTGTTTGGTGGGTTTTAGCAGACCAAGGAAACCAGGAGGACAAGGAAGCAACGTCTACCTTGTCTACCCCGTCCTCTTCTCCTGTCGCCTGTATCTGGGTTGGAAATGCCATCGATCAGATACAGGGAACTCGTCACGCTCATATTTTTTTACTTTATGTTGCGCCAGAATATCGGCGACAGGGAATAGCTAAAGCTTTGATGCTGTATGTAGAAGAGTGGGCCAAGGCTAGAGGAGATCGCCAAATAGCATTACAAGTGTTTGAGTCTAACACGGCTGCATACAATCTTTACAATCAACTGGGCTACGGAACTCAATCACTGTGGATGTTTAAACCTCTTAACCGTGACGAATAAGATTTATACGTAAGTGCAATATTTAGCCATAAAACTTATACATCTTCACTTCTGGACACGAAGGGTTTTATATTAATCCCTATCAGGGATTGAAATACGATATGTATGACGAAGAAGACCTAAGCTTACTTGATGATGTAGAGATAGAACTGGAAAGTCCCCTAGATCGTTTAGGACCGCTGACTGCGGAAGCAGAAACACCTAAGCCAAATCCAGAGGCAATGCTAGCTCTACTGGAACATCCAGAACCACAGCAGAGAATGCTGGCTTCTCGTGCTTTTTGTGACATAGAAGATGCACGAGCTATTCCGCATTTGATTCGTTTGTTAACTGATACTTGCCCTTTGGTACGGGTGAGCGTAGCATACGCCCTCGGACGCAACCCAAGCCCAGATGCCGTGCAGCCATTGATTACCCAATTAAACCTAGATTGGAATGGTTACGTGCGTAAAGGCATTGTTTGGGCATTGGGAAACTGTCGCGATCGCCGTTCTTTAGTGCCCCTAACAGATGCGTTAAGAACTGATATTTCAGCAGTACGTTTGTGGGCTGCAAGCGCCCTAGTTCAGATGGCAGATGTAGGTTATGAAGCAGTTGTGGGGGCAATACCACCCTTGATTGAAGCATTAGTGCAAGACCCCGTTGCTCCCGTGCGAAGTAATTGTGCCTGGGCATTAGGGCAACTGTGTCGCCAACTCCCTTCTAATGTCGTCTACGCCACAGCTGTAGACGCTTTAATTCAATCTTTCGCAGAAGACAAAGATTTAGGAGTTAGGGAGGATGCCAAAGCAGCTATCTTGGGCGTCGGTGACACCCGTGGTCTCCAGATGGTAGAAACCCTCGAACTTGAGGGATGGTTTTGATGCTTGTTAGTTGATAGTTGTTAGTTGTTAGTTGTTAGTTACTACGACCGATCGCTAACTACTAACCACTAACCTTTGTACTGAATCCTATAAATCCGATTGTTAGCTTCCTCGGTGACGAGAAGACTACCATCAGGTAGGACAAGTAACCCTACAGGACGCCCCCAAGTTGTGGGTATGGAAGGGTCAAGTAAAAATCCCGTGAGGAAGTCTTCATAGTAGCCTTGGGGTCTGCCTTTACTATCAAAAGGGACAAAGACAATTTTGTAACCAGTACCGCGATCGCGATTCCAAGAACCGCGAAAGGCAACAAAAGCACCATTACGGTATTTTTGGGGAAAGGTTTGTCCGTCATAAAACTGCAAGCCCAAAGCAGCTGAATGTGCTTGAAATAAAACATCTGGAGTACGAGTGCGAGCTGCTAAGTCGGGTTGTTTGCTTTTGTTACCTGTGGTTTGGCGGGGGTCAAGATTATTAGGTGTTAGGTACGTATAAGGCCATCCATAAAATTCTCCCTGCTGAATGCGAGTAAAGTAATCTGGTACTAAATCATCTCCTATGCCGTCTCGTTCGTTGACAGTTGTGTAAAGTTCTTTCGTTACAGGATGAAAGTCCAGACCCACTGGGTTACGCAAACCGGAGGCAAAGGTTTGCCGCCCAGTCCCATCTAAGTTCATAACCTGTACGGAAGCCCTTGGTAGTGGTTCTTCATCTACATTAGTTTCCGAACCAATAGAGACGTATATTTTTTTACTATCTGGTGATGACAATACGTTACGAGTCCAGTGCTGATTGTATCCACCACCGGGTAAATCAGCGATTTTTTGTCCGTTCCCAATGAGTTGCTGTTGACCTTGTTGGTAAGGAAATTTCAAGACAGCATCAGTATTACCCAAAAAGAAGGAATTATCTGCAAAAGCCATACCAAAGGGAATATTCAGTCCATTTGCAGAACTAGCAAATGTCTCTTTAATATCAGCCACGCCATCACCGTTGGTATCTTTAAGTAAACGAATGCGATTTTGTCTGGTTTCTGTCACCAAAACATCTCCAGTCGGAGTTAAAGCCAACCAACGCGGTGCATTTAAACCCTCGGCAAAAACGTTAACAACAAAGCCAGAGGGTACGCGCAGAGTCGGTTTTGCAGGAATCGCTACAACTTGAGGTCCTTTTGAAGCACTATCAGTAGCAAAAGGTTTTGGTAAACTTTTGACGTCAATATTAATGGGTGTAGGAGACAGAGTCTCAGTCGGAATCACATTTTCTGTTTGTGCTGAATTCTGTGCTAGTTGAGTAGAAGGTGCAGAAGCTTGGGGTGTAGATTCTTCTGGGTAGGCACTGGTTTGAACGCAGGCTGCTGTACCCAGAAACAGAAACAGCAGCAACCAACGCAGAGATTTCATAGTAGCAGTTTCCGTATAACTTCACGGTGCAACACCTTCAAGTTTAACGTTTGGTCAGCGATCGCTGATTGCCATTGAGTGAAAAAGCTGTCCTCAATCGCTGGAATTAAAAGTAGGAAGATTAATTTATAAGAATTTATTTTTTTGCTCTCAGGCACATGGAAGCAGTACTTGCACAACCGTTTTCTCTCCAGGCTGACTGTAAATTTGGAGTTCCCCCCCGTGTAATTCCGCTATACGCTTAACAATGCTTAAGCCCAAACCCGAACCTTGCTGTTCGTAAAGTTTTCGGTCAAATTGCCGATAAGCGCCTAGATTTGAAATTTCGGAGCTTGTCATACCTCTACCAAAATCAGTAAATGATAGAGTAAATTTTTTATTTTTAACAGTACTTTCTACATAAATATTGGTTCCTGGCAAAGAGAATTTTAAAGCATTATCTAATAATTCTTCAGCCATTTTATAAAGTCTAGTTTCACAAATCCTTAAGCGACAAGTTTTTTGAAAATTAACACTTACATCTGACCCACGACCCATTTTTTTAGCTTTTTCATCGATTAATCTTTGTAATCCTATTACAGGAAATGTAGTTTTGTGGTTTTGGAGTAACGTTATTTTCTGTGAGTCTGTCGCTATAATTTCTAATTCTGCATAAAGTAAAAATTTTTGAATTAACCTGTAGAGACGTTCACCCGATTTATGAATACCTTCGGCCATTTCACGGATTTCGTGTGAAGAAAGGTTATCAACTTCTTTAATTAAAAGTTCTGAAAAACCTAAAATTCCATTAAGTGGTGTCCGCATTTCATGAGGAAGGGACATCGCAATATTGCTACGCAACTCATCCAGCTTTTTTTGTGATTGCTGACGAATAGCAGCTTGTTTTTCCAATCTTGAGGAAATAGCTGCTAATAATTCTACCCTAGTAAAAGGTTTGGTTAAGTAATCATCTGCCCCCAAGACCATTCCTTGGCGCATATCGGCTTTGTCACACTTACCGGTTAAAAAAATAAATGGAATTGTTGCTGTTAGGGGTTGTTGACGTAATTTCTGCAAAACGTCGTGCCCGTCTAGTTCTGGCATCATAACATCGCAGATAATTATATCCGGTAGTTCCTCATGAGCTAATTGCATACCGATTAAACCATTTTCTGCAGCAACAACCTTGAAATTCTCATAAGTGAGTAATTCTACCAAATTTTGCCGCACGGTTGTTTCATCTTCTATAACTAGAATTTTGTGCATATTGTTATTTTTGGTTTTTGTTTATCTGCGTTTAAATTCCTTAAATTATCATTTTTTTAATAAAATTAAAAAAATAACTTTATATATAATTCTTTTTTAATTATTCAATATCTTCTCAAAAACTATTGACCATTAACCGCTAATTTTTTATCCTCAATTAACATTTTTTCAAAATCTGAGGCTGGTATGGGACGGCTAAAGAGGAACCCTTGCATAGCGTCACAGTTATAAGTTCGTAAAAATTCTAATTCTTGTTCTGTCTCTACACCTTCAGCTATAACCTTAAGATTCAAATTGTGTGCCATTTGAATCAATGCTGTAGTGATTGCTGCTTTTTGGGGATCGTTAGCAACGTTTTGAATGAAGTAACGATCTATTTTTAATGTATTAACGGGTAATTGCTTCAGATAAAGCAAAGAAGAATAACCTGTGCCAAAATCATCAATAGCAATTTGTACTCCTAAAGATTTAATTTCCTGTATATTTTGAAGAGCGCCATCGACATTTTGCATAATCATGCTTTCTGTTAATTCTAGTCCTATGCGCTCTGCCACTAGGTTATTGTTCCGTAAAAATTTAATAATTTTTTGACTAAATTCAGGTTGCATCAATTCACAGACTGATAAATTGACCGCAACGTGCAAGAAAGGAAATCCTGAATCATGCCATAATTTAGTCTGCTTGCATACACTACGCAATATCCATTCTCCAATAGGAACAATTAAACCTGTAGACTCTGCTATGGGTATCACTTGTACGGGAGAAACTATACCCAGTTCTGGATGGTGCCAGCGCAATAAACTTTCAGCTGCTACAATTTTGCCAGAATTGATATCAACAATAGGTTGATAATAAATTTGAAATTGGCGAAAATCTCGTTGTTCTAAAGTCTGACGCAGGTACATTTCAAGCTTGTGTGCTTCTGGGGAGACAGCCTTACTGTCATAGTTGGAATTATTTATATGTTGTTTGAGAGTGGCTTGTTTGGATAAGCGACTGACGATCGCATTTAACAGTTCAGCCCGAGTAAATGGTTTGGTTAAATAGTCATCTGCTCCTAGATCCATGCCTTGACGAAAATCAGATCTGGCAGATCTAGCAGTCAGAAAGATAAATGGAATTGTTGCTGTCACTGTTTGTTCGCGTAATGCAGTCAGTACCCCGTAGCCATCAACCTCTGGCATCATAAGATCGCACAAAATAAGATCGGGCGCTTCAGTGAATGCCAGTTGTAAACCTATTTTTCCATTGGGAGCAGAAATCATATCATAGTTTTCTGCTTCTAATAGGTCTAGAATATTCTCTCTTACTGATTGTTCGTCTTCAATGACTAAAATTTTGATCATAATTTTCCTAAGTTTGTGGTTGGTTACTAATTGCCAGTCAGTCCGGTGCTACAGGTCAGTCTCCTGCACCCTAATGGGTGTATGACCCTACAGGCTTAGCTTTCAAAAACAAAGCAGTATCTGACCATAAAATACGGCACCGCCCAAGCGTATGCCTTGCATCTAGAGTCTCCGGTAGGAGATAGGGTCGTCAATTGTTATTTCCCATTACCCCTTATCTCCTATAGGAGCCTCACCGTCCCCATTCCCTACTGGTAACCTGACAGTGAATGTTGTTCCTAAAGCTTCTTGGCTTGTTACAGTAATTTCACCTTTGTAGGTATCAACGCATCTTTTAACAACGGCCAGTCCCAATCCCGTTCCCTGGATGTGACCGACGTTTGTAGCACGATGAAATGATTCAAATATATGGGGTAGATCGTCTGGTGGAATACCAATCCCACGGTCTTGAATTTCAAAGATTGCTTGCTCAGCTTCTAACTGAAGGGTAAATTGAATAAGGTTATTGTTTGGAGAATATTTAATAGCATTTGATAATAAGTTACTTAGAATTTGTCCCAGTAATTTCTTATCCATAGAACATGGGATGGAATTATATTGGCTTTGAAAATTGATTACTTGTTGATTTTTAATATTTAATTCTGATTCCTTCACCATGTATTGACAGTATTCAATTAAATCAAACTCTTCTAGATCTAAATTTAGTTTTTTCGATTCTGCTCTACCAATTAGTAAAACATCGTTTAACGTTTCTATCATGTGATGAACGGCGTTTTGAATGCGTTGCAGGTGAGAAAGCTGCTTTTCCCGTGTCCATTTGTGACTGTAGTATTGTAGTAATTCTGCGGAGGAGAGAATAGTACTTAAGGGCGTGCGAAATTCATGGGAAGTCATGGCAATAAAGCGAGATTTGAGGTCGTTAAGTTCTTTTTCTTTTTGCAAGGCATTTTTGAGATCCTCTTCGAGTTGCTTGCGTTCTGTAATATCAATCCAGTAACCAACGATTTCTAAAGGGTTGCCGGTGTCATCTAGTACAAGCTTGGCTTGATCGTACATCCACCGGACACTTCCATTTTTATGGAAAAAGCGGTACTCGTAGTTAATTTGTTTTTGCTCAAACAGTTTTGCTGCACCAGCCATAATTCTTGGCAGATCTTCTGAATCAATGTGGTTTATCCAAAAACCAGGAGTTTGCACAAACTCCTGTACTTCATAACCAAGCACGGACGTTACATTGTCACTAATAAACGTTGTGTCAAAATCGCCTGAAGGTTTGCAGCTATAAATAACTCCAGGACTAGAGGAGAGTAAATACTGCAACCGTTCTTGCGATACTAGTAGAGCAACAGCTGCCCTCTGTCGCTCTGTGATGTCGGTTTGAATACCAATATAGTGTGTTAAATTTCCACTCGAGTCGTGAACCGGAGAAATACTTAACTCATTCCAAAACAAAGAGCCGTCCTTACGGTAGTTGCGTAAAACTACCGTACAGCCCTTCCCCTGAATAATAGCATTGCGTAATTCAATTAAACCAGGCTGATTGGTATCACCATTTTGAAGAAAGCGGCAATTTTTTCCCAAAACTTCTTCTACAGAGTAACCCGTTATTTTCTCGTAAGCTTTATTGGCATAAATAATTGGTGAGTTTGGCACGGTTACATCAGTAATCACAATGCCATTGCTGCTAGCTGCCATTGCGCGATCGCGAAGTCGAAGGCTTTCTTCGGCTTGCTTGCGGCAAGAAATATCCTCAAATGTACCTAAGATGCCTACGACTTTACCTTCTACGTCATGGAGTGGTACTCTAGTGGTTTCTAACCAAGCTTCTCTACCATTTTTCCGCAGGTGAAGTGACACTGCATGATACTCTGGTACGTTATTCTCCATGACCCTAGCATCACATTCACGGTAATACTGGGCTTCTTCCTGGTTGCGAACTAGATCGCAGTCAGTCTTACCAATAATATCTTCTGGGCTATCCAAGCCTATCATCTGAGCAAAATTGCGGTTGCAACCTATATAGACAGATGTTGTATCCTTCCAAAACACACTTTGAGGAATGTTGTCCATAATAAGTTGTAACATTTCTTGAGATTGCCGCAATTGCTCTTCTACTAACTGGCGATCGACAATTTCGTACATTAACTGCCGATTTATCTCTCTCAAAGCTTGTGTACGTTCCTCAACGCGCATTTCCAGTTCTGCATTTGCTTGGACGAGACCTGCTTGAGCTTGACCTACGATCGCTCCTTGTCTTTCTAAAGAATGGCAAATACTTTCGTATGTAATGACTCCAATGAATCGTTCCTTTTCATCTACAACAACCAGTGCAGGTAAGTGATACAAGCGTAAGAGAGTTAGTAATGGTACTATATTGTTTTCCAATTCAGAAAACTTCAGGGTATTCACTGAAGTCTCCAGCACTTCAAAAATCTTAATTGTTTTAAAGTTAATATCTGAAAAAGCTACTTGTACTATATCTTGCTCTGTCAGCAACCCCAACACTTGTGTGTTATTTAACACCACAACAAAACCTGTTTTTAGCCGAGATTGACGCATAAGTTCCACCGCATCGGACAAAGTTTCTTCTCCGGTAATAGTTAGAGGAGAAGGATCGATGATAGATTCCAAACACGGTAGTACAATGTGTTGATCTAAGGAGTGCATAAAGAGTCACAATAGTCTCAGTAGAAAAATTTTGTATTATAGTAATCTTTCAAAGTAGCTTGTTTTATTGTGACTTTGTAAAAAAATATTTTCTTGCGTATGCTGACATAAATAATGTAATATTTATTACTTAAAATTCTTCTTAAGAGAATTGAAGCGCAGCACTCTTACAGAAACCGCATTTTCTTGTGGAAAGGGTATCCTTGCACTTCGGATCTCCTTCCCACAGCCAATAAGATTTATCTGGGAAAGGCAGAGGGCAGAGGGCAGAGGGCAGAAGGGAGGAATAAGTATTAAAGGTAACAAGTAATCCCCTCTATTCCGTCTGACCTCTGCCAAAGGGGTATAAAACCCCACCCTACGGGTATGTGCAAGGCACACGCTTCGCGAACAGCAGTCGTCAGGGCGCGGGAAACCCCTCCGGGTTCGCTAGTTGCCAGGGCGCGGGAAACCCTCCGCAGGCACTAGTCTCACCGCCTGCAACGCTGCTTCACCGTCTACACGGTGTCTACAATCGGTTGGGGTCAGAATCCCCAACAGAAGTGAGCCTTCTGCCATCTGCCTCCAGCAAGGCTGCCTTCTTCAAATTTCACCTGCCTACACACCCACAGGCTAGCCTTAAGTATTTGTTCTTACTTACGCACTTGAGCACGTTCTCCGTAACGTAGTAACCGATCTATTGTAGTCAAACGATTTTCCCAAACTTTGATTTGGTACAAATTGTCTTGAGAAGGAGCACGCATTAAGATTCTAAATTGAGACACAAAGCGAGTCAGTACGGCTTTTGCTGCAAGCAAATTACTGGAATTAGGCTCTTTCGCTAGCCGATCTAAAGCACTTTGTACAATATTTGCTTGAGAATGAAATGTTGCTAGCGTTGTGGAAGACATCGGTAACTTATTATTTTGAAACAAAAATTTCCATTCTCGTTGTAAAGCAGAGTAGCGGATTGCAGCCGTTTGAAAAGGTTGGCGGTGAGGAATGAGTTCTTGTGGTTTGGGTTGAACGCTACCTTGAGTTGCACTAAAGACTTTGTGTAGGTCATTGCCAAAGTTTTCGGCGGCAAATAGAGCATAACCAATGACGGGCAAATCTCTCAGTAGTTGAATTTGATCGAATGCTCCTACTGTAGGCAATGAAAGCAAGCGAATTCCCGGTACTAATAGCGCTGACCCCAGTTGAGAAGATCTGATCCAAGGTTGTGCCAGTCGATCAAAACGAGCTGTCTCTAAAGCGTAGGTCATGGGAACGATCAAATCTATATCCCCATTCTTTGCCCAAACTTCCCATTGTTGTTGAAGTTTTTGAATGCGTTCTTGTTCTTGTAAAGGAAATACAGCCGCTGACAAAATCAAATTCGGTCGTTTTTCTCGCAGTTGCTTTGACAGTTGTGCAACAAATGTATTGATTTGAGAAGTCCGAAATTCAGTCCACTTTTGCCATAATTCTCTGTCTTTAGGAGAAATGTTGGCTGGATCTACACCAGTTTGTTGTTGGAACTGCTCTCTAGCAGCTTTGCCGTAACCATAAGTCCGATTAGCCGATGGGTCTTGAAAGGGATAGCGAATGTAATCTAGTTGCAAACCATCTACGTTGTAATGAGTGACGATTTCCTCATAGAGATTCAGTAGGTATTGCCTTAATTGGGGATTAGCTGGGTCGAAGAACGGCTTACCCTGTCCTGCTGGAATCATCTGACCGCGATTGTCGTAGCCCGCCCAATCGGGATGAGCAGCAAGCACGGGTCCGGGATACTCAGGGTTAAGGTTCAGTAATTTATTATGATTTCTGTTACCTGCCGCAAATGCCCAAACCCAGGCGTGTAATTCTATACCTCTCTCATGAGCTAGCTTAACTGCACTTTCAAGGGGGTCCCATCCTCGAACAAGTGGGTTTTGTTGTGGTGCAATTTTACTGGGATAAATTGTGTATCCGGCGTTGACTGTTTCAAAAAATACAGTGTTAATTCCCGCTTGAGCGAATTTATCAAAAATAACAGCCAACCCCTGTTCGTTCTTAGCACGGACGATTGTGCCGCGATCGAGCCAGACAGACCGGATTTCTGGTGGAGCAAGTCTTTGGTCGAGAGGAAATTGTTTCCATAGATTTGCTCTTGCTATTTGCCACTGCTGACGGGCAAGGGCATAGTTTTTTTGTGCAATTAATTGAGGCAAGTTTTTAGCAACTGCGCGGGCATTATCGATAACTTGTTCTGGATTGGAAACCAGTGAACCTGGTGTTGTGGATGCAACTTCTGTTTGTTGCGCCTTCGCCGCTTGGGCTGCGTTGGTGTTTCCGTTAATAACTGAAGCTGATAAACGAGAACTCTCTACTCTACCAATTAGGTTTTCAAGCTCGTGTTGGAGTGCGATCGCATCTGATGAGCTGATGGGCGATTGTGAGTAGGGGTCAACATTAAATCGTACTCTTTGTTCTAATTGGTCGATTGCTTCGTCTGATTTTGGTGTCGGTGCAATGTTAATGGGGGGAGTAGGGGAGCCAGCGCCATACGGGGGTTCTCCCCATTGAGGCGACTGGCGTAGTAGGGAGAGGGGAGCAGAGGATGGAGATGGGGCGGTGGGGAGTGGGGGAGTAGGAGAAGTTTTGGATGAGGTAGATGAAGAAGTTGTTTGTCCCCTTGTGTCCCTTATCCCAGAAGTAGAGGGAAGCGTTGCTACAGTGGGACTACAAGTTCCCGAACCCCCTTTTACTCGAGATGGAGCAGTTGTAGGTTTCTTGAGAAAACGGTTGACACTTGTTTGCAACCAAGCTGTATCTAACTCTGGTGATGCAACAGCATCGACTCCCCAACGCCAACCAAAAAATGTAGAACGATCCGTAGCTACCACTGCGACCGGGCTATCTTTAGAATCCCAAACAGCAGCAGTTTGAGTTGTGGCTAATTCATCGGGAACAACCACACCACCGCGTATCTTGCCAAAAAGTTCCTTTTTATCTGCCCAGACCTGAATTTTTTGTTTTGATGGAAGTTGTAACTGTTGTGCGTTTTCAAGGCTAAATCCCCAATACCCCCCCAACAGTGTACGCAAAAGCTGTCTAACTCCTGGTGCTGATACACTTCCTACCGGACCGCTGGCAATTAAACGTCCTCCTTTGCTCATCCATTCTTCTAAAGCAATAGCTTGCGCTGGAGCTAATGACTCAACATTAGGCATAAATAAGATAGTGCGATCGCCCCAATCCGCAGCACTCCTCACATTCCACAAGGGAATTACACAGTACTTGATTCCCGCAGTCTGCAAACGGTTTGTAATGCCCGTCCACTGATTTGTATTTTCTGTACTTTGGACAATACTGATAACTGGTTCTGGAGTTGTTGCCGTAGCGGGCAAAATTAGTAAATTAAATAGTAAGAATTTAAAATTAAAAATTAAAAATCCTGCTTTTTGAATTTTTCGTTTCCGATCGATCACTATAAACCTCCATATGCTAATGGCTAATAGCTAATGGCTAATAGCTAATGGCTAATTGCTGGTTGCCCACCGCTTCAAGCTTTTGGTGGGCATTGACCACCCTACGTGTATTCAAAAATCAAATAAAATTGCTAATTATTAAATGCTATGAGCTATGAGCCATTAGCCGTTAGCCATTAGCCATTAGCATTAAAATTAATTCTTCAACTCCTGACACTGGAAATACTTTTGTACCCAGTGCTTGAGCCACATCATCAACACTTATATCATCTAAAAATACTAATTCGCCATGTTTCAGCATGACACTTGGCAACAAAATTCCATTTCCTAAGTCTTGCCCCTTTAACTTTAGGAGCAAATCGTGACCGGTTAGCAAGCCCGTGACGCTGATGTTCTGTCCCCAGTAGTCACTTGACAAAGCACACATACTTACCTCTAATCCCTCAACTGAGTTCAATCGCTTGATAATTGGCTCAAATGCTTGTTCTACTGCGTTACCCACAACCCAAGTAAATTTTCTAGGTTCAATTTTTGGTGGTAACAACCGATCGGCTGTTTCTGAAAATTGTCTCAGAAATAAACGAATGGAACCAACACCGTTATCGATTTGCGGATAGTCTGCATACTCGGATTCTTCTGGCAATTCCTCTCTAGCAATAAGAAACCACTCATCAGCTAACCAAATACAGTTTTGACCGTATTTTTTCTGAAACTCTCGTTGTAGCGATCGCACTTGCTGAATTGTTTCCCTTGCCTTTTCCGTACTTACGGGTATCAGTTCGTCTTCTGGCGGGCGAAATTTTGTTAAACCCACTGGTACTACTGCTACAGAGGCAACAGCAGGGACTTCACCTGTGTGAAAAGAAGCTAAATCTCTGAGTGTTTGTTCTAAATGACTGCCATCATTGATACCAGGACAGACGACAACCTGTGCGTGAATTTGAAGTCTTCTTTCTTGGAACCACTGAATTTGCTGCAAAATTTGACTGGCTCGGGGATTTTTTAGCAATCGGATTCTGACTTCTGGCTCTGTTGCATGAACGGAAACATAAAGGGGTGACAACCGCATATTTTCAATACGCTGCCATTCTCGTTCTGGTAAATTTGTAAGAGTTAAGTAAGAGCCATATAAAAAACTGAGCCGATAGTCATCATCCTTCAGATATAAACTAGAACGTTTGCCGGGAGGTTGCTGGTCTATAAAACAGAAGGGACAGTGATTGTTGCACTGAATTAAATTATCAAAAAGCGCTGTTTCAAACTCTAGCCCCAAGTCATCATCGAAGTCTTTTTCAATTTCTATATAATGTGTTTTACCAGCAGCGTCTAACACTTCCAATTCCAGCACTTCATCAGCACATAAAAATTGATAATCTATTAAATCTCTGGGCTTTGTACCGTTAATGCTAACAATTGCATCTCCCGGTTCAAATCCAATTTCTGCGGCGATAGATTCAGATAATACTTTAGTAATTCGGGCAGGATGAATAATAGCCATTTTAAATAGGATTATATGGTTAGTGGTTAGTGGTTAGTAGTGAGTGGTTGGTGGTACAATGAACAGAAAAATTATAGTGTTTTTCTATCACAGTCTCTAAGAGCCAACAATTAACAATTAACAATTAACATCAGTGAAAAAAATTATCTCAGATAACCGTGTTGTAGTGGCAACTTTACTGCTCAGTGTAACACTGGTGTTCTTAATAGGAATTTCTTTATCTTTTGGGGCAGTTGCCTTAACTCCATCCCAATTATGGCAGGCAGTACTTCGTAAAGGCGATACGCTCGCTCAAACTATTATCTGGGATTTACGGTTACCTCGAACCCTAGCAGCAATGCTGGTGGGTGCAGCTTTGGGAATGTCTGGCGCACTGCTTCAAGGAATGCTTCGGAATGGACTAGCCGATCCTTTCTTGCTTGGTATTTCGGCTGGGGCGGGTTTGGTAGCTGTCCCAATATTTGCTCTGGGAATATTGCAAAGTTGGATTCCTTTTGCTGCATGGGTTGGTAGCCTATTGACTACCTTGTTCGTTTATCTTCTGGCTCGCAGTGGTGATGGTATTTCTATCGAAAGGTTAATATTGGGTGGAGTTGCTGTGAGTTCGTTATTTGGAGCAATTCAATCGGTTTTGTTGCTTTTAGCAGAAGATGGACAGATCCAAGCAGCGTTAAGTTGGCTAATTGGCAGTCTTAACGGTAGGGGATGGAATCTAGTTGCGCTTGCGGGACCTTATATTTGTATAGCTTTATTGCTAGGGTCGCTACTCGGTCGCAGTCTTAATTTATTAAATTTAGGAGATGACTTAGCAGTTGGATTGGGAGTTTCCTTGGCGCGATCGCGTATTACGATTGGTGCTGTTGCTACACTACTTGCTGCTGGTGCTGTGAGTGTCGCCGGATTGATTGGCTTTGTTGGCTTAATCGTTCCCCACGGTATCCGCTTGTTTGTTGGCACAGATTACCGATTTGTTTTGCCTTTAAGTGCTGTAGGTGGCGCTTTAGTTTTAACAGGAGCCGATCTGCTTTCTCGCTTGGGCGCTGTAGAATTACCAGTAGGTGCAATCACCGCACTGCTGGGTTCGCCTGTATTTATTTGGTTACTGTACAACCGCAGATGACAATCTTAGAAACTCACGCTCTTACTGGTGGATACTCAGGCAAACCCGTTATTCAAGATATTTCCCTCACACTTCAAGCGGGAGAATGGTTAAGTTTAGTCGGTGCTAACGGTTCGGGAAAATCCACCCTGCTAAAACTGATGAGTCGCTTGTTGAAACCGCAAACAGGATCTGTACTCCTTGACGGACAAGCTATTCATACTCAAAAAGCAACAGATGTTGCTAAAAAGTTGGCTTTACTCCCACAACAGCAAACAATACCTCCAGGATTGACAGTAAAACAGTTAGTCTCTTTAGGACGCACGCCCCACCAACCTTGGTGGCAATGGGAGTTAGATGCAGAAGATAGAGAGAAAGTAGAACAAGCTTTACA
Organism: Tolypothrix campylonemoides VB511288_2; assembly: GCF_045999855.1. Taxonomy (NCBI): domain Bacteria; kingdom Bacillati; phylum Cyanobacteriota; class Cyanophyceae; order Nostocales; family Tolypothrichaceae; genus Tolypothrix; species Tolypothrix campylonemoides. The sequence continues at coordinate 451,108 of NZ_JBFPMW010000005.1, forward strand.
CCTAACACAGATGCAAACATTCCGCGATCGCTCTGTAGAACAATTATCGGGGGGTGAAAGACAAAGAGCATTTTTAGCACTTGCATTAGCCCAAAATCCACAAGTGTTGCTCTTAGATGAGCCAACAACTTATTTAGATGTACGCTACCAATTGCAGTTATTAGAGTTGCTCAAACAACTTAACCAAGAACAAAATATATCTATCATTACAGTGCTGCATGATGTCAATTTAGCAGCTAGGTATAGCTCTCGTATTGCTCTAATTTATCAAGGAAAAGTTTGGTCTGTAGGAGAACCCAAGAGAGTATTAACACCAGACAATTTAGCTAATGTTTTAGGTGTAAAAATTGCTGTAATCGAAACACCAGTCGGTTTGCAAATTTGTTCTTTAATGGCAATTGACTAAAAATATGAAGGATAAGAAAAATTGATATACAGATTGAGAAGACTCAATTTATTTAGAATATTTACTTCATTCTTTAGTTGATATATTTTGAGGTGTTATTATGAAGCGTTATTTAATATTGATTGGACTATTTATCTGGATAATTTTTGGGATTTTTGCTTGCTCCAATACAGCAAACGAGCAGGCAAAAACTTTATCAGAGACAAATACTACTGCTGTGACACAGCAACCCGAGCGATCGGTGGAAAAAGTTGTTACGCTAACATCTCTATCTACAGATATTATTTCTAGATTGGACAGTAAAAAAATTGTGGGAATGTCAGGTAGCAACTTATTTAAAAATGACCCACGTTTTAAGGATATTCCTCGTGTCAGCGAAGGTCAAGCACCACCAAATCTAGAGAAAATTTTAGCTTTGAAACCAGATTTAGTTATTGGTGCAGAGGGTTTTTCCAATCAAACAACGAACAAACTCAAAGAGTTAGGTATTCAAACTCTGCTCACTAAAGTCGATAGTTGGGAAGGGTTAGAAGATTTAACTAAAACATTAGCAAAGATAGTGAATGCAGATCCAACACCACTTTTAAAGCAGTACCAAACTTTTTTGCCCGATAAACCAATACAGAAGGAATCTACTTTGGTACTAGTCAGCCGCCAACCGATTTTAGCACCAAATAAAAAAAGCTGGGCTGGCAATTTACTGGATAAATTTCAGGTAACAAATTTAGCAGAAGATTTACAAGGAAAAGCACCGATACCCGGTTACATAACTCTTTCTGCTGAGAAAATTTTGGAAGCCAATCCAGAAGTTCTCATTATTGTTAGCCCTCAACCTGGGCTTTTAAAATCTTTTCAGTCAGAATCTTTTTGGAAGTCCCTAAAAGCAACAAAAAATAATCGAGTCTACGAGTTTGATTACTACGGGCTTGTCAATCCTGGTAGTATTGATGCGATCGCAAAAGCTTGTCAGCAATTAAAAGCAGTTTTGCTAGGGTAATTAATTTTTGCTCGTTTCCTGGCTCCTGCTTCTTAGTTAGCGAAAACTTCAGTCTAAAACCCCGTCTTTTTCAGATCTCTTTCCCAAGCTCCGCCTGGGAAAGAGATCTAGTTACTGATTAGTCAAAATTCCTGCTCCAATCAACCCTAAAATCACGATACCAAAGACTAAGCGATACCAGATAAAGACCCAAGTGCTTCGGGTTTTTAGAAAACGTAACAAACCAGCGATCGCTAAATAAGAAAAGACTGCTGATGAAACTGTTCCAACGATCAAGGGAACCAAATTATCCCCAAAGCCAAGTTCAAACAAACCTTTTAACTCAACTAAACCAGCTAAGGTAATAGCAGGGATACCTAACAAAAAGGAAAATCTTGCGGCGGTTGCTCTTTCCAAACCAATCAATAGTCCTGCTGTAAGTGTAGAGCCCGAGCGGGAAACACCGGGAATGAGTGCCATAGCTTGAGCCAATCCCATCGATATACCATCTGACATTTCCAACTGGCTGAATTCCCGCTTGCGCTTGCCCAGTTTTTCTGCAATACCCAACAGTACAGACATGAAAATTGAGGCAATGGCTATTGCTCCTAGACTCCGTAAGGGGGAATTATCAAAGTCGGGAATCAATTTTTTAATTAAAAGTCCACAAACAATGATTGGCAGTGTTCCTATCAGAATTCCCAAACTCACGCGGAAGTCTTTGTCTTGGTAATCGGAACGGCTAATTGCTTTTGTTGCTCCTACAACAAGTTGTGTCAAATCTCCCCAGAAATACCACAGTACTGCAGCAATACTCCCAAGCTGAATAACGGCTGTAAAAGCGACTCCCGGATCGCCCCACCCAAGTATCACTGGCACTACTTTTAAATGAGCCGTACTACTGATAGGTAAAAATTCCGTAGCTCCTTGAACAAAACCCAAGACGAGGGCTTGGAAAATATTCATATGCTGGGCTCCATTGGCGCTTGTAGGCTGAGTGCCAAAAGCTTTTAACGGTTCTAACGCAATCGAGAGCGCGGCAGATGAAACACTTAAAATTACAAATAATTGACGTTTTGATAAAATCATTCAGTTTACCTTGCGATCGCCATCTGTATCAGTTCTACAAACAATTTCACAAATGCTTCCCTACAGAAACTCTCCAGTAAAAAAGCACTTAAAAGTATAAAGGTTAAACGATCAAAGATTAGAACAGCTTACGTAATTTTACTAAATTATCAACTTTAACCTATTTTTGTGAGTTTTTTCACTCTTAATATGAAGAAAGTATGAAGAGTTAAGGTTTGATTGCCAACATGGCTGGTAATTGGTAGCGATTGCTAGTTACTGTTAACATTTCCTTGCAAGTAAACATCGCGAACAGGAAAAGGAATTTTGATTCCTTCTTTTTGATAGCGCTTGTGTAATTTTTTCACAAACAAATGTCTGGCAATACGTTGATCGAAAAATTCACTCACTCGCATATATAGCGTAAAATTAATACTAAAATCGGCGAATTCTTCAAATCTTAAATACGGCTCATTGCCCATCAATTCAGGGGCTACTTCTTGCATGACTTCTTTTGCAACTTCTACAGTGACCCTTTCAACATGTTCTAAATCGCTATCGTAGGAAACTCCTACATTCATTATCAGAGTAATTTCTTTAACTGGAAGATGATAGTTTGTAAAAATTGCAGTAGCTAGCTTCGAGTTAGGTACGATAATAACGTTGTTAGACAGCTCTTTAATAGTGGTGTTGCGCCAAGTAATATCTGTAACATAACCCTCATGATTGCTAGTATCTAGCTTCACATAATCTCCCGTTCTGACTTGCTTGGAGATAATTAAATAAAACCCAGAAAATAAATTGGCTAGTGTGTCTTGAAGTGCTAAACCAACTGCAATACCTGTAATACCTAAAGTGGTAATAACAGGTGTGATTTCTACGCCTAGTGTTTGTAGTAAAATGAGTATGCCTAGAACTAAAATAGCAGTTTTGGCGGCATTAGAAATCAAAGATGCTGAAAGTCCTTCTGTTCTCCGTAAATAAAGATTGATAATTCCTGCAGTGAGTCTAGCAAGAACTAAAGTGACAGAGTATAAAAAAGCAATGGTAATAATTTTTTTCAGAACATCTGTAATTTCTGGGTCTGCACGATAACTAATAACGGCACCATAAAAACCAGCTAGCGTACACCAAATAAACGGCATACGATTTAAGGATTGAATCAGTATTTCACCAATTGGGAATTTTCTGCCAAATGCAATCTTTTTGAGTTTTCTAAAAATAACTTGTTCGCCAATAATTCCACTAACTAAGCCAATCAGAAGAAATCCAATTGGCACAATCAATTGCATCATCATGATTTTCAACTTTTGATTTAGGGAACGATAGGTTAGAGTAATTTTGTAACATTTACTACAGAAAATTACCCTATTTGCTGAAATACGGTTTGAAACCGCATATAGTTATTTATGAAGACGATATAGGAGACTTCCAAATAAAAAATTTCCCAATATTGCTTGTGGTAACGAGAGCATCGCCGTGCGGTGAATCTAGCCCTTCAAAAGGGTATCCCACGCCCTGGCAACTGGCGGACCCTTATAGCCCTTGCGGGTATAGCGCCTGCATTATCGCGCAGCGTCTCCGTAAGAAGATAGCGGAAATCTCCCTGTTGGGGCGACTGCGGGGCTTCTACAGCTGACAATATAAGACAGGCGTCCCCACCCATCCCACAATAGGGATAATTTGTTTCTTGGAAATCCCTAGTAGAGTGCAAACTTTATAAGTCTAGCGAATGCAGCCTTGGAAACGGATAACTCCCCCAAGACGAGCAAAATAGGTGACTGCTTAATTTTTATTTTACAATGTTGGCTTTCTCTTGTGGAGCGAGGTTCTAGCCCTGTCTAATATAAGGGGTGGGAGGGTAACGTCTGACGAACACGCGTTCTTTTGACGGAAATTGCAGTCGTACAGCAAATAATTATTAACTATTGACAAGATAGCAGCGGTGCAGTAGACGTTTACAGCAATTTTAAGTTAAAGTTGTAATGAGTTTGTTTTAAATTAGGGTGTGAACAATCTAGGCTTGAGAAGCAAAAAATATACGTCACTTCAACCAGCCGTTGCCCCAGTGCTCCAAAGTTCCTCTTGGGGAGAAGTGAACTTAGAGGAGCAAAAGCGCAAGATACATAAAATAACAAATAAACATTTAACAGGGATAAGAAACCTATTAATTTAAAAAACTTAAAGTAAATATGCAAAAACAAGCGTTATCTACACAACCAATTCGTTCTCTAGAAGATGCTCTCGATCGCTGTCAGAAGCTTGGTATGCGCGTGAGTCGCCAGCGCCGTTTTATTTTAGAACTGTTATGGGATGCACAAGAGCATCTTTCTGCCCGAGAAATTTACGATCGCCTAAACTTGCAAGGGAAAGGTATCGGACATACCTCTGTTTATCAAAATTTAGAAGCTTTATCCGGTCAAGGCATCATTGAGTGTATAGAACGCTGTGATGGTCGTTTGTATGGCAATATTAGCGATTCTCACAGTCACGTTAACTGTTTGGACACCGATCAAATTCTTGATGTTCATATAGAACTTCCAGAAGATTTCATTCGCAAGGTAGAAGAACAAACAGGTGTTAAAATTACCGATTACAGTATTAACTTTTACGGCTACCGCAATAACAAAGAACAGAATGAGGGTTAGTGGTTAGTAGTTAGTGGTTGGTAATTAATCACCGATCGCTAACTACTGTTGGGTTATCGCCGCAATCATCGTATGGCTCTTCTGAAACAATTAGATCCCCTTCTATACTTTCAATAATTCCCTTCTCCAACATATTGTTGTTAGCCCAAATAACTGTTTTGTCTGTAGTATTATTAACATTAAGCAGGGATGGTTGTGACAGTAAATTTTTGATGATTTGAAACTGTTCTGATGAGAATATCGCACCCTTACGTAAAGCAATCTGTTTGCCCTCGTCAGTTAACACAGCTTGAAATAAACAGGCATTAGTCAAATTTACAGAATCAAGATTTACTCCTGTAAGATTTGCGCCCGTGAGATCGGCTCCCATAAAGTTAGCATTATCTAAATTTGTATTCGAGAGGTTTGCACCTGCAAGGTTTGCATCTTGGAAATTAGCTGTAGCAAAGTTTGTCCCAACTAACTCAGCACGTGATAAATTCACCTTTCCAAAATTAGCCCCCGCTAGCAGCACTGCTTCCAAATAAACTCCTGAGAGATTGATAAAGCTAAAAGGTTTGGAGCGAATGCGAGATATAAGAATGTTTTTGCCTAAAATCGATGTCCTACCGATCAGCCACATAAGCGCTTCTGAATTAAATTCTGTTAAAGAAGCAGGGCTCCCGCAGGGAAAAAATTCTTTTTTTGCTTCCTGATGGCTGCTAAAAAGTAATAAAAAAATGTTGAATCCTACTGCTGCATTCACCTGTTCCAGATTAACGGGATTTTGGAACATCTGAAAGTAACTCAAAGCTTGATGCCCTATACCCTCATTTAACCAATAACCTTGGCAATAGGCATACCAAAAAGGTAACAGACGCTGACACAGCACTTCAAAACTAAATTCCCACTTGTTTAAGCGTCGCAGCCCTTCAATGACAAGTGCTTCTATTTCCTGACTGAGAGCACCATAACCAAGTAACTTGTAAAGATGGAGAGCAATTTCACTTTCTGAATCCAATATAAAACTAGGCTCACCATAAGCACTAGGAATACGTTTAACAAGCTGTTTTAAACCTGCAATTATAGCTTTAGCAGACCAATAATCACCTAACTTAGAGTGAGTGAATTCTAGAGAATTTTTGAGTTTGGATTTGGGGTTTTGGACTTTAGCGATTCCGTTGAGAAAATTTCTACTTCCTTCTCCATGCTTAAAATAAAATGCTGGCAATATATCTAATTCCTCAGTCAGGTTTATGCGACAGTGACCTGAATGCAAAATACGCAGCGCTGTATCTTGCATAATTTCCAGCAATTCTTCAGGATGATGACCTTGTAATAGATTAGCGATCGCTTCTTGAGTACGGTGAATATGGCTTGAACCCCAACCCATTTGCACTGTTTTAATACCTTCAGCTTGAGGATAACCAAACAGCCATTTACTCAGACGGTAATAAATTTCCCATAACAAAGAAGCATTTTCTCTATGCTGAGCTTGAGCTGCTAGTTGCAAAATTTCATCATCAAACAATTCATCCCGATGTAAAATGCCCAACAAATAAAGCATCAAAGGTTGTCGCACAAAAGCAGAAAGTTCTTGTAATTCTGGTTTAGTAGCGAAAATACCTGCCTGTTTTAAAAATGTAAAGAAATTTTGGGCAACTGGTAAAGATTGTACTTTTGCCCATTGTTGAAACCACTGTCTCAGCTCATCCTGTTCCCAATGCTCTATGGTAATTCGGTTTAATTGTGATGGCAGATCTTGAGCGATTTCTTGTAAGACTGCCGAGCGGCTGGTCAAGAAAATTTTGTGTTGATGCTTGGATTGAAAATCAATTAATTGTTGAATAAAAATAGCTTTTGCCCTCTTACCCAGGTAAGAAGGTGGTAACTCATCCAAACTATCCAAAAGCAAAAGGCATCTTGGATGAGATAATTCCAGCCATTCTGAAAGATTGACGTGAAAGTTTCCTTTGAAACCAGAATTTAATGTTGCTTCCAAACTTTCGCAAGGTGTCACCTCGGAAAGATTAATAAGTACTGGCATCCAGTTAGGATAAGCTTCCTGAGCTAATATTCCTGCCCAAATTCGACAAAAACTGCTTTTGCCATAACCCACTTCTGATTCAATCAAAGCAACAGTTTCCAGATCGGAAAGTTGTTGCTGCGCCCACGTCATTAAATCGACCGCTTGAGAAGTGGTTGGCATTTGCCCGGAACCATTCTTCTCTAATGGTTGACCCTTAGGAGAGACATAAACATCTTTGAGAGAAAAAGATTCTGCAAATAGCGGTTCTGAGTAACTTTGAATTAAACTGGCTCGGTATAGTTCTCGGTACAAGTCTATTTTGTCACCTGCTGTTACAGTAGACGTAGAAGTTGGAAGTAACGAATTTCCCAACCGAAAGAATTTTTGGAGTTGAGCAAATGAGGGAGCATTTTCCGCAATTGCAGCAAGCAAATGTCCGGTAAGCCCATTCACCAATCGCTGTACGAGCGACTTAGCTTCTGCTTCTTCCGCACTATTAGCCAACAACCAAGCCACAGATGCGTTGTTCATCTGTTGGACGAGTAATGAATCTGCAACCACAGACAGTGCTTGCTCGGCTTGAGTGTCAGTCAGCTTTCCAGGACGGAGAGTTTTCAGCAGCCCTTGTAGTTGAGCATCAGGAAGAAGACGTAAAGAGGACGGGGGGCTATCCCATATCATCATCCTACTTAGCCAAGGACGGCGGAGTTTTTTTTCCTGGCTGAGAACTTGGTGTAAAGCACGAAGATAAGCAATTTGAAACGCCAACCACGTCCCCTCATTGCGTTTTAAAGATTTTTTTTGGCTAAAGGCACTGACTAGGTTTTGAGTCAGTTGTGCGAAGGTAGAAATTTCTAGTACATCAGCCCCTAAAGGCACTTCTAAAACTTCAACGAACGGACAAAGATCGAATATGCTCAGGCTTTTGAGTTCCATATCTTGAACAATACGAAATGCCAAGCCAGCTATTTGCCCCGATGAAAATCGATCTATATGGGGAATTTCAATATCGTGTTCTGCTAACCAATGCCGAAGACTCAAACTCATTACTTAGATATGGAATATCAGCCTATAAGAATTATTAATCATTTATTGAGTTGCGGAAACAGGTCACAATAGGGAAATTAAGCTGATTTGTAAAGCTTGTTCTTACCTAATAAGAACAACACTTGTTTTTAGCCAACTATGAGTGCTCGCCCTTTGAAACTACTGTTAATTGACCAAGACCCTATTTTTCGGTTAGGGCTAAGGGTAGCTTTGGAAGTCATCCCTGACATTGAGGTGATATCCGAAGCCGAAACAGATACCACTGCATTGCAGATCCTAGCAGAACTTGCACGTAATGACCCTAATCGCGTGAACCTGGTGGTTTTAGAACTGGGTAACGGTCACTCTATCTCAAGCCAACAACTCGGTTTACAACTCTGTCAGCATTTGAAAATTCAATATCCAAACTTGCCGATATTGCTCTTAAGCTCAACTCAAGAACAAGGACTACTCTTGGCAGCAAAGGCTGCAGGCGTCAATGGTTACTGTCCCAAAGGTATACCTGTGGCTGAATTAGTGACTGCTATGGAAGAAGTAGCAGCTGGGCGTTCGTCTTGGTACGAGGAAGTGGGAGAACAAGAGGGAGACTGGGGACAAGGAGGACAAGCGAGACAAGGAAGAAGTACATACGATCCATCCAAAATTCAAACTCGATTCATCCCCAATCCCCAAATCTCCCAATCCCCCACTCTCCCACTCTCTCTATCTCGCCTTCGGAATAAGCTGCGCTTGTCGGGGAAAGGTTACATCAACGTTTCTTTGGCAGAGATTACCGCAAAATTACAAGTTCCTGGGCTTCCACTTTTGGAGCAAGCAGTTCTTGCTGGACGCCGACGAGAACTTTTAGCAGCTCGTTGGTTACTCGATCGCTTATTAACTTCTCCCTTGGAAAGGCAACAAGTAGAAGCTCGTGTTTCCTACGATCGCGAGTCCCTCACCCGTGATGTTCCCCAAGGCAATTATTTTGCTACCGAAGGAGCGCAGTTTCCCACAGACTTACCTTTACAGCTTTCTCATCCCAATCCAAACTCCTTAAAAACTCCAAAACCACCAGTTTTACTTAGCCCTAGAGCACTACAAGCAGAATTATTTGCTCTTTGTGTTACAAAAATTCAGTTCCCTTTGCAAAACTTAACTGAAGTCGTTTTAGAAATTGATATTTTACGTGCAGACAAAAAACGGGAACTTCTCTATATAATTCTGCAAAAAGTAGCAGATACACTAGATAAAATGCGTACTTCGCATATAGAAGTTCAAGACATATATAACTTAAAAGAGACTGTGTTACTTGATATATGGCGAGAATCAACTATAGATTTTTTTGGAAAATTTTCTAAGATTAGGGTTGACGGTCGTAATTTAGAAATCGTCAATATCTTACTACAAAGTGCTGTTGTAGTTCAAGAAGAAATTATTAATCAAATTCCCTTTTTTGTTGAATTATTTTCTTATTTGTTATTTCAAACCGAGTTACAAGTAGAGAATACTTCGTATCCACCCAATAGTGATGAAGCAAAAAAGCAAGCAGAAAATATTTTAGAAAATCTCCTGATTCAAATAGCTAATAGTGTGGTTCAGCCATTGCTAAACTCTTTATCAGATGTGGAAGCAATCAAACAAAATTTTTACACTCGCCAGTTGCTCTCCACTAGAGAGATAGAAAAATTTAGAAACGATTTATCTTGGAAATATCGTTTAAGCACTTACATATCTCAACCTCAAGCTATTTTTGAAAGCCGCTATGAACTTTTTATTTTTGCACCTCGCGGTATTGCAAAAATTTCAATTTATGCTCCTCGCAATCAAGAACTTGCTCGGCTTTCTGGCATTCCGCTATTGGTTACCTTAGCGATAGAATTTCGAGACGCATTAACACCTCGTTTGCAATCATTACTCTCTTTATTAGGAAATGGTGTTGTATTTGTTTTAACAAGGATAATTGGTCGCGGTATTGGTTTGATCGCTCGTGGGATCATCCAAGGAATTGGTAATGTTTCTTTAAGACGTTAGTTGTTAGTTGTTATGGGGTGCATCCCGTTTTTGCAAATTCCGTCAGAATAGAATTCTGGGCTATACAAACAAAGCCCGCCGGCGCGGGCTTTGTATTAAGTCCACGTAGGTGGTGAGTTCAGCCCTGAACCGTGTGCGTGGCATGCTCATTGCCATAGGCGGGTTTCCCGCGCCGGACTGGCGTAAGCCGTTGCGGGCATAGCTTCGCAACGCGTAGCGTCTCCGCTCCTGAGATACCCGAAGGGACTTCGTTTGTATAGTCGCGATTTTCAATCGCCCGATGTTTTTCCTAACTACTAACAATCACAAATTCCAATTTCGTCGGAAATGAAAAAAGCTTTCAAGAAAATCTTGCCAAGCAAGATCGCTGTTCAGCTTGTGTTGATTCCAAGCAAGGGCTGTTTGTTCTAAAATCTCTGAGAAACTGGGATAGAGAGGTGCTATGTCAGATAAGTGAGTTACCTTGATTTTATGCGCGATCGCCAAAGCAATAACATGAATAAATTCCATTGCTTTTGCACCCAAGATGGAAGCTCCTAAAATTTCTCCATGACTCAGGGTTATCAATTTACATATACCTGTTGTTTCATCTTGTATTTGGGCAGATGCGAGAGATTTAAAATATTGTCGTAAAACTATAATTTTATCTTGATTGTATTGACGTTTAGCTTGTGCTTCAGTTAAACCAACTTGTGCAACTGTTGGATGAGTAAATATACCCCAAGGAATCTGTTGATAATTGACTTTTTGTCTTGAAAAAAAGAGTGCATTTTGTATGGCAATTCTTGCCTCATAGTGAGCCAGATTAGCAATTGCATAACCACCAATAACATCACCACAAGCCCAAATCCGGCGATTGGTGGTTTGCAGTTTATCGTTGACTAATAAGCGATTGCGATCCCACTTAACATCAACTGCCGCCAAGTTTAAAGATTCAATATTTGGTTGTTGTGCGGTTGCAACTATGATTTCATCTGTTTCAATCGCTTTATCTCCTACTTGCAGCCATTTTTTATTCTCAATTCGTCTGAGTTGAGTAACAGGTACTTGTGTCATGATTCGCACACCTTCTGCTTCTAACTGGCTGCAAAGGAGTTGAGAAATCTCAAAGTCAACTTGAGGAAGAATATTTTTTCTAGCTACAATAAGCGTCACATCGTAATTCAAACGCGTTAAAGTTTGAGCTATTTCGATACTTTGGGGTACGCCACCAATAATTACCCACTGCTTGGGTGGTGTAGGGCTGTTAAGCGATCGCCAAACATCAGGTATGGTAAGAAAACCTATTTTTTGCAAACCTTCAATTTCTGGTATTTCCGGACGCGAACCTGTAGCTAGTAAATAAGTGCGAGCGCGAAGCTGGCGATTGTTTACCACAAATGCAAGAGTTGGTGATGGTTGAAATTGACCATCACCAACAATAACATCTACTCCTTGCGCTGCTAGGATAGCAGGTGAATGTTGCTCTTGAATCTTGGAGATAATGCCATCAGAGTAAAGTAGTGCTTGAGAAGCATCTACAGAAATTTGACATTTCTGTTCGTTGCGAGCACATGAAATGTGACAACCTTTGAAAAATGCCTCATCTAGTTGCCTAGCAAAGTTGGTGATTTGACTAAAAGCTTGGTGATAGACAAACCCGTAAAAGTTATTAGTCAGATATAACTCACCATTTACTGTTGGTTCTACCAAAGCAACTTTAGCCTTGATTTGGGTTGCAGATAAAGCAGCAAAGCGACCAGCTAAGCTGCCACCAATAATCACAACATCGTAGTCATTAGTCACCTAAAAACCTCCGGGAGCGGGGAAGCCCCGTAACTTTAGTTCGGGGAGGAACCGCGACTCGTGCCGTTTTAACGGCAGTCGAGATGTCCTAAAATGCATAGTTATACCCATCTTTTTTGTGAATAGATTTGCAATATTTATAGCTAATCCCTGCTACTCTTCCTGTCTTAGTAGCAATATCAAAACTGCCAGATGCGCGGCATAACACGCGACCAACGTAATGACCAACTTTTTTCCCGCTAGTGACAACTGCTTTAACTATGTCGCCAGTTTGAAATCCAAAATGTATTTGTTTTCTTGTGCGATGACGAATTGGGAAACCGTGTTTATTTGTGCCGCACATTTGTCTTGTTCCGTGACCATTCGCTGTAATTAGTAATGGTTTAACTCCTTTGACAATTAATTTTTCTGGAGTTGATTTACCAACACAAGCTGCATCAAAGTAGTGTGTCTTTGGTAACTCTCGTTGAGTCCTATTAAACTTTGTCAGACCACCTGAACCCGTTTCTACAGGCAATCCAGTTTCTTTTAAAACTGACAGGAGTGCAAATCGAGTTGAGTTAACTGCGGCTGCATCTGCAAGCGGTGAGTCCAGTCCTGAAGGCGGGTTTCCCGCGCCCTGGGAACTGGTGAGTCCAGCGCTGCAGGCGGGTTTCCCGCCGTAGGCGACTGGCGAACCCGAAGGGCGAACCCGTAAGGGTTGTTTTGATTGTTTCAAAATTTTCTCTAGTCTTGCAGGGTCTTTTTTAAGGAACTCTCTGATATCTTTTGTGCCTTTTTTGAGATTACATTTTTCGCACGATAATGCTAGGTTCGTAATTGAGTTACTTCCTCCTTTGGCACGACAAAGAATATGTTCTATTTGCAAGGGAACATCTTTGATACCGCAGTAAGCACAACTTCTTCCCCACTTTTCCAGAAGATACTGGCGTGTCTCATAACCCTGTAAAGTCCCCTGCTGGTACTCCTTACCCTGGATATCTGGGTTGCGAATTAATTGCATATCAAAGCGGACTAGTTCTTGAGATATTGCTTCAATTGGTGAAACCTTCCGCCATCTTTCAACCCAAGTTTTTATATTAGCAATGCGGCTTTGCAAACTTGGTGGCAGCCATCCTTTTGTTTTAGCTCTATTGTTAAATCTGGGTTGGCGATATCTAGTTTTTCTATTTCTTCTACTTCTACGAAGTTGTCTTCTTGAAGTAAGAGATTCGCGTATTGCAAAGCCTCTATGTTTAATTTCAGCAGCAAATACCACTTCTCCTGTTGAATCATTAACTAAAGCAATACCAGTTACGGAGGCACCTGGGTCAATTTTTAATCGTAATACTTGAATTTGTTGATTGGGTTTTGCTTCTTTCAAAATAATTGTGAAAGGAAAATGTTTAAAAACTCCTGCTTTTCCATTTCTCAAAAGTTGTCTTGCTTGTGCTGGATGAATTGGATTTAACGGTCTTTTTTCTGAATCAATTACAAAGACTTTGGACACAAGTGTCCCTCCTTTCGGGTGATATTAGCCTCGCCAATGTTTAAAGGTAGTACTTTCAAATAGCACTGCTTTACCCCTCGTAAAGATGTTTAACTATTCGATCTCAGAGCAGCAAACTGGCTACGCATCTGCTGGTGAGTCTTTAGTAAACTAAGCCGCTCCGTCGCCAGAGCGACTCGTCTTCAAAACCGGACGTGAGACTTTCACCTCATCCGGCTCCTCAGTAATTTGGTGCTTGTCTAATTACATACCCCCAACCGAACCATCTTCAGCTGTTTTTATATCATGGCAGTGTCTATGTAATAGCTGGAGATTTTTATATTCGTCTTTACCCCCTTTGCTTAGGGGTATTTTGTGGTCAATCTCCATTACATCTTCTTCACGAAAATACAATCCGCAATGAGCGCATTTTCCTTTCTGTTGCTTTAAGAGTGTTGCCACTCTTTTTGGCATTTCGGGGTGTGCGCCCATTCTTGAACTCCAATAAATTAGGTTGCCATCGTATGGACTAGCATCGCCTTTTACTTTTACGTGGCGTACTATGGGTGTATCTGTGTGGTTTGTTAACCACCTGAGATTACCTTTGTACGTTGTGGCGAATACCCAATTATCACCGCCAATAGTGCGCCAATATTTCTTAGCTACCCATTTCCCTGATTTATTTGGATGACGGCGTTTTGCCCAAGCTCTAAGTTTTGGATACATAAGACTATCGAGGTTGGCGTAAGCTTCACTGCTTACTACTGTCGAATAGTAGTTAGACCATCCTTTAATTATCGGGTTGAGCCGACTAATTAGCGCCTCTTGCGGCGCTGTGCTGTAGTCATCGATGATACTAGCTATTCGCTCGTAGTGTATCCTCTGCTTTTCCTTACTTGGGGTGATGATTATTTTGAAGCCCTTTTTCGAGTGATGTTTACCCACTGAAAACTGCCTGATATTAAAACCAAGAAAATTAAATCCTGGTTCTTCTTCCTTATACTTGTTTAGAGTGTGAGTTAGGCGTGTTTTTGAAGGCTTCAATTCTAAATTCATGCTTTTTAACCATTCAGATATAATTATCTGGCATCTTTGGACAACGGTTAGATTTTCGTGTAGAATTACGAAATCATCGGCATAACGAATTAATGATATACTTTTGCGATTTTCCCGTTTTAAACCGGGCAATGTTTCAGCATATTGTTTAATCCGTTCTTCCATTCCGTGGAGGGCTACATTCGCTAATAGTGGAGAAATGACTCCGCCTTGCGGTGTTCCCTCAGATGTCTCTTGGAACTGCTGATTATCCATCACTCCCGCTTTTAACCAAGCACGAATTTGTCGGCGAATGGTGGGGAATGTATTTAATTTTTGAAGCAGTGCCAAATGGTCGATTTTATCGAAGCATTTTGATATATCGGCATCAAGCACAAATTTTGGTTTGTGCCTCATACTATTAAATATTGCTTCGATAGCATCGTGGCATGAACGCCCTGGTCTGAACCCATATGAGTTAGGTTCAAATTTAGCCTCCCATTCTGGCTCAAGTGCCATTTTAACGAGAGCTTGCAGTGCGCGGTCGTACATAGTGGGGATACCCAAAGGTCTTTTTTCATCCTTACCAGGTTTAGGAATCCATACGCGCCTAGTCGGTGATACCTTTGAGCCTAATTTTAATTTGGCAACTAAGGTGAGACGTTGCTTTGGGGTTAGTGATTTAACACCGTCCACACCCGCCGTCTTCTTACCTTGGTTGTCTTGTGTTACCCGTCTAACCGCGAGACACTTTGCACTCCAGGACTTCATCAGCGTCTTTTGGAGTTTACGAACTGCTTTGACATCACCACGTTCAGAGGCTTTGTAGATTCGTTTTTGCAACTTAAAAACACGTTTTTCCAGCTTGCGCCAGTCGATGTGTCTCCAGTCCACCATCGATTTGTCATTTTCAGTTTCATGAGTCGGCTTTTCCCTTAAAGAAGGGGTTGCTTCATCGTTTATTCCTGTTGTGACTCCTCGTGTATTAGCCATATTCATTGCTACTGTGACTCTACATTCCAAATCACCGTGAGTCCGTCAGCATATCCTCGTTATTACACGAGGCGTTCGCTTCTGACCCAATCTTTCCTAACACCACATACGGTTAGCACCTACTCAGTATCGACCGACTGAGAGTGGATGTTAGGTTACTTCGTTCCAAATGACCATTATTTAAACCTTTAGAGCGATGCTATCCGCCGGGTTTATTGGGAGTGCGTGCTGGTCAAAAAGTTACTTGCCAGCCCCTTATCCATTGCCTTTTGGCTCCAGCGACAGCCTGATTGCGCTGGTTTTAGATTACGACGGTTAAGGCGCATCTTCGCTGACGCTACTCATAGGTTCATGCTCGAAGGAGAACCAGTTTGGGCTACCAGTTTACCTCCTTTTCACCTCGCTTCAAGGATTGATGGCTAGTCGCTACCTTGGAGGTGATGCTGTCACCGTTGCACCTACGGGGAGGGACTTTTATTCTTGTACTCTAGGATTTCTAAGGTAATCACCCTCATGGTCATTTAGTTGTCAAAGGTTCTGTTCCGATTACTCGGTTCTTATTCCCTTGCCACTCATCCCTGAGTATAAGTACTCATTTCGAGTGAACGAATCGCACGACTTGCCTTTAAACGTAGTACTTGAAGTACTTAGGCTGGTCAACTAACCAAAATTCTGGGGCATGAAGCCCCGTCACTTTAGTGCGGGGTGCTGACGTTTTTTTTTCCTTGGTCCTTTGTGAGACCAGCGCTACAGGAAGGTCTCCCACCTTAAGCGACTGGTTCTCCCGTTAGGTCGTTAGTCATTAGTCATCATTTAGCTAATGACTAATGATAAAGCTTTTAGCAAGCGCTGGTTATCTAAAGAAGAAAGCACGGCAACACGGAAATAGCGATCGCCTAATTCAGGAAAACTTAGGCAATCCCGAATCAAAATTCGGTGTTCTTTGAGTAATTTTTGCTGCAACTGCAATACAGATTGTTGTGACTCAACGAGTAAAAAATTAGCAGCACCATCCAAAGGTTGTAATTCTGGCAAAGAGGCTAAACCAAGGAAAAGCTGGTTTCTTGTTGGTGTTAACCATGCCCAAGTTTCTGCCTGAAACACCTTATCTTGGAGAGCCGCGACGGCGGCGGCGGCGGCTAATGTGTTTACAGGCCAAGGGTCGCGCCATAACTGCCAGCGCTGCAATCTATCGGGATGCGCGATTGCATATCCCAGACGCAATCCTGGCAAACTGTAGAATTTGGTCAGCGATCGCAAAATCACTAAGTTTGGATAATCTTGCACCATCTCAATCAAGCTTTGTTCTCGATCTGGAGGCAAAAAATCCATAAAAGCTTCATCTACTACCACCAAAGCAAATGTCTCCAGATATGGCAGAATGGCTTCCCGCGAAAATAACTTTCCTGTTGGATTGTGAGGATTATTGAGCAATAGTCCTCGCTCGTTTGTCCTTTGTCCTTTGTCAAGAATTTCTGACAAAGGATTTAAGAACGCCACTGAATTCAAAGGAGGTGATTCCTGCAAAGCAGTGGCTGTTAATGACACGGGAAACTCCAGAACTTTGGCATTATATGCCGCTAGCGCTCGATAGTAGTCGCCAAAGGCTGGAGCGATCAAAACTGTTGCGGCTAATTGTGCTAATTCTCTGCCTGCAAGAGAGAGTAACTCTGCCGAGCCGTTACCCGGCAAAATCCACTCGGGAGATAGTTGATGAAAGTGACTGAGAGCAAGTCTCAGTTCACAGTAATTTGGGTCTGGATAATGTCTGAGATTATCCAATTGGGACGCAATAGCAGCGAGAGCGCTTCTTGGAGGTCCCAAAGGGCTAATGCTGGCAGAAAAATCCAGAATTGCATCTGGGGGACAACCAGCCAGTGCAGCCGCCCAAGCTAAATTTCCCCCATGTTTAGGTCGCCGCACCAAAAAAGGCTCACGCTTGGGAGAACCTATGATTTTGGGGGCGCAACTTTTTCCCTAAACAGTTTTCCAGCAGAAAATGCAGGAACTTTAGTTGCAGGAATTTCCATCTTCTCGTTGGTTTTGGGGTTGCGACCTTCACGGGCTTTACGTTCCCGTGATTCAAAAGAGCCAAATCCCACCAGCGTCACTTTGTCTCCAGAGGACACCGCTTCAATGATGGTTTCCAGTGCAGCTGTCAGAACTGCATCAGCTTGTTTTTTGGTCACGCTAGCTTTTTCTGCGACTGCATCAACTAATTCGCCTTTATTCATGTCAAACTCCTAGGGTTTACTTGAGATTTTGTACAGATGCTCCCTGATGCATCTCTACTGAATTTTTTATTCGGAGATTTACAGAAGTCGATCTTTTTGGGTATTTATGCCTAAAAGGGCTGTAACTCCCATCGGCTCGACTTTTCAATGAATCATTCTAAAGTGTCCCAGCCAGAAGTGGATAGATGAAACCATTAATTTATATAGATTTCAGGATTTTTTGTATAAATTGGGTAATTGTGGCACCAAAAAACACCTCAAAAGTAGGAATAAGTACTTAGTAAATACCCTTGTGACTCTATCTAGGAGGAAAACAATTCACAATTCGCAATCTAAAATCCACGCATCCAAAATCTAAAATCCACCTATCCAATGCCATTATCACAAATCGCAAAACAGCATCTAGTCATATTTACTCGCTATCCCGAACCGGGCAAGACAAAAACTCGATTGATAAGCGCTTTGGGTGCAGAAGGCGCAGCTGAGCTTCAGCGCCAAATGACGGAACACACAATTTCTCAGGTAAAACAGCTACTTACAGGCTTTAGTTTATCTTTTGAAGTGCGGTTTGCAGGTGGAAATTTGCAGACCTTACATGATTGGCTTGGATCTGACTTAAACTGCCAGCCCCAAGGAGAAGGTGACTTGGGTGTGCGCTTGGTGCGATCGCTGCTTTCTGCTTTTGAATCAGGAGCTCAAAGAGTCATCATCATTGGGACAGATTGTCCCGATCTCAATGCTGAAATTCTTGTCAAAGCCTTTGAGCAACTCGAGCGTCAAGACCTCGTGCTAGGTCCAGCAGAAGATGGTGGTTATTACTTGATTGGTCTGCAACGCCCCATACCAAACTTATTTGCTAACATCTCCTGGGGAACTTCTCAAGTCCTACAACAAACTATAGAGATTGCCCATCTGCTGAATTTATCAGTTGATTGCTTACCTGTTCTACGCGATATCGATCGCCCAGAAGATTTACCTTTGTGGGAAAAATATATTTCTTCCCCCTAAAGGAGTATTTACTGTTGACACAAAGGGTGTGAAGGTTTATTTGGTATTCTTCAACACAAGTATATTGAGTTGGGGACAGGAAGGGATATAAGGGAGAATCACTCATTTCCCAATCTCCAATTCTAAAAAATCATCTCCCAATCATAAACAACGGGTAGCATCATGGGAACAATATTCCAGTACCTTGGAATGGAACAAGACTTTTACTGTTGTATGCGAGACAAAAAACTATGAATAATCATTTAGCTGCTATCACTGCTGCCCGCACTGCTAAGGTTGTGGGACTCATTCTAATAGTGTCTTTCTTTGTAGACTTTTTGATTCTGTTATTTCCTTTCCAACCTACTAATAAGGCATGGCAAATTGATTTGGCGACGGCGCTAGTCGATCGAGGAATTGTGCCGCTTGTGGGTTTAGGTTTCCTTTTTGCGGGGTACTGGATTGACAGTATGGATGATGGAAGTCGTCCCGGTATCGATTTGAGATTTCCAGCATTCATACTGTCAAGCATTTTGGGCTTGATGTTTTTGCTGATTTTTCCCTTACACCTGAATAATATTCGTCAAGCAAGTGCCACTAGAGTAGAGCAAATCAATAAGGATGCTGAAGCCGCAGAAAATCAATTAAAAACCCAGCTCAATCAAGTGCAAGCTCAATTGAGTAACGATAAAGTCCGCGCAGCCGTAGAACAGCAAAAATCTCAAATCAAAAACCAGTTTTCCGAACTGCTGAAAGACGAGCAACGGTACAAACAAGCACTTGAAAACCCCAATATTCCCCAAGCTCAAAAAGATTTGCTCAAGAAGTTTAAGGCGAATCCCCAAGAACTTGATAAATTTATTGCCCAGCAAAGCGATCCTCAAGCTTTAGCAACTCAACAACTGAGTACGATTCGGGAGCGCAGGGAAGAAGCTGAGAAACAAGCCAGAGAACGGGCATGGAAATCAGGATTGCGAATTGGAATGAGTAGTTTGCTGTTATCTATCGGTTACATCATCATTGGTTGGACGGGAATCAGAAGTACTGGTGCTACACAAGGTGGTGGACGTAAGGTTCCTGCACGGTAATTCACTCTAAGGCAGGCAGTAGAATCAATCACCTCATCTTTAGTGGTTCATACTGCCACTGCATCTGGCTCAATACTTGTTGCCATCACATTTGACAAAAAGTATAATTTGCCACAAATTAGTTATTATTACTAAGAATTTGAGATGTTTTCGATTTACATATTGACTTATAACGAAGAGTTGGACATTGCTGCTTGTATAGAGTCGGCAATGTTATCGGATGATATTATTGTTGTTGATTCATGCAGTAGCGATCGCACTGTAGAAATCGCCAGTCGTTATCCGGTACGTGTTGTAGAACACGCTTTTGAAAGCCACGGTCAGCAACGGACTTGGATGTTAGAAAATATACCACCCAAGCACGAATGGGTTTATATTCTCGAAGCAGACGAGCGCATGACACCAGAACTGTTTGCAGAGTGCAACAAAGCAATTCAAAGTCAGGAATACGTCGGGTACTATGTTGCCGAGCGAGTTATGTTTATGAACCGATGGATTCGGCGCAGCACGCAATACCCGCGCTATCAAATGCGCCTTTTCCGCCACGGCAAAGTCTGGTTTATAGACTACGGTCACACCGAACGCGAAGTGTGTGATGGTTCTACAAGCTTTGTAAAAGAAACGTACCCTCATTACACCTGTAGTAAGGGTTTCAGCCGTTGGATAGAAAAACACAATCGCTATTCCACAGATGAAGCTAAAGAAACCGTCCGCCAATTGGAGGGGGGAAAAGTTTATTGGCAAAATTTATTTTTCGGTAAGACAGAAGTTGAACGGCGTCGTGCTCTCAAAGATTTGTCTTTACGCTTACCCGCTAGACCTTTAATTCGTTTCTTCTATATGTATTTTGTTTTAGGTGGCTGCTTGGATGGGTATGCGGGTTTTACCTGGTGTGTCTTGCAAACTTTCTACGAATATTTAATTTTACTTAAGGTTTGGGAAATAAGGAATATGCCCATACCTAGCGCTGAATACCCAACGATTCCTGTAACTCAAGCCACAGAGTTAGTTTCAAATTCTGCTGATTAGAAGATCGGATTGCACTTCAGGTGATTTCCTGAAAATAATAGGACTGATGCATAAGTTAGGTGGGCATTAAAAATTGTCGTTATCACAAGGCTCATTGGGGAAGGGAAAGGGTTTTTCAGTAACTTTACTTTTCGTTACATACTTCGGTTTTTTTGTGCCTCTCTACCTCACCCCCCTTCTTAAGGATGCTGTTGGCGAACGATCGGCAGATCTTTGAGATCGTTCCCAGACGCAGCCTGGGAACGAGAAGCGAGACAGTATTTAAGGAGGAGTATCATCCCCCCATTCGCCACATGTCTCATAATTATGAGAAGATTTCTTGATAAAACAGACCTTACTGTTAACCCAATACTTGTCGGGTTTTGCCGTTTTTTCCTCCCCTGCATCCCCTGCTTGTCTCCCGCGATAATTTCTTTAACCGAGCAGTATTGACCGTTAACCCCCTCTTCCATTGCTACCATGCAAGCACAAGGAAGAGGGGGCTTGTTAATGGCGATAAGCATCTTGGAAAAAAAATGTTATATTAAATTTATATATATTAATAAAATTCACATTATTCTCCAAACTACCCAATCTGACCTTATTTAAAATGAATCCTTAATAAGGTTAGATGTAACTAGAGTTGAGCCGTATTTTCAGGAGAATTAGCAGCTTTTTATCTCGCACGGTAGTATTAGTAATACGTTAAAAGACTTGAACAATCATTTACAAGTCTTAAAGTGAAGCGCTTGGTCAGCCGTTAGCAGTCAGCAAAAAGCTGAAAGCTGGAGTTTGACACCTAAACGATGGTAGCTAAATGGCTAATAATATGAGTACCAATAAAAAAAATTCCACAAGCCTAAAAAAGGAGAATGGGGGTTTGGCAATCAATCGCTGGAAACAGGACCTGAAAAATGACCTGATTGCAGGTTTATTAGTTGTTATTCCCCTAGCTACTACGATCTGGCTAACAATCACTGTTGCAACTTGGGTTGTTAACTTTCTAACCCAAATTCCCAAACAACTCAATCCCTTTCAAGGGATGCATCCTCTCTTAGTCAATATACTGAATCTTTTGGTAGGGCTAATGGTGCCATTACTAAGTATTCTTGTAATTGGCTTAATGGCTAGGAATATTGCAGGGCGTTGGTTGCTAGATGTGGGTGAGCGGCTCCTACAGGCAATTCCCTTAGCTGGACAAGTATATAAAACTCTCAAGCAGCTTTTAGAAACACTATTAAAAGATACAAATGGCAAATTTCGCCGTGTTGTTTTAGTAGAGTATCCACGACGGGGAATCTGGGCGATCGCTTTTGTAACTGGCAGTATAAGCAATGAGATTCAAGCTCAAATGTCTAATCCAATGTTAAGCCTTTTTATCCCGACAACCCCCAATCCCACAACGGGTTGGTATGCAGTTGTTCCGGAAGAAGAGGTCGTTAACCTGTCAATGTCTATTGAAGATGCGTTTAAAATCATAGTCTCTGGTGGGATTGTTTCTCCAAATACATCGTTAGCCCCATTAGTGATTCCAAAAGAGCGCAAACTAGAAGTTCCTCCTTTAGAGACAAAGCGTCAGGTAATGCCTCTTGAAGAAGGTTAAAGTGGCTAATGGAAGACTGACTAATTGCTAATGGAAGACTGGTTAATGGCTTTAAGTTAGCACTATTAATTATTCACAAGCGCAGAGTTTTGCGCCCCTTCCCAACTAACCCATAACAACTAACTACTAACCCCTTCATTAAATTTTTATGCAAGAGCGAAAACCCCGTCAAATTGCCCGCGAACTGGCACTTTTAAGTCTCAGCCAGTTGCCTGTAAATCCTAAAAAATTGGAGAAGATGGAGCAAGATCGGCTAGTACCCACGCTGGTACTGGCTGCAGTACGCACTCTCAAAGATGAAGTGCAGGATACCCTAGATAATGCCGCAGCGGAACTACAACGCGGTAACGATCGCTTGTTGAGCAGCCAAACTCGCACGAACGATGTCGATACTGCTAGAGCGATGGTTAAAGAAGCAATTGAGTATACACAAACAGCAATTAACAAGTTAGCAGCTGCTGTGGAGTTTCCAGAACTCATTCAATTGGCAAATCAACATAGAGAAGTCAGAGAATACGCCAGAGACATCATTCTCACTGTCAATGACAACCGTAGTTCTATAGATGAACAAATATCCAGCGCCCTGGTGGATTGGCAAGTTGCTCGCCTTGCTCACATAGATCGCGATATTTTGCGAATTGCTGTAGCAGAAATGAGGTATCTTACAGTACCTCAAAGCGTCGCGATTAATGAAGCTGTCGAGCTAGCTAAGCGGTACAGCGAAGAAGATAGCCATAGGTTTATCAATGGTGTTTTGCGACGAGTCATCGAGCAAACAAAATCAACAGTGACCAGTGACCAGTGACCCTTGGGAGTTACCAGTTCCCCAGGCGTGGGAAACCCCTCCCTTGTTCGCCCTCTCTTGTTTGCGATGAAAGGTTAGGGGCTGATTGATTAGCCTGAGAGGCACAAGCTTTCTCTTAAGAATTCCTTCGGCTAAAGCCAAAGGAGTTAATCAATCGTGGATTGACGCCCTAAGTCAAAAAAATAGTACTATAGGATAGTCAGTAGAAGACATTAAAACCTACCCCCGGACTGGGGAAACGTCAAAACAACTCTAGCTGCAATGGTTTTTAATTGGTTCCGCCGTCAACATAATGAGCCTTCTGGTACTCCATCTGAAGATAAGCAACCAGAAACACCTGCTGTACAAGAAACCCAGCTAGAACAAGCCGCAACGTCAACGGCAGAGAATGCAACCGAGGTAGCTGTAGACTTGCTGGCTTATGCAAAAGCAGCTTACAAAAATATTCAGCAAAGACAGCAGGGTGACGAGCAATATGTTACTCCATCTGACGAAGCAACTATAGACACGGTAGACACGGTAGACAAGGAAGCTCTTCTGAGTCAACCAAGTACTGATGACCAAATCCAAGACGAACTCGGTGTAGCACCAGTAGAGGAAGCTGTAACAGAAGCACCGGAAGTGGAGAGTTCAGAGTCACCTTTAGACATTAAAGGTGATTCGGAGTTAGGGATAGATGAAGGTGTAGCTACAGAACCAACAGTCGTTCCAAGCGAGGAAATTCAACCAGCAGCACCAGCAACACTCTCTTTTTTAGAGAGAGCAGCAGCAGAAAGGCAAGCCAAGCAAGAACGTCTGATTGCCACTGCGATCGAACAACCAGAACCAGAGGTCTTACAAACAGCTGCAACAACAGCACCGCCCGAACAAGGGGAAATTCCTGGGTTTGCCTTTGATGAAGGATTTTTGTGGTCTACAGAAGTCTTAGCCGCTCAAGGGAGGCGTCCTGAAGACATTTCGATTGAAGAAATTACTTGGCTGAAAAAACTGCGCCAAGGTTTAGACAAAACTCGCCGTAATATACTCAACCAACTTAAAGCAATTGTTGGTCAAGGACCTCTCAACCAAGCAGCTGTCACAGAAATAGAATCCTTGCTTTTGCAAGCTGATGTGGGTGTGGAAGCAACAGACCATATTATCAGTACCTTACAAAAAAGGATTCGCCAAGAAGCATTACCACCAGAAGAAGGTATTGCATATCTGAAATCAATCCTTCGGGATATGCTGGACACGCCAATACAGAAATCCGGTAAAGTTTCCTTTGCACCAGAAAAGGAAACCCTCAATATTTGGTTGATGACTGGAGTCAATGGAGTAGGTAAAACTACTACTATTGGTAAAATTGCCCACTTAGCCAATAAATCTGGATATAAGTGTTTGATAGGTGCTGCTGATACCTTCCGCGCTGCGGCTGTAGAACAAGTAAAAATTTGGGGTCAGAGAAGTGGTGTCGAAGTTATTGCTAATCCTGCAAAAAATGCAGATCCAGCAGCTGTTGTATTTGATGCAATTTCTGCCGCACTCGCACGAGACACAGAATTACTGTTGGTAGACACCGCAGGACGACTGCAGAATAAAAAGAATTTAATGGATGAACTCAGTAAAGTTCGTCGCATTATTGATAAAAAAGCCCCTAATGCTAAAGTAGAGTCTCTACTGGTTTTAGACGCGACACTAGGTCAGAATGGGCTGCGACAGGCAGAAGTCTTTTCCCAAGCAGCGCAGCTTAGTGGTGTTGTGTTAACAAAACTTGATGGAACTGCCAAAGGGGGAGTTGCTCTTGCTGTCGTGCAGCAACTTGGCTTACCTATTCGCTTTATTGGTGCGGGCGAAGGTGTTGAAGACCTACGACCTTTTTCTAGCTACGAGTTTGTGGAAGCACTTTTAAGTGGTTAGTCGTTGATACTTACTCAATGGAGAGGGTGCAAGGCTTTACGCACTTAAACAATTAGTTCGTTCCCGCTCTAACGATTACCAATTTTTGGAGGGTGGGCAATGCTAGCGATTTGCGAGTATTGCCCACCCTCCGTCTGTCAGTAATCTTCTAGTGGAAAGGGGGTATCGGTATGTCTGAAAAATGTCTGGAATTCCTGATAATGTCGATCGCAAATTATTCTCTAATGGTAGTTTAAATGTTGTCAGTGCCGTGGGAATAGTTCCAACACTTTTTATTTTTAATATTTCTGATGGGAGGTGACAAAATAAGTAATTCATGAGAAAATTGTAAGCCTCTTAGCGCTTATCAAAAAAGTAGTTATTTCAAAATCTGTTTTGTATCCAAAACACTTAGCTTATAGATATCTATTGACTGAGATAAAAAAATGTGTATAAAAATCAGATGCTTGCCGTCTTTCTACTCTTGCTAAATTGACAATATTGTCACAATATGATTTAGCAATGCCAGAACAGAAGTATTTATAACTAATCTAAGATCTGCTTAAGTAAAGTGCAATTTATAACTGTGCCTGTGCCTCAACCACCCTCTCAACCTACTGACAATAACAAGACCAGTGCTGGTACGGATGTAACTCCTGTAATAGCGCTGAAAGAGCTTGTGGCACGGCTACATCGAGAACAAAATAAAATTCAAGATTTACTCAGTTCTTTAGGGTTTGCCCTTAGAAGTTTCAACAATCTCAATCAGTTTCTGGAACTGATTCCACTTATGGCGACAAGGGTAACAGATGCGGATGGAAGTGCGTTGTTTTTGTATAAACCGAACGGTCAAGTGAGATTAGAACAACTGCACTGGCAAGATAGCCGTCAGCGTAAAAATATCCGCAAAGCCTTAGAAACAGTCAGCAGCCAGATTACCTATGTGCCAAACTCCCAACCTTTAGCAACAAATACAGGAGTCTTGGATGACCACATGCATCGCCATTTGGGACCAGACATACACATCTTTGGCACAGCAATTCTAGTGAAACACACAGAACGAGGATGGCTGTATGTTTTAAGTCGCGATCCTGAGTACAGTTGGACGGAAACCAGACAAAAGTTAGTTCGGTTAATCGCAGATCAAACTGCGGTGGCGATCAAAAACGATGAATTAGCTGTAGAACTGAGGAAAAAAGAACGTCTCGACCAAGAATTAGAAATTGGTGCGGAAATTCAAAGAAGACTTCTACCACGCCAATACCCTACCATTCCAGGCGTGGCTCTTGCAGCTCGTTGTAAACCTGCCAATCGTGTTGGTGGGGATTACTATGACTTTATTCCTACGAATCACCATCAAATTCAGTACAACAACAACGGTCGTTCTGCTGAAATGGACGGTCGCTGGGGTTTAGTGATTGGGGATGTCATGGGCAAAGGTGTTCCCGCTGGACTCATTATGACTATGATGCGGGGAATGTTGCGGGGAGAAGTTTTACACAGTCATAGCCCAGGTCAAATTCTAGAAAATCTGAATCGAGTGATGTATGCGGATTTGGAAAATTCCCACCGCTTTGTCACTATGTTTTATTCGGAGTATGACCCCGCAACCAGGATTTTGTCATACACTAACGCTGCCCACAACCCTCCCATGTGGTGGCATGCCACTACAAAAACAGTCACGCGCTTGGATAGTTATGGTATGCTGATTGGCTTGGATGCCAGCAGCCAATATGAAGATGCCCGCGCCCAGTTAGAACCGGGCGATACTATTCTTTACTACACAGATGGGTTAACGGATGCCGCATCTGCAAGTGGCGATCGCTTTGATGAAGAAAACCTTCTTGTTGCGTTTAACTATGCTTGTCGGATTTGTAACAGTCCGGAAGAGATACTCGATTATCTATTTGACCGCGTGGAACAATTCATTGGTGAGGACAGGCAAAACACCGATGATATGACATTGGTTGTTTTGCAGGTTGAAGCTTCACAACGAGCGGTTAATTCCCATAATGAAGTTGGGTGAAATGTATACAGCAATACTACTTGTCTACACATAAATCTTCTTTTAGGTAGTGTAGATAGAGCTTCTACAGTCCTTTTGTTAGATAAAAATTTACATACATCCCAAGAAACTCATTCTTGAGATGAACTAGCTGTTTGGCACTGCAGACAGATAGCGATAACCGCAGGAGTCAATACTATGAAAAATGTAAGTTAAATGCGTAAGGAAACTTAACAATGGGACTTTATCCTACAGATGCAACTGAAAAGGCATACAATGGTAGCGATCGCAATGCTGTAAAATTCGGATTCACGCCTCAATCCGAACTATGGCAAGGACGTCTGGCAATGATTGGCTTTCTCGCCTATCTACTATGGGATCTCAATAGCTATAGTGTAGTGCGTGACGTACTCAATCTTCTTCCTCGATAATCACACACTACTGGTCTGCCTGATAAATTTTGATGGGTAAATCTCTTCAGAACCCTGACTTTTTCAAGAAGTCGGGGATCTTACAACTCCAAGCAATCGATACCATCCCGCCACACCCAGTACAAAATCAAGAAAAAACTTTAAACCAAAGATAGTTGTTGGGTATGTAATTATTAAAGTATCTTAATATTTCTATACAATAGAAATGCTGGTGTTGCTCGAAGCGCGGAGCCGATCGCAATTTAGAGATTGTCTGATGAGCGATCTGTTTGCCCTACCATGATTTTTTGAATTTTCACCCAAGATGGAGTCAATAGCGTGATTCAACAATTAGAAAAACCACCCAGTTCTCAAATTCACATAAAATTAAACGGTGAATCTACTACTGGGCTTTTTATTGCTATTACCATAATAGGTATATGGGCAGCCAGCTTAACTTACTTGCTTTCAGTAGATATTTCTAAATTTAATTTTATAACATTATTACTAGGGATAATTTGGCAAACATTTCTTTATACGGGATTATTTATTACTGCTCACGATGCGATGCATGGAGTTGTATTTCCTAAAAATAGCAAAATCAATCACTTTATCGGCTCATTTTCATTGTTACTTTACGGTTGGTTATCCTATAGTAAATTACTCAAAAAGCATTGGGTACATCACCACCATCCTGCGAGTGAATCAGATCCAGACTTCCATAATGGTAAGCAGAAAAACTTTTTTGCCTGGTACCTGTATTTCATGAAGAATTACTGGAGCTGGCAGCAAATTATTGTCTTAACAAGTCTCTATAACCTTTCTCATTACTTCCTTCACATACCCAAAGATAATTTGACTTACTTTTGGGCACTACCTGCCATCTTAAGTTCCATACAGCTATTTTATTTTGGGACTTTCTTACCCCATCAAGAACCAGAAGAAGGTTATTCAGAACCCCATCGCGCTCAAACAATCTCACTTCCCGTTTGGTTGTCATTTCTGACTTGCTATCATTTTGGCTATCATAACGAACACCATGAATATCCTCATGCAGCGTGGTGGCAATTGCCAAAAGTTTATAAATCAAAGACTGAGACAGTTTCACCTTAACCGCGATAAGTAGAAATAGTGTAAAGACGTGCTATTATAGCGCGTCTTTACACCATTAACCTATAGGAGTCTTTTCATTTCATAAAACGATATAAGTCGCAATTATTTTGTTTAAATTCCTTTCAAGAATTACGAACTAATGTTGTTTGCCGATACTGAGCAATATTATTTTCCAGTATTGCAGGGCGCAGGCAAAGATACGCAAGGGGACCAAGTAGGGGCACAAGCGCTACAGCCCAAAACAATTCAGGATTGTGAAATCTTCGCCTTGCCATATCATCACCAAGCACTGTGGGAAATAAAAGACAAAAAAGACACACTGCCAAACTCATACCGTTGATAAAGCGATCGCTGTGAAACTGCTGCCAAAAATCTACCCAATCACCAAAAAACAAACCATAACCCAGTATGGACAGAGTGCTGAAAGTGAGAATAAGACCGAACAAGCGAGAATCTAGAAAATTCAAAAAAGAGTCCTTTCGTCCTGCAAATTCTTGATTGGGTTCCCGAAAGGCTAGATAAGGTAAAAGACCAAGAATACCCGCACCAACACCAGCTAAAGCAAAAGGCCAAAAAGGAATCGATTGCATTCTGCCATCAAAGAACAAAACACCACTATAAATTAGCAACAAAATACCAACTAGCGCAAAAATTGAGAGTACAACTGGATTAATTGCCAACAAATTTAAGGTAAATATGTTTTTCAAGAGAGCGAGTGTTTCGTCTAGATGTAACGGAGGTGACAAAAATAAAATGTAGGCAATAAATCCAGCCCACAATGACCAAAGAGCTATTTTTCTATTCATGCTTTTCCCTAACTTCCAATCCCTAACTCCTGACTTCTAACCTCTGCGTCCAACTCAGGTAAAGGCGGACGTATACATAAGTAGATTAAAGGTCCAAACAGAGGTATCAATGCAACTAACCAGAAGATCTGAGGATTATCTAGCCCCCGACGGAACATATCATCTCGAAGTAACGCTGGAAACACCAGACAAAGCAAGCAAAAATCAAGGCTCATGACATGGATAAAGCGGCTGGTTTGCCACTGATGTGCAAAATCTCCCCAATCACCAGCCCCAATACCGCTAGCAACTAGTACAACAGTGGCAGCAGTTAGAGCAATACCAGTCCAGCGAGAATCTAGTATTGCCAAAAAAAGATTCTTCTTGCCAGGAAATTTTGGATTGGGCTCCCGTAGCGATAAATAAGGCAATAAAGCAAAAGCTCCAACCCCAAAAGAAGCTGTGGCAAACAGCCAAGCAGGAAGTCTTTGCCCTCTACCATCAGCAAACATAACCGCGCTGTAAATCAAAGGCCAGACGCCCATAATATAAAAGAGCGATATTACCAAAGGATTGATTCCTTGCCACTGACCAATACAAAGATTTTTAATCAACTCAAACGTATCGGGTTGGTTCGGAGGGGCGAAGAAAGAAGCGTAGAGAATCACGCTCAACCACAAAATCCCAAAGGCAATTTTTCTCAGCATAATTTAACTTATTACTAGTTAGTAGTTAGTCGTTAGTAGTTTTTCCATTAACAACTAACCAATAACCTTCTTAAGAGTTGAACAAACTGAAAGCGTCTGACAGGTAATCAGCAGCAGCAGACACGACCGCGATCGCACTTTCATAATCCAAGCGCGTTGGTCCCAAAACACCTACACTGCCCACAGGTACTAAACCTCGACGGTATGTAGAGGATATCAACGAGCAAGTACGGATGGGTTCCAAAGGATTTTCAGAACCAATACGAACAGTGACTCGTGGCTTACCCACTTCCTCAGCTTCTGGTTGTTCAAATATTAACTGCCAAAGTTGGTCTTGTTCTTCTTCCAGCAGGTGGATAAGCGTTTGCACTTGCTGTAATTCCGAGAATTCTGGTTGACGTAAAACTTCAGCAATACCGCGAACCATTATTTGTGTTGCAGATGGTTTAAGAGTGCGACGGCTAAGTTCTGCCAATGATTTTTTCAAAAAGTTGCTGTAACTTTGGAATTCTCGATCCAGTTCGCTCCAATCGAGATTGCCAAGTTCCACCAAACTGCGCCCCCGCAGATGGCTGTTTAAGAAATTAGATACTATTTGTAATTTATGGTCGATGGCTTCCGCATCGGTTTGTACGTTGTCTTGTTCGGGAGGTAAGTCCAAAACTGCTGAATGGGTTTCATATCCATCTGTGACGACAATCAGCATGACTCGTCCTGCTTCAATTTGCACCAGTTGCAGATGCCTGATAACAGCAGCACCAGTTTGTGGCATGGTGATGAGAGTAATGCAACCACTTAAGGTAGAAAGGATTTGTGCAGCTCCTTGCAGAATTGCTTCCCAACTCCACTCTTCCCATTTCAGATTTTGTTGGAGTACAACCTCTACTTCCTTACCTAAAGTTTCAGAAGGTGTAATTAGCCGATCGACATAAATTCGATAACCTGAATCGGAAGGAACTCTTCCTGCAGAGGTATGGGGTTGGTACAAGAACCCTGATTTTTCTAACGCGCCCATCACATTGCGAATAGTTGCCGAACTCACACCGAGGTTATATTCCTCAACAAGAGCTTTGGAACCAACAGGTTCTGCTGTAGCAATGTAATGACGTATGGTTGCCCAAAGTATATGTTGTTGCCGATTGGTTAACTGAACTTGCATAAGGGAATGGGTTACTAAAGCAGAATTTTAAGTAAAGTTTGAAAAAGTTAATGGAGACAAGCCCACAAAGGATTAATATTGGTAAAGCAAGGTATCAAAGTATGTATTTATTTTGAAATAGGTAGAGTAAAATTCCAGTATAGCCCCTAATAAAGTGTTCATTAACACAAAGTGAGTTGGATTAAAAAGCTTGAATCGCTCGAGTTAGAAAACTTGCATCTACCATGCATCATTTCATAAGCTTCTAAAAGACGCTGTATTTTAAGTTACTAATTTTTACCCAACCCAGAATAAATAGAGAGTGGTTGAGCAAGAGAGAGACTTGTTCTACAAAGATTAGAAGCTGAATTTACTGTGTTAAAGATAGCAAAAGCTAGTCAGAATTGCCATGGTAAGGAGTTGTAAAAAAAACTTTATCGCCCGGAATTAGTACTGAGGGATGGAAGGATCGACTAAATAAGAGTAGGCGTCAATTCCACCTGCAATGTTCTTAACATTTGTAAACCCTTGTGTCATTAACCACTGGCACATTTGGGCAGAACGGACGCCATGGTGACAGAGTACCCAAGTTTCAGCATGAGGATTCAAGAGAGTTTGAATTTGCTCCCCCCAATTAGCAAATTGACTCAAAGGTAGATTGACAAAGCCATCTATGCTAGCGATCGCCACTTCTTGTGGTTCGCGTACATCCACAAGCTGAAGGTCTGGCTCTTGTGAAGATAAACGTTGACCCAGTTCCTCAACGCTCACTTGGGTGAACTCTTGCTCAAAAGGTTTGCCTGTCATGAAGTTTTACGATAATGCGTGTATTTTTATGTTGACAGAAAATCGGCTGTTTTTTTGTTATTGAGCGATCGACAGATCCCCAACTTCTTCCCTCCCCAACGACCTGCCAATTCCAAAAGATTACCAAGGCGTAGTACTTATGCTTAAAGCACGCGGGCAATGAGCGTTAACGATTTAAACTAAATCCTAGTAGTGACGCTGCCGATCGTCCAGCAGCTATATATTTGTTTGTGCGCCTCTAACAGTCTATGTAACAAATATGACACAACGCTTATTTTTCAAAGCCATAACTGCTTGTCTCCTCATGCTGCTTCTCCTTGGTACCGCTGCTTGTAACAGCGCCAAAGCCCCATCCAACCTCGCTATCCCTTCCGGACAGCCAAATGCTGCTATCTTTGTTTCCCAGCAAGCGCCAGTGATGGTGTCGTTGCTGACAAATCCGGAACGCTTGCCAAATTCGGAACGAGATGGAGAAATCGCCAAGCTAAAAACAAGCTTATTGGCAAATACGGATATTGATTACCAAAAAGATATTCAGCCGTGGTTGGGTCAGGAAATCACACTGGCTGTAACTACCTTGGACTTGGATCGGGAACCGGAAAATGGCAGTAATCCTGGGTATCTTATGGCACTAGCTACCAAAGAACCAGAAAAAAGCCGTGAATTTGTAGAATTATTGTTTTCCAAGCGATCGCTCGCTGGGGCAAACTTAACTGTTGAACAGTACAAGGGTGTAAAGTTGATTTATGAGATTCCACAGGAAACACCCGCAGAAGAGAAACTAGGTGGATATTTTTCAGTTCCCAATCGCCAATCTAAAACCAAAAATCCAAAATCTCAAATTCAAAATGCTCTTGCTGGTGCAGTGGTAGGCGATAATTTTGTATTATTTGCTAACGATCCAAAAGTTTTGCGCGATGCCATTAATAACGTTCAAGCCCCAGACTTGAATTTGATGAGTTCCAGTAAATACCAGCAAGCAATAAAAGCTTTACCCAAGGACGCACTTGCAGTTGCTTTCCTGAATCTCCCCACCGTGGCAAAATGGCAGGGCTTGGAAAGTGAAACCGCACCTTACAACAGTCAAATTGTCTCTTTAGTCACGAATCGCAAAGGATTAATAGCGGAAACCGCTTTACTGGCAAAAGAAAAAAATTTGCTTTCACCCACTACAGAAATCGCACAACCAGTTGGTGCATTGCAGTATATTCCAGCTTCTGCGGGTTTGTCAGTTGCTTCTTCCAATTTAAGTAATTTGGATAACAGTAATTTAGCCCTACTTTGGCAACAAGCGATCGCAGTTATATCTGGTTCCAAGGAAGATGTCTTCTCTGGTTTGCTGCAACCTCTAGCTGAAGTTCAAAAGCACTGGAATATCAATTGGAAAGATGATGTTTTTGATTGGGTACGGGGAGAGTATGCCATAGGTTTGTTACCCCGTGAAGACCAAATCAATCCCGATTGGATTTTTGTAGCAGAAAAATCAGAAGAGACACCAGCAGCCATTGCTCATTTAAATGAAATTGCTTCATCAGGGGGGCTTTCATTGAATTCCCTCAAGATAGGGGAACAAAAAATATCTGCTTGGACAGAGTTAGCCGCTACTTCCAGTCAATCTGCACTTGCAAAAGACCGACAGGTCTATACAATTCAAGCAAAGGTTTTGGGAGCATACGCAGATGTAGGTAATTACGAGATTATCACCTCTTCCATTGAGGCAATGGATGCAGCGCTTACAGCCAAAGAAGATTCTTTGGTAAACAAGAGTGATTTCCAAAATAGTATTGCTGCTCTACCAAAACCCAATCAGGGCTATGTTTATGTCGATTGGACAAAGAGTCAGCCAATTATCGAAAGTCAACTCCCCTTTCTTAAACTTGTGGAAGTCGTTGGCAAATCCTTTTTTCAAAATTTGCGATCGCTAACAGTGAGCAGTTACGGTAGCGATACAGATTTGCTTAAAGGTGGTGTGTTTTTTCAATTTAATAGTTAGTTGTTAATGGGTAACTGGGAATGGAGAATGGGTATTGTTTCTTACCTATTGCTCAAATCCCCATTACCCCGCTTTATTATTTCCTGTGCCACAATCAAAGGTGCCACAAGATCAGAAAATTTCAATATTTTTCCTGATAGTTTGAGTATAGAAAAAAACTATACTCAGACACAAGGGAGGGGTATCATGAAACGCAATCGCCCCCTATCTACGATAAAAAGCGCCTGGCTCCTAGCTACATTTACCGCACTTGCTTCTACACCCGTGTTTGCAGATACAGCAAACTTTGGTAAGCTAGCGCTATCACCTGGGTTTGAATCAACGAAAGGAACAATAGCAGGTTATACAGGTGGATCGTACTCCTTGTCGGCTATTAGCAATCGCGATCGCAACAGAAATGTCTGTATTGGCTATGGAGATCCCAAGCCAGACCACATCCTAATTCTGGAAAAAGATTTTTCTCGCCTCAAGATACAAGTTGACACAGGTGGTAATGATACAACATTGGTCATTCAAGGACCAGATAACAGCATAGTTCGGTGTGGCGATGATACTGGTAGAAATAAAGACGCTAGCATCATAGATAGCACTTGGAAAGCGGGTACATATCGCGTGTGGGTAGGCACATTTAAACCGGGAGAAAGGCGGAATTATACTCTTACGGTACAGGAGCAAGGCTAATGGCTAATGGCTAATGGTCAATGGCTGAAGTCAGACTGGCAAACAATTAGCAATTAGCAATTAGCAGTTAGCAATTAACGTTAAGATAGAGTGTAACTTGTTTGGCAAAACGAGAGTTTTATAAGCGTGTTATCTACTCTTTTGACTGACTTCCGCATTATATTTGACCGAGATCCAGCGGCTCGCAACTGGTTAGAAGTGTTGTTTTGCTACCCTGGGTTGCAAGCGCTGTTATTTCATCGCCTTGCTCATTGGTTGTATGGCATTGGTATTCCCTTTATTCCCCGTCTCATTTCCCACCTAGCTCGGTTTTTAACTGGAATAGAAATTCACCCCGGTGCAACAATCGGACAAGGAGTTTTTATTGACCATGGAATGGGCGTGGTTATTGGAGAAACAGCAATTATTGGAGACTATACCCTAATTTACCAAGGTGTTACCCTTGGTGGTACGGGCAAAGAATGTGGTAAGCGCCATCCTACTGTGGGTGAAAATGTTGTCGTTGGAGCAGGTGCAAAAGTGCTCGGCAATATCCAGATTGGTAACAATGT
Source organism: Tolypothrix campylonemoides VB511288_2 (assembly GCF_045999855.1). Taxonomy (NCBI): domain Bacteria; kingdom Bacillati; phylum Cyanobacteriota; class Cyanophyceae; order Nostocales; family Tolypothrichaceae; genus Tolypothrix; species Tolypothrix campylonemoides. The sequence goes on from NZ_JBFPMW010000005.1 coordinate 486,342, forward strand.
CCGCATTGGAGCCGGATCGGTGGTTTTGCGTGATGTTCCATCTGACTGTACTGTAGTTGGCATACCCGGTCGGATTCTCTATCGTTCTGGAGTTCGTGTCAATCCGCTAGAACACGGAAGTCTACCAGATGCTGAAGCGCAAGTGATACGTGCTTTAGTAGATAGACTTGAACAACTCGAACAGCAAATTCAACAGCTGCAAGACGTGCAACAAAACTTGTCAGTTACCAACCTAACCGCTGCTTTGAAAGAGCAATACTCTTCTCAGACTCATATCCTAACAGAGGAGCCAGTGTTTGCAGAAACTCGCTCTCGTTGCCGAATTGACAATAAGATCATAGAAGAGTTTTTGGATGGTGCAGGAATTTAATCACGGGATAGGCGATCGCGGACTAGTGGCTAGAAAAGAGCCATTTTAACGAATGATAACCACCATCTACTTTAGGGGCGCAAAGCATTGCGCCCTTACAAATAGGAAAGAAATACGAGAGGACGAGGATTTATAAGTTGATACAGCATGGTTATCCAATGGTCAGATGAAGTCAGGCTTTTTTTAGTTATGATACTAGAGTTTGCCGATCGCGTTGTTATGCCCTGCACTCATGGAGAAACTCGCGAGTCAGCAATTCGTAATGATCGAGAAGTCTTATAAATATTTGATTAGTAATTTTATTAAACTAACACTATGAATCAAACTGACGATACCCCAACACCAAAAACTCTTGAAATATGGCAAGCACTTGATGAAATTGACAAAGATCCATGTATTGGACGAATAGCAAATGAAGAGAAAGATACCTTCTTCGACAAATTTTTTAGCCAGGAAGCTAAGATGCAACGATTAAAAAGAATACGTCAACGCAAGCAAACGCTAGAAGAAAACTTAGCTTTATTAGTGGCAATGGAGAAAAAAATAGTAGAAAGCCTCCAGTAATAAAACTATTGGAGTTACGGGTAAAACGTGTACCATAGGAAAAGGCAAGAGTCTATACTGTGTATGTTTTGTGTAAAAACGCGCAATTAAGTAGATTGTTTGAGTAATAAACATAACATTTATTGGCATTTGTTGGGGTTCTCGACGGTAAGCCGAACCTACAATTTCTCTTAATAGAGCAGTATTAAGACAAAAGTTTATATTGACTTACAATATGTACTCAATCTGATAAAGATGTATTTGGAAGCTTGACAAGCGGAAGCTAAGTACTGACCCAGTTTATTGTACAAAGAGTGTTATCATATGTTTTAATGTTCTTTGCGCCTCACATTTGGGTGAGTAGGAGGCAATGCATGATTTTAGCTATTTCTTGTACCACGTTCCCCATAATCTAAGTCAAAGTATTTATCGCATTTTTGAGCCACAGTGTAAAGCGGAAATTCTTCACTGGTTTAGTCGAGAGGATATTCCCAACGAACTTAAAGAAGAGTTTATGAAACTCTTACTAAATTTTGAAGACGATTGTGGGAATTTCTACCGATCTCGAGCTTACTTGCTAGCAGCAGAAGCATTGAATCATTTTGAAGAATGTAGTTTAGGGGATGCAATTGTTCAACAACTACTGCAATGGAGTTATGTTTATTTTGGTTGGCAAAACTTTCCAAAACCATTACAAGAAGAAGCAAAAGTAGTCTTGAACTTAACAGATAAAAAACGAGTAATTGCTGCCTTTGAGTTGTTAATTCAGACTACAGAAAGTCAGTTTGTGTTACAAGACGCTGCTTTAAGATTGGGACAAATAGACTTAGGAAATCAAATAGCGATTACGGCTTTGGTAAAACTGCTACAAGTTACGGAAAATGAAAGGACTCTGGGCAAAATATGTCAGAGTTTGGGCGAAATTGCTTGTAATGATGAAAATGCGATTGCAGCTTTAGTCGATTTACTTGAGATAACTTCAAATAAAGGCTTTGGTTGGAACTACCTTTACGTAAAGATATTTGTGGCATTGGATAAAATCGCTTATAGCAGTTCAACAGCGATTGCAGCCCTCACTAAGTTCCTGCAAATGAATCAAGATGACAGAATCAGTTGTTGTGCTGCAAAATGTTTATTACGTATAGATCCTGGTAATGCGACTGCTAAGAAAGCTTTAGTCAATATTCTAGAAACTACTGAGCGAAGCGATGTTCTCTTTCAGGCTGCTATGCATTTACAAAAAATCGCTCCAGGTAATACGGATGCGATCGCAGCTCTATCTACAAGGTTAGAAAAGACAAAAGAAGACGATCTTCTCTGTCAAGCAGTTATTAGCTTGGGAAAAATTACGCCGCATTGTCCTGCGGTAAGCACAGCTTTAACTCGAATTGTGGAAACAAGTGAAAACTTACACAGTGTTACTCTAGCTGCTGCATACTTGCTTTCTATTAAGCCAGATAACAAGCGATCGCTAAGCACAGTTATCAACAGGCTGGAAACAACTCAGGATGATTATTACCGCTATAGAATTGCTGGTGAACTCCTGCGGCGTTACCCAAGTAACGAGGTGGGGATTTCAACGCTGCTTTCCATCATTGAAAAAAATTTAGATTGCAATGCGTCTTGCAACGCAATTTCTACTCTTCACAGAATTCGCTGGGATGAAGTCGCTGTAGCCACACGTCAAAAAGCTATAAAAGTTCTTCTTGGTTTACTGGTAAATCAAGGTAATTGCTGTGATTATATTGAAGTAGCTCGAGCAATCTTGGCAATAGAGCCAGGGAACGAGATAGCGATCGCCACTTTAGTCAAAATTATGGAGAACGATGGCAATGACTGGTTGCGTCGCTATGCTGCTGAAGTTTTGATACAAACTAATAATTCTTGTGAAAAAGCTCTCAATACCATAGTTGATTTAGCTCACTTAGACAATGGTCTCAACGTTGACGCTCTGCTAGTTTCCGTGCAGGAAATAACCCAGAAAAATCAAATGAACCAAAAATTTCTTGACAATATGATTGCGGCTAAAGTCAAATTAATCCAAACCTTTGAAGAAGAGGAAGAGAACAAAGAAAGCCTCAGCCCTTGCCACAGCTTTTCTTATGAACTCTCTTTGCTAAAAGAGGTTGATAAATTGCTGCCGATTCTACAAGATGAGCATTTGCCAAAAGTCGTATCAGATTTGAAAGACTATCTCAGCCAAGAGTTTTATCAACAAACTTCTTACCGCTATGAAGCAGTTTACAAGCTCCTATGGCATTGTGCTCAACGTATGACTTATCAAGAGTTTTATCAGAGTTGGCATTAAACTGTCACTGGAGGCGGAGCCTCCCTGAAGACATTCCCAGGCTCCGCCTGGGAACGAGAGTGTCTGAATTAAGCATTAACTACTACAACGGACTACTGGGAACCAGAGTGTCTGAATTATTCTGAATTATGGATTAACCTCCACAACAGACCAAATCTGCAATTCATCTAGCAAATAACACCATCTGTTTTGGGGATCGCCTCGTAATTCAAGACGATCTACTTTAACGGGATCGAGCAGTAACAAACAAAAATTGGCTAGAGGCAAAGTTGAATCGGGAGGTGATGGAGAGAAAGCCTCTTGTGAGCTTCTCGGTTCACCGGGATCGGGCCAAGCGAATTGCAAGCGGGCGTTGTCTGAAATCTCTTGCCATGCCATCTGACGGGCTTTTTGCATCTTTGGATCGAAATGATTGGCATCTACAAGTATCAATTCTCCTGCAAGACGAAATTGCTCGCGGGTGCTTGTAAAATACCAGCAAGCTTCTCCCCAAGCCCGATTCTTTATTTGGTCAAATTTTTGACTTCGCGTATCAGTAATAATTTTTAGCTGGTTGGTGTCGTCAAGAAATCCCCGGAACACAACAGTACGGTTGGCTGGACGTCCATCACCTTGAACGGTTGCTAATTGGAAATATCGCGAATGAGGCTCGCTGCGATTGCGATGAAGAGCACGAGCAAGGGGCGATCGCCATGGCGCAAGATTTTCCAACTATCCTCCAACAACAATGAGTAGTAACCAAGTGAAACAGCTTATAAGTAATCGAGCGAGCCAAAACCATTGAGGTTGAGCCTCGTAGCACGGCGAGAGGCTCAACCGTACTTTAGACGATGGATGTAGGCGAGCGGTCTGTCCCTAAAGGGACAGTCATGATATCCTAGTCTTGTCAGTACAAGACGTTAAAACCTACTCCCGGACTGGGAGAAAGTATACGCCTGAAACATCCTTGAGGAGATATCATTACGCCCTTGTGGCAAACGTAATGAGCCTAGGAACCCTATTAGTACGGATATTAAGACTGAAAAGTCTTAAGAATCTCTGACTCTTTAGGGCAGAGAGTGTCAAAGGGAATTCCTTTTATCATCGAGTCCGCGAAGGCGGACTTCGGTTGTATAGCCACGATTTCTAATCGTTAGGGCTTTGATCGTTGAGTCCGCGAAGGCGGACTTCGTTTGTATAGCCACGATTTCTAATCGTTAGGGCTTTGATCGTTGAGTCCGCGAAGGCGGACTTCGTTTGTATAGCCACGATTTCTAATCGTTAGGGCTTTGATCGTTGAGTCCGCGAAGGCGGACTTCGTTTGTATAGCCACGATTTCTAATCGTTAGGGCTTTGATCGTTGAGTCCGCGAAGGCGGACTTCGTTTGTATAGCCACGATTTCTAATCGTTAGGGCTTTGATCGTTGAGTCCGCGAAGGCGGACTTCGTTTGTATAGCCACGATTTCTAATCGTTAGGGAAAAAAGCGGATTGAGTATCAGGTGCTAGTAACATTGAGTATATCCTTAGACTTAGCGTAAATTCATAAATTTTGCAATCTTTACCCTCTCATTCAGTTAGCGTATAGTCGTAATCTGTGTCAGCAAGCAACAAGACTTCATTATGGTTCGTGAGCTAGAAAGAGAACGACTAAAGAATGCCCAATTTCCGGAAACCGCCCCTGCAGCTAACCCAGTGTTTTTTAGAACTTACAGCCGCCGTAAAGAGGGTGGAGTGAGAGAAACTTGGGAGCAAGTGTGCGATCGCACTTTATCGGGTTTAATTGAATTGGGTAAGCTTCTGCCAGAAGAGGCTGAGATCCTGGAACGGATGCAGCGAAATTTAAAAGCATTACCAAGTGGAAGATGGTTGTGGGTTGGAGGTACAAACTGGTTACTGCAGCAAAAGAATTTTTCTGGAGCTTACAATTGCACATCAACTAATGCTGTGGATTGGAGTGCTTTTGGTTTAATGATGGACTTAGCGATGATGGGCTGTGGGACTGGAGCTGTTCTAGAACCGAAATACATCAACCAACTTCCTCCCATTCGCAATCGCCTATCTGTCACAGTCCAAGGAGAAATTGGCAGTACCCTTCCCGAGCACCGACGTGAGGAGACAGAAGTTAAAATAGAGAACAATCTTGTAACAATTTATGTTGGCGATAGCCGCCAAGGTTGGGTACAGTCTTATCAAAGATTGTTGGAACTCTCAACAGATGAACGGTTTACACGAGAAGTTCAAGTGATTGTCGATATTAGTGATGTACGTCAAGCAGGAGAGCGGCTGAACGGCTTTGGAGGAGTTGCCAATCCCGTCAAATTGCCTGGGCTTTACGAGCGTTGTGCATTGATTTTAAATAAAGCTGTAGGAAGACAGTTAAATTCAGTTGAATGCTGTTTGTTGATTGATGAAGCTGCTGTAACAATTGTTGCAGGTAATATCCGTAGATCTGCTGGAATTCGTCAAGGCTCTGGCGACGATCGCTTATTTGCAGATGCAAAATCCAATCTTTGGCAGCAAGACGAAAATGGTAACTGGCGCATCGATCCAGAACGGGATGCACTCAGGATGGCAAACCATAGCAGAGTCTTTCATTACAAACCTACATTAGAAGAATGTATTGATGCTGTCCGCAAACAATACTACAGTGGTGAAGGTGCAATTCAATGGGCTGGTGAAGCTGTAGCTAGAGCTAACTGCGACCTACTTGTGACTCAAGATCGAAGAGTCGATTTTCTGAAGGCTTATGCAGAAGGAAAAGCAGAAGCTTGGTTGCAGGAGAAATATCCTCACATCTCTCAAAGTGAGCTAGAACATCGTTTAGCTCGATTCGGCTTGAATCCGTGTGGTAGATAATTTTGCCTCACGTAAAAAACCGGGGAAATTCAGGGAAAGCTAAACGGTTAGAAAACTCACTTCTCCCGCATGCTAATCCTGAGCTAATCTTGAGATTTAAAAGTCTTTTGGCAGTGCAACGCATAGGGGTTGAAACTTTTCAGCAAACAGTAAAAATTTATGACTGAGAACTGACAAGAATATAATACCCTCACGAGTCTCCGGCTACCCTATGGTAGAAAAGATATGCTGAACTGAATTGGAATTAACCAGTTGTATCCCTGTTATGGGTATGAGGAAAACCTCCAGAACTAGAGGATAAAAAGCCTTTAGGATAACAAATATGGAAATTATAGGTAGCAATTTCCACTGTAATTTATCGGAGATCCACTTAAATCAAATCGATCCACTGAACTACAAAGAACAAGAAGAAGCTTTTACAGCAGGATCTCTTTCTGTTGCATCACTTTTGCACCACAAGTTTCTTGAAACCCGCTATCAGTACAGCCGTGAATTAGATCCTATTGTGGGTGTTTCTTTCACGGGGTTATTTGATTTCTTTGTCCGTGCTTTTGGCGTTGATTGGTTGCGTTGGTGGGCAGAAGGAAGACCGGAAACAACTCAAGGATTGGCATTTAAGCGTCGAGAACAGGAATACCTAAGTTTCTGGAAAGATACCGTTCATCGTGTTGTTTGGGATTACTGCGATCGCCACGGTCTGAAACGCCCCAACCGCTGTACTACTGTTCAACCTAGCGGTACTAAATCCTTATTAACAGGTGCAAGTCCGGGATGGCATCCACCTAAAGCACAAAGATTTTTGCGGCGGATCACCTTCCGTAAAAATGACCCTGTTGCTTTAGCTTGTATTGACTACGGCTACAATGTCATTCCCTCCCAATCCGATAAAGACGAACAGGGTAATTTGTTGCACGATCCCTTCGATCCGCGAGTCAGTGAATGGCTTGTGGAGATTCCAGTCTCTGTACTTTGGGCGGATTTACCAGGTGCTGATGAAATCGACATCAGTCAATTTAGCGCCCTCGCCCAAACGGATTTTTATATGCAAGTCCAAAAGTTCTATGTTACACACAACACTTCGGCAACCATTGAACTCCGAGAAAATGAAGTGGAAGCTTTGGGAACGCGGATATATGAAGCCATCAGAGATGATGAAGGTTACATGAGTGCTGCACTGCTAGCCAGATTTGACGATCTCCAAACTTTCCCTCGCTTACCTTTTGAGCCAATTTCAAAAGAGCAATACGATCGATTTATGAAGGAAGTCGAAATGCGTCGTAAAACAGATGATTTTCATGGTGTTTTAAGTAACTATGATTTTGGTGAGTTAATGGAAGCCGGACCTGCGGGATGTGATTCAGACAAATGCATGATGCCGGAACAAAATAATGAGAGGGGTTAGAGGTTAGGGTTTAGGAGTACTACTACCCCTGCGAGCCTATCTCTCGTTCCCAGGTAGAACCTGGGAATTCAGCTTACGAGGCTTTCCCTCGACCTTCTGGCAAAATACCCGCGTAGTATGGTATTGGTGGGCTTTAGCCCTACCTGTTTTACTACTTGACTAAATACAAGAGGCGGAGCCACCGGATTGAGGGTCAGGGTCTTCCTCTTCCTCTACCCAAGCCCCTAGTTCCCAACCTCTTATTTTTAACTACAATACTTGGAGATTCGTAATGTTCCTTGAAGAATTAACACCAATATTTAAACAACTTACCCAACACCCAATGTCGTTTATGGGTGGATTTGTGTCTGGGGTACTAAAACTTAATCTTGCAGATGACCCTGTTAAAAGTTGGCTTTCCCAGCAATTAGGTACAAATACTTACACTTCTGCTCCCACTCAAGCACATAATGGTAAAGCAAGTGGACCACAAACAATCTCTATTGATTAACGTTTAGATGCTGTCATCAGGGTAAAGCTTTAAAGGGTAAGGCAAGCTTACCCTGAATTTAGTTAGATAAGTACTAAAAAGTAAATTTCGCATCTATAGAAATAGGTAGATTTCTCTCTTGAAGCTTAAGAAAATCACTATAAAATTCTGTCAACCATAGAACAGATAGGGTATATAAGAGAGACTGATTATAACTTATGTGTGTTTGTAAAATCTCATACTTTGAAAAACAACACGATCGGTTATGATATGAGCGTATGCGAAAACTTAGCTAAACAGAATGGAATCTTGTAACGAAGTAACTGCTCAAAGTTACATTTTCATTACAAAATTTTTCACCTGAAAGTCAGATAAGACTCAGCCCGTCTTGGCTGTTAATTTTGTCTGTACCTTTACGCTGGGCTTTTCGCTCTTCGTTGCGACTTACGTGATTCACATGACTATTTACGTTGGAAATCTCTCCTACCGCGCCACTGAAGAAGACTTAAAAGTTGTATTTGCAGAATACGGCGAGGTCAAAAGAGTTGTTTTACCTACCGATCGCGAAACAGGACGACTCCGGGGTTTCGCTTTTGTTGACATGAATGAAGATAACCAAGAGGATGCAGCCATTTCAGAACTGGATGGCGCAGAATGGATGGGTCGTCAACTCAGAGTCAATAAAGCCAAACCGCGAGAAGAAAACAGTAATGGCAACCGACGAGGTAGTTGGGTGAAAAAACAAGAGTCTTATTAAAAGCAGAATACGATGATAACAAATTGTCTTCTAGTTACGCAAGCTATAAACTGCTCAGTTTTCTAGAAACAGTTGTTACTGGCACTTAAATGGAAGTGCGAGCGGCAAGTTGTGACCCAGTGAGAAAGGTCACAGCTTGCCACATTACGTTTTACCAGAGTGGTTTTAGCAGAAATCACCAAATTTATGGAAGCAAGTTTCCCAGCGAGTGGGTGCCTGAATAACAGTAGAATTGACAAATTTGTGATTCACTAGCAATTGTAGCGATCGCTAAAGCTAACCTCTCTATCTACAGGATGAAATACGGGGAAATGGCAACAGCGAGCGACACATTCAGGATGAATAAGCATATTTACTGTGCATACCATTCCAAATTAGGATTTCGGCTTGGTATAGCTGCAATTTGGAATTGATTCTTTATTTTATCTAAAAACCCATTTCAGTGGTCAATTTACCTTTCTAAGATAGAGGCAGCAACAACAGTTGTGACGCACGGGATGAACCACGTAAATACCCACTATGAACGGGAGGACATAATAATGACTAAAGCGCCAGAATCTTTGGAGTCGGTCAATAACGAAGCAGCAGACCGGGCGTTAGACCGTGATTGTACTACATTATCCCGTCATGTCCTACAGCAACTTCAGAGCTTTTCGCCAGAAGCACAGGATTTGAGTACGTTGATGAATCGAATTGCTTTGGCTGGGAAGCTAGTTGCACGTCGTCTAAGCCGTGCGGGTTTAATGGAAGGGGTTCTTGGATTTACTGGAGAAGTGAACGTACAAGGAGAATCCGTTAAAAAAATGGACGTCTATGCCAATGACGTTTTTATCTCAGTGTTCAAGCAAAGCGGGTTAGTCTGTCGCTTGGCTTCTGAGGAAATGGACAAACCCTATTACATTCCCGAAAACTGCCCCATAGGTCGCTACACCCTGCTATACGATCCCATTGATGGCTCATCGAATACTGATACAAATCTCAGTTTGGGTTCTATTTTTTCGATTCGGCAACAACAAGGAACCGATCTCGACGGAGAAGCACGAGATTTACTGGCTCCAGGACGCAACCAAATTGCCGCAGGATACATACTCTACGGTCCCAGCACGATGCTGATCTATACTATAGGTAAGGGAGTTCACTCATTTACCCTCGACCCAAGTTTAGGAGAGTTTATCCTGACGGAAGAGAACATTCGCATTCCCGACCATGGTTCCGTATACAGCGTTAACGAGGGTAATTTTTGGCAATGGGATGAACCAATTCGAGAGTACATCCGTTACGTCCACAGAACAGAAGGTTACACGGCTCGCTATAGCGGAGCGATGGTAAGCGATATCCATAGAATATTGTTGCAAGGTGGTGTATTTCTTTACCCAGGAACACTCCCAAAACCAGAAGGGAAATTGCGTTTACTTTATGAATCCGCTCCTTTAGCTTTTGTGATCGAGCAAGCAGGGGGTCGCGCAACTACGGGACATACAGAGATTTTAGATGTGGTGCCAAAGAAACTACATCAACGTACTCCTTTGATTATTGGTAGCCCAAAGGATGTAGCGAAGGTAGAGTCTTTTATTCAGAATGGGCATTAATGGCTAATGACTGATGGCTAAAGGCTGATGGCTGATGGCTTTTTAGCAATGAATCAAACAGGTACAATTATGACGACTAATCAATTACTAGAGATTAAAGACTTGGGTCAAAGTATCTGGATGGATAATTTGAGCCGCGATATTGTTAGCTCGGGTGAACTTAAAGACTTGGTTGAACACAAAGGAATCTGTGGGATTACTTCTAACCCAGCTATTTTTGAAAAAGCGATCGCTGGGAATGCTATTTATGACGCTGATATTGAATCAGGAATCCGTGGTGGATTACCTACATACAAAATTTATGAATCTCTAGCTTTTGCAGATATTCGCGATGCATGTGATATTTTACGCCCTGTTTATGATGCAACTAAGGGATTGGATGGTTATGTAAGTATAGAAGTACCACCAACTATTGCTCACGATACTGAGGCAACAATCAAAGAAGCCCGCCGCTACTACAAAGAAGTCGCTAGGGAAAATCTGATGATTAAAATTCCCGGTACAGAAGCGGGTTTGCCAGCTGTTGAGCAAGCTATTTACGAAGGAATCAGCGTCAACGTCACTTTGTTGTTCTCCGTTCAAAGCTATATCAATACTGCTTGGGCATACATTCGCGGTTTGGAAAGACGAGTTGCAGAAGGCAAAGACATTAGTAAAATTGCCTCTGTTGCTAGTTTCTTCCTCAGCAGAATAGATACCAACATTGATGGTAAGATAGACGCTAAATTGCAAAAAGGCGTTGACGATATTACTGTAGAAGCTAAGCTAAAAGCAGTTAAAGGAAAAGTCGCGATCGCTAACGCCAAGATTGCTTATCAAGAGTACAAGAAGATCGTCAACGACGAACGTTGGAAAGCATTGGCAACCAAAGGTGCTCAAGTACAACGCTTGTTATGGGCAAGCACCAGCACCAAAGATCCCAATTACAGCGACGTGATGTATGTTGATGAGTTGATCGGTCCCGACACCGTAAACACCCTACCACCTGTGACCATAGTCGCGTGTGCTGACCACTGTAATGTAGCTAATCGGGTGGAAACAGGAGTAGAACAAGCGTATCAACTCATCGATAGCCTCAAAGATCCAGACATCAACATCGATATCAATACTGTCATGGATGAACTTCTTACCGAAGGTATTGAGAAATTTGTCCAGCCTTTTGAATCGTTGATGAAATCCTTAGAAACTAAGGTGAGACAGTTGTCACCTGTGTAGCTAATGGCTAACGGCTGATGGCTAATGGCTTTTAAAAATTAGCGATTAGCAATTAGCAATTAGCAATTAGCAATTCCCTTTATCACAAAACTCACAACCAAACTTGTTATGGTCACATTCCTAGAAAACCCGTTGCGGGTTGGTTTGCAACAGCAACGGATGCCCGAACCTCAAATCATAGTTATCTATGGTGCTTCCGGCGATTTAACTCAGCGCAAACTCGTACCGGCGCTTTACAAGTTACGCAAAGAACGGCGTATTCCCCCCGAAACCACTATAGTTGGCGTAGCGCGGAGAGACTGGACTCACGATTACTTCCGCGAACAGATGCGCCAGGGTATTGAGGAGTTTTCTGATGGGCTAGGTCCAGAAGGGCTGTGGCAAGATTTCTCCCAAGGTTTGTATTATTGTTCTGGGGATATGGACAACCCAGAAAGTTACCAAAAACTGAATACTTTATTAACTGAATTAGACGAAAAACGCGGCACAAGGGGAAATAGAATTTTCTATCTTTCCGTTGCACCCAAATTCTTTGCTGAGGGTATCAAGCAACTTGGAAATGCGGGTATGTTAGAAGACCCGTACAAGCATCGTTTGGTGATTGAAAAACCTTTTGGTCGGGATTTAGCTTCTGCTCAAAGCTTGAACCGAGTGGTACAGAAATATTGCCACGAAAGCCAAGTTTACCGGATCGACCACTACTTAGGTAAAGAAACAGTTCAGAATTTGTTGGTGTTCCGCTTTGCTAATGCCATTTTTGAACCACTGTGGAACCGTCGCTTTGTTGACCACGTTCAGATTACTGTTGCAGAAACAGTAGGTGTGGAAGACCGGGCAGGGTATTATGAAAGTTCTGGTGCATTGCGGGATATGTTGCAAAACCACCTCATGCAACTTTTCTGCTTAACAGCGATCGAACCACCAAACGCTTTAGATGCTGACAGTCTGCGGACAGAGAAAGTTAAAGTTCTCCAAGCAACTCGTCTGGCTGATGTGCAAAATTTACACCGATCGGCAGTACGGGGTCAGTACAGTGCTGGTTGGATGAAAGGGAAACCCGTGCCTGGTTATCATGAAGAACCAGGCGTTCATCTTGAATCTACAACACCTACCTATGTAGCAGTGAAGTTCATGGTTGACAACTGGCGCTGGCAAGGAGTACCGTTCTACCTGCGTACTGGGAAGAGGATGCCAAAAAAAGTCAGTGAGATTTCCATCCACTTCCGTGAAGTTCCTTCTCGGATGTTTCCATCAGCAGCCCAACAGATGGGTAGTAACATCTTGGCAATGCGGATTCAACCAAACGAAGGAATTTCTTTGCGTTTCGAGGTAAAAATGCCTGGGGCGGAGTTCCGGACTCGTTCCGTTGACATGGATTTTACATACGGTTCCTTCGGAATTGCAGCAACCTCCGATGCATACGATCGCTTGCTACTAGATTGTATGATGGGCGACCAGTCATTATTTACAAGAGCAGATGAAGTGGAAGCAGCTTGGCAAGTAGTAACACCAGTGCTTTCAGTATGGGATGCACCCGCAGATCCAGCAACCGTTCCCAGATATGAAGCAGGTACTTGGGAACCAGCTGAAGCAGAACTCTTGATTAACCAAGACGGTCGCCGTTGGCGAAGACTCTAGTGCTAACAGCTAATGGTTAATAGCTAATTGTTATAAAAAGCAATTAACTATTAACTATTAGCTATTAGCTATTTAGCAATTAACAATTAGCATTTATCACTATGACTTCCCAAGCTCCTACAATTTTTTCACTTCAGGCACCCAAGGATGTTTCGCTTACAGAAATTGAAGCGGAACTCAGTCAAATTTGGCAAAGTTATGGCATTGCTGGCGAGGATGGTACACTTCCTGCTGCTACAAGGGCAACCACATTTACCTTAGTGGTATACGAACCAGAAGAAACTCAGCTTCTGTTAGCGACATTGGGATATTACCAAGGTCCCATTGATGGCATTTTCGGACCTCAGATGCAAGCAGCACTAAAGGAGTTTCAGAAAAAGTACGGCTTAGCTGAAACTGGAACAGCTACAAATGAGACTATAGCTTTATTGCGAGAAGAATTTGCCAAACGTCACACAAATGGTGCGACAGGCGATGGCAATGGTACAAGCGCTCCCGCTCCCTATGGTTCAAGTGCTTCAAGCCCTACAATCGCTGATGAAATCGCCATCCGCAACCCATGCCGAATCATTAACCTGTCGCCAATAGCAGGTGAAGACACGGGTGTCAAGGCTCAAGTTTCTGCTTACTGTCCCATCCAAAAACAGTCTTCAAATACTCTCGTCTGCTGCGAGTACATCACGCTCACGGGAACCGCTGTAGCTTTAGAAAGAATAGGCGGGATGCTTCCAGCATTGTTGATTGGTGGGTTGCCCAAGTTCCTTTGGTGGAAGGGTACACCAGATATCAACAACCCACTCTTTAAGAGACTGTCAGGAGTTTGTAACAACGTTATTGTAGATTCCTGTTACTTTAACGAGCCAGAAAACGATTTACTGAACTTGCAAGGGTTAGTAGAAAATGGTGTACCTATAGCTGACCTCAACTGGCGTCGTCTTTCCGCATGGCAAGAGTTAACCGCTGAGGCTTACGATCCACCCCAACGTCGTACTGCTTTACCAGAAGTCGATAGAATTAATATCGATTACGAAAAAGGCAGTTCCGTACAAGCACTGTTGTATTTGGGGTGGTTGGCAAGCAGATTGCAATGGCGTCCTGTTTCTTATCAAAAAGAAAGTGGAGATTACGATATTACGCGAGTTAGCTTCCTGACACCAGAACAAAGACAAGTAGAAGCAGAGTTAGCAGGCGTACCCGTTGCTGATGTAGGCGATATTCCTGGTGACTTAATTGCTTTGCGTCTCAGTTCGACCAATCCCCAAGCTAACTGCGGAACGCTGATTTGTTCTGAGACAGGTGGTTGTATGCGTTTGGAAACACAAGGTGGTGCTCAAGCCCAAGGTTTGTTCCAACACGTAACTTCTCTTTCCGAGCAAAAAGCAGAAGTTTTGTTAAGTCAACAAGTCCAACGTTGGGGTCGCGAGGCACTTTTGGAAGAAAGTCTTGCTGTTACTTCTCAGGTACTTAAGTTGGCTAATAGCTGATGGCTAATGGCTAATGGCTAATAGCTAATGGCTAATGGCTAATAGCTAATGGCTAATGGTTAATGGTATAAAAAGCAATTAACTATTAGCTATTAGCAATTAGCAATGTCTTTAATTATTGCAGGAGAACGAAGTGGGGTGGGCAAGACGACGGTCGTGCTCACCTTTTTAGCGTCTTTGTGTCGCCGTGGTTTTCAAGTACAGTCTTTTAAAGTTGGTCCGGATTATATCGACCCGATGTTTCACCAGTATGTCACTGGTCGCTCTTGTCGTAATTTAGATACCGTGTTAACTTCTGAGGTTTACGTACAAGAATGTTTTACCTATCACTCTCAACTCTGTGAATATGCCATAGTCGAAGGTGTGATGGGATTGTTTGATGGAGTTGGAATTACCGCCAGTACAGCCCATATCGCCAAGCTGTTGGATTTACCTGTAGTACTGGTTATTGATAGCAGTCGATTATCTGGTTCTGTAGCAGCGATCGCTCACGGTTATTGTTCTTATGACCCCACAATTAAAATTGTTGGTGTCGTTTTGAATCGCGTGGGAAGCTCGCGCCATCTCGAACTTCTCAAAAATGCTCTCGAACCTTTACAGTTACCGATTCTGGGAGTTTTACGACGCGAAGAAAACATTACAATTCCGGATCGCCATTTAGGTTTAGTCCCTACAGCAGAACTTCCTCAAATGGATGCTTTGATTAACCGACTTGCCGATTTAGGAGATTCTTGCTTTGATTGGGAACGCTTGCTTCCGCTATTAAAGACAAAAAAACACGAAGAACACAGAACATTGTCTTTCCCAATCTCCAGTTCCGAGTCTTCACTCCCTAAAATAGCAATTGCTCGCGATCGCGCTTTCAATTTTTACTACCAAGACAATCTCGATTTACTGCAAACGTTAGGTGCAGAACTCGTTTTTTGGAGTCCCTTAGAAGATGCTGAACTGCCACAAGGTGTTAATGGAATGTATTTTGGAGGGGGTTTTCCAGAAGTTTTCGCACGGCAATTAGCAGAAAATACCAACGTCCTGACAGCAGTCAACGCAGCAATTGTTGCTGGAATGCCAACAATTGCTGAGTGCGGGGGCTTAATGTACTTGTGCAAAGAAATTATTGATTTTGAAGGAAAATTTTGGTCAATGGTAGGAGTTTTACCAACAACAGCCATTATGGATAAACATCTGACTTTGGGTTATCGTCGAGCAATTGCCCAACAAGATAGTTTGTTAGTACGTGCAGGAACCACTGTTTGCGGACATGAGTTTCATCGTTCTCGTTTAACTTTAACTCAAGAGCGATCGCTTTTTCAAACTTACCGCTATGATTCTCAAGAATTTACGGGCGACGAAGGATGGTGTTTACCTTCTTCCCTACACGCTTCTTACATTCACTTGCACTGGGGAAATAATATAGAAATTCCCCAACGGTTTTTAAACTCATGTCAAGAATTTTTTTATCAACAGTAAAAGGGCGAATATAAGGATGGGTTGGCAGCTGCTGTCTGGTAAGCTTGTGATAGCAAATAAAAGCCTTGAATGAAAAATGAAAGTTTATAAAGTAGGTTGGGTTGAGGAACGAAACCCAACATTTAATCAAATTATAAGGAAGAGCAAAAGATAGGAGAAGTAGCATGACACAGAACGGACCACAAAACAGACTCGAGCGATTGGAACGAATGCTAGCAACCCATGCTGAAATGCTAAATCAGTTAGCTCCACTTATGACGCAGGTTGCACAAATAGCCACTAGCACTGTTGAAACAGTTGCCAAGCATGACGAAATGCTCACGCGTCTTGAAAGACAAACCTTGGAAAACGCAGCAATTCTTGGTAACTTAGAGCAACGTGTCGATCGCTTAGCCGAACTGGTGACGGTTACCACTCAAACCATGCAGCTTGTCGCTGAGAATAGCCAACACATCCGCCGCGTCTGCGACTATCTGATGGAACAAAACAAGAATAGTGATGATAAGACAGATGGTTAAAGCAACCTCGAACAATTAACTTACACCAGTATCTTGACACCAATCAAAAATATTTATAAATTCAGTCACAACACTGACAGCGTTTCCTCGTGCATCATATCCAAAGTAGGAAGCATATATCCCATCTCCCCAACCAGAGTCAAACGCAATAATATTAGCTTGCGTTGACTCATCTACACAAAAATTTGTCCAACACCGAGGGAAATGAGAGTTCTTTTCCAGTTCTTCTAAGAGTTGGCTGCTAAAAAAATCTTCATCTGATTCTGCATCCCAGTTCTTATCAAGAATCAGTTGAGCGACATCTAAATCCATAAAGCACCCCGTACCGGAATCAACTCCATAGCCAAATATTTTCCCTTTTTCAAGCAAAGTAATATCTTCACCTGGAATGGTAGCCATTTCAAACCTGACAACAGGTTCCTCATTTAAAAGCAGCATTGCATAAGCAACTGCAAATTGTTTGTTTTTATGAAAATAGGCTACACTTAAAATTGTTGGATATTTACCAGGTTTTAATTCGAGTGCAAAAGGTTCTGCGCCAAAGAAGGTTAGTGGATCGCAAGCTACCAATTTTCCTGAAGTTAAAACCAAATCTCCAAGGTAGTATGGTGTTAATGTAATTTCACCCCAAGAGGTACTTAACAATCTATACTCTGCTTCAAAAGCTTTAGCAAAAACAGAAATTTTCATTCATTTTTTTATTCACAAAGTTTAGACAAGCTCTGATTGAAGATGGCTGGAAATTGAATATTTTTTCCAACAAAATTTCTATCTCTGTTTCCCGAAACCGGGAAAAACTTTATCCAAATCCAAAGATAGATCGGAAAAATATGGAATTGCGATCGATTCATTTCGCAAAGCAATTTGCTTGAAGCGATAACCATACTTTCCTTGCTCATCAAGATAAGGCTGACTGTAACGCTCTAATTGATTGGCTACTAAATTAAGAATCCAATAATCTTTAATTCCATTTTCAGCATATAGTTCTAGTTTTGTACTTTGGTCATAGTCAACAGAAGAATCAGCAACTTCAATAACTAGGAAAATATCCTCAAGTTGAGGATGGTTCGGTAAATAATCATCAGCTTGTCCCCGTACTATAGCAACATCGGGTTCTGGTTCGTTATTTGGGAATAATATAACAGGCTCTTGTACGCGGACAACAGCTCTATCCCCTAGCAATCTCTCTAATTCTTTGGCTAACTTTGTGTTACAAACAGAATGCCGTGTGCCTTTCGCTGCCATTTGTATTAATTCTCCCCTAATCAACTCCACTCTGTCATCCTCTGTCAGAAATCCCAATTCCATGAGACGATGATACTCATCTAAAGTGAAGCGTTTAGGGGTAACGGTAGTCATTGGAGAAAAAGTGAGTTGGCTGTTATTATTCTAAAACTTCTTTCAAAACTTCGCGGTGCATCAGCGCTCTATCTACTAACGACTGTATTTTATCTGTAGATAACGGCTCGCCATTAGCATAATGCTCGATCCATGTTTTACTAATAACGTTAGGGTCATCTGGCAAAGTTGCTAAATTCCATCCCGGCATATCTAAATCTTCCATCAATCGATTAACTTTGGGATCGTAACTGAGAGCAAAACAGCGACACCCTTCTGCTGCAGCCATAATTAAACTATGCAAGCGCATCCCAATTGCCATTTCGACACCGCGAAAAACTCCTTTTAAAAGTTGTGGTTCTTTTAAGGACAGGATCTGGCTGACACCTTCAAGTTTTGGTTGTATGGCTTGAGCTATTTCTAAATCTTCACTTTCTTGAAACGGTAGCAATAAGATATAAGTTTGTGTCGCTTTTTGAAAATCAACCAAGGCGCGAGTTAAGTTACCAAGACGTTTTTCTGTTAAATCGGGATGAGTTCTTAGTGTCACTGCAACTCTAGGAGCAGGTAAATCCCAAAGTCCCGGAACTGGTTTACCTTCCAAAGCCCATACCGGATCGGGAGCTAAAATACAAGGAACTTGCCAATCAGCCAGCATAGCCGCAGAAGTGCGATCGCGGACACTCACTTTTGTACAACCACTAAAAGTTTGCCGTGCTAACCAACGAGTCACAGAACGCTTCAACGGACCGATTCCCTGTCCCCAAGCCACTGTTTTCATACCCATTTTTTGGGCTACCGCCATAATTCCCGCATAATAAAAAGGGCTGATAAGACTCGTGGTATCTTGAATTAAACTTCCACCGCCCCAAATAAAAGCATCGCAAGACCGCAAAGCTTCTACAACAGGGGAGATTTTCATGCGATCTCGTGCTTCTACATTGTAGCGATCGCTTGTTTCTTTGGGATTACCAGAGAGAACCACAGGTGTGACTGATGGTGGTAGCATTTGTAGAAGTGTTGCTAATAAAGCTTCGTCCCCACCGTTCCCCTTACCGTAATACCCAGATAACAGAACCCGCATTGTTTTCATTTTGGATGAGTGGATTTTAGCTTATCAATTTTTTCTCAAAAAGACCAATGACTGTTGACTATTAACTCTTATGCATGCTCTTTCGATTCCAACTTGGATTATTCATGTATCTAGCGTTGTTGAGTGGATTGCCGCTATTTGGTTAATCTGGAAGTATGGGGAAGTGACAGGTAACCGAGCTTGGGGAGCATTGTCCTTTGCAATGTTACCCGCCCTTGTCAGCGCTATGTGTGCCTGTACCTGGCATTATTTCGACAACGCACAATCTCTAGAATGGCTGGTCACTCTACAAGCTACCATGACCCTAGTAGGTAATTTTACGCTTTGGGCAGCCGCGTTTTGGATTTGGCGTTCCTATCGTACCAACACAACTCCCTATTCCTCAACTCCTAATTCCTACTCCATAGAAAAGAAATGATTTCAAAAGAAACCCTCTTTGCCCTTTCCCTATTTCCATACCTGGGTTTCTTATGGTATCTGAGCCGCGTTCAGCCCATGCCTCGTTTGGCAATGTATGGATTTTATGGCACTCTTGTTTTTGTTGCCGTTACCATTCCAGCAGGGATTTATGCTCAAGTCCATTATGGTAATTCTCTCGCAAACGTCGATTGGTTGCACGGCAGCGCCGAGTTTTTTTTAACACTTTCTAATATCTTGATTGTGCTGGGTTTTCGTGAGGCTGTTATGAAGCGAAACAAAGACCAGTGAGACGACTAGCAACTAACAACTAACAACTAACTATTATGGAAATTCTCCCAGCAATAGATTTACTAGAAGGTCGCTGTGTGCGACTGTACCAAGGCGACTACGAGCGATCGCAAGTTTTCAACGAGAACCCCGTTGAAGTTGCCAAACAGTGGGTCGAGCAAGGTGCTACTAGGTTGCACGTAGTCGATCTAGACGGCGCAAAAACTGGTAAGCCGACTAACTTAGCTGCGATTGAGGCGATCGCGCAAGAAATTGCCATACCAATTCAAGTTGGTGGAGGAATTCGGGAACACTCTACAGCAAAACAGTTACTTAATTTGGGGGTGCAGCGAGTCATCCTAGGAACTGTAGCTGTGGAACAGCCCCAACTCGTACAGCAACTTTGCCAAGAGTTTCCCGAACAAATTGTTGTTGGTATAGATGCTCGCAACGGGCTAGTAGCAACTCGTGGCTGGCTGGAAACCTCAGAAGTTTCCGCGTCACAATTGGCCGTACAAATGCAAGAATTGGGAGCAGCCGCAATTATCTACACCGATATTCATCGCGATGGAACCCTTTCTGGACCCAATCTAGAAGCATTGCGTGCGATCGCAGCTACTGTTACCATACCCATCATTGCTTCTGGTGGCGTCAGTTCCGTAACCGACTTGTTAAGCTTGTTGGCTTTGGAACCGCAAGGCGTCACAGGCGTTATTGTTGGGCGTGCTTTGTACACTGGTGATATTTCTTTAAGAGAAGCATTGCGAGCAGTAGGACAAGGACGTATTCAAGATATTCCGCCAAATATAGATTTCTCTGCCTTTGCATAACAGTTGTGTAAAGGTCAATACCGCAGTTAACAATATCTAATCCTTATCTCTTTTCTAGAGAGATGTACACTACCGCAGCCAATCCATCGGGGGCTAAGATACTCAAAAGTCCCCCTTATTAAGGGGGATTTAGGGGGATCTAGAAAATTAGGAGATTAAACAAATACGCGTGAAAACACGCCCTAGGGGGCACAATACTGCTTGTTAGGGAGCATCCCAATTTGGAAAAAACATCGAGTGATTAGAAATCACGGCTATACAAGCTAAGTCCGCCTACGCGGACTAATGTTCTGAAACCCACGTTCGCGTAGCGTGCGCGAAGCGCATAGGTGGGTTTTGCTTGTATAGTCCCAGAATTCTATTCTGAGGGTAATTTGTCAAATTGGGATGCTCCCGCTTGTTAAGAAAAAATTGAGGGTTGATATAAACCCAGATTTGTTACCGTGTAACTTAAGAGAACAAATTAAAGATAAAACGTTTGGACAGAGACATAGTGAATGTAGTTCATGGCTTAACTTTCTCTGTAATAGAAATACCAAGGTAAATGCACGGAATTTTTCCCGACTGCATCTATCCTAAACAGTTTAAACAGATTAGAGATGAAAACCCAGCCAGCCCAAAATACTTTGTAATAGCAACCAAGCATTTAAGCCAACGATAATAATAGCAACGAAGCAGGCGGCACATTTGAGCCAGAGTGGATTTACAAACTCACCCATCAGGCGACGGTTACTTGTAAACATTACCAATGGAATGACTGCAAACGGTAACTGTAAGCTGAGGATAACTTGACTGAGAACTATGAGGCTGCTTGTACTATTTTCTCCAAATAAAATAATAGTAATTAATGCTGGAACGATAGCAAGCAAACGGGTTACCAGGCGACGTAACCATGAAGGAAAGCGAAATTGCAAAAATCCTTCCATCACAATCTGCCCTGCTAGGGTTGCTGTCAGTGTTGAACTTTGTCCAGAAGCAAGTAAGGCGATACCAAAAATAGCACTTGCAGCACTAACTCCTAACAATGGTGAAAGTAGTTTATAAGCATCTTGAATTTCTGCCACATTTTGATTACCTGAAAAATGAAATGTTGCAGCAGACACAATTAAAATTGCTGAATTGATAAATAGTGCTAACGACAGAGCAAAAGTGGAATCAATAGTGCCAAACTTAATCGCTTCCCATCGCTTTTTAGGCATTGGTTCCCAATCGCGTGTTTGCACAATGGAGGAGTGTAAATATAAGTTATGAGGCATCACCGTTGCCCCTAAAATGCCGATGGAGATGTAAAGCATTTCTGGATTCTGTAAAATTTCTCGCTTGGGCAAATATCCCAACAAAATTCTCCCCGTATCAGGTCTCGAGAAAAGAATTTCTGCTGTGAAACAAATGCCTACGGTTGCTACCAGCATAATTACCAAAGCTTCTGTATAGCGAAAGCCTTTACCTTGTAGAAATAGCAATACAAGGACATCCAGTGCGGTGATGCTTACACCCCACACTAGAGGAATCCCAAATAGGAGTTGCAGGGCAATAGCACTTCCGAGTAGTTCCGCTAAGTCACAAGCAGCAATGGCAATCTCACACAATATCCATAAACAAAAGCTGACCCGTGGGCTGAAATAATACCGACAAGCTTGTGCCAAATCTCGCCCTGTGGCAACGCCCAAACGCACACACAAAGATTGCAGTAATATTGCCATTAGGTTCGACAGCAGAATCACTGTCAACAGGGTGTAGCCAAACTTAGCTCCCCCAGCAATGTCAGTTGCCCAGTTTCCAGGGTCCATATATCCAACTGAAACCAGATACCCCGGTCCTCCATAAGCTAGCATCTTGCGCCAAAAGCCACTACTGTTTGGGATAGAAATGCTACGGTGAACTTCAGGAAGACTGGGTCTATTTTCAGGATCGGCCATTGGTTTTGCTGTTTGATAATCTCATATTCTTTTCATAATTTCAGAAAATGTGCTAAAAGCATCAACCGTAGGGTGTATAGATACAAAGGGAAACATTACATCTGATTGATGAATTACCCAAATGAATTATGTGAGGTCAAAAATGACTGCTTTTTCTCGTCCTTCAGTCTTCCAGAAAACCGCAGATGTTACCCTATCCAAGCCCGTGCAGGTAACGCTTTATATGCTGCTATCAACTCTTGCGATCTGGAGTGTGTTCTTCTCCACTTATCCTGCTGTTCACAACACAGCACACTCAGTGCGTCGTCACACTTTAAGTGTAGCTGGTTAAAGTTGTTTTCAGATTTTTCTACCGACTTGCAATCGGTTATTTTTTTATTTTCCGGAATGTAGATTGGCAATCGTGTATCTCAGTATGTAAGGAAAAACAAATAACCCACTATGAAACGTCGGAAAATTCCCAATAATGGTAGACCATTCAGAACCGAATCTAGTCTATTCAGTTTTCAAAGCTTCAATCTTCAAAAATTACTAAAGAGCATTAAAGAATTATTTAGTAAATTGCGTTTAAAAAATTCTAAATAGCTCTTACATTTATATAAATTTTTATTTGAGATATTAAATTTTCACTTAATGGGTTTCCTCTCCAATAGAGACGCACGAAGAAAGCGTCTCTATTTTTCTTTTTTACCAACCTTTATTTTTGAGAGCCTCCTACTCCCTTCCCGCCAGAAGATTACCTACAAGATGAGTGAAATTTTCAAGTGGGAAAGGAGTAAATTTATGCCACTCGCTACAAGTCGCTTAACCCGAATGCCAGTTTATCCTTGTCTGGGTAATCCGGATGCAGGACTAGCTCCCGAATGCAGTAGTTTCTCTAAAAAATGGAACTTTAAGAGTTTCCCTTTTTAGGGCTACACTTCATCCGCTTCTTTAAGAGTGAAAGGGGCATTTAGAAGCGGTTAATTTGTTGAGAAAAGCACTGTTATCAAAAAAGTGTTCTACTGATTCGATTTTCAGATCTTCGGTAACACTTGCAACACTTAATCCAACTATTTCTATCGTTTCACCTGTAGGAGCAAAGTCTTTAAAGTTCCCCTTAAATTGCCCCCAATGTCTCCACTTAAAGACAACATTGGGCGGCGGGGATAACACTGCGATTAATTCCCAATGAAATCCTTCTGGAAAAGCTGTATGGAAGAGGTTATAGGAGGAATCAAAGGTTTCCTCAGTTGAACGATAATGTTCCGTGTCCCCTAAAAAGAGGTTGTAAGTCCCGACATCTATTACATCTTGTGCTGTGTATTGTTTACCTCCATTGGTACTCATGCGAAACTTCTCAGTAACAACAGAAAGCCATTGTTGTGGATTGATTTTGTGGGTGGCTTCCATCTCAAAAGTTCTTACAAGATTGTGAGCGATCGCATTCAAAGAACCTTCGGCATGGTTGCACTGGCGCTCTTGTTCGCGGAACTGATTGGTATGGGAATAATCTGGTCTTCCCTCTCGCCATTCAACCGAAGCATCCATCGCAATCACTTCTTCTCGGTCTCGTGCCCAGAGAGGTAATTCTACTGGTTGTGTCTGACTCATAAAGATTGTTCTAATAGGGTTATAACAGTCTCTTCATAATTATTCTCTCATCATAGGGGTATTTGTTTGGAGTTCGCGACATCTCATTAAGCATTAATGCTTAAATAAAACTGTCAGTCCCATCCGGAATCAATTGTCAGCAAAATGTAGATAGATATATCAGTAGTACAACAGTTAAAATTATGACTATACCAAAACAGGGTTCGCAAGCCAAACAAATCAAAAAAGCTCCAAGACCAACAAAACCAAAGAAAACTGAATCTGGTGCTAGTAAGTAAAGAATTATTTGTTAGTTGTTAGTGAATAGTTCTAACTCCTATCCACTAACAACTATACCAATTATTTATTTTCAATTATTTATTTTTTACTTGACTTTTTGCTTGTTCTAAAGCAATTTCTTTCATGGCTTGATAAGAATTGACGTTTGCAGTTCCCTCAATAGCTTTAACCGCCAAATCTTGAACTTGTTTCAACGCAGATTCAAGTTGCTTGGAAAGATTTTGAATGCGAGATTCCTGATTGCCAATAGTTTGTTCCAAAGATTGCAATCTCTGTTCGTAAAAGCGCTTTTGACCTTCTACTTCTTTGGCAAACATATCTGCTTTAATCTTAGCTTGATAGTGGGCAATACCTTTGCCTTCTTCTGTGGCTTTTTTAATCGCTGCTTCTTTTTCTTTAGGAAAGGCTTCTACTTTCGCTTTAGATTCTTCAAACTGTTTTTCTTGCTCTGAAATGGTCTTTTCTCTTTCAGTCCATTGTTTTTCTATTTCTTGTCGGGATTCCTCCAATTCTTTGTACAACCCTTTTTGCTGTTGTTCGTATTCTTCCGTTTCTAATTTCCGTTGAAGCTCTAAATCGTACTTGTACTCCGAATTATCTCTTTGACGATTTTTACTTAAATTGTCGTTTCTTTCTTTGAGCGAGCGTTTGTGTTCTTCTTGTTCTTTTTCCCAAGCTTTTCTTTGCTCTTGTATAGATTGGGATAACGCTTCGTATTGCTGATTGTACTCTTCTTGATAAGCTTTGTAATTCTCTTCATAGGTTGCAATCAGATTATCCAAAGTATCTTCTGATACTTCCAAAGCGTGTAATTCTTTTAACTCTTTACTCTCAGTTTTTAAGGATTGACTGATTTCTTCTAGCTTAGATGCTCTCGTCGTCAGTTGTTCTGACAATTCACTTGCTGCACTACCAAAACCCAACTGAATTTTTACTAAATTTTCAATTGTAGAATTCATTTTTTGCTGAACGTTGGATGCTTGATTCATAATTGTTGGTTTATTTTCTACTTTTGGCTCATCTTTGATTGCAGAATTATTAGAAGAAATTGCCGATTTTTGCAATTTTTCGATTTGTGATTTAAGTTCTACTTTTTCTTTAGCTAATTCTTCATAAGCTTGAAGAATTTCAGCTTTTGTATTCTTATCAGTTGGTTTTTTTGTTGGCATGATGTATCTCTTTTATCAGGTGATTTTTAGTTTTTATTTATTGATAATTTGTGGTTGAAAGCTAATAATCTTTAAAGCTACTAAGTCGCATTATTAGTCGTTAAGATCGACGTGAGCGATCGCTTCAAGTATCTTTCGATCTAAAGATTCTTAATCGAGCATTTAACAAGTTCTTGAAAAGATACTAACTATCAACCACTAACTACCAATTATTAACTATTTCCAAAAGCTCGCATTGCTAAGTCTTGAGCTTGTTTCAAAGCTGTCTGTAGTTGAGTGGAAATAGTGTCAATTTGCTCCAATTGCTTCTTAATTGCTTCTTCCAAAGATTGGATTTTTACTTCGTAACTTTGTTTGGTAGATTCCCATTCTTTTTCCAAAAGATCGGCTTCAACTTTTGCTTTTTGGTTGGTTTCTTTAATTGCTTCTTCTCTGGCTTTTTTAATAGCTTCTTCTAATTCATTGGGGAAAGCAGCAATTTTCTTTTGATACTCATCAAACAAAGGTTTATTTTTAGTAATAATTTTCTCTCGTTCTGCCCAATTTTTGTCTTTCTCTTGTGTTGTTTCTTGAATTTCTCGTTCTAAAGTACGTTTTTTGGCTTCATAGGAGTTGGCATTAATTTTTCGAGAGTTTTCTAATTTATACTGATATTCTTCCTCTTCTAAGGTTCGTTCTTTAGTAAGTAATTCATTATATGCTTTGAGAGCTTCTTCATACTCTGCTTGTTCTTTTTGCCAATCTTTACGTCCGCTAGCTACTTCTTTTTCTAATAATTCTCTTTTACTGGCAATATCTTGTTCTAAAATTTTTAATTTTTCTTGGTGTTCTTTTGTAAGAATATCGAGAGTATCTGCTACAACTCTAATCTTTTGAATTTCTTGCAGGCGTTTAGTTTCAATCTCTATAGCTTGATTTAATTCATCTAGTTTAGAAGTCTCTTTTGCTAGCTTTTCAGATAAGGAATTGACAATGCTTCCAAACTCTAATTGTAAATCTGCCAGTCCTTTAACAATATTATCAACTGTATACGTAGAAACAGCTTCTAGAATTTGTGTATTTTTTACTTTTTCGGCTTCTTCTTGTTTGGTAGCTATTTTTAGCTCTAACTTTTTCCTGTCTGCAAGGATTTGCTGAAATGTTTGCATGAGTTGTTGTTTGCTATCTTTTAATGCGACTATTGTCATATTTCATCTCCTGATTCATCATTGGTTGCTTAAGTAGCAAGGCATACTAAAACTTACCCAATACTGAGTTCAGGGTAGCCTTGGAGTATGCTTTGCAAGTGCAGTAGAAATACTGAAATGACAGAATACTGTCTGAGATCCGGAATTCTCAGCAGCTATAGTAACTATGTACTAATTAAATATACTCAAAGCGCTCTATCGCTGTCAAGCTTTTAACAGTGACCGATGACTGGAGATCCCTGACCGATTTATGAGGAAGTTGTTTTTAACTTCAGAGATGAATTCATGATGTTTTATAGGAATCATGAATGATTTATGAAAAGTTTTAAGTGGTGGGCAATGCCGAACGCCACTCCCCCTAACCGCAAGGAAACCCGCGCATGAGGGCGGCTCTCCTATATGTAGTTCAAAAATCAAATAGGAGCCCTATAGGTGTTAAAATCAAGTAACAACTTATTAGAACATATCCATTTATTAACTGTTTGAAGCAATCGTAAAGTTTACAAAGTTTTTTAAATAAAGGCTTTGCTTCGATACTGTTACTTGCTGCTTTTTTACTAGCTAAATAGAAGCACAAGAGTTAAGAAATAGTTTTGGTGTTGGTGTTACATTGGTTTATAATTAAATAAGTTACATATATTACAAATTGCAAAGTAAAACGCCACTCATGGAGCGTAATTTCACTGAAACTGCATAATTTAGATTGATACAGCGCAACCATTTAACTCTGTGATATCAATGTTTACCAGCGAATCGACTAAGTATCCTCATACAGCAGAAATCGGACAAAGAAGCCGGATTTTAGTGGTTGAAGATGAGGAACTCATCCGGGAAATGCTTGTTCTTGCGTTGGAAGAAGAAGGTTATGGGGTGCTGACTGCCTCTGATGGGCGGTTGGCTGTAGAATACTTAAAAAATTGCGAGCCGAATTCGGGCGAAACAGCTTTCGATCTGGTTATTTTGGATTTGATGTTACCTCAGATCAACGGATTGGATATTTGTCGCTTACTTCGCTATCAGGGAAATCCAGTACCTATTTTGATGTTAAGCGCAAAAGGTAGCGAAACAGACCGCGTTCTTGGGTTGGAAGTCGGTGCAGATGATTACCTCACCAAACCTTTTAGTATGCGGGAGTTAGTTGCTCGGTGTCGGGCTTTGTTACGCCGTCAACGTTTGAGTACTTTGCCCCAACTCCCTGTCTTACAATATAAAGATGTAACTTTATATCCCCAAGAATGTCGGGTACTTGTACGCGGTCAGGAAGTGAGTTTGTCTCCCAAAGAATTCCGCTTGTTAGAACTGTTTATGAGCTATGCTCGCCGTGTCTGGTCAAGGGAACAGCTTCTGGATCAAGTTTGGGGACCTGATTTTGTGGGGGATAGTAAAACTGTAGACGTCCACATTCGTTGGTTGCGCGAAAAGTTAGAGATCGACCCAAGCCGTCCGGATTATATTGTGACGGTGAGAGGTTTCGGATATAGATTTGGATAGAAAGTTTGTCAACTTCACTTCTGAAACAAAATTGACACCACGGCTGATTGTTGGCTAAAACCTTCATTCAAGGCTTGTCCTTGCACAATATTCTATTTAGACTTTTGGATGATGTCTCTGGTGTCGGAAGTTGTTTGGATTAAAAGTATCAGTTAGTGTGTTAGTTAACATAAGACAACTAACAGCTAGCAGCCAGCAATGCTCATATTGGGATTTTTATTAGGTTTAGCGGTTGGTATTGGGTTTTGGTTATGGCAACAATTTCAACTGAACCACTACCTAGCCCAAATATTACAACCTCTAACCGTACCCTCATATAAAGTGGTGCTGCTTTTTCCTAACTTGCGGCACAAAATTAAACTGGTCAAGCAACAAAAGCAACAATTGCATCAGGTACTGCAAACACAACAAGATTTGCTTGAGTTTGCACCAGTGGGGTATTTACAGGTAGATGAGGAAAATCAGCTGCTTTGGTGTAACGACCAAGCACAGAAAATGCTGTACCTACAAAGATGGCAACCGGGTCAAGTACGCTTGCTGTTAGAGTTAGTTAGGTCTTACGAACTTGACCAGTTGATTGAGCAAACACGGAATTGCCAACAGCCGCAAGTAAAACAGTGGGAGTTTCACCCCTCGTGTGAGGATGCAGCTGCAATGTCAGAAATTAGGTCTTTGATGTTGCGAGGGACAAGCTTACCTTTACCTAAAGGACAAGTGGGTGTATTTATAGAAAACCAACAACCTTTGCAAGATCTCACTCAAGCAAGGGAACGAGCTTTTTCCGATCTCGCTCACGAATTGAGAACGCCTCTGACTTCAATTCGTTTGATTGTAGAAACTTTACAGGAGCGTGTAAAACCACCTCTAGATCGATGGCTCGGTCGGCTTTTACAAGAGGTTGACAGATTAATTACCTTGGTGCAGTGTTGGTTAGAACTCTCCCAGCTAGAAGCTAACCCAACCATCCAACTTCATCGCGATTCCGTGGAAGTGCGATCGCTGATTGCTTCTGCTTGGGAAACCTTGGAACCTTTGGCACAACGCCAGCAAATTCAGATAGCATACTCGGGTTTGGAAAATGTTTGGATTAACGCTGATAAATCCCGACTTTATCAGGTATTTTTGAATTTGCTCGATAACAGTATTAAGTACAGCCCCCCCAACACAACTATTGAAGTTATGGCTACAATAGTTTCTGGGCATGAGAATTTAGAAGAGTCACTTTTGGAGATTAACATTATTGACTCAGGAACGGGGTTTTCTGAAGCAGATTTACCCCACGTTTTTGAAAGATTCTATAGGGGCGATCGCTCCCGTTCTCGTGTGACAATGACAGATAATCTCTCCAAATCGGTAATTATTGGTAGTGGCTTGGGTTTGGCGATCGTTCGACAAATAGTTCTTGCTCATGGTGGTTCCATAAAAGCTATGAACCATCCCAAAACAGGAGGTGCATGGCTGCAAGTTCAACTTCCCAAAGTTATGGCAAATTCCCAAACTCAAGACTATAGTTAATAAAATATTCATGTTTGAGACTACAAGTGTGAAAGTCCCCCTCCACAGTCCCAACCCTGAAAGACCTGAGCTAAGCCGTGAGATTCGGCGATTGGAAAGAGATGTATTGCGTATGGGGGCTTTGGTGGAACAATCATTTCGCCTGAGTCACCAAGCTTTATTCACTCGTAACCTAACCGTAGCTGAGGAACTTCCGACATTAGACCAACAAATTGATTCTTTTTATCGGCAAATTGAATCAGATTGTGCGGCAATAATGACCCAATTGTCGCCTACATCTCAAGATTTGCGCTGCTTAAGTGCTTTTATGCAGCTTGTACGCGATTTAGAACGTATAGGAGATTACGCTGAAGATTTGACAGAAATCGCAATTAAAATTTTCCCTTACCCGCCTCATCCTTCTTTACCAGAGATTGCCGATATGTCTCACCACGCTCAAGCTATGTTGGCAACCAGTTTGGTAGCATTGGCAGATTTGGATGATGTAGGTGGGCGGTATATAAAGCAACTGGATGATGCTGTAGATAACGCTTACGATCGGCTCTATCAGACCCTAGCACATCAGAAGGACGTTCCTGGAGTGATTGAGCCAATCTTACTGCTTGTCCTAGCAATCCGTTGCTTGGAACGCATGGCGGATCACGCAACTAATATCGGTCAACGTGTAGCTTACATTGTGACAGGTCAAAGACATTGAAACGCAGGGATCGGAGAGTAGGGTTTGGGGATCGAGAACGTTTCCGCTCGCAATGCAGATTGTTCGTTATTGCGCCTGTTGTCGATTTTTTTGGTATAAACCTTTTGATTTTTAAATTCCCTCTGTTGATAGGTGTGCCCGTTCTCGAGCGAGAGTAAAAATCAAATTAGAAAAATCAATGCGATCGCAATCCTACTTCCCCCCTGTTGAAGATTTCTCACGGGCTTAGGGTTTGTTGTTAGATCCCCCTAACCTTTCCACACATAGTTTCAAAAACCGATAGGACGCAATATAATAAGAAATACTTATAAAAAATATCAAAGATAACAGAATTACATATGTGTTAAATAGTACACATTTTATCAAAAGCTTACCTGTTCTTAAACTTACACCTTTACATTAAGCAGAAACAGCATAAAAGTTGTTTGCTATCTTACAGATGGCACAAGTGTAATTGATTAAGCAGATGAGTATCACACGTCGGGATTTCTTGCTGTTGGTGGGAGGAAGTGCAGGTACAGTCGCACTGAGCTCCCTGGGAGGATGCGATACAAAAGTTGCAGTGCAACCTACCCCGCAAAATACAAAAGCAACGTTTACGTTTAAACCAATTAAAGGTCCAATTCCCCTAGAAACAGCTGGTTTCCGACCTGAAGAGCAAAAGCAGCAGTATAGTGCTTTTGAAATACAAGATGATTTGATATTGCCAGAGGGGTATCAGTACCAAGTCGTCGCTGCGTGGGGTGATAAAGTAGGTAATTCTCGTTTTGGCTACAATAACGATTACTTATCGTTTGTGCAAACAGGGGAAAACGAAGGCTATTTATCAATTAATTTTGAATATATCAGCGCCATACCTTGGATGCAAACATATCAGCAAGTGATTGGAAAATCATTACCGTTTGATGAGGTAAAAACAGCGCTGAAAGCAAATAAATCTGGAAAAAACGAGGTGAATGCCTTTGGATTACCAGAAAACAATTCTATCAAAGCTCAAATAAAAGAAATCTGTAAAGAAGCTCTTCTCGATCAAGGATTGGGTATTATCTCAATTCGCAAAACAGCAGATGGTAAGTGGGAACGCACAAACTCTAAAGCAGATAGACGCATCAGCGGGGTGTCTGGGTTAGAAGATGGGCGATATTTAAAAGCAACCGGACCTGCAGTCGCAGTATTTGTTAAAAAACAGGGATTGGGATATATAGATAAGTTGGGCGATCGCATTATCGGTTCTTTCGCCAACTGTGCTGGTGGAACAACGCCTTGGGGTACAGTCCTGAGTGCTGAAGAAAATTTTCAAGCTCAAGTTCCAGAACCCGTGTATGCTGATGGTACATCCTTTGACCCAGAAAAGCGCCCTTTTGGTCTAGGTGATGAGGAACTTTTCGGACAGGGAAATGTTTTCGGTCTATCTGGCAATAAATATGGTTGGATTGTGGAAGTCGATCCCGCTAACCCCAATGACTACGGGACAAAACACACTTGGTTGGGACGCTATCACCACGAAGCTGTGGGTGTACGGGTAGAAGCTGGAAAACAACTGGCATTTTACTCCGGTTGCGATCGCAGGGGAGGACATATTTACAAATTTGTCAGCCGCGACAAAGTCAGCGATCCCAAAGATAAAACGAATTCCCGGTTGCTGAAACAGGGAATGCTTTACGCAGCCAAATTTAATGCTGATGGTACGGGTCGCTGGATTCCTCTTAAAGCTGATACACCTATCGAGCCCGATCTTCCAAGTACCATTGCAGGAAACCTCATTCGCTTACCAAAAGGTCCTGCAAAGGAAACACCAAAAGACGTGCGAGGCTTGCAGAAACTCCCGCCCCGCGTTCAAGGGGGAGATTTTGAAGCAAATCAAGACGAGCAAATTGCTCAGTACAAAAAACGGTTCAAACAACTGGGAGACCTTTATCTAGGAACTCCACAGGAAAAACAAGGTGCGATATTAATTGACGCTCACTACGCAGCTAATGCAGCAGGTGCAACTTGTACGGCGCGTCCTGAAGATACGGAAATAGACCCCAATGGTGACCTTTACATTAGTTTTACTTCTGGCTCGCCTGATGGTGAAGGTGGTCCCGATACCAGTGTATTCAAAGGTCCCAAAGGTGAAACTCCCTATGAATACGGCTGGGTTATGCGCTTGCAAGAAGAGGGTCGCGAGCCCGCAGCCATGAACTTCCGTTGGGTCATGCTTGCTACAGGTGGCGAACCATCAGCAGGTGGTATGGGTTTTGCTAATCCAGACAATTTATTACTCGATGACGATGGCAGTGTCTGGATGGTGACAGATATGTCTACTGGTAAGATGAATAATTCAGTAGAATCCCGTAGTAAGAATGGAAAACCAGCTAGCATTTCTGGTTTGTTTGGGAACAATGCTTTGTGGCATATTCCTACATCAGGAGAAAATGCAGGTCGGGCTTTCCTATTTGCGATCGGACCCATGGAGTGCGAAACAACGGGACCTTGTTTTTCTCAGGACAGGGCAACAATGTTTCTTTCCATACAGCACCCAGGGGAGGCAAATGGAGTGCGGAAAAACCAGCAATCAGAGACGAGAAAGTTTCTTTTAACAACAACCACAGGTGAAGAATTTATACAATCTCGCCAGGTTCCCATTGGCTCGAATTGGCCCAGCAAAACTCCTGACGCTCCTCCGCGACCGGCTGTCGTAGCTATTTCAAGGTCACAAGTTGTTTAATTGTGCGATCGGCAGTAGACTATCTTTATCTACTGCTAGTTCCATTTTTTTTCAAACAAGAAAAATATTTTTAGAGGCGGCTTCTTACCGCTTAACTCTTTTCTCGATAAAAATTTCTCCAGATAAAAATATCTCAAATAATCAAGATGATTTTAAGATATCAAAGTTTCTTATCTGCCAAAATCCACCTTTTGACTGAAGTTAAGGCAAAAGAGAATATTTTGTATCAGAAGTTTGATTTAAAAGATTCCCGAGTTAGCATCTCCTTGCAAATTTCAGAGTATGTCCTGTGGCTCTTGGCTCAGTTAAACTATCCCACTCTACTAATAAACACCCCACGACTATGATCTATTCCACAAGTCGCACGCCAAACACTACCCAACCGCCTAGCCCCACCTCCAACAGTCAGTTACCACAACGATTGTTTACCCGTCGTGAAATTATTCCAGCACGTAATGACGTTCTGTGGAGAATTGAGCGAGGGGCTGTTCGGACATTAACCTGGAGTGAAGATGGTACATTTATCACTTTAGGTTACTGGGGAAGTGGGGAACTTGTTGGTCATCCCTTATCTAGAGTAAAGCCGTATCAAATAGAGTGTTTAACTAGCGTAGAAGCAAGTATTGTTCCACCTCATTTATGGAATCAAGATATAAACGCTTTGCTATCTCACATTCAACAAGCAGAAGAACTTCTAAGTATAGTACATCGCAAACCCATTTCTTTACGCTTGTGGCAATTTCTTGTTTGGTTAAGTGAAAAGTTTGGTCGTGATGTAGAACAAGGTAAATTAATAGAACTCAATGTTACCCATCAAGAGATGGCAGAAGTCTTAAATACAACAAGAGTAACAGTCACGCGGCTTCTTCAGCAGTTTGAAGAAGAAGGCTCTCTGTTACGCCACAAGCGCCGCGTAGTATTGTGTTTTCAAGATAAGAAATAACTATACATAAGAGATGTTCTAGCAACTTTTAATCAATAAGAACATCTGGTATAATCCTTACTAGATATCGTTAGTAAATCCCAATTTTTTTATTTTTGGGAATTATATCACGGTTGAGTTAGTAGGTGTGAGTGAGACAAAACTATGAGAAAAGTATCTGGGAAATTGTTGAAGTTAAGCCCGGTTGTTCTTGCGGCAACATTCTTCACAGCTAATAGTGCTTTAGCTGGAGAAGTGACTGAAAACATGACCTCCGTTGCTCAATTAGAAGAACAAAATAACAGCCTCGGTCAGGTAACATCCGTTTCTCAATTTTCTGACGTACAACCCACTGATTGGGCATTCCAAGCATTACAATCCTTGGTTGAGCGGTACGGTTGTATAGCAGGTTACCCTAACGGAACTTATCGCGGTAACCGTGCTATGACCCGTTATGAGTTTGCTGCAGGTTTGAACGCTTGTTTGGACAGAGTGAACGAACTAATTGCAACAGCCACTGCTGACTTGGTTCGGAAAGAAGACCTGGCTACCTTACAGCGCTTGCAAGAGGAATTCTCAGCTGAATTGGCTACTTTGCGCGGTCGTGTAGATGCTCTAGAAGCCCGCACTGCTGAATTAGAGGCCAATCAATTCTCTACCACAACCAAGTTGGTTGGGGAAGTCATCTTCAACATATCTGAAGTCTTTGGAAATGAGAGAGCAGTTCCTTCTGGTGTTACAGACCCAGATAATGATGGAAATCCAGGTAACAATGCCAATGATGACTTAGAGACAAACCCCATTTTTTCGGATCGCGTTCGTCTCAGATTAAACACCAGTTTCACTGGAAAAGACCTGTTAGTCACTCGCTTGCAAGCACGAAATACTACCCCATACGGTACGAACGTTACGGGTACTAACATGACCCGTCTGTCGTTTGACGACAATAATAACAATGATATTGAAATAGATAAACTCAACTACAGCTTCAATCTGGGTGAAGCAGTGCGTATCAAGATTGATGCTAGCAGTGGTGAGTTTTACGACAACATCAATAACTTAAACCCCGACCTCGCAAGTGATGGAAGAGGCGCGATCGGTCGTTACGGTCGTTTTAGCCCCATCTACCGTCAAGGTCAAGGTGGCGCAGGTGCAACCATTACACTCAATCCAAGAGGACCCATCACCTTATCAGCAGGCTATCTAGCAGGGTCAGCAAGTAATATAGTCACAGGTACGGGATCGGGAGCAAGTAATCCAGGCTTAGGTAGAGGTATTTTCAATGGTTCATACGCAGCCATTGGTCAGCTATCCTTCCAACCCAACCAAGCACTAAGTATTGGTTTGACCTACGCCCGTACCTATCAAAACAGCGAGAATGGTATCAACCTGTTCTCTTCTACAGGTAGCCAATATGCAAACAACCCCTTTAATGGTGCTGCACTCACCGCTAACCACTACGGTGTAGAAGCTGCTTTCAGATTGAGCAAGAATATAACCATCGGTGGTTGGTATGGCTATAGCGAAGCAGAAGCTAAGAGCGGTCCTCGTGAAGGAGATGATGCAGACTTTAATTACTGGGCTGCAACATTAGCCTTCAAAGACTTTGGTAGAGAAGGTAACTTACTCGGCATTATCTTCGGTCAACCACCAAAAGCAGGTGACAACGACTTTGTTCAAGCAAACGGCGTTCGTCGTGAAGATGATGACACATCCTACCACTTAGAGGCGTTGTACAGACTCCAACTGTCTAACAACATTGCCATTACTCCTGGTGTATTGGTTATCTTCAACCCAGAACACAACAACGACAACGACACCATTTATGTAGGTACACTGCGTACTACCTTTACTTTCTAACACTTGTCTCTCACAAAAAACTGACTCTTAGTGAGTTAGGGAAAAGTTAGTGGGGGCGCAAGGCATTGCGCCCTTTTTTATTTGTGATTTGTTAGTGGTTGGTAGCCATTAACCATTACCATTTTCTGAAGACAATAAATCGCTTGGGGGGCGATCGCTACTCCAAGCCCACCAAACAGAACCGCAATGGCATTGGTAAAACTCTTGCCATTTGCGTCGGTTTTGTTCGGTTAACACAGGCGAACGACGATTTATCCAAACTTGTACGGCTTCTAAACTACTTGAGCGACATTGGGGACAGCAAAATTCATAAGCATGAGTTGCTTGAGTTGTCCAATTGGGGGGAATAGGAGTAAAAGCGTCCATAATTATTTACTATTAGTTAATAGTTGTAGAGGCGCGTTATGGCGCGTCTGGGTATAAGCCATCAGTTGTTAAGTAAAAATGACTATCGACAGTGTTTTGTCTTGTACTTGTCTATTATGTAAATAAATAAGGTAATCTTACCTTATATCAAAAGTTTTATTAGAGGTGAAAGCTAGTAGCTGATAGCTAAAGATGGAACCAAATGTTGAAATACGTCGTTTGATAGATATTATGCCTGCTTCTGGACGTATGCTGACAAAAATCGTCAGCAAACCAGAACAGCAAAAGGTGATAGACGCTTCCTTACCACTGCCTTGGAATCAAGACAGACCAGTCTATATTAACTTCGATTTGTGGCGTCGCATGACAAAACCACAACGGGACTTGTTACTGTTGCGAACTGTCAGTTGGTTAATAGGCGTCAAATGGTTTAAGCCCGATATCTATCAAGGTATAGCTGTAGCCGGTCTTTTAGGAGGATTTGTAGAATCAGCCCAAGCAGATGCAGTTGGTATAGTTGTAGCTTGTGGATTAACCGGGATAGCGCTATTTCGCATATGGCGTATGAATCGTTCTCAAGAATCAGAGATTGGTGCTGATGAAGCAGCTATTCGCATAGCAGCGCGACGGGGTTACTCGGAAGTGGAAGCCGCCGAGCATTTGTTATCTGCTATTGAGGCTGTAGCCAAGATTGAAGGACGTAACGGGCTAGATTTTATCGAATTACTCCGCAGCCAAAATTTACGCGTTATAGCTGGATTATCTCCTGTGGGAATTCCAAAAGATGGCTAATAGCTAATGGCTAATAGCTAATGGCTAATGGCTAATGGCTAATGGTGAGTCCAGAGAAAGTAGGCGGTAAGTCTAGTGCTGCAGGCGGGTTTCCCGCGACCACCGGGACTGGCGAACCCGTATAGCCCTTACGGGCATAGCTTCGCATCGCGAAGCGTGTGCCTTGCACATAGCGTCTGTGCTCCTGAGATAGGGCGAACAAGGGAGGGGTTTCCCATACCCTGGGGACTGGCGTATAGCCCTTACGGGCATAGCCCAAAGGCATCGCGAAGCGTGTGCCTTGCACATAGCGTCTGTGCTCCTGAGATAGGGCTAATGGCTAATGGCTAACAGTGGTACAGTTTGTATTCATAACCATTAACTGCTGGTAAAGAGCGACTATCAATGGTACAATTTGTAACTTCTTCTGGTAGAGGTGCGTAAAAATTCACTACCCATAAATCTAAGGGGCGCGATAGTACCTTTAACGTATTTTGTAGAGCATTGGTAGAAGTGTTTGCATCTTCATTTTGATGTGCTAGCAAAAACTGTGGAGTTATGAATTTTAAACTTTGAATCTTAAACTCCCTTGCGACTCCCATCATTTCACCAATGTGTACGTGAGTTTTTTGAGTAGTCGCAATTAAAATGGGTACGCGAGAAGTTTGTTGGATAATTTGTACAAATAAATCCGGGCGATAGTATTTTTGATAACCGAGATTGCAAGTTACAGTTATAGCACTTACCATTCCCATCACAACAACGATCGCTACTGCTTGTTTCCCGCTCACTCCCCATCTTACTTTTTCTTTGTTACTCCAACACACTGCAAGACTGGCTCCAAGTAAAATTATGACTGCGGGAAAGTAGACAAAGTTATAACGAGCGCCTCGCGTTAAATCAATACCAAAAAAATAAGTAATTGTGAAAAATAATGCGATCGCACTAACAGTGAATACTGCAAATACCTGCGCCATCACACGGGTTTTTGGTTGTTTGAGTTGAACCTTCACACCATCAAGCAAAATTGGGACAACCCAAACAAAGAAAATCAGCATGATCAGCCCGGAGATAATTATTACGACGAGATTTGCTGCTTCTACAGGTAACAAGCAAATCATCGTAATCCATGCAGCTAGAGATTGAAATATGGGATTTATCCAAGCCATCCCATGTTGCGGGCTTTGAATCCACTCTGTTAACTTATTACCATAGCTGTTCTGTAAAAATACAGGTACCCAAACTAACCCTGAAATAAGTGTACCAGCCGCAACCGCACCTATTCGGAACCAGGTGTTAAGAGGATGGGGGGATGGAGTAGACAAGGGAGACACGGAAGAGGGGGTAGATAAAGTAGAATCATCTTCCTTGTTCTCCCCACCTCTGTTGTCTCGGTGTTCCCACTGCAGCCAAGCGAGAAAAAGTAAAACACAAGCTTCGGCGCAAAGAGTGAGTGTAAAAAAGTAATGAGACGCGATACCTAAAGCATTAATTCCCGTCCAACAAAAGACAATCCATAAGGGTAGCTGAGTGCGTTCCTTAATGTGTCGTGTAGCAATAACCAAGCAGGCGAGAGAAGCAATAACCCATAAAATTGCCAATGTATAATGACGGGCTTCCTGTGCTAGAAAAATGGCATAGGGAGAAGTAGCCATAATTGCAGCAGCGATATGGCTGACCAAACGGGAACGAAAAGTAAGCCTGGATAAAGCATAAATTGCAGGGACAGACAATGCACCTAAAAAAGCAGCAAGCGATCGCGCTCCCCACAAAGAAACCAAACCATCTTGGGTAGGAAAT
This sequence comes from Tolypothrix campylonemoides VB511288_2, assembly GCF_045999855.1. Taxonomy (NCBI): domain Bacteria; kingdom Bacillati; phylum Cyanobacteriota; class Cyanophyceae; order Nostocales; family Tolypothrichaceae; genus Tolypothrix; species Tolypothrix campylonemoides. Next base: position 525,169 of record NZ_JBFPMW010000005.1, read on the forward strand.
AATTTTGTCCAGTAGTGAGTCAGGATAAAGTAAAGCGGTGGATGATTGCTTTCTCTTAATAAGTGTGTTAGTACGTCTTTGACCCCTACGCCAATTTGGGGTTGCAGTGGGCGCAACAAAATATCGATAGGAATCGGTTTATCTAAAGGGACAGGTAAAAAACTATTACCCAAGCTAAACACTAGAGTCGAAAATTCATCAGTCCACGGAGGCTTAGCTGTTAAGTTCATCAGGCGCAAGCCAAAACCAATGACCAGCCAAACCAACAACAGTGGTAGAATTTTGAGTTTTGGGTTTTGAGTTTTGAATCTTAAATACATACATCATTTGCGATCGCTCATAACTTATAACTCACAACTCCCAGTACTTTGTTCCTGTAACAATCCCCAATTCCTCAAGAACTACTTCACCTGTGTCACCCGCCAACTCAATTTTAAATTAACCCAAAAGTTCCAAATGGTAGCAACTGCAATTGCAATTAAGTTAGCAACGTAGCGATTGGGAATCATAAAGGTAAACACTAGCTGTAAGACAAACACATTTAATGTTAAGCCAGCTAGGCAAATAATATTGAATTTTAAAAACCGTAAAATGCGCTGATGCCATTGATTTTGTAGACTTGAAACATCACTAAAAGTCCAAAGATCGTTCCATAAAAAGTTATTGAAAATTGCGATTTCCCCTGCAATAATTTTGCTGAGAGCGAGGGGCAAATCTAAAGTCGTAGAATCACTTAACAAGTAAAGCACGGTCATATCTACAAAAACGCCACTTAACCCTACTAACCCAAAGCGAACAAAGCGACCGATAGGAAAACCCAAACGTTGACTCAAGCGTCCCAACTTTCCTGTAGACAGGCGCAAGCGAATTAAATGATACAAGTAATCAAAATAATGTTTCCATGTCACTTTACTTTCACCCTGTTTCCGTTCGCAAAATACATATCCTACTTCACCAATTTGGTTTATACGACCCCGCCCGATAACTTCCAAAAGGATTTTATAACCAACAGGATTCAAAGTTTTACCGACAAGACAATTTCGGCGTACCATAAAATAACCGCTCATGGGATCTGACACTCTACCCAGGACTCCGGGCAAAATAATGAGTCCCAAGATTTGAGCGCCACGGGATAAGAAACGCCTGATAAAACTCCAGCTACTTACCCCCCCACCATCTACGTGACGGCTAGCAACTGCTAAATCAGCTCCTCGTTCAATAGTATTTAACAGTTCTAAGAGGACGTGAGGTGGATGTTGCAAATCGCCATCAATGACTCCTAAAATATTACCTCGAGCCACCTGCCATCCACGAACGACCGCACTAGAAAGACCTTTTTCGTGTTGACGCCGCATCACTCGGAGTTGGGGATATTCCCGCATTAAAGACTGTGCAATGTCCCAGGTACAATCTGGACTGTTATCATCAACTACAATTAGTTCGTAGTTACCGGGTATGGAGTCATCTAGCAACCCACTCAAGACCCCAATCATTTTTTTGATATTTGCCGCTTCATTATAAGTTGGGATAACCAGGGAAAATAGAACGGCTTCATCTCCTATGGACGAGCTTTTGGGTGGCAATTCAGAAATCCTTAAAGGACCTGTTGGTACTAACAAAAGTGAATTAGGTTGGATGATACTCATTGAGAAATACTTGTATGGGCAACAAAGTTTTTGTAGTTCGGCTGACTTTGGCTTGAAATAATTTAATGAAAGGTTAAAGGTTATTGTCTTATAATTTCTTCAAAAATTCTATTTTCCAGGAATTTTTGTTAGTAATTAGTCATGCTTTATACTAACAATTAATCGGCACAATCTTTTGTCAGTTGTCTCCCTTGTCTCCCTTGTCCCCCTTGTCTCCCTTTCTCCCTCGTCCCAAATGGGTAAAAATATGTCATGCTTAAAAAGCAAAAATGTTAACCGTCTGCTTCTACTAACCTGTGGTTACTGTAACTGTTGATGCTATCCTTGACCGTACCCTTGGGGGGTATGATTTGTCTTCTGAAGAAGGACTGGTTTTGTTAAAACAAACCGATCCGACTGCAATTGCTGCCATTCGCGCTACATCTGACAAATTGCGTCAACAGCAAACAGGAGACATTGTAACTTACGTTATTAACCGCAATATTAACTTTACCAATATTTGCGAGCAGCATTGTAGCTTCTGTGCTTTTCGCCGAGATGCAACAGAACAGGGGTCTTACTGGCTAGATTGGGCACAGATTTTGGAAAAGACAACGGATGCTGTACGGCGAGGTGCAACCGAAATTTGCATGCAGGGAGGATTGAACCTACAAGCAAAGGTAAATGGTAAATCTTTGCTTTACTACCGTCAGCTTGTAGAAACTATCAAGGAAAAATTTCCCAAGATACACCTACACGCTTTCTCTCCTCAAGAAGTGCAATTTATAGCAAGAGAAGATGGGCTAGAGTACGCTGATGTTATTCTAGCTTTGCATGAATCTGGGGTGGACTCTATGCCGGGAACGGCAGCTGAAGTTTTAGATGACGAAGTCAGACGTATTCTTTGTCCGGAGAAAATAGACACGGGGACTTGGCTGGAAATTATGACTACAGCTCACAAACTGGGTTTGCACACCACCAGTACGATGTTATCAGGTCATATTGAGACACCAGAGCAACAAATAAGACATTTGGAAAAATTACGACATCTCCAAAAAACTGCGCTCAATCGGGAATACCCAGCTTTCATTACCGAATTTATACTGTTACCTTTTGTTGGTAAAGAAGCCCCGAAATCCTTACGCCGCCGTGTGGGACGAGAACAACCTGTCTTGGCTGACGCGCTGTTACTCACTGCAGTGGCAAGAATTTTCTTGGGAAATTGGATACCCAACCATCAACCAAGTTGGGTAAAACTGGGCTTAAGTGGTGCAACAGAAGCTTTAAAGTGGGGTTGTAACGATATCGGTGGCACGTTGATGGAGGAACACATTACCTCAATGGCGGGTGCTCAGGGTGGTACGAATATGGAAGTCGAAACTTTACAAAATGCGATCGCATCTATAAATCGTCCGTACCAGCAGAGGGATACGCTTTATCAGTTTGTTAGTTGTTAGTTGTTTTACCAAGCACCAAGCACCAAGCACCAATCACCAACCAATAAGTTGATCCCCAAGATACCATTCCAGGATAGGATGGACGTTGATTTAGGTATTGTTTCACTTGTTGCATGTCAGCACCCCGTACTAAAGTAACGGGGCTTCGTGCCCCAAGCTTTAGTTAGCTGACCCGCCTAAGTTCTTAACTGAACTACGTTATTGGCAAGAGTTAAAGTCCTACCTGTGGATGCATTGCCAGTCCATAGCTCTAGAATTAGATGGTTAAACAGCTTTACAAGGGGTAAGGCAGTGCTATCTAAATAGTGAGGCAAATCTGAAGACGGGTTTCCCGTCGCAGGATATTGCCGAACCCGTAAGGGTACCGACCAATAACTTTGGCAAGGCTAACATTACTCCCGCAAGGGAAGGCTCTTAGGAGCAACCCATTATGCGTACAGGTGAGTCTAGCCCCACAGGCGGTGAGACCAGTGCAATAGAAAGGTTTCCTTTCGCAAGCAACTGGCGAACCCAGAGGGGTTTCCCGTCTTAGGGGGCTGACGAACCTAAAGGGGTGAAAGATATCAGTTCGTAATTGCCCGAACGAAAGTAGATCGCAAAACTACACGATATTGAGTCACCCCAAGGCGGTAATGGATTTCAAGACGACTGTCCTTAGAGGAGTCAGTGCGTTGCGGTGAGTCCAGCGCTGCAGAAAGGTTTTCTTTTGTAGGCGACAGGCGAACTCCGAGGGGGTTTCTCCCTTTGTAGCAACTGGCATGGACTTGCGTCGTGTTTCCTCCTCAACCTAAAGCACAAGGTTTCCACACTTCCCACGAGGTTTTATGAAGCGCTATTGGTCACGTCTACTTGCCCTAGTTTTGGTAGTCGTTGTTGGTTTAGTGGGCTGTTCTACTAACGAAGTGGGTGCTTTAACAGGGAATTACTCTCAAGACACCTTAACTGTAGTTAGCACCTTAAGAACTGCCTTAGACGTAACAGAAGACGCACCAAACAAAACAGCAGTTCAAACAGAAGCACGTAAAAAGATAAATGATTTTGCCGCCCGCTATCAGCGCGATCCTTCTGTCGCTGGTCTGAATTCCTTTACTACCATGAGAACAGCTCTTAACTCCCTAGCCGGACACTACAGTTCCTACCCCAACCGTCCCGTACCAAAAAAACTTAAAGACCGTTTGGAACAAGAGTTTCAGCAGGTTGAGTCAGCACTCCGGCGTGGCGCATAAGTGCGATTTATTACATAATTCTGTTTTTCTCAGTGCTCGGTCAAATCCCCGACTTTTAAAAGGATACAACTGGTTAATGGGGGATGAGACCTGTCATTCGGTACTTTCTCGTTCTCAGCCTCTAGGTGGGAATGCAGTCCGCAAGGCTCTGCCTCGCCAGGAGGCGGAGCCTCTAAAGAAGGTATTACCAGGTGGAGCCTTTTGAGAAGGGGAGGGATTGGACCTCTGAATCACCATCTGTATTTCTAGAGAAGTCGGAGATCCGAAAAAATAATTTTTATAAAAGTTTATTGTATAACATATCATTAAGTGATATTGCTGAATACCAATTGAACTTTCCGGTAAGCCAGCGAGTTGAAAACTTAAATTGAAGTATTATATTTAACTTAAAAATCCACGCAAACTAAATTGTAAAATTTGGCAACAGAAATCAAGCTTTAGAAGTCTATGGCACATGGACTTCTAAACCTTATACTATGGCATTCAATATACATCTCATTTGAATGAATACAAGTTGAGGTTGATGATTGTTTTGTACTTATAGTTCTACGTATGTCTAAACGTTCTTTGAGTGTTGTAAAACCAATATTTTTTTGGCAACACCTGTTAGCAGCTGCTCTTTTCACTACCGGGTTGCTGATGCCTTGGATAGACAATCAATCTGCAAAAGCGCAACGAACCGAGTATTGCCAGCTTTCGCCAGAGGCAGCGCAAGAAAAAGAAAACTTGCGTTTGTCAGCACTCAAAGGCAAACAAGTTGCTCAAAAGCGCTACCAGCAATTGGTACAAACACAGGCAAGAGATTTACAGGAATGCCGAAACCGCAATTGGCCACAAATTCAAGCAATCTGGTTGCGTTTATACCCTTGTGATGCTCGCCAAGGAAGCATCGATCAAGTTATGGATCGGATTGTTAACAAGGGTTACAACCAAGTTTATTTGGAAGTTTTTTATGACGGACAAGTCTTGCTACCAACAGGGGCTAACCCAACAATTTGGCCTTCCGTTGTTCGCACACCAGGGACAGAAAAAACAGACCTGCTTGCGGAAGCTATTCAAAAAGGGCGAGAACGAGGTCTGAAGGTTTATGCTTGGATGTTTACAACTAATTTTGGCTATACTTACGCCCAGCGTCCAGATCGGGAAGGAGCAATCGCTCGTAATGGTAAGGGGCAAACGAGCTTATACGTTGTAGATAATAATTCTCAAGTTTTTATTGACCCTTATAACTTACAAGCAAAACGCGACTACTACCAAATGCTGCAAGAGGTGTTGCGACGTCGTCCCGATGGAGTGCTCTTTGACTATGTACGCTACCCAAGACAGGCAGGAAGTGACTCGATCGCAACCAAAGTCACAGATTTATGGTTGTACAGTGATGCGACTCAACAAGCCTTGTTTCAACGCGCACTGAATTACAAAGGGCTAGATTTAATTCGGCGTTTTTTAAGTAAGGGATATGTAACAGCAGGTGATATTGCTGAAGTCGATCAACTCTATCCTCAAGAAGGAGAACCTTTGTGGCAGGGTCGCACTTCCGCAACAGAACAAAAGTCGATTATTCCTCCAGACCAAAGACAACCACAACTGCAGGTGGAGTTATGGCAGCTATCCGTTGCCCATGCCATGCAAGGCATTCTAGATTTTGTCAATCTAGCTGCCTATCCGGTACAACAGGCGGGAATTCCAGCTGGTGCCGTTTTCTTTCCCGACGGGAACCAAATGGTGGGTCGGGGGTATGACTCTCGCTTACAACCTTGGGATAAATTCCCAAGTTCTCTGGAATGGCATCCCATGTCTTATGCAAATTGTTCTAATGCTGATTGTATTGTGTCTCAAGTACAACGAGTTTTAAATGTAGCATCACCAAACACCACAGTTATTCCAGCTCTAGCCGGTAAGTGGGGAGAATCTGTAAGCAACCGTCCATCCTTAGAAGCGCAAATGCAAGCACTTCGTCAAACGACTCCGCAATTAAGAGGAGTTAGCCATTTTGCCTATTCTTGGCAAGACCCAGAGCATGATAACGAGCGCAAGTTCTGCCGAAATTAGGGAATAGTCGTTAAGGGGACAAGGTAGACAAGGGGAACAAGTGTTTTCCCCCTGCACCTTGTGCCGAATTTTCTACCCCCTGAAGACGTGTAAAGCAAATGAGATCATCGATAGGAATGTGAAAAACCCAAGAGCATCTAAAGTTGTTGTCATGAGGGGACCGCTAATGAGGGCTGGATCGAGATTGATCCGCTTTAAACCCATTGGTAATAGCGTTCCTAAGGTGGCTGCTAAAATGACATTCGCTATCATTACCATTCCTGCTATTACCGAGACCCAGCGATCTTGAGGAGGCGACCAAATGAGGGAAAGTATGCCAAGGGCTATACCTAATGCTATGGCTGTACCCACACCTGCCAATACTTCTTTACGTAGAAGCGGTATTGTATCTTTTGGTGTGACCTCTCCTACGCCAATACCTCTGACTGTCACTGACACAACTTGGAAGGCTACGTTGCCACTGCTATTAGCTAAAATCGGCATGATGATTGCCAAAACCGGCACCTGTGAAATGACTCCCTGAAAAGGTGAGATAGCGCTGGCTGCACCAATGTACAAAACAATATTTGCTAACAGCCAAGGTAATCGCTTGCGTATAGTTACGTGGGGAGGGGACAATGCATCTTCATCGCCACCACTTACGCCAGCCAGTTTTTGAATGTTTTCTGTGGCTTCTTCTTCCAAAATGTCTATGACATCATCAATAGTAACGATTCCTACAAGTCTGTCTTCTCGATCCACAACGGGAATGGCAATCAGGTCATACCGCTTCATAATACGACCTACTTCTCCCTGAGACGTTTCTGTTGTGACTCTAACAACGCGAGAGCTAGCTATTTCTCGTATTAAGACATCAGGGAAAGTAAATATTAACTGGCGCAAGGAAACAACACTTACGAGCTTGCGATTATCGTCAGTCACATAGGCGTAGTAGATAGTCTCTTTGTCTTTGTCTTGAAGACGGATTTTGCTGAGCGCTTCCCCGACTGTCAGTCCTTCCCGCAAGCGCACGTATTCTGTTGTCATGACGCGTCCTGCAGTGCCTTCAGAATAGCCGAGAATGGTTGCTGTGGCTTGACGTTCTTCTGGACTAAGTGTTTGTAATAGCCGTTTCACAACTCCGGCTGGCAGTTCGTCAAATAATTCTGCCCGTTCGTCGGGACTCATTGCTTCAACAATCTGGGCAACTTGAATATCGTGTAGGGAATTAATCAAATCCTCCTGCACGTCTGGAGGTAAGTATTCAAATACATCGATCGCCTGACATTTATTCAGCAAGCGAAATGCGATCGCCCTTTTCTTCTTGGGCAATTGTGCAATGTAGTCCCCGGCGTCAACAGGTTGCAAACCATTCAAATCCAACTTAAGTTGGTTGAGGTCTGCAATGTCAATGGCTAAATTGCGAATATCCTCAGTGAGCATCATAAAACCTCCTATGGTCTCCCCCGCGCTGGGAGACAAACTCGCCAGCTCAGAGGAGGTTGGTACTGCCGTCGTCTTGTGGGCTCTGGTCCATAACCCTCAAAAAATCAACATCGATTCCTAAAATAAAATGGAATCGCTAAGTCATAATACTAACCCGGAACCGTGTGATCCGGTAGATGCTGAAGCTTCAGTATAGGAAACTTTGATATCCAGACAACCAAATTTCTTACTGCCCTGATGTCTGTGGATCTGAGTAGATTCTACTACTGTGAATATCTGTGTCAACCCCATCACTGAATTTCTTTGACTGCTTTTTAATGTTAAAATCTCTACTAAGCAATAAGTAGCCTTTGTTTGAGCACAAAAATAAAGATTGTGTAATCATACGGAACTCCATGACTTTTCATTGAGGAAATCAGAAAAATCTTGCTACGCGTCAGCTCGACGAATCAAATTTTTAGAGGTCATTTGTATTGCTGACTACAATTTGGCAAGCTAATCTCGTAGCGCATCGCTAACAAAAACAGAAGCTGCTACAAGCATTTAATCGCGAGATCTAGTAACAGCCATCTGATTTTGGTGAGATTTGTATCTACGTCATAGGTGAGTAGTGTTATCAACCCCAAAGATCTTTGTTTACTGTTCGCATATCACCAATTTGTCCAAGATCCTAGAGTTTTCGCCAACAAGTTAGAAGGTTTTTTTGATGTGAAGCCTTCAATACTGTGGCTGTTCATCTTAGGATGAACGGTTTGCTAAAATTCCTCACTCCCAAATGAAGTTAATTATAATAGTCTGCTAGTTGAGTTGTAAATCTCGAATGCTAATTTATGTCAATCTTACACCATATTATTTATAAACGCTCTTTTCAACTAGCTTTAGTGAGTGTTAACACCTTCAAGTAATGCCCTATCTTTTCCGGAAGTTATCAGATTCAAATTTTTTCTTGAGTCTCAATGAGTCCACTATAAACATTATTTTTATCCTCATACCATTTCATTGAATGATTATCTCTCCCATCAGTGTTTCAAAGTGTTAGCTCTCCCAATCCCTCTTATTAGGGGAGGCTAAAATATTCGTAAAGTTTCCCTTTTTAAGGAAGCCACGAGCTTGGGGCGCTAGTGCTGTAGGAGGGCGTCTTTCCTTAGAAAATCGGTATCCGGGTTTCCCCACTAGTAGCAAGTGGCGTGGATTTAGGGGGAACTAAAAAATTAGGACGCTCAACGAGTCGTTTGAAAACACCCCTAGGGAGATTGAAATCACCAGAAAAAACTTTAAAAGACTTAATATATATACGGTAGGGATAGACGGAAACGGGAAATCAGTTTTGTTTCAAAGTCAGGTATAAATTGGTATTATTCCTATCCCTTTTTTCAACTTGGAAGAGTAGATTGCTGCTTCCTTCCCGCCAGAAGATTATCTATCAGCGTTAGGCATACCCACCAACATTGCTACCCCTGCACAATCAGTGAAATTTTAGAGCGGAAAGGGAGTAATATCCTTAGTGTGTAAGAAAAGGTTCCCCTCCTAAATTCAATTAGAAAAACCCCCTACCAAGCTTTTTAGAATAGGGGGAATGAGCGAGGAGGAATATAAAATTGTCTTCAATAGCCAAAAGTTAAAAAATCTTTTTTTAACCAGTCAACAGTCAGCGATCTCCAGAACGTTTTAAAGAACCATCGGCATATAACTCTAGTGGAATGAGTTCGAGCCTGCCGTTAACTTTTACTTGGGTATAGACAACTTTTACGAGTGGTGATTGGTTTTGATTATAACGTAAAGACATAATTGACTTCTCCTTTATCTATAGTTAATCGAGGGATGGGTTTTATGGGATTACAACTTCTTTGTTTGATTTTTACGAAAGGGAGAATTTGCTTATATTTTTGTCCTGATATATAGGTAACAGAGCCAGTATAAAGATAAAGATAAAGTAGGCTGCTTGCTGATAAAGATTTGAAAAAATCTTTAATTTAGAGTATATTTTCTCTATCGTAGAAAACCAATGAATCAAAAACGAAAGCCTTACCTCCAGCTAACCATCGCCCAAGCCAAAACTCTGGTTCAGAACTGGATTTGGTTTGGTGTCATAATTGACTTCACAGCCTAATGGTGCTATTCCGAAAACCTGGATAAGACATGTATGAAAACAGCTGCTCAACTGCAAACTCGCCTTGATTATTATTATCATCAAATCAAGACAATTATCCTTGCCCGTCAGAACCCGATGACTGGTTTACTACCAGCGAGTACAGCAATAACTGCCCACGGCGACTATACTGATGCCTGGGTACGCGATAACGTTTACAGCATTCTGGCAGTTTGGGGTTTGGCGCTAGCATACCGAAAGGTTGATGAAAGCAAGGGACGGACGTATGAGTTAGAACACAGTGTTGTTAAATTGATGCGGGGACTGTTGTTTGCTATGATGCGGCAAAGTGCCAAAGTCGAGCAATTTAAACACACTCAAGCCCCCTTAGATGCTTTACACGCTAAATACAACACGGCAACAGGTGATATCGTTGTTGGTGATGATGAATGGGGACACTTGCAACTGGATGCAACGTCAATCTTTTTGTTGATGCTGGCGCAGATGACTGCTTCTGGATTGCAAATTATTTACACTTTTGATGAAGTGAATTTCGTTCAAAATTTGGTGTACTACATTGGACGCGCTTATCGTACTCCAGACTACGGTATTTGGGAGCGAGGTAACAAGATCAATCACGGTAATGCCGAATTAAATGCCAGTTCGATAGGGATGGCAAAAGCCGCCTTGGAAGCTATCAACGGTTTAGATTTATTTGGTGTTCATGGTTGTCAAGCATCAGTCATTCATGCTTTGCCGGATGAAATCGCCCGCGCTAGAATTACTCTAGAATCTTTATTACCTAGAGAATCGGCTTCAAAAGAAATTGATGCGGCATTGCTCAGCATAATTAGTTTCCCAGCCTTTGCAGTGGAAGACGCGCCGTTGCGAGAACGGACTCATAACGACATTATTAAGAAACTGAAAGGAAAATATGGTTGCAAGCGATTCTTGAGGGATGGTCACCAAACAGTTTTAGAAGATACAAATCGCTTGCACTACGAACCTTTTGAACTCAAACAGTTTGAAAAGATTGAGTGCGAATGGCCTTTATTTTTTACCTATCTCTTTTTAGACGGGTTGTTTCGTGGCGAACAAGAGCAAGCTAAATACTATCAAGGGCTTTTGGAGTCTTTATTAGTTGAGCGAGATGGCTTGCGTCTGTTACCAGAATTGTATTACGTACCTGAAGAGTCAATAGAAGCAGAAAAACAAGCACCTCACAGTCAATTGCGTTTACCCAATGAAAATATTCCCCTTGTGTGGGCGCAAAGTTTGTATTTTCTCGGTCAAATGTTAAGTGAAGGATTGATAGCTGTTGGTGATATCGATCCTTTGGGCAGGTATTTGTACATTGGAAAAAACCAGAAACCTTTAGTTCAAATTGCCTTAATTGCAGAAGATGAAGATTTACAAGCAAAACTGGCGGTTTATGGTATCGAAACGCAAACACCCAAGCAAGTAGAACCAATTCAAATCAGGCAAGCAATTGACCTTTCAGCAATGTATACCCAAATTGGGCGAAACGATAAATTAGGTTTAACGGGACGTCCAGTACGACGGCTGAGAAGTTTGACAACATCTAAAATTTTTCGCATTCGCGGTGAAACAGTTGTCTTTTTACCCTCGTTTTCAGACTCACAAGTGTTCTACTTAACTCTGGATCGTCATTTTTTGGTGGATCAGATAAGAAGTGAACTGGCGTATATTCAGAAATACTGTGCTGAGTTAGGCCGTCCCACTTTTACTTTAATGCTGACTCACACCATGTTAGAAACAGGGAGTGAGGCATTACTGTCCTTGATACAAGAACTAAAGGACGGTATTTGTAATGGTGTACGGGTAAAATTAGGGCGGCTCAATCAGTTGATGCTTACTGCAGCCACTCAAAGGATTGATGTTCTCCAAGATTTCGAGTTTTCTCAATCATCAGTACAAAATGCTACACCTCGCTGTTCTTATTTAGTGTACAATCCACAGAAAAATTGGCAGTTGGGACACATTCGAGAGTTTCAGGTGGAGTGCGAAACCGATCTTGGGTTGTTGCTTGTTGCCTTGCGAGCGTCAGAAAATCTTTACGAACAGATAGAGTTGTTACAGACTTTGACTCGTTTGCAAGGTTTAGAGTTTGATACTGGTTTTGGCGGACCGGGGCGTCCGGTCACTGTGGGCGATTTGTTAGATGAAGTGTATACAAAAGCAGGAGATGCAGGGCTTTGGGCAGTTGTCCGTCGCGCCGCTGGATTGCGACAAATGAATGATATCGGTTTGTCGGATGTGGTAACGAGTATTTTAGTCCGTGGCAAGCAAATTGCTGTTGGTAAGGCTTACAGCGAAGATTCACTCATTACGACTCCATTGTCTCATAGTGAAATTGTTGAGAAAATTAATGACTTTTGTCGAGAGGATATTCGCGATCGCGTTCTCACTCAAGAAATTCTCATTTATTTGAGTGCTTTGATTAAAGCAGAACCAGAACTTTTCCAAGGGCTACTCACACTCAGGATCGGGTATATTATATTACTGATTACTAGTGAATTGGCACGGGAGTTAGATGTCACTCAGGATGAAGCTTACGAACATTTGATGCAGCTTTCGCCTTTTGAGGTGGTGGCAAGAGTGCGTCAGGTGTTGTATGAATACTCCAGTATGAGCAATTTGTTACGTCAACAAGAATCATTACACGTCAAACAAAAAGAAAGTGATATTGATTGGGTAGTGCTACCAACTTTAATTGATGAAGTAGAAGATATACCATTAGGTGGTTGGCGGCGTTTTCGTCAAGCCGAAGGAACAACCGGGCGCGTGCCTAAAGACTTTTTTAAGCAGGTTTGGTTGGTGATGGAACATTGTAAGGGATTGGTGATTGGCGATAAATTGGAGCGACGCAATCGTTTAGATAGTGAAGAAATTCTGTCAGAAATGACACCAGGAGAAAAGAACTTTGCTCTCCAAATCGAGCATCTGTTGAATAAAATAGAAGCTCCTGAGTACAGGCAGGTATGTATTGAAACATTGATGGAATTGGCTGCGATCGCATCTAGCAACCCCAGCTTGCAAATTGAAGAATACATCGTGTTGGATGTGTTAATCGGTCACGCAGTCCGGTTGGCGTGGTTGGACAATCATCACGACAGACGCGATCGCTATGATGAGGACAAAGCCAGTGCGTGGCGATCGTTTTACAACACATCTCCTAGAGAATGTGCCAGCTATATTGTGAAGGCGTTCCGCTTCTTGACTGAATTCGGTCAAGATTTGGCAGCTTAATTCTTGTGCTCGGGGGGTTGGGAAACTGTTTCTCACCCCCTTTTAGCCTAGCAATTTGGAAATCGCGGCTACAGAAATGAAGTCTGCACAGGCGGACTAATCTAGTCTGAACGACTGTAGCCTTTTTTCCCTTTCCTCTTCCTCTTGAGTCTTTCGCATCGCTCACATCAGGTACATATAGCAGTGAGCGCGAAGTGGGACTCCAAACTACAGATCCGCGCATCGTTCAAGGATTGATTAACCGTTTCAATAAAGCGTTGAATTTTGGACATCAACACACCTATCTAAATGGTTACTGAACAAAAATTTGTTGAGTTTCAAACTACGACAACAATGAATGGGAGGCATTTTTCAGCACATTTACTGATAAAATATCCAATTCAGTTATTGAAACAACAAAACTGTTCTATCCATGCCGAAATCTGCTGATATCAGCACTAAAAAGTTAATCAGTCTGACACCAAATAATTGGGTCAAATGGGTGACTCAACTCCCTAACATCGTTACAAAAGAAGTTCTCAACTCAGAATTTCAATGGATTAGCCGCGAAAGCGATGTGTTAATTCGTGCTGAAAGCCCAGAATATGGAGAATTTCTCATACTGAATGAGATACAACTGCGCTACAAGTCCAATATGCCTAAACGGATGCGGGCTTATACCGCCCTTGCAGAAGAAAAATATAATTTACTGACGTATCCCGTACTGATTAATATTCTTAAAAACACAGAAGACGATACTGCAATTGCCAATCGTTATGAGTCGAGCTTTGCAGGATTACAAGCTCGCCAAGACTATCGTGTTATTAATCTGTGGGAAGTAGATGTAAGTATAGTGTTCGAGCAACCACTACCTGCATTGCTGCCATTTGTGCCAATTCTGAAAGGCGGATCTGAAGAATCAACAATTCAACAAGCTTTGCGACAATTGCGAGACAACGAGGAATTAAATCAGTTAGAAACGGTATTAGCATTTTTTGCTAGCCTCGTACTAGATAGTGCGGTAGTACAACAAATCATGAGGTGGGATATGGCGGTTTTAAGAGAATCACCCTGGTATCAGCAAATACTACAAGAGGGGGAAGCACGTGGGGAAGCACGTGGGGAAGCACGTGGGGAACGTAGAGGAATCATCTCTGGAATTGAACTAGGATTGGAAATCAAATTTGGTAATGAGGGCTTGCAATTGATGCCACAAATCTCTCAAATTACTGATTTGGAAAAGTTAAAGCGCATTCAACAGGCAATTAAAACAATGAACTCCCTAGACCAATTGCAGCAACTTCTTTTGTCATAACAATGTAGCGCGGGCGGTTTTTTAAGAGCCGCCTCTACTCAGCGTATCCATTTGTAAGACTACTAAATATAGCACGGCTTTGACTAAATCATCTGGTGTTCCTACCCGTACTATGCCAAGCCTTTATCCATTATTTCTGGTATCATCCTATTTGGTTTACCCATTTGTAAAACTACTAAATTTATGCACGGCTTTGACTAAATCGTCTGGTGTTCCTATATCTAAATAAGTTCCATCGGTAAAAGCTTCTGCTTCCACGTGAAAACCTTTTTCAATAGCAGATTGAATAATATCGCCAATAGGTATTTCTGGTAGCTGTGACAAAAGGTTACTTTTTGCTTTAAGAGGTATGAGGTACTCGTGTAAAAATAGTGTGAAAGCTGGCGTCCAAACTGCAATACCCCACATATAACGCAGTTGCGATCGCCTGGGTTTTTCGACAATGAGATGTACTCTACCCATATTATCAAAATCAACCATTCCCGCTTTATGAGGTTGATGTGTGGGGAATAATCCTAAGACGACATCCGCACCACTCATTTCCAAACGCGAGAGTATCCGTGTAAAAGCATCTTCGGGTTGAAACAAAATATCAGGAAAGCCTAAAGCAATGATGGCATCTTGAACAAAGGGATATGCTTGATCCAAAGTGAAAGGAACTCCATATGGTAAACCCATTATCAGGTAACCTAAGTTCATGGAAAGCATAGTGCCATCACCAAAATAAGCCGGAATATCCCACTTACCAGGGCGTAGTATAAAATATGCTTTCTCAATACCTGCCAGTTGCATTTTTTCCAACAGATATTGAGAAACTACTTTCGGTCGGCAATCCTGTTGATTCCCGAAGTCTTGAAAGCCAATAGGATATAATTCTTTACTCAGTGGTAAAGGAGAAATTCGCTTTGCTTGTCCGCCAGCAGGCAACAGTCCGATAATTTGGCGCTTGTTCATAGGCGATCGCATTTCCATAATTATACTCTTGCATAATCCTATGGGAGACAATGCCTCATCGTCCAATAACAAAAAAATATCCCTCCTTCGAGCGATGCTATTCCAAGCATAAGTCAAAGGAAGGTTTGCGGAATTTTTACCCTGTCAGAGGCACTATTTAACAGAAACAGCATCGACATCGATTGTTTCTGTAGTAGAAGTAGGATTTTCTGCCGTAGTTGCTGCTTGAACCCCATCTTTGGTTTGACGGACTTTAAAGCCTTCGATCAGTATTTGGGATACCTCGGAAACCAGCAGAGTTAAGATGACTACATCATCTAGTTCCCCCAAAACCGGAATAAAGTCCGGAGCAATATCAAATGGGCTAACGACGTAAAGTAGAGTTCCTAAAACGATCCACCAACGGTATTTTGGGTTGCGTAGTGTATTGCGATACCAGCTATAAACTGATTGAATGGAAAAATTCATTTTTTTATCCTCCAGTTACCTTTAATTCTGGCAAGATATGCCCTAAACTTCCTGTGGGAATAACCGTCCTAATTAGTCTGGAATATGCTACACCACATGTCAGTGTCGAGCGTTGATGTTAACAACAAGTTATTGAAGTTGTACATTAATCTCTAAAATAAAAGTGCTTTGGGCATAGATACATTATCCTTGGATGGAGGAAGCGAAAACTGTGGATATCTTAGATCTGTTTCAAAAGGGCGGTCCGGCAATGTGGCCACTGCTTGCCCTATCGATTCTATCTTTAAGTGTCATTTTCGAGCGCTTGTGGTTCTGGTTGCGGATATTAAACCAAGAAAAGCAAATTGTGGAGCGCGTATTGTATGCAGCCCAAACTGATTGGAGAGAGGCGCGTGAAATTGCCAAACAGAGAATCGACCAGCCCGTGGGAAGATTTCTCTATGCTCCCTTACGCTTAATGAAAAACGATCCAGAAACTTTTCGATTGGCTTTAGAAGCAACAGCTGAAGATGAATTGGCTGGGATGCGACGAGGAGAGAAAATGTTGGAAGCTGTCATTGCCCTAGCTCCATTATTAGGATTGTTAGGAACAGTTTTGGGCTTGATCCGCTCTCTTGGAGATTTACGAATTGGGGATTTAGGTACTGAAGCTACAGCAAATGTCCCTGCAGGTATTGGTCAAGCTCTCATTAGCACGGCATTTGGTTTGATTGTTGCTATAGCAAGTTTAGTGTTTTATCGTCTTTTCCAAGGTCTTGTTGTTAACCAAATCAAGGTTTTTCATAAAGCAGGTAATGAGTTGGAGTTGCTGTACCGTCAGTCACCTCCCAACTACGCAGAAATGGCACCTGACCCTTTGGCACTCCCTCAGGGTACGATCCGAGATTCTCAAGATAGGTTGAACTCCCCCAGAAAAAAAGGTAGAGGTCGTCTGACTGAAACTCCCGAACCACCATTAGAGTCGGATCTTCCAAGACCAAACGATAGCTGATAAAAAGCCCTAATAACCATGAGATTTATAAAATGAAAATTAACTTACATAACCCTGTTGAAGAAGCTCAAATTCAAATTCTTCCCCTCATTGATGTCATCTTTTGTATTTTGACGTTCTTTATTTTGGCTGCTTTGCAATTTACTCGACAGCAGGCTATTAACATCGATTTACCCAAAGCTAAAACGGGTACATCTGCTGCTGGTGTCGTATCGCAAGCAGGACGGGACATATTACCTGTGACTATTGATGCTGTTGGTCAAACTTACGTAGAAAAACAGCCTATCGATCGCGAACAACTGAAGTCCGCTTTAGAGGACTATATCAAAAAGAACCCACAAGGGGTTTTTGTTCTCAATGCCTCTAGATCTGCAACCTATAACGATGTTATCGAAATGTTAGATCTATTGCGATCTGTGGGAGGCGATCGCGTTTCTTTGGGAATTATTCCCAGTACTTCAGGTCAATCAACAGATCCCAATGTACCGACTTCTCCCTCTTTTCCAAATAATCCCAATGTACCGGGAGGAAGTTTACCAAATACTGTTACCCCAGATCTGTTTAATCCTCCACCTGCACCAAACCAAATTCCTTCCGGAGGGAGTATTACTCCTGTGAATCCATCTGGAAATTCTTCTTCCTTACCTCAAGTACCTGCGGGTGGAAAACCGAATCCTGCTCGAAATAGGTAGGAATGCATGCAGAATACGGGATTTGTAGGGTGGGAATAGCCCGCCCTATTCTCGTTTCCAGGCTTCACCTGGGAACGAGCGTGAAAGTTAAAGAGATCTAAATTAAATATCAGTCAAAGAAAGATTTCTGCTAACTTACAAATTGTTGATTTCATGTCAGGCTTTGTTAAGCAATAGATCGAAATCCTTGTGATGCGATCCGGCTGTATAGCCGTTAAGCGTCACTTATCGCCTTTTGGGTAACTTCCAAAGGGAGCATTGCCAGTTACATTTGCTAAGAGGTTGTGGTAATGAATATCGGGGCATTATTACTTGTTTGGCTGGTAACAGCCATTGGCTTATTTGTTGTTAGCAAGCTGCCATTTGGAGTTGAAATTGACTCACCAGAAAAAGCTTTTATTTCCGCAGCCGTTCTGGGAATTGTAACAGCAGTTGTCAGACCACTTCTACGCCTTGTATTTGCCGTTCCCAACTTTCTGACTTTTAATTTGTTATCGAGCTTCTTCACATTTATTATCTCTGTTGTCAGTTTTGGGATTGCAGCTCGGTTAGTACCGGGTTTCCGCCTGCGTTACGGTGCGGGAAGCGCTATTTTAGGAGCTCTTACGCTCTCTATTCTCAGTAGTTTAATCTACCATTTGTTAGGAGTTTAAAAATTTGCAAGTCGTTAGTAGCTAAGAACCACTAACTGCTAACGACTCACGACTCATGACTAACTAGTACTAGACTGCTGACTTCTTTGTTCTCTTCGTTTGCGGTCGGCTGAGAGCAAATCAGACATCACTGCTAGTGCTTGAGTCACTTTGTCTAAGTTAGAACGGTAAATTTCCAAATCTTTACTGAGTTTGTCATCAGATAGATGCAATCCATCAGCAATTTTTTTCAGTGCTTCGGTAAGTTGCTTTTGGTCTTTTACAAGTTCTGGGTCTGACAATTCCAGTAAAGAAAAAACTCCAATCGCAAACAAGCGATTGTACTTAAAAGCTGGATTTTTGGAAATTTCTTGCAGCGAGGACTGAAGCTCGGCATCCCTGTCTAAATGCGTTTGTTGACTTAACCACGCAATTAATTCCGAAGGTGGTAAACTTTTCGCTACAGATTGTAATCTTTGAGCATCTTGTCTGTAACGCTGCGGATCTTCTTCTAACGCTCGCACAAGAGCGTTGAAAATCGACTCCTTATCCCGTTCTGGCTGGTAGCCTTGCATAAAACGCTCAAAGGCTGTAACGACGCCCAGGGCATAAATTGGTTCATAGCCAAAATCTACATTGACTGACAGCAAATGCATTTCCACCATTAACTCTTCCACAACCCGACGGTAGATAGTATTTATCGGGCGGGTATGAAGGTTGTAGAAAGTTCGCTTAGTATCAGAGACAGTACGGACGTTATTCACAAAGCATAATTATAAGGGCGACGTATTTTTATTCTCTCGCTTTAGGGCAACTTTGCCAAGTTCGGGTTTTCTCTTTGTATCAAACTGGTCTAAAATTCGGGATCGATAGCTGTTTGCTTCTACACAATATGACTGTCTCGCAACCACTACTGACCCTTGCTCGCTATCTTCTTGGTGAGTTTGATAATCGAGAACAAGCTCTTGCAGATCCTGCTTGGTACGTTCATTTGCGCCTGTGGCATAGAAAAGTGCCTCTTTTTCAAGAAGATAGCGTCACCATTTTTGCCGAACAGGCCAATATTGTCCAACTTGATAAACCTTACCGTCAGAGAATTTTACGTCTTACCGAAGGACAAAATACTCATGCACCCCTAAAAGCGCAATATTATATGCCTAAAAATCCCACCGCTCTACTAGGTGCCGGTCGCAACCCCGATTTACTCAATAGGCTCACTTATGACCAATTAGAATTGCTGCCAAGCTGCGTATTAGATGTCAAACAGGATACTTTAGCCCCTAATAGCTATAAGTTTACTGCCACTCCACCAGCAAACACTCTTTGCAGTTTTACTTATGGTGGCAGTACTATACAAATCTCTTTGGGTTTTGAATCTACTGAAGATCGATTTATGAGTTTTGACAAAGGGATTGACCCGAGCAGTGGAAAAGCTACTTGGGGTGCAATTTTAGGACCTTATCGCTACAATAAACGAGAACAGTTTTAATTTTGATTTTGGATTTTAGATTTGAATCGAAAATCTACGCATTTAACTAGCGATACTGCGAGGTACGCCTTCCAAGGCTTCCTCTTCAGTTTCAAATATCTCAAAAACAGTATCCATCATAGTAACTTCAAACACGAGTTTGGCTTCTGGATGGACGTTACAAATCCGAAAACTACCTTTGACTTTATCAGCATCACGCATTCCGGCGACTAAGGATGTTAACCCAGAACTATCAATAAAATTGACCTGACCGAGATTAACCACCACATGGCGGCTTAGTTTGGAAATACATTCTTGCAACTTCAAGCGAAATTGCCAAGCTGTAGTGATATCAAGTCGTCCTGATGGTGTCAGAACGATAACCGTATTTCCATCTTGAGTTGTATAAGTTTGCTGATCGATATGAATCACTGAGTCTCCCCTTAGCACTCCTCAAACATCCTCTCATTTCAAGTAAAGTGGACTATCGCTGGCCCTAGCTCTATATGACAAAGCTACAGATCTTTCTGTCATTATTTTTGCTAGGTGCTTACCTTTAGTAGTTTAACTTACTTAATTTGGCATTGGGGATTGGGGTAATTCGCAATTCTTGATTAATTACGAATTACGAATTACGAATTACGAATTAGAATAGTTTGCCCAATCTTGCGGTTTGAGGAACGTTTCGTATAACTCCGCTTCAGGAGAATTGGGTTCGGGTTGATAGCCGTATTCCCAGCGCACCAGGGGTGGAAGTGACATCAGGATAGACTCGGTGCGTCCGTTGGTTTGCAGCCCGAAAATTGTGCCCCTATCATATACCAAATTGAATTCTACGTACCTTCCCCGGCGATACAGTTGAAAATTCCTTTCGCGATCGCCGTATTCCATTTTGTGTCGCCTTTCCACAATTGGCAAATAGGATGGTAGGAAAGCGTTCCCACAATCTTGTATAAAAGCAAAAAGTTGCTCCCAACTGCGGGGTGCTAATTCCCCAATTTCGTTGCTGCAAACAGCAGCCGCACTATCTTTATGGGGACCCCGATACAAAGCTCCCCGTCCATCCTGGTAATCAAAAAATAATCCGCCAACACCGCGTGTCTCTTTCCGGTGTGTGAGGTAGAAATATTCGTCACACCAACGCTTAAACACCGGATAATAATCTGGAGAATTTGCATCACAAGCCTGCTTGAGTGTTTTGTGAAAATGTGCTGCATCTTCAGCAAAAGGATAGTATGGTGTGAGATCTGCTCCGCCTCCAAACCACCACACAGGTCCCGCTTCAAAGTAGCGGTAATTTAAATGAACTGTTGGCACATAAGGATTGCGGGGATGTAACACCATTGAAGTACCTGTGGCATAAAAACCATGCCCTGCCGCTTCTGGACGTTGAGCTATGATAGAGGGCGGCAATTGAGAACCCCAAACTTCCGAAAAATTTACACCGCCTTGTTCAAATATTGCACCCTCACGCATGACACGAGAGCGTCCGCCGCCACCTTCTGGGCGTTCCCAAGAGTCCTCGTGAAATTGTCCCATGCCATCGAGTTCTGCCAACGTTTGAGAAATTTGGTCTTGTAACTGTTTCATAAACTGACTGACTCTGGTTTTAGCGTCAGCCGGCAGGGTTTGTGTGGTTTCTACTGGTAAAGTTGGGATTTGGGCGTTGGTCAACATAAACTCTAATACAAGTGTTTGGCATGACTACAGTTTAGTTATTTTCTCTCAAATGCGTGTAAGCTTGTATGTTTGTTTATTTTTCTCAACTTATTTGTGGTTGCGTAAAGTTTAAGTATTGTTTCGACAATTTGGCAAACGCCTTTGTCGTTCATACTTCATTCTTCAGATGGCTTGCTATCTATAGGGAAATTTTGAGAAAGTTAAATGCGAAGTTTAACGACAGAGCAGATGTTCACTGTGTCAAAGTTACCAGTTGTAGCGTGTAGCGAGGAGGACTACTAGGAAGATGCTAAGTTGTTTATCCAAATTCGTCCATCGCAAACGTCGTCTGTTTTGCGCTTCTCTGGTGCGAACGTATCGAGAGATCAGTTCTGCTTCTGTAGATGAATTATGGCAAAAAGTGGTGGATATAGCGGATGTTTCTTGGCATCCACTACTTAAAAGTACTAACGTCCCCTATGGCTTAGTTCCAAAACCCGGTTTAATTTATCAAGCAGTTACGCGTTTGTCTCCCATTCCTATTAGGATTTTTGTGGAGAGTGTGAATCCTAGAGAATTATTGAGTATACGAGTGCTAGCTATTCCCGGAGTGGAGGAACGAGTTACTTACAAAATTGAGTCTAGTGTCTGTGGAACTTGTTTATCTTACTCGGTGACATTACGCGGTTGGCTCTCACCTCTGATTTGGTCGTTTTCCCGCCCTTATGCAGATCGTGTTGCAAGAGCGTTAGTTGAAGCGGCTGAGGTGTCAGGACAAACAAAGTCTATCAAGGATAGTTGTTTTGATTTTTAGTGAATTGTTAGTGGTTGGTGGTTAGTAGTATAAAAATACTAACAATCGACAACTAACAACTAACAATTCCCCAATAAAGTTAAGATTCTAAATAGACAAGAACTTTTTGTAAAAAATTGTTGCAACAATAAGGCAAACAAAGACTATGTATGACGTGCTCGATTCTCACTCAGTTTTAGAAGTGTTGCGTCCGGTACAAGATCCAGAACTCCGCAAAAGTCTGGTTGAAATGAATATGATTCGCAACATCAAAATTGATGGCGGTCAGGTTAGCTTTACTTTAGTACTGACAACTCCTGCATGTCCTTTGCGTGAATTTATTGTTGAAGATTGTCAAAAAGCGGTTAAGCAGCTACCGGGTGTCACAAATGTTTCTGTAGAGGTGACAGCAGAAACACCCCAGCAAAAAAGTTTACCCGATCGCAATGGAATTCCAGGTGTCAAAAATATTCTTGCAGTTTCTAGTGGTAAGGGAGGAGTCGGTAAAAGTACAGTTGCCGTTAATGTAGCGGTTGCGTTAGCACAGACAGGAGCAAAAGTTGGTTTGCTTGATGCCGATATCTACGGTCCTAACGATCCCACTATGCTAGGTCTTGGTGATGCTGAAATGGTTGTAAGGTCAACACCAAAAGGAGAAATTCTAGAACCTGCTTTCAATCATGGTGTCAAACTCGTCTCTATGGGATTTTTGATTGACCGGGATCAACCCGTTATTTGGCGCGGACCGATGCTGAATGGCGTCATTCGCCAATTTCTCTACCAAGTTGAGTGGGAAGAGTTAGACTATTTGATTGTAGATATGCCTCCCGGAACGGGTGATGCTCAGCTAACACTAGCACAGGCAGTTCCAATGGCAGGGGCAGTTATTGTCACTACTCCACAAACTGTAGCACTATTGGACGCTCGTAAGGGCTTGCGAATGTTCCAGCAAATGAATGTGCCAATTTTGGGAATAGTAGAAAATATGAGCTACTTTATCCCACCAGATATGCCAGATAAACAGTATGACATTTTTGGTTCTGGGGGTGGTTCTAAAACTGCGGCTGAATTGGGGGTACCGTTACTAGGATGCGTACCTATAGAAATTTCCACCAGAATTGGTGGTGATAGTGGTATTCCCATTGTTGTTTCCGATCCAGGCTCAGCAAGTGCTAAAGCTTTAAGTGCGATCGCTCTTGCTATTGCGGGTAAAGTATCAGTTGCTGCTTTGACCTAAAAATTGTCAAAATTTGTCTGGTTGAAGCAACATAAATAGCGAATAATTAATTCAAAATATTTAAAAATTCCACAATGTTGTTAAAACGTTCGCTTCCTAGAGTTCGCTGGAAGTATTGGTTTAAACCGTGGCAACAAGTAGATTTGTTGTTATTTGTATTACCAGTAGCCCTGACCGTATTTGGCGGTGTCATGATCCGCAGTACAGAGTTGAACCAGGGTCTCACGGACTGGTGGTGGCATTGGCTGATGGGCGGTATCGGTCTCATCCTAGCCCTTTTCATTTCTAGATGCCGTTATGAGAACCTAATTCAGTTGCACTGGATAACATACGCCATAACAAACGCTAGCTTGATTGCAGTTATGCTGGTTGGTCACAGTGCTAAAGGCGCACAGCGGTGGATTAGCGTTGCGGGCTTTAACGTACAACCTTCAGAATTCGCCAAAATAGGTTTAATCATTACCTTAGCAGTGATGTTACACAAACGCACTGCTTCTAATTTAGATAATGTTATTAGAGCTTTAGGAATTACCGCAGTGCCTTGGGCTTTGGTGTTTTTGCAACCAGATTTAGCAACATCTCTTGTATTTGGTGCGATCGTCTTGGGGATGTTGTATTGGGCAAACGCTAACCCCGGTTGGTTGATACTGCTAGTTTCCCCTATTTTTGCAGGTATTCTATTTGGCATACACTGGCCTTTCTCCATAGCGTTATTTGGTGATTTCACTTTGACACCCTTGGGCTTGCTATGGTCGTTTGCCATGGGATTGCTTGGTTTTTTAACTCTTCCTTGGCGGCGATACGGGCTTGGCGGTATAGGTGCTTTGTCTCTCAATCTTTTGGGAGGGGAGTTGGGTGTTTTTGCGTGGAATCACGTATTAAAAGAATATCAAAAAGACCGATTAACCGTATTTGTCAACCCCGAACACGATCCTTTGGGAGCAGGATATCACCTCATCCAGTCCCGTATTGCTATTGGTGCTGGTGAATGGTGGGGATGGGGTCTTTTTAAAGGTCCCATGACTCAGTTAAATTTCGTTCCGGAACAGCACACAGACTTTATCTTCTCAGCTGTAGGTGAGGAATTTGGTTTTATTGGCTGCTTGGTCATTCTCTTTGTCTTTTGTTTGGTTTGTCAACGCCTGCTACACGTTGCTCAAACTTCTAAAGATAATTTTGGTTCGCTCTTGGCCATAGGTGTGTTATCCATGATCGTGTTCCAAATGGTTGTCAACATTGGCATGACTGTTGGTTTAGCACCAGTGGCGGGAATTCCTCTCCCTTGGATGAGTTACGGACGTTCTGCCATGCTGAAAAACTTTATTGCTTTGGGACTTGTTGAGTCGGTTGCCAATTTCCGCCAGCGACAGAAGTATTAATTTTGGCTAATGGGTAGTGGCTAATGGCTGGCTTGGTGCTGATGGAAGACGGGCTAATAAAAGAACAATTAGCAATTAGCCATTAGCCATTAGCAATTTAGTATAAGCTAGAGGTAGGAGCAAGCAAGGGTAAAAACGATGATTCTTCTGCCTGGAGCAACTGTTCGTGTCAAGAATCCCGCAGATACTTACTATCGCTATGAAGGTCTCGTGCAACGGGTGAGTGATGGAAAAGTAGCTGTCCTATTTGAAGGTGGTAATTGGGATAAGTTAATTACATTTCGTCTTTCAGAGTTGGAACTTGTAGAAACAACAGCACGAAAGAAAAAGTAAAACTATGAAGGATGAAGTATGAAGGATAAAGTATAAAACTTCCTATCCTCCGTCTTTTATCCTTTATCCTTTACCCTTCATCCTTGTCTTATGCGCCTTCCCCTACCACAGTTTGATAGAAGCAATCGTCATCCCAACCATATTGCTGAGGTGATAGAAACGTCAACTTGCGAGTTTTTAGCTCAGTGTTTGGAACCTGATGATTTAAGTTTTCCCTCAATGCCTCCTTTTGGTAGCTGGGTTCGTTCTTTGGATGAAGAATCCGGGAATCAAATTTATGGCGTTGTCTATCATGTGACAACTATGCCCATAGATTCGGTGCATCGAGCAGTAGCGTTGGGTCTGTCACTAGAAGACTTGCGCTCGGAGCAACCTCAAATTTTTGCTATGCTTAAAACCGAGTTTCGGGCTGCAATTGTGGGGTTTGAACAACCGGGAAATGATACGTTTGTTAGCGGTAGAATTTACCAATATCTACCACCTCGTCCACCTCAAATCCATCAAGCAGTTTATCGCTGCGAACCGGAAAAGATAATTAAATTCACCGAAGAACTTGATTTTTTACAGACATTGCTTTCTATCAGTGGTGCTCCAGTAGATTCTCTAACTGCAGCGGCTATTAGAGATGTATATCAGCTACGCAAAGCCGACAGACAATGGCTTGTAAAAGCAGGACGTACTCTCAGTGTACTGCTTAAAGAGGATTACGATCGCCTGCGATTTATCTTAAGCCAAATCCACCCATAGGTAGTTAGTTTTTAGATAATCGTTTGGGTAGTGTAAGGAAAATTTTTATTTCTTTTCAGGGTAAATTTGCAAATTGTTAAGTTTTAATAAATAAGAGACACTTCGCTCGAAGCTCCTCTATTGCCATTTCTGCGTCCTACCTATGGAACTCACATTACAAGTTCTTGCTTTGGAACCCGCTTTCCAAGTTCTTAGCAAGGAACCTATTGTTCCCATTGCTATTCTGTTGGTAGTCATTTTAGTTGTACCAATCCTGTTTGAGCGGCTGCGATTGCCTGGATTAGTAGGATTGCTTCTTGCTGGGTTAGTCCTCGGACCTCATGGCTGCAATATTTTGCGTCAAGATTCTGCCGTCATAAATTTACTCTCATATATTGGGTTAGTTTACCTGATGTTTGTGGCGGGGTTACAAGTAGATATACAACAATTTCATCGGGTAAAAAATCGTTCGTTGGGATTCGGATTTTTTACATTTATAGTTCCTTTACTAGTAGGAACTGCTATAGGGCGAATTTTTAACTTTGATTGGAATGCGGCTATTTTGATTGGCTCTTTATTGGCTTCCCACACTTTGGTTGCATATCCCATGATTGGTCGTTTGGGTGTTGTCAATAATGAAGCTGTAGCTGTTACTGTCGGAGCCACTATTGTTACTGATTTTGGTGCTTTACTAGTCTTGGCGATTAGCTTAGCCGTTCATAAAGCCGAGCAATTTAACTATAACTTAGTGGTTGGATTAATTAGTTCTTTAATTGTCTACTCAATTGTCGTTCTAGTAGGTTTTGATTGGTTGGGTAAAGAATTTTTTCGCCGCTCGGGGGATGAGGAAGGAAATCAATTTTTATTTGTGATTCTTGCTGTATTTGTGACTTTTGTAGGATCGCAGATCGTTGGCGTGGACAAGATTTTCGGAGCTTTCTTAGCTGGTTTGGCTGTTAATGAAACAGTGGGAGAAGGTCCGGCTAAAGATAAGGTATTATTCATTGGCAATGTATTATTTATTCCGATTTTCTTTGTGAATCTGGGTTTGCAGGTCGATTTACCTTCTTTGACAACCAATTTTAAGACTTTAGGGTTAACGGTTCTGATTGTTGTTGGTTTATCGATCGCTAAATTTATCGCGGCTTTTTTAGCAAAGGTAACTTACCGATACACTTGGCAAGAAGTCATGACAATGTGGTCGCTGTCAATACCGCAAGTAGGAACGACGTTAGCAGCAGCACTGGTTGGTTATCAAGCTAAATTGCTAAATATTCAGATTCTAAACAGCATTATTATTTTGATGCTGTTGACTTCAATACTGGGACCGCTGATAACGAATCGCGCAGCTGTAGGTTTAACTTCTCCACCGTGCAAAGAGCAGAAGCCAATTGTACCTCCTCAGCAAAAGTCAGAGGAACGAGAAAGTCAGTATACCATTATAGTCCCCGTGTACAATCCCCAAACACAGCAACACCTGATTGAAATGGCGGTACTGCTGGCACGGCAAACACATGGTAAGATTGTCCCCCTCGCGATCGCAACGGCTTTTGCTCATATGGATGCTCCGCACGTGGAAGCCTCCGTTCAACGAAGTCAAAGGTTGTTAGCAAAAGCAACAGCACTGAGTAAAGTTATGGGTGTTGAGGCTCAACCCTTAATGCGAATAGACGATGCTTTTGCTCACGGAATTAGTCGGGCTTCTCGAGAACAAAAAGCAAGTTTGATTGTCATGGGTTGGGGTAAACGGACTGGGTTAAAAGCACGTTTGTTTGGTAATGTCATTGATAGCGTTCTATGGTCTTCTCATTGCCCGGTAGCTGTCACTCGTTTGGTTGATTCACCAAGTAAAATTCAAAGGATTTTAGTTCCATTAGAAAATTTGACGCCACCTTCTTTACAATCGGTACAGTTTGCCCAAATTTTAGCAGAAGCAAATCAAGCACAAGTGACCGTGCTGAATGTTTGCGAACGTCGTACCAGTTCAAGTAAAATTGCTTGGCGGCGATCGCAACTCTCGCTCACTATATCTAAACTTGGGACACCAAACCCGCCAGAGATTCAGATTCTAGCTCATGAGAATACCGCTCAAGCAATTTTACAGGCAGCTAGATTATTTGATTTAGTCGTATTGCCTTTTGTCCGCAATCGTACTAGCCCCGATAGGTTAGCAATTAGTGATGTCACCACTCAATTGGCTAATCAACTCACTTGTTCCATCGTCATGCTTGGAGAACCCCAACGCACTCAAACAGCAGCTGTACCGGCTAATGTTCCGACAACCACAGCAGCCATGTCTGAGGGGATTGTGTAATCAGCGTTCAATATTCGTGACAAATACGTTAACAAACTTTACTTTTATAAAGAGTTTGTAAAATCTAGGTTAAACACTAACAACAAGCAGACAATGTTTGTTATTTTTTTTATGTCTTGTTAAGACCCGCGAGTACACAGATAACAAGCGCTCATCCAGGGGCAACTAGCTACATCCATCCAGAACTCTCGAAAAAAGCATATTTCTTTTGCTGTATTTTTGTTTAAAGCCTGGGTAATCTAAGTACAAGCGCAAGCGAAGAAAGCAAACATTTGTTAGTAACTGGTAAACTATGAGAATTTTGGTAACAGGCGGTGCTGGGTTTATTGGCTCCCATCTTATCGATCGGTTAATAACCGATGGACATGAAGTGATTTGCCTTGACAACTTTTATACAGGACACAAACGTAATATCCTGAAATGGTTGGATCACCCATATTTCGAGATGATCCGTCATGACATCACCGAGCCAATTAGATTAGAAGTCGATCAAATTTACCATTTGGCTTGTCCTGCTTCCCCAGTACATTACCAGTACAATCCCGTAAAAACAGTTAAAACCAACGTGATGGGTACGTTGAATATGTTGGGGTTGGCTAAGCGTGTCAAAGCAAGATTTTTGTTAGCTTCAACAAGTGAAGTATACGGAGATCCAAACGTTCATCCTCAAAGTGAAGAGTACTGGGGTAATGTGAATCCTATTGGAATTCGCTCTTGCTATGACGAAGGAAAACGCATTGCAGAAACTTTGGCTTTTGATTACTACAGACAAAACAAAGTAGATGTCCGTGTTGCCAGAATATTTAACACCTACGGACCTCGAATGCTGGAAAATGACGGTCGGGTCGTTAGCAACTTTGTGGTTCAAGCATTGCGGGGAACTCCTCTGACTGTTTATGGAGAGGGTTCGCAAACCCGCAGTTTTTGCTATGTCTCTGATTTGGTAGACGGTCTGATGCGTCTGATGAATAACGAATACGTCGGTCCAGTGAATTTGGGAAATCCTGATGAGTATACAATTCTGGAGTTAGCCCAAGCGGTGCAAAACTTAGTTAACCCTGACGCAAAAATTCAGTTTGAGCCACTACCTTCTGACGATCCACGTCGTCGCCGCCCTGATATTACAAGAGCAAAAACTTGGTTAAATTGGGAACCTAGCGTTCCTTTGCAACAGGGGTTAAAACTGACTGTAGAAGATTTTCGCGAGCGCATTAAAAATGGCCAATAGCTAATGGCAAGAAAACTGTTAGCTCTGGGAACCATAAATTTATAGTTTTTGCTCCCACTGAAAAGTTTCTTCAATCACCCCATAAAACGAGGAATAAAACGAAATGCGTGTTTGTGTTATAGGTACTGGTTACGTTGGTTTGGTTACAGGTGCGTGCTTAGCTCACATTGGTCATGATGTTATTTGTGTAGACAATAACGAAGAGAAAGTTAAAATTATGAAGTCCGGGCAATCACCGATATTTGAGCCGGGACTCTCAGAAATTATGCAATCTGCAATTAACGCAGAAAAGATTCAATTTACTACAGATTTGGCTGCAGGCGTTGCTCACGGAGAAATTTTGTTTATTGCAGTCGGAACACCGCCTCTACCAACTGGTGAAAGCGATACTCGTTACGTTGAAGCAGTTGCTCGCGGTATTGGCGCTCACTTAAACGGTGGTTATAAAGTTATTGTTAACAAGTCTACAGTACCTATCGGTTCTGGAGACTGGGTAAGAATGATTGTTTTAGATGGTATTGCCGAACGTCAAAAAACACTTGTGACTGCAGGTGGTGGTTCGGAATTAGAAAAATTGCCTGAAATTACAGCAGAGTTTGATGTAGTCAGTAACCCAGAGTTTCTGCGGGAAGGTTCAGCAGTATATGATACCTTCAACCCAGACCGTATTGTTGTGGGAGGTAACAGCCCCAGAGCTCTCGCTTTGATGCAACAACTCTATACTCCCATTGTTGAGCGCAAATTTGCCGAAGATCCGTCTTTACCTCCAGTACCTGTATTGACAACAGATTTGAGTTCGGCAGAAATGATTAAATATGCTGCTAACGCTTTCTTGGCAACTAAGATTAGTTTTATTAACGAAGTTGCTAACATTTGCGATCGCGTTGGTGCTGACGTGACTCAAGTTGCAAAAGGTATCGGTTTAGACTCCCGTATCGGTAACAAGTTCTTGAACGCTGGTATCGGTTGGGGTGGTTCTTGTTTCCCTAAAGATGTTGCAGCATTAATTCATACTGCTGATGACTACGGTTATGAAGCTCAGTTAATGAAAGCAGCTGTAAGCGTTAACGAGCGCCAGCGATTAATTGCCATTGAAAAACTACAGCAAGCTTTGAAAATTCTTAAAGGTAAATCTATTGGATTGTTAGGTTTAACCTTTAAGCCCGATACAGACGATATGCGCGATGCGCCCGCTCTCAATATTATCGAGCAGTTGAACCGCTTGGGCGCAAAAGTGAAAGCTTATGACCCAATTGTTTCCCAAACAGGTATGCGTCATGGTTTGAGCGGCGTATTGGTAGAAACCGATGCTGAAAGACTTGCTGATGGTTGTGATGCATTGGTACTTGTCACTGAATGGGAACAATTCAAAAACTTAGATTATGCCAAAATGGCTCAACTTATGAGTCATCCAGTCATGGTTGATGGTCGTAATTATCTTGACCCAGAGACAATGATTCGGGCTGGTTTCCAGTATATTGGTGTTGGTCGGTAGATTTTGGATGCGTGGATTTGGGATTTTGGATGAGAGCCAAAATCTAGCTACAAGCAAGTTTGAAATGACTAACAAACTGATATTCTAGCTTTAGTTTTACCGCAGAACGGCAGAGGGTAAACATCAACCTCTGCCGTATTCCTGCATAACAAAACTAAGTCCGATCCCTTCGTATTTTGCTTCATGACTCGCAACAGACGATTCTCCAAAAATTAACCGTCTTCATTCAAAAAATCAGTCATTGCCTTGATTTTTCCAGCACAATCGCGATCGTGCTTAAAAATGATAATGCCTGGTCAACTAGCTCCTCCGGAAGGGTTATAATTGCTTCGAGCAGTTGAGACCTGTTACTCATAACGACAACAAAATTTTTTTCCTTTATTTTATCCTAGTACATAAATTGATTTTGTTCCTCATCCTGCTAATAATGAAGAAGGATGTGTTTTAGAAGTGTTCAGTGTTACAGGTGAATCAATCGCTGTCAAGCAACTATAATGTAGCTAGGAGGAAAAGAATAATGCTGCAAACTATAGAAGGAATTTACAAGAACGGCAAAATCGAACTTGCTGAAACACCACAAGGCATTAGTGAAAGCCGAGTTTTTGTAACTTTCTTAGAAACAAAACCAACTCATTGGTCGGAAATTATTATGCAGTATCAAGGTGTGACAGAGAATATAGTTTTTGAGTCCTACCGAGACGAACTGCTATCGCCTAAAGAAGTCGAATTTTAAGGATGGGTTATTTACTAGATACTTGTGTAATTAGTGATTTTATTAAGGGAGAAGAAAATACACTTAAGCGATTAAAATCTACTTCTCCTGTTGATATTTTTATTTCATCCTTAACACTAATGGAAGTGAAATATGGATTAGCGATTAATCCCCAAAAGGCTCTTAAAATTCAATCGGCGCTCGAAACTTTCTTAAGTTCAATTACGACATTATCTTTTGCTGCGTCAGAAGCCGAACAAGCTGCTCAGATTAGAAGTATCCTGAAAACAGCAGGTACTCCTATCGGTGCATATGATTTACTAATTGCAGCAACAGCACTAACTCATCATCATATTCTTGTAACATCTAACGAGAGAGAATTTCAAAGAGTACCTAATTTGCAAATGGAGAATTGGCGTTCTTCTTAAATAGGGATTAGGGATTGGCGATTGGGGACTAGAAAAGAAATATTTTCGTTTTTGGTTGTAGGATTTTCTCGCGCTTGCTTATCTTGACAAATTAACTATTATATGTAAGCGTGACATAAGGACGCCACAATCTTTGTGTTTTGCCTCGTGCTGTATCTATGATTGGCGATTGGGAAAGAGACAGCTAAAATCTAAAATTGCAACAATTTGCAAAAAAAGTCAAAGAAATGGATAAGTGACGATCGTGGTATTTCTTTCTTGGTAGTGAGAGAATACGTGTAAGTAAAAACCATAGGCTTGATGGTACATTATCAACATCATGGGCAATACTTTTGGGCATTTGTTTCGCGTTACTACTTTTGGTGAATCCCACGGAGGCGGTGTGGGAGTCGTTATAGACGGTTGTCCTCCACGACTGGAAATTTCTACAGAGGAAATTCAAGTAGAACTGGACAGGCGTCGTCCCGGACAAAGTAAGATTACCACTCCTCGCAAGGAAGCAGACTCTTGTGAGATTTTATCTGGAGTGTTTGAAGGGAAAACTCTGGGAACACCAATAGGAATTTTGGTGCGTAACAAAGATACCCGTTCTCAAGATTACGATGAGATGTCTGTTAAGTATCGCCCGTCTCACGCCGATGCAACTTACGATGCAAAATACGGCATTCGCAATTGGCAAGGTGGAGGTAGATCCTCAGCACGAGAGACTATTGGGCGAGTCGCTGCAGGTGCGATCGCGAAAAAAATTCTTCGCCAAGTTGCTAACGTGGAAGTCATAGGTTACGTCAAGCGCATCAAAGATTTAGAAGCGGCGATCGATCCAAACACTGTTACTTTAGAACAAGTTGAGAGCAATATCGTTCGTTGTCCTGATGCTGAATGTGCAGAACGGATGATTGAACTGATCGAACAAACGGGGAGACAAGGAGATTCCATTGGTGGAGTCGTGGAATGTGTAGCCCGAAATGTACCCAAAGGTTTGGGCGATCCGGTGTTTGATAAGTTGGAAGCCGAGCTTGCTAAAGGTGTCATGTCCCTTCCTGCTAGTAAAGGATTTGAAATTGGTTCTGGTTTTGCAGGAACTTTGTTAACAGGGTTTGAGCATAACGACGAATTTTATATTGATGAGAGCGGTGAAATTCGTACCACCACAAACCATTCTGGGGGAATTCAGGGTGGGATTTCCAACGGTGAGAATATTATTTTGCGTGTTGCTTTTAAGCCAACAGCAACTATTAGAAAAGAACAAAAAACAGTTACCAATGAAGGAGAAGAGACCGTTTTAGCAGGTAAAGGACGCCACGACCCTTGCGTGTTACCTCGTGCTGTACCGATGGTAGAAGCAATGGTGGCAATTGTACTGTGCGATCGCTTATTGCAGCATTACGGTCAGTGCAAAGTTTTGTAGAGAAATTTTATGTTTCATAAATTAACAGTACAAATGTTCTCAAACGGCCTATAAAAAACTCTGTATCGCTTATATCCCCGACTTCTCAAAGACGTCGGGGTTTTTGCATAGGTGGAATACAGGTTCTATCCTTTTAAACTCAGTGCTGCTATAGTAACATTAATAACAAAATTTATAAAGTATATTGTACTAGACCTTCACATGGACGAAAAATTTCAGGCTCGCGTCAAACACTTTATGCATCTGAAATCTAAATATCAAGCAACTGCATATCAAGATTCAGCGCCTTCGAGCTTACTGTATCTTATTTTGCAAAAACTTGATTTAGGAATTAAACTCACTCAAATTGAGTTGGATTGGTTAAAAGAGCACAAACTTTTTGAAACTGTAGAGCATATTTTAAAAGAGGAACAGCGAAAAGCAGAAGAAATTATAAAACTTGAAAATGAGTTTTATAGCCTCAAGTCTCAGTACAAAATTCCCAATTATTGGAATAGTTTTAAGAATGATATTTCAAACCCTCTATTTGCAATTCTGTGGAAACTAAACGCAGAAAACCAACTGAACCACGACGAGATTGAATGGTTAAAGTCAAATCAGCTTTTTGCTACAGTTATAATGATTGAGGAAATGGAACTACAGCAGCAGTTTCTGGCGTTAAAAGAGAAATATCACGCAACCAAATATCATGACTTATCGCCCTATAATCCATTACACACAATTCTTAAAAAACTAGACACAAAAACACGGCTAGAAGATTTTGAAATTGAATGGTTGATTAATCATGGATTGGCTGAAACTATAGCAATTTTTAAGCAACAAGAAACCGAAAGAGAGGCTATCTTTGCACAGCTTAAGGAAAAGTACAAAGCCAATAAATATACAGATAGTTCTACAGCAAGTCGATTGTATCTTATTTTACAAAAACTAGATACCAATGAGGAACTAATTTACTCGGAAGTGAATTGGTTGGAGAAGCACGGTTTGACTGAAACGATAGCTATAGCTGATGAATTGGAAAAAAAACGAGAGTTTGCTATTCTAAAAATTAAGTATAAAGCAGAGCAGATTGATGAATTATCAACCTCTAGTTACTTGTACAAAGTTTTAAAATTAATTGACATAGATAATGCTTTACAAGAAGAAGATATAGAGTTTCTCAAAGAGCGACATCTGTATGAAACAATTGCCATAGCTAATGAAAATTATGTTCGCAATCTCAAATCAAGAATTCTACTAGGATGGGCTTTAAGTTCTTCAGAAATTGAGTGGTTGATTAAGAATAATCGCCATGATATTATTACTTTTGCTCAGCAACATCACTTTATAGAGTTGAAAAAAAAATTTGGTATTTTAGATTCAACAAATCAATTAAGTTTTGAAATATTTTATAAAATATTGTTGAAACTTGAATCAAAAGAGCGTCTGGATTCAGTATCGGTAGCGCATCTTGTAGAAAGAGACCTTTTATCCAACTCTGTAAAGATAGCTACTGCATATTATACTTTGGAGGCAAATTTTCATGAAAAAGAATTCGATCGCACTCAGAAAATATCACACCTTTCAACTGCTAGCAATTACTGGTGTAAAGCAGGCGATCCACAAAGAGCGTTAAATTTACTTACCAAGATAGAGTTAGAAAAAATTTCAGACAACCATCTGAAATCGAGTATTTTACTTGCTAAAGGTGCTGCTTTCAAAGATACATTTGATTTAATTAACGCAGAGATATTTACTACAAAAGCAATAAAATGTAATTCTGAAAATTATCACGCTCATATTTTATTAGGAATTATTTTTTACGATAAGGGTAATTATTTGCAAGGAGACTTCTGCTTTCAAAAAGCTATGATGCTTGGAGCTAAATCTGAAGAAATTGATGGAGAAATTAAGCATATTTTAAAAACAATGACAAGTGATAATAGCCGAAAAAATACGGTTGAATACTTACTGACAAAAGATATAGAGCGTTATGCTTGGGCTAAATTGTATCTGAAGGGTGTGAAAGACAAGGGTATAAAATAAAAGGGTTGTCAAAAGGGTGCGATCTATGGATTTTGTGATGGTGTTAGGCTTGCTTGCTGCCACAATTACAACATTTTCCTTTTTTCCACAAGTGTTGAAAACATGGCAAACAAAATCAGCAAAAGATGTTTCCTACATTATGCTGATTTCTTTCAACACGGGCATATTCTTATGGTTGCTCTATGGCATTGCTCTCAAATCCTTGCCAATTATTCTTGCTAACAGCGTCAGCTTAGTTTTTAACCTGATAATTCTATGGCTTAAAATTAAATATAGATAAACCTGTTATTAACGAAATACCTGTGACATCTTCTGTATTTTCTGCGGAACGCCTTTTATTTGAAAGAGCTACTTCCTCTACTGGGGCTGTTCCTACTATATTTGCCTTTCCAAACGAATATAGTGTGGGCATTACAAGCCTTGGATATCAAGTAGTATGGGCTACTCTGGCTGTGCGTTCGGATGTACAGGTGAGTCGTTTATTCACTGATACTCGCGAACAACTTCCTAGAAATCCTGAATTAGTAGGTTTTTCCATGTCTTGGG
The DNA here is from genome assembly GCF_045999855.1 of Tolypothrix campylonemoides VB511288_2. Classification (NCBI taxonomy): domain Bacteria; kingdom Bacillati; phylum Cyanobacteriota; class Cyanophyceae; order Nostocales; family Tolypothrichaceae; genus Tolypothrix; species Tolypothrix campylonemoides. The sequence goes on from NZ_JBFPMW010000005.1 coordinate 561,095, forward strand.
AGTTGGATTACGTCAACGTGTTGAACTTGCTTGAATCTTTAGCGATTCCCATTAGAGCAAATTTGAGAGGCGATCGCGACCCCATTGTTTTTGGCGGTGGTCCCGTGCTTACAGCCAACCCCGAACCTTTTGCGGATTTCTTTGATGTCATCTTGCTAGGAGAGGGCGAAAATTTATTAGGGAGTTTTATAGAAGCGTATAAAGAAGTTAGAAACGCAGACAGACAAAGCAAGCTCAAAGCTCTAGCACAAGTTCCCGGTGTTTATGTCCCCAGCTTATATGAAGTGGAGTATCATCCATCAAATGGAACCATTAAATCAATTAAACCTACGTCTGCAGAAATTCCCAGTATAGTACACAAGCAAACTTACAGGGGAAATATCCTCTCAGCATCCACTGTCGTGACAGAAAAAGCAGCTTGGGAAAACATCTACATGGTAGAAGTGGTAAGAAGTTGTCCCGAAATGTGTCGTTTCTGTTTGGCTAGTTATCTCACACTCCCTTTTAGAACTGCTAGTCTGGAAAGCTCGTTAATTCCAGCGATTGAAAAAGGGTTATCAGTGACTAACCGCCTGGGATTGCTTGGGGCTTCAGTGACCCAACATCCAGAGTTTGAGGCTTTGCTCAATTACATCAGTCAGCCAAAGTACGATGACGTGCGTCTCAGTATTGCCTCAGTACGAACCAATACAGTGACAGTACAGCTAGCACAAACTTTAGCAAAACGAGACACAAAATCGCTGACAATCGCTGTAGAAAGTGGTTCTGAAAAAGTGCGACGTATTGTAAATAAGAAGTTGCAAAATGACGAAATTGTGACAGCTGCAATCAATGCGAAAGCGGGAGGGTTATCAGGTTTAAAACTTTATGGAATGGTAGGAATTCCCGGTGAAGAACCAGAAGATTTGGATGCAACAGTCGCAATGATGCGCGAACTCAAAAAAGCTGCTCCTGGTCTGCGGCTCACACTAGGATGCAGTACATTTGTACCGAAATCACACACTCCCTTCCAATGGTTTGGAGTCAATCCTCAAGCAGAAAAACGACTGCAGTTTTTGCAAAAGCAATTTAAACCTCAAGGGATAGATTTTCGACCGGAAAGCTACAACTGGTCGATTATCCAAACTTTATTGTCGAGAGGCGATCGCCGACTTTCCGAGATGCTGGAACTCACGCGTTCTTTTGGAGATTCCTTAGGTAGCTACAAACGTGCTTTTAAACAACTTAGAGGAAAAATTCCCGACCTAGATTTTTACGTTTATGCTAACTGGTCAACAGAGCAAATACTTCCTTGGCATCACTTGCAAGGACCGTTGCCTCAGACTACACTATTGAAACATCTAGCAGATGCAACCAGCTATTTCCCATCATCTCAGAAAGAACTACAGCCCTTGAGTTAATGCAAACAACAGCGGAATATTATTGCGCCTTCTGTGGCGAACCGAACACAACTTTTGTGGATCTCAGTGCGGGTGGTCAGCAATCTTACGTAGAGGATTGTCAAGTTTGCTGTCATCCCAATATTTTATACGTGCGGATAGATGAAGATACGCTTGATGTTGAAATCGATACGGAGTACGAAGAGTAACGTTTGTAAAAACCATAGATAAAGAGTGAAGGATGAGTATCCGATCCCACATGGAGTGACTGGCGAGCATTATCCATCCTATTCACGACAATTAAAAAGGTTCCAACACTAAAAGAGAAAGAGAGTCAAGCTAAGTAGATTCTCTTAACACGAAAATTACTTGTAAAGAATTTTTTTTAAAGAGAATATAAAAATTTAGGACGTGATACTGTTCTGGATTTTTTTTACTTGATAATAATTAAAGCCTTATACCCGTTAAAACACTGAAATTTAATACCTTCTTCACAAAATTGTTGCGTATTTTACTGTTTCTGTTTTAAAAACATGAAGTTATTCGACAGTCAATTGAAATATGTAGGGACATTTAACTTAGCATTAGTGACGATCGCATCGTTATTGTTGCCAATACTTGATGCGAGAGCGCAAGAAAAGATAATAGAGCCAAAAAAACTGACAAATAACTTAACTAACATCCCCACTTTATCACTCCAAGAACAAGTTTGTCCGTCTTCAAAACTTCTACCAAAACGCAGTTTTGAAACAGCTAAATATCGGGTATACATTTGTCGGGGAGAGAAAGCAGGTTCTCTTGGATACTACGTTCGGATTTCCAAAAGTGACGGAGGTAAAACAACTATACCCGTTACTCAAGTCAATGGAGAAACTTATGTTGCTATTAAAGAAGAGTTAGCACACGTCATAACTCCTTATGAACTTATAGCCGTCAAACAGGGTCGTCTTATTCTTAAAGAAAGAGTCAAAAGTGCATTTAAGGGTGACGGTCAAGCTCTCACAAAAAACTGTCCTCCCGGTCAGAATACTTTAGTAGAAGCAGAAACAACAGGTTTTCTTGTTTATATATGTGGTAAAGAAGTTCCCGACAGTTATATCAGTATTGCTAAGAATGGGAACAGCGCGATCGCACTTCCGCTACAAAAAGACAATTCTCAATCTGGAGAAAACACTCAATATCTTGCAATTAATGGAAATGTCCATTACATCCTAAATAGAAATGTTTTCAGAGTTATTGAAGACGGTAGAACAATAGTCAAAGAAAAAGTGATTAATTGGAATTAGTTAGCGGTTAGTGGTTAGTAGATATTAGCTAACGACCAACAACTAACAACTAACAACTAATTATCCTTATTCTTCAAAGCTTGTCGGGAAGCCCATTGTAAGAAACTGGGAAATAATTTATTGAACCCTTGCGAAATATTTGCCGAACCTACCAATACCTCAGATTTATGGTTGTGGACAGCATCCCAAATAGCATTTGCTACATCCTCAGGCTTCTCAACTCCAGGAAATTTTAAGATATTTTCTAGTTGTTCCCGACGACTTTGAGCATCCTGCTCGTCGTTACCGCGAAAAACAGTTCTCTCCATCAGGCTACTTTTAATTAAATTTGGGTAAATACCACAAACGTGAATACCCTTAGGTTTTAATTCTGCATGTAATGATTCTGTCAAACCAGTAACGGCAAACTTGCTAGTACAGTATGGAACTACGTATGGCGTTGCTGCTTTACCACCAATAGAACTGAGATTCACGATAGTTCCTTTTTTGCGTTGGAGAAAATGAGGCAAAAGAGCGTTAATTGTATGAATATATCCCCACAAATTGAGGTCTATGATATCATGCCAATCGCTCAGGGAAAAAGCTTCTACTGGTCCTTCAGCAAATCTCCCTGCATTATTTATCAATACATCAATACACCCAAAACGATCTAAAGCTTTTTCAACTAATGTATTGACTTGTAAGGGATCTGTCACATCACAAGAAACTACGAGTGGTGTTTGATGACCGAGAGCCTGTATTTCTTGCGCCACACTTTCTAAAAGCTCAATACGACGTGCAGTCAATACAAGATCGTACCCCTTACGAGCAAACAGAAGTGCAGTCGCTTTTCCTATCCCTTGAGAACTACCTGTGATAAGTACTGTGGGAGCCATATTCTCTGCTAATAAACTCTATTTACTGTCTATTAGTGTGAACAACAAAATTTTAGAAACCTTCCAACTCACGTAAGATATTTTCCATCACTTCTCTCTTCCCTTTATCTCTTTGAACCTGGATGTCACCCTTAATGCGACAATAAGTAAGAGAAATTATACTTGCCTATTCTGGCAACCAGCCTAAAGGAATATTATTCATGTGGAAACGAATTGCGTTCATTTTGCTATTGGTGTTTAGTTTCACTCTAAGTCATTCTGATGTAGCGATCGCAGCTGGTCTCAGAAGTTATGTTAATACCACTGATGGCTATGAGTTTTCATATCCTAACGGCTGGGTGCAAGTTAAAGTCGCCAACGGACCCGACGTGGTTTTTCATGACATTATTGAACCAAGTGAAAATGTTTCTGTGGTTATTAGCCCTGTTCCAGATGGTAAAACTCTCAAAGAACTGGGAACACCAGGAGAAGTAGGTTACAAATTAGGGAAAAATGCTCTTGCGCCTGAAGGATCTGGTCGTGAAGCCGAACTAGTTAATGCTCAAGAACGAGAATATAAAGGCATAACCTACTATAAATTGGAGTATTTAGTTAAATTGCCCGGAAATCAACAACGTCACAATCTTGCCAATGTTGCAGTTAGCCGTGGTAAACTTTTTACCTTCAATGCTTCCGTTACCGAAAAACGTTGGTCTAGAGTTCAAAGACTTATAGAAGAAGCTGTAAATTCTTTTTCTGTATATTAGTAGGGGCGCATTGCCTTGCGCCCGTACAGTGGTTAGATAACAACTAACAACTAACCACTAACAACCAACAATTTTTTATGAACATCCCACCTTTTGTATTAGCTTCTGCATCTCCTGCACGTCGTCGTCTTCTTCAGACAATTGGAATTGAAGCCATAGTTCGTCCCAGTAATTTCGATGAATCTCAAGTTCAATTAAGCGATCCCGCACAGCTCGTGCAAACTTTGGCGAAAAACAAAGCAGCAACTGTAGTTCCCCAGTTTCAATACGCTCTCATTATGGGTTGTGATTCTGTTCTCTATATGGGGGGTGAAATTCATGGCAAACCTGCAGATCCAGAAGAAGCACGCCAACGCTGGCAAAAAATGCAAGGAAGTTTTGGTGACCTCTACACGGGTCATGCGTTAATCGATGTTTCTCAAAATGTTAGTTTGTTAAGGTATCAGGTTACAAGAGTTTACTTTGCACAACTCGACTCCAGTACCATTGATGCTTATGTTGCTACAGGAGAACCTCTCAAATGTGCTGGTGCATTTGCACTTGAAGGTTATGGTAGTTTGTTTGTAGAAAAAATTGAAGGTTGTCACAGCAATGTTATCGGATTAAGTTTACCTCTCCTGCGGCAAATGATAGAGGAACTGGGGTATAAAATTACGGATTTTTGGCAAAATTGTGAAATGGCTAATAGCTAATAGCTAATGGCTAATGGTGAGACCAGAGAAAGTAGGCGGGTTTCCCGCCGTAGGGAACTGGCGTACAGCCCTTCGGGCATAGCTTCGCAACGCGAAGCGTCTCCGTAAGGAGATACCCGAAGGGCTAATGGTTATATTGTTCAATTATTAGCTATGGCAATCCTATTTGATTTGTGAAATATATGCAGGGGAGCAAACCTCGGGCGCTAGTTTCCTCGCGCCCAAAGGAGTGGCGTAATACCCACTAAAATCTTTGGTAGGCATTGCCCAGCAGTACTAATGGTTAATTTTTGTCATACCAGACTACTTAGCCATTAGCCATTAGCCATTAGCCATTAGCCATTAGCCATTAGCCATTAGCCATTAGCTATTTACTGTAATAAAAAGCAATTTCTTTCTCTTTCAAAGGTGCAAAACCCGCGTCTTCTAACATTTGATTGAGTTCGGCTTGGGGAATGTGTTTTGCTCCAATTCTGACAATGCGCGATCGCATTGTATTTGAGACCCCACTGCGCTGTCTGTTTGCTTCTAGCCCCATGACTTTCTGATAGAGATCTAACTTAGCCGGGGGAATGGGAGAACCATCGAAATCAATTCCTCGTGCGATCGCTTCATCAATTGCATCAGCACCCTTGGTTGTTGGATCGTTTTGATTAATTTCAGTTGTCATGACAAAATCGAAGCACAGTTACTCAGTAAATTTTACCAAGCTTTGCAGGCACTAAGATACTAAATACTACGGTCTTTTTACCTTGTGTAGCCTTTTATTATATACATTTTATGCAATTTCAAGGAAAATTGCCCTCTACTGAGGTTATTCTTTTGTCTTATATTAAGTAAATTTTCTGATTTTTGCTCAAACGATTGCTATACGCTTGTCACTTTTAGAGCTTTTGGTTTAATCTCAAACCAACGGTAAAGCTATAGGTTGCGCTATGTCAGACCCTCACACTCCTTATAAAAAAGACCGTGCTTTAGAAAAAGCTCTAACCAACAAAATCATTGATGATTATTTTGATAACTCAGAAAGTTGGCTGCGAGCGATCCTGCGGATGTGTATTTTCTCCTTAGCCCATTTGCACGGACAACCAGTATTTGTCGTAGAATGTCCCAACCAAGCAGTAGCCAAGCGGCTGAGTCGCAAAATCTATCCTTTCAGAGGGATTGTATACTTTTTGACCGATAACTTTAACGCTGGCGATCGCTCCCTTTTCTGCTACCGGGATAGTTCTATAGGAGCTTGGCGTTGTTTTGATACTAGCACAAACTCTTGGAAAACTTTGAGTTATCCACAAACACCTGCTACACCTACTGAGTGATGGTTAATGATTAGTTGTTGATTGTTAGTGGTTAGTCGTTGGTAGAACCGCTAACCACTAACTACTCTCTATTTTGCTTGGTGACTACACCACCAACAAAAGCACCCAAGATAGTTCCCACCCACAGTCCGGTCGTGCTTCCTTGCCATATTGCGGTTGGAGTTGTCCAAGCACCACACACTTGTTTCCACCCCCAAGGTTGATTTTGGCACTTCTGGTTGTGAAGACTCAGGGTGATTTGTCCCCCTACATAACCACCAAAAAACCCTGAGAGTAGCGCTAAAAACGTACAAATTAAGATTCGGTTTTTCATTATTAATTGTGAATGGCTAATAGCTAATGGCTAATGGCTAATAGCTATTAGCTAATAGTTAATTTTCCATCAGCCATCAGACCTATGTCCTTACGGAGACGCTACGTGCAAGGCACGCGCTCTGCGATGCCGCAGGCTATGCTCGCCAGACTACACGGGTTCGCCAGTTGCCAGTCGCCAGGGCGTGGGAAACCCCTTCGGGTATCTCCTTACGGAGACGCTTCGCGTTGCGAAGCTATGCCCGAAGGGCTGTACGCCAGTTGCCAGGGCGCGGGAAACCCGCCTATAGCACTGGTCTCACCGCCTGCAGTGCTGGACTCACCATTAGCCATTAGCCATTAGCCATTAGCCATTAGCCATCAGCCTCAACCCGTATTTCTCATTCCGGCGGCGATACCGTTGATTGTTAACAACGCTCCCCGCAGTAACTCACCTTTGCTATAACGAGAGTGAATAACTCCGGAAGTCACGTTGGTTCGGGCTTGACGCAGGCGTTTCAGGAGAGATACTTGTATAAATCCTAATGGTACGATTGTGCCATTCCGAAGTTGTACGGAACGCTGTAGTGTGGGGTCTCCGTCTAGAAGTCGTTGATGCCCTGTAATTTGCAAAACAAAATCGCGTGTCAGGTAGTACTCGCTAGCAATTTGATCGAAAACCTTTTCCAAACGGGCTTTGTCTTCTGGTTCTGATAATTCGTCTACATAGTGTCGCGCCATCTGCAAGTCTACTTTTGCTAAAGTCATTTCTGCTTTAGAAATGACCATCTTAAAGAAGGGCCATTTGATGTAAAAATATCGCAGTAATTTCAGATGTTCTTCCGGTTCCTCGTTTAAAAATTCTTGCAGGGCTGTACCCATACCGTACCAGGAAGGTAGCAAAAATCGGGTTTGCGTCCAGCTAAATACCCAAGGAATTGCTCGCAGACTACTTAAGTCTTTTTTCCCAGAAGGACGGCGTGCTGGACGCGAACTGATTTGCAATTGGCTGATCTCTTCGATGGGGGTAACTTGGTGGAAGAAGTCAATAAAATCAGGCTGCTCGTAAATTAAAGCGCGGTAGTGTTTGCGCGATCGCGCTGCGAGTTCTTCCATAATCTCATTCCAGGGCTGAATATCATCAAACCCAGTTCGCAACAAACTTGCTTGAATGACAGCAGTGGTAATTGTTTCTAAGTTATACAGCGCTAAATCTCTCAAAGAGTATTTAGAAGCTAAAACTTCTCCCTGTTCTGTAATTTTGATCCGCCCGTTGATACTGTGTCCGGGTTGCGCCAATATAGCCTCATATGCAGGACCGCCACCACGTCCTACAGAACCACCTCGCCCGTGGAAAATCCTTAAAGCTATACCATATGCTTCTGCTACTGTTTGTAGAGATTTTTGAGCTTTATGAATTTCCCAGTTACTGCTTAAGAAACCAGAGTCTTTGTTGCTATCGGAGTAACCCAGCATCACCTCCTGTAAGTTAGGCGTGAGTGGGGAAGGAGAGTGAGGGGGAGTGGGAGAGGCGGAGACGGGGAGAGGGGGGGAAGAGGGATCTGTTGCTTCTCCATCTCCTTCTGTCTTGGCTGCTGCAAAGCCTCCTGCTAACAAAGCACGGTACAGTGGTAGGGCAAACAGTTGCCTCATAACGCTGGTTGAACGACGCAAATCTTCCACTGTTTCAAACAGGGGAACGACTTGGATCGTGCCAATGGCAGTACCGGGATCGAACAATCCCGCTTCTTTAGCAAGTAACAACACTTCCAGTACGTCGCTCACTTCACGACACATACTGATGATGTATGTTTGACAGATATTTTGACCGAATTCTTGCTGTAGCGATCGCACTACCCGTAAAGTTTGAATGACATCGTTCGTTTTTTCCGAAAATGGCAGTTCTGCTGGAATTAACGGACGGCGGGTTTGAAGTTCTGCTGTCAGCCAAGCCACTCTTTCTTCTTCAGATAACTCATTGTAAGGAACTTTCAGAACTCCGAGGTATTCCAAAATTTCGTTTAAAGTGTCTGAGTGACGGGTGGATTCTTGGCGAATATCGAGATGTGTTAGGTTAAAACCGAAAATTTCTACCTGACAGATCAAATTTTCTAATTCTTTACAACTTAAACCTGTTTCTGTCAAGTTCCGTTCTATCAGACGCAGTTCTGCTAAAAATTCTTCTCCAGAGCGATACACGAAGGTATTTTCGTTAGTGAGCTTTTCGCCTTTGTAAAGAGCCAAATTGCGATCGCGTGTATTTTCCAGACGCTTTTGAACGTAGGACAATTTGAGTCTATAAGGTTCTTGGCGATAGCGCAAAGCCAGTTTGTCGTATACTTCACTCAATTGAGACTGTTCTTGCTCCAAAGATTCCAGCAGATCTGGCAAAACATCACTCCAGTGCAGCGATAAACTGAGCAAGTTAATCAACTGCTTGATGGATTTGATATATCTTTCTAAAACGATATTTCTTTGGTAACAAGCTGTTTGCCAAGTTATTTCCGGCGTCACCGAAGGATTTCCATCGCGATCGCCTCCCACCCAAGAGCCAAAGCGACAAAAGTTTCTGTTTGGTGGTTCTAACCATGGAAATGTATTAGCCAAAGCGTATTTAAACCGCTTGTATAGGTGGGGAATTGCGTCAAAAATGACTTCTTGGAAGTAATGCAAGGCATAGTCTACTTCATCTAGCACCGAGGGTTTAAACTGATGAAGTTCGTCGGTTCGCCACCACAAGCGAATTTCCTCAAGCAATTGGGCTTGTAATTCCTCTACTTCCCAAGGATATCCGCCCGCCTTCAAGCATAGTTTTGGAGCATCTTGACCGAAGGAAGTCCCTGGGGGATTCCCGGCTATGTGCTGCTCGTTAAAAGAGCGCTTTTCTACGGTATCAAGTTGTTGTAAAAGCTGTACAACTCGGCGTTGTTTGTCGCGAATTGTATGACGAACTATTTCTGTTGGATGAGCCGTAAACACTAACTGCACATCTAACTGTGCTATCAGACGTTGAATTTGCTGCGGCGGTACATTGAGCTGAAATAGCTGGGGAAACAAAGTTGTAAAAGTGCCTTTCTGTTTTCCTTGGGAAGTTGCCTGCCAGCTTTTTGTAAGGAGGTCTGCTCCCAATCCACTGTTCAATGGTGCTTCAGCTTCTTCTTGATTTGAGGAATAAATAAAATTTGGTAGAGTTTCCTGAGTTTTTGTTTCTGTGGCTACCTCATAGCGACTGAGTTGCTGTCTTTGTTCGTAATCCTGCTCTATGATATTAATCAGCTGAAAATACAACGCAAAGGCACGAGCCGCCCGAATTGCTTCATTGATATTGAGTTGCTCGATTAACTTAGATACAGAGGAGGCTTGGTTATCTATTGCTTGTCCTTCTGGAGAACACAAATCTCGTAGCTGTCGTAATAAGTCCACCATCTTTTGACCGCATTCTTGTCTGAGAACCGACTCCCACAACTCCTCTACAATTTGGAGGCGATGGCGTAGAAACATTTCAGAGGCGGGGTAGATATTCACATCCTGAGACGAATAAGAGTATAAAAGGAAACTCATACCTTTAGTGGGTTAAGGAAAATAATATCTCTAATATTTATCGAATTTGGTCATTTATAGTCATGGAGTTTGCCACAGAATTTTTTACAAAAAATGTATATTTTTTAACTTTTGTTTGTGTCGTTCACCTCTGGAAAGTTAAGAATGGGAAGGCGATCGCCTCGAAACAATTCTTCACTAGCTTCAGCGATCGCATACAGGGTTTCTACGGTGGTTTTTGAAGCTAGTAACAGCAGTAGTATAGACGCTGTACCAACTTGTAAGAGGGCATACTGAGGGATGGTAAACAAAAATAAGTCTAATCCAGTTTCAGAAGGTTTAGAAGTTATGGGTGGCATTGGTATTTCTTCCTGTAAAGAGGATAAAAGCAATGAAACGAAAAAATCAATATAAAGAAGGCAGAAGTACGGGGGCAGAGGATCTAGTGCGTTGCGGAGGGAACCTCCATTAAAGTAACTAGCGTGGTAAAAGGACGATTGAACAAGCAAACCCCAAAGATATCGTTTTTCTTCCGAAATGGAATTTTTCCTTTCTGCCACCACTTACTGTAGCCTGTGGAACCATACAGGGCAATCGCTCATGGGGGAAACCCTCAAGATCGCGTTGCCTCACCACCACAGTGGCTCATCTGCCCTAACCTGACAAGACTATCTTTGCCGATTTTCTAAGAAAAGAAGGTAACAGAAGTGTTAAAAAAAGTTACATATTGTGCTTCTATGGTTCTAGTTTACAAGGGATTCGCAATTAAAAATTGGGACTTGGGTACTAAATCAGTGGCCAGTTTATCAGAAACAAGCGACCAAAGCGATTTAAAGACACATGGTTTCTCCGCTCCCGGAGGTTTTTAGATGAAAAAACTCTTACCAGTTAGCCAGCAATCCTTATTGCAATGGGTTAGCCAAGCAACAGGGATTAGCACTTTCGGGGTAAAAATCCGATTGCGAGGAAATGACCTGCACATTCTCTGTGAAGGTCCAGAATGCCCTCAAAAGTGGCAAACTCTGTCTGACTTGCTAACAGCACTACAGCAAACAGATTTGGACGTCCTGACAAGTGCAGAGCAACCCGCTATTTACCAAGTTCTCGTCTACGGGCGTAGAAAAGGGGAAAAAAAACCCGAATGGTGTCACAGGGTACATCTCAACCAATTGGACCGGCATCTCGAACAGGTGCATCAATCGCTGTTACAAGACGCTGAAAAATGCGGTCTTAAAACACCAGCATTCAATCTAGGTGGAGCGCTGATTGTTTCTAACGAAAGTTTGGCACGCCAAGGACATCCAGATGCCATTGCGCGTTACCTGAGTGAAACCATGAGTGCTTTTGGGGTGTCCGTAGAGGTTAAGGTAATTGAGCAGAAGGTAACGGGACAAACCGAGCAGAAAGAAAGCCGCTTGTGGATATTCTGCGAGTCGAGTTACAGCCCCGATCCCTCTTTAATTGGCGAACCAATAGCCCAGAAATTAAGGCATCTAAAGCTTTCTGGCTACAAAGATGCTGTGATTGCCTCGCGAGTTAGTGGTGAACCTGCCTTAGATTGGCTGTTACGGGTAGATTTAACCCCATCAGAGGTGATGCTGCGAGAATGGGCGCGTTGGGGGGATATACAGGCAATTTCGATGCTGCTCAATGAGATTTTGGCAGAGTTAAAAGTTGCTGTAAAAGCTACTCTCAAAGAAACGACGTTGCATATTTTCTGCACCCCAGCTTTCGACCCGTTAGGCACTGCTGCCATACCAGAACAGGCATTGTGCTTGGAAAAAATCAAACCTCTTTTGCAAGAAATAGCCCCTCAAGGTATTGTGGCGGCTGCTATATACGGACGCAAAACAGCCGCAGATAACAAACCTGTTTGGGTCGATTGGTCTACTTTACCCGCTAATGAGAATCCAAATTTTGCAGCATCAGCTTTAGAGTTGGCAACTGCAGGAGATGAACCCGCGCTTATCTTCTTACTCGAGCGTCTGCTAAATCCTAACTTAGATTTGCGTCTTAAAACGGGTGGTCTCCGGGTACTCCTGCGGCGTAAAGAAGATTTGTTACACGTTATGTGCGATGCTCCCGTTTGTCCCGCACGCAAACAAGTCGCAAGTAAAATTGCTCAATTTGTGCGTCAGCTAAAAATTCCCGATCTTGTAGGAATACGGATTTACGGTCGTCGGGCTGGCAACAAGGAACCTTTCTGGAACTATGGTGTTGATTTTGAGGAACGCCAACGCCTAGTACCGGAAGCAACTCCAGAATTTGCTGCGACTTCGGCGTATATTGGCGAACTGCTTCCGGCTACAGATAGCGAACCAGTTCTGCGCCCCGATTTAACACCAGAGGAAGTTCACACTTTTGTTGCAGAAGTCGCACGCGACTGGAGTACTTCTGTCAGAAAGTTCCTCATTAAAACACATTTATTTGCTGACAAAGACCAGTTTTCAGAAGAATCAATCGATTCCCAAGGAATCCGGGTGGCTTTAGTTTGGGGAGCACTTGGCTTAATTCTGACATTACAATCTGATTGGGTATTGGGTAGAATTATTGCTCGCAACATACAACCAACCCCGACAGTTGCAAGTGTTGCACCTGCTAGATCTAAGGTTTCCAAGAACAGTGGTAACGAGCAGGGTGAGAGTTCAATTTTTTTTACCAACACTTCTAAAGAAAAGCCTTCGCGTAAAAATGACGGTTTTAATTCGTCGGGCTTTATTCAACCGAATAACGATGACCAAGACACAAGCCCAGAAAATACACCTATCAAACAAAGGGCAAATGCAACTGCTATTCTTTTGGCAGCACGCTCGCAAATGCCCAGTTTTAATGCCCGTCAGTTGGACGAACAACTCGTACTTTACAAACATCGTTTGCAAAAAAGAGGTAGCCCACCTGATGTGTTGATTATTGGCTCTTCCCGTGCTCTTAGGGGGATAGATCCAGAAGCTCTTTCTCGAGCTTTAAAGAACGAAGGTTACTCGGGCGTTGATGTGTTCAATTTTGGGATTAATGGTGCTACGGCACAAGTTGTTGATTTTATCCTTCGTCAAGTTCTCGAGCGATCGCAACTGCCAAAGCTGATTCTTTGGGCTGATGGTTCCCGTGCTTTTAACAGCGGTCGGGAAGATATAACTTTTAACACAATTGCAGCATCCCCCGGTTACCAGCAAGTGTTAGAAAAAGCACATACCAAGAATGGTGACAATAAAATGACCGAGCTGCAAGAAACAACAAAGGTAGTTAAAAAAGACAGTAGTCTTGGCTACAAAGCTGTTGATGAGTGGCTCAATCAAGGAATGGGCAATTTCTCTGCGAGCTATCAAAAACGAGATCGGCTCAAACAACTCTTAAGCCAACAACTCAACTCTTTAGCAGTATTAAACCCCAATACAGTATCAAATAGCACTAATTTTGAACGGGGGGAATCTACGGAAGAGAATTTACAGCAAGCAGTTGATTTTGATGGCTTCTTACCTTTGTCCATCCGCTTTCAACCTGACAAATATTACAGCAAACACCCAAAAGTTCTTGGGAGTTATGACAACGACTACAAATCTTTCAGACTTCAAGGAGAACAAGAGACAGCTTTGCGATCGGTACTTGAATTCACCGAGGCTCATAACATTTCCCTAGTATTTGTGAATATGCCTCTGACTGCTGAGTATTTGGACTCCATGCGATTGAAATATGAGAAAGAGTTTCAAAACTATATGTTGAGCTTAGCCGAACGCCCAAACTTCATTTACCGAGATTTAAGCCAACTTTGGCCCAAAGCCAATAATTTCTTTTCTGACCCGAGCCATCTCAACCGTTATGGCGCGTATGAAGTCTCGAAAAAGCTAGCCAAAGACGCAATGATTCCTTGGCCAACTCAGTGAAGGACAAGGGAGACAAAGGAGAATCACAACTAACAACTAATAACCAACAAAAAAATGAATTTAGTATCTATTTTATACGGGCTATTTTTGCTTAGTGTACTGGGAATCTATTGGTCTGTAGGGCAACAAAAGTTACGATTGTGGACTTTACTCATTGCTAGTGTTGTCTTTTATGCTTCTTTGGGAGAAGGCAATCCCAGCACAACAGTGTTACCCGCACAAGTTCAGTACATTCCTTTATTATTTGCATTAATTTATATTAACTTTCGTTTGGGACGCGAAATTGGTGAAAATACAGCCCCCGGACAACATAATTTGGATTGGCAACTCTCTAATGAAGATTGGCGTTTTGCCCAAGTGGATTGGAACCGCCGTCGTTTAAATCTTTTATGGTTTGGGATAGCTTTAAATGTTTTGCTACTACTTGGCTTTAAGTATTTACAACCTAGCTTAAATTTCTTATTTCATAACTCTGCAACAACAAATTCTACTGCTGACTCTTTTAAATTAATTGCTCCTTTAGGAATTTCTTTTTTCACCTTTGAATGTATTGCTTATTTAGTTGATGTCTATCGTGGTGCGCCTGCTACGAAGGATTTTCTAAAATTTACAGTTTATAAATTTTTCTTTGCAAAACTCATTTCCGGGCCAATTACCCGCTTTCATACTTTAAACAACCAACTTCAAAATCTCCGCTTTCCAAGCCCAGATTTGGTTGCAGAAGGATTGTGGCTTATTGCTAGAGGTGCTGCAAAAAAACGCATCTTAGCAGATCACCTGGGAATTTTTGTTGATGTCTGTTTTGGTAATTTACCTCGGGCAGGTAGCTTGGATTTATGGTTGGCTACATTGGCTTACGGCTTACAACTGTACTTAGATTTCAGCGGCTATGTTGATATCGCCCGTGGTAGTGCGATGCTGTTTGGTTTGGTTTTACCAGAAAATTTTAAATCCCCCTATTTCAGTACTAGCATTGCTGATTTTTGGCGGCGGTGGCACATGACTTTGGGAGACTGGCTGAGAAATTATCTGTACTTCCCTTTGGGAGGTTCGCGTCAGGGCTTGGATCGGACTTGTGTCAATCTACTGATTATCATGTTAATTGCTGGCATTTGGCATGGAGCAGCATTAGGTTTCGTTGTTTGGGGTTTATTTCACGGGTTAGCCTTGGTTGTTCACCGTCTAACAGATGCAATTAGCGATCGCAATGAGGATTTGGAAAACTTTTGGCACAAACCACTCGGTACATTTTTGGCTTGGCTGCTCACCCAACTGATGGTTTTCACATCATGGATTTGGTTCCGCTTGCCGAATTTAAATGATTCCTCTTTCGTCTTCCAGCATCTTTTCGGTTATCCAGCTGATAGCCAATTTGCTCAAAAGGTATACGTAGAAGTCCTCAACATCAGTCAGTTCCAACTGATGGTTCTGCTGGGTGTTTTAGTTACCCTCATGACTGTGGTCTATGCTTTCAAGCAAACTTTGAAGTTACAGTTCAACTGGCCTCTCAAGCTTGTATTTGTCCCTTTATGCCTGTATGGAGTTTGGCTGCTTGCCCCAGATGGCAGCTTACCTTACATTTACTTTGATTTTTAATTAAACGTGAGTTCGACAGACTTACCGTCTTAGAAGAAGACAGAGTCGCGAATGGAGTGGCATCCCTCATTTAAGACTCTCTCTTTTCTCGTTCCCAGACCAAGTTTGAGAACGAAGTGAATTTTCAGTTGGAAAGGCAATGCCCACCATAAGATTTAAGTGATAAGCATATCCTTTATCACTCAAAGTATTTGAAAAATCACATCACCATCCCATACATAAGTAAAATTAATTCTATATATAAAAAAATTAAATAACACGTTAATAGTAAAAATTCGGTAAATTCATGTACAGTCGAAATAATACAGGATCAAAGTATTCCTGTGTTGCATTTAGTTAAGCAATTTAAGCACTCATAACAAATTATGACCACAACTGTACAACGTCGCGAAAGCGGAAACGTATGGGAACGGTTCTGTGAATGGATCACCTCCACCGAAAACCGCCTTTATGTCGGCTGGTTCGGTGTACTGATGATCCCCACACTGCTTTCCGCAACCATTTGCTTCATCATCGCATTCATCGCTGCTCCTCCTGTAGACATTGATGGTATCCGCGAGCCCGTTGCAGGTTCTTTGATCTATGGCAACAACATCATCTCCGGTGCGGTTGTTCCTTCTTCTAACGCAATTGGTCTTCACTTCTACCCCATCTGGGAAGCAGCTTCCTTAGATGAGTGGCTCTACAACGGTGGTCCATACCAGTTGGTGATTTTCCACTTCTTGCTCGGTTGCTTCTGCTACTTGGGCCGTCAGTGGGAATTATCCTACCGCTTGGGTATGCGTCCTTGGATCTGCGTAGCGTACTCTGCTCCTTTGGCTTCCGCAACCGCAGTGTTCTTGATCTACCCCATCGGTCAAGGTTCTTTCTCCGATGGTATGCCTTTGGGAATCAGTGGAACCTTCAACTTCATGTTGGTGTTCCAAGCAGAGCACAACATCCTCATGCACCCCTTCCACCAGTTAGGTGTAGCAGGTGTATTCGGTGGTTCCTTGTTCAGTGCAATGCACGGTTCCTTGGTCACCTCTTCCTTGGTACGTGAAACAACCGAAACCGAGTCACAGAACTACGGTTACAAGTTCGGACAAGAGGAAGAAACCTACAACATCGTCGCAGCACACGGCTACTTCGGTCGCTTGATCTTCCAATACGCATCCTTCAACAACTCCCGTTCATTGCACTTCTTCTTGGCAGCATGGCCAGTGGTAGGCATCTGGTTCACCGCATTGGGCATCAGCACCATGGCGTTCAACCTTAACGGTTTCAACTTCAACCAGTCCGTAATCGACTCACAAGGTCGCGCTATCGGAACCTGGGCAGACATCCTCAACCGCGCTAACCTCGGTATGGAAGTCATGCACGAGCGCAACGCTCACAACTTCCCTCTCGATTTGGCTGCTGGCGAAGTTGCACCTGTTGCTATCAGTGCTCCTGCTATCAACGGTTAATCATCAATCTCGAGACATAGTTTAAATATCGTCTCTTTTGTGAGTAAATAAAAGCGTCCTCTTAAATGGGGGCGCTTTTATTTTATTAAGGCTTTTGGTAAGCGAGAATGTGGCAACGGGAAAAATGCGTTAAGAAATTAGACCAATGGTCAAGAGATTAAATTATACCAAATCCGGTTTTCTAACCCCTTTTAACCCAACGATTGGAAATCACCAGAATTCTATTCTGAGGGCATTTTGCCAAAACTTAAACAGACAAAAACAAAGCAGCACCCAATGATGAATTTCAACTTGGGTGCTGCTTTGATATGGATAGTTTGGAACTTATCCCCTGTCAGTCATTTTGTAATGAACTCAGCTGACAAATCAAAAATTACTTAACAGTAACCTTACCGCCAGCTTCTTCGATTTGCTTCTTAGCAGCTTCAGCAGCATCTTTAGCGATCGCTTCCTTAACTGGCTTAGGCGCAGATTCTACCAAGTCTTTTGCTTCTTTCAGACCCAAACCGGTCAATTCACGTACAACTTTAAGTACGGCAATCTTCTTATCAGCAGGAACTGCTTCCAGAATAACGTCAAACTCGGTCTTCTCTTCTACTGCTTCAGCAGTCGCAGCACCAGTACCGGGTGCAGCCATCATCATCATTCCACCTGCGGGTGCAGCAGCACTTACGCCAAAGGCTTCTTCAATTTGCTTGACTAACTCAGATGCTTCCAGCAAAGTGAGTGATTTCAATTTCTCCAAAATTTCATCAGTTACTGCGGACATTGTTTATGACTCCTGTAATGTTGATTGATTAATGGTTAGTTGTTAGTTATTTCGTTTCTACTAATTACCAACTACTAACTAAGAAGCACTTTCAGTTTCACCGTCGCCTTTTTCTTTATCAGCGACAGCTTGTAAAGCACGAGCGAGAGAACCTGGAACTTCGTTGATGCCAACAGCAATCTTGGTAGCCAAACCATTGATGGCTCCAGCAATTTGTGCCATGAGTTGCTCTTTGGATGGCAAATCTCCCAAAGCTTTGATATCAGGCTCTTTCAACAAGCGACCTTCCATGACGCCGCCACGAACTTCTGTTTTCTTGGTGGCTTTCTGGAAATCTTGGTACGCCTTAATTGCTGCAGAGAAATCCTCTTTAACTAACAAAAAGGCAGAAGAACCTTTGAGCAGTTCTTCTAGTGGTTGCCATTTTTCTTGGTCTTTAATGGCAATACCCATGAGAGTGTTTTTGGTTACCTTACAGACAGTTCCCGCAGGACGCAAGCGTCTCCGTAAGTCTGTAATTTCTGAAACTGTTAACCCTTGATAGTCAATGACTATTGCTAGTTGCGACTCACTCAAAGTTTCTTTGAGATCTGCTACTATAGCGTGTTTGTCTTCTATGGATCTTGGCATCTTAATCACCTCCTTATTTTGCTAATAGCTAATAGCTAATTGTGCTTTTACCATTAGCGAATAGCTATTAGTAATTAGCTACAAAAACAATAAACCCCAGCTCTCGCAGCCGGGGTTTTGTAGTAAAGACACTTTTAACAATAAGTCTTTACTTCATCGTCTTTACACCACAGTACATAAAGCCTTTTTAGGATGTACTTTTAGCATTTAAGACGCAAACCTCGGCAGGATATTAAGCAAATAGCACCTGCTGTCTCCGGCTGTCGCTGTATTTAATTTTGAATTGCTAATAGCTAATAGCTAACTGCTAATCGTTAGTTTTTTATTAGCCATCAGCCATTAGCCATTAGCCATTAGCCATTAGCCATTTATACACCTTCAGCCTGTTTCAAATCCCGTAGGGCGTTGACATCGACTTTAATAGAAGGTCCCATTGTAGCGGATACGTACATTGTTCGCCAGTAACGACCTTTTGCTCCTGAAGGACGGTTGCGATCGATGGTTTCTTGCAACGCTTTCAAGTTTACCAGTAAATCTTCTGGTGTGAAGGATGCCTTACCAAACATAACATGGACGATACCAGTACGGTCAGCTCGGAATTCTAGTTTACCTGCTTTAAATTCCCCGATCGCACTTGCGATGTCAAATGTAACTGTTCCACCTTTGGGGGATGGCATCAAACCGCGAGGACCGAGTAACTTACCTAGCTTTGCTACCTGTGGCATTATATCAGGTGTCGCTATTAGCTTGTCAAAGTCCATTCTGCCTTTTTGAATTTCGTCAATCAGTTCTTCCGAACCGACAACGTCAGCGCCTGCATTGCTGGCTTCTGTAACTTTTTCACCTCTGGCAATCACCGCTACCCGCACTGTTTGCCCTGTTCCTTTGGGCAATACCACAGTTGTCCGCAGTTGTTGGTCGGTGTATTTGGGGTCAATGCCCAATCTGATGTGTGCTTCTGCTGCTTCCGAAAACTTTGCTGTAGCTGTTTCTTTCAGCAGCGCTAATGCGTCTAAGGGCTGATAATCTTTGTCTTCTACTTTTTCTAGAAGCGCCTGCAAGCGGCGCGATACTTTTTTCGCCATTTCGCTCTCCTGGGGTTTCTTACGAAGCATTCGCCTCTCCCCCGATAATTTTTGTTATTTGTTTGTTAGTTGCTAGTTGCTAGTTGTTAGTTGTTTTCTTTCCCACTAACTATTAACGGCTTGCCACTAACTAATCTTTGACTGTTACGCCCATATTTTTGGCAGTGCCTTCGATAATTTTCATCGCCGCGTCGATATCGTTGGCGTTGAGGTCGGGCAATTTTGTTTGGGCAATTTGACGCAATTGTTCTTTTGTAATGGAACCAACTTTCTTTTTATTTGGTTCGCTGGAGCCTCTTTCAATTTTTGCTGCTTTAGTAATAAGTACCGAAGCCGGCGGAGTCTTGAGAACGAAGGTAAAACTCCGGTCTTCATATACCGAAATTTCTACCGGAATGACCGTTCCAACTTGCTCTGCCGTCTTGGCGTTGTACTCCTTACAAAACATCATAATGTTCACGCCATGCTGACCCAATGCAGGACCAACTGGCGGTGCTGGGTTGGCTTTCCCAGCATTTAGGGCCAACTTAATGACCGCAACTACTTTTTTCGCCATGTTTGATTAGCTCTGTTTCTCTACCTGATTAAATTCCAATTCTACTGGTGTATCCCGCCCAAAAATCGAAAGCAGAGCTTTAAGCTTACTCCGTTCAGGACTGACTTCAATCACCTCACCTTCAAAGTCTTTAAACGGACCCGAAAGCACTTTTATCTTATCACCTGCAGCCATGTCAATTTTGACAACTGCTTCCTGCTCGCTGGTCTGCTTGAAGATTCTTTCGACTTCTGTATGGCTCAATGGTACAGGCTTTACGTGACCGCGACCTTTGCCACTTCCACGCTTTTGCTCTGCTCCCACGAAATTAATCACGTGAGATGTGTTGCGTACTACCTGCCAAGTGTCATCATCCATCAGCATTCTGACAAGGACATAACCGGGAAATACTTTTTCCTCTGTATGCTGGCGAGAACCATCCTTGCGGATTTTGACTGCTGGTGTATGTGGGATTTCCACCTGAACAATTTTATCAGCTACATCAAAGGTTTGAATGCGCTGCTCTAAATTTGTCTTGACTCGCTTCTCGCAACCAGAAGCGACTTGAACTGCATACCAGCGAGCTTCTTTGGAAGCGCCTAGCGCTGAATCTGCGGTATCGTCTGACTGTAGCGTTGCATCACGCTCACCGTCTGTTGCATAAGTCATCAGAACACCTGTTGTGCTGCCCAAGTAAAAAATTTATCTACTAGAAATATTAGGGATGCGGACAGTGCCATCATTAACAAAACAGCGGCTGATTCGCTCACGAGCTGCTGCCGACTAGGCCAAACCACCTTATCAAATTCTTCCTTGAGTCCTTGGAAGAAGCTCGGAAGTCCTAAAGAGTTGGTTGTTTCCGCTATTTCTGCTTCATTTTTTTTGGCCACGATCGCGCTCCTCCCCCGTTCATTACATACACGCTGCCTATTACTTTTTTTGTAACAGCTCCAGCTTGTTTGAAGCGACTTGCTACAAACACAAAAACTATACCCGAAATCTATAAGTCATACTGCTAACCCAGCAGATACTGCTTTAGTTTCGGGCATTGTCTTAGCTGACAGCGCGCCCTGGAGGACTTGAACCCCCGACATCAGGTTTTGGAGACCTGCGTTCTACCAACTGAACTAAGAGCGCACAAGCTGTTGCTTATTAAGTTACCATCACTAGCTTACACTAGGATAACACAAATTGGCTACTTGTTTAGTTAACTTTGGTCGATGGAACTCTTTATGGCGGCTAAAGCCGCTTTTTTGTCGAGCTTTCTCCCAAAGTTTCCTGCCTGTTGATGTTACAGAGGGCGATCGAAGCGTTGCTTGATCCGGGTCGCTTTACCTACACGATTGCGTAGATAGTAAAGCTTAGCACGCCTAACTTTCCCACGACGCAGTACTTTGATGTTGTCTATCCGTGGGGAATGGACTAAAAATACTCGTTCGACGCCTACACCCTGGAATACGCGACGAACTGTAATAGTTTCGTTAATCCCACCATTCCGTATGGAAATAACAACTCCCTCATAGGGCTGGACGCGATACTTGTCGCCTTCCTTAATTTTAACTCCGACTCTGACTGTGTCACCCACAAATATTTGGGGCAAATTAGATTTAAGCTGCTCCGCTTCTATAGAGCGGATGATCTGCTGAGCGTTCATATTTGGTGCAAAAACTCACAATCAACAATAATAAATCGACAACTAGCATTCAGTCTAGTTATTTTAGTGGGAGCACTTACCAAGTATAACGGTGCTAGATGGAAAATGGACTATAGAGGGCAATCGTCGCGAGAATCCGATTTATGAAATTCAGCGTCGTTATTACGACCTACAACCGTTTAACGTTGTTGCAACGAGCGATTAACTCCGTACTCAACCAGACGTTCCCATGCGAGCTGGTTGTTGCTGATGACTGTTCGCTAGATGGCACCCAAGATTATATGAAAAGCTTAAGCGCTGAACTGTCATGCCATGACAATTTACCACGCCTTGTTTATCATCGCAATGAGGTCAATCAAGGTCATGCAGCAACAGTCAACGCTGGAGTCAAAGCCAGCAGTGGAGACTGGATTAAGTTTTTGGATGATGACGATTACTTAAGTCCCAACTGTTTGGAAGAAATGGTCAGGGCGATCGCACTGCGAAAAAGCGCAGTCATCTGCTCTTGCATTGCGGCTCAGGTAGATATAAACGGAGTTGAAAAGAGCCGCACGCCTGTTGTCGGTCCGGGGCTAGCCTACTACGTCCCGCAAACAGACATTCATTACGGCATGTTGCTAGAACTTATACCTTTTGGTACACCCGTTCAAGTTGCTTGCAACCGTGAGGCTTTCCTACAAACTGGAGGGTGGGATGTCAAATTAACGAGTTGTGATGATATTGATTCTTGGATTCGCATTGCCCAACATGGGGATGCTATTTTTCTCAATCAATGTCTTGCTTATCGTACTGTCTGGACTGGAGGTTACGATCAAAAAATTTCCCTCAAAGTTAGGTTAGACACAAATATTTTAATGAAGGAAAAAATTCATGCTTTAGTCGATGAAAAATACCGTCAAGATATTTTGCCTCTTCAAGATATCAAAAGTTACTTAAAACTACACTGGACTATAGTTGCTCTTAAAAGTAGAAATCTTAACAGTTTTATTAATATTTTCGACCCCTGTATTCTTTCGTACCATGCTTGGCGTTTGTTGTTAGACGCTCTTCTAGTAAGGCGATTGAAGAAGTACAATTCTTCCATTCGCAAACTAGTCTTAATAAAGATTTAGCAAATTTTGGGAATACCAGGACAGCGCGTCGTAATAAGGTACCCATTAGTAACAAATAAAAAGCTGAAATTAAAAGCTTTTGCACCTTCTTCCCCCAGACAAACGTACATCTACCTTCACGTACTAGTCTTTAACAAATAGGAAAAATTTCTAAGGCAATGAACCCGATGGATTTATTTTATAGCTACTCAGAATTAAATCCAATGATTTTTCTAGTTTGTCGTATTGATCTAGAGGCAAAGCTTGGGTGAAAATTGAAATTTTATCACCGCGTTGCTCGATAAAACTATTACCTGTAAGTTTTCCCGTAACGCCTTCCGATGTGACTGTATAGCTCCAATTAATTTTGACACTGCCATCAAATTGCATTTCAGCTTGTTCGAGCCTAAAATCTTTTTGCGAACTAAAAAAGCTCTTGAGAACTCTCTTTAAACTTTCTGCTAATTGTTGTTGATTTTGCTGCTTTTGCTGGGCAAAAATATTGACAATAATAGCTCCGTTTTTAGCTCGATCTTGCCATAAAACTATTGCCTCCCCTGGCTTGCTGTTATCCCGAAATGTCCAATTTTCAGGAACATTGATGGAAAACAAACCTGTTTTAAATTTATAATTTTTTAAATTGCCTATTTCAATTTCTTGAAATTTGCCCGTTTGATAATTTTGAGGTAAAGGAGAAGCAGTTGGATTGATACTCGACTGGCTTGTTTCAGACTTATTGTTATTAGCCGTCGGTTCTGACATGGGAGAAAATATAGCGATATAAAAGATGATGACAATGGGTGTCCAAAAAGGAGTCACCGCTAAACCAGCTATAGTCCAACCTCTCTGATGGGATTTAAAGGCAGGAACACTCGCCCAAGGACGGCTTCTCCAAGCCCAAGTATTACCTTTGAGCCCTAGTAGGAGATTTATGGGTAAACCAATCACAGGTAGACAGGATAGCAATCCGAACCAAACTTGGTTAGTCATGCACCACAATGGTGATATCAAAAATGCTCCCCAATTCCAACCCCTTATCTCTGATGGTACGGGCGTGGATTTATTAAATGTTCCTCCACCCCCTACCCAAGTCGAACCAGTCCCTGGAGTGGCGGTCTGTGAAATATTCTCAGGAGGGCGTGACTGTGAGCCGATAGTTGTAGGCGGTACAGAAGACAATCCACCGGAGTTTGCGCTGATGACAGTTGGTGGCACATTTTGAGAAGGATAGCCACTTGAATGTGCGATAGTCGGCGGAACAGTGTGTATTGTTGGGGTATTGTAAGAGATTGCGAGCGTAGGATCGACACTAGCATCAGCAGGCAATTGCAAGGCATCAAGCATCTCTCGCGCTGTTGGGAAGCGATCGCTTGGATTATAGGCAATTGCTTTATCCAAGACCATCCGCAAACCAGAACTGATATTTGCTGCATACTCATGCCAGATAATATTGCCCGTTCTGGAGTCTAGGGGCAGCTGTTGCGGCATTTTCCCGGTTAGCGAGTAAATCATTGTCACTGCCAAGCTGTACAAGTCACTGCTGTAAACGGGTCTCCCAGCGGCTTGTTCTGGTGGCATGAATCCTGGCGTTCCAATAACTATCGAGCTTGTAGGATAACCTTGAGAATTGACAATCGTAGCCATTGATTCTCGCACGGCACCAAAATCAATTAAAACGGGTGCCCCATTTGCATCCCGGAGAATGATGTTATCTGGCTTGATATCTCGATGGATAATCTGTTTGCTATGTACGTAATTGAGAACTTGCAACAAACTCTTACAGATTTCCCTGACATCACTTTCACTTATCAAACCTTCTGTTTGTACTTTATGAGATAAGGTTTTACCCTGAATGTATTCTTGAACCAAATAAAACTGACCTTGTTCGCAAAAGTACGCGTATAACTGGGGAATTTGATTGTTCCCGCTTCCCAATTCTTCCAAAATAGCTGCTTCTCGCTGAAACCTATCTTGAACTAATTTATAAATCTGAGGATTGTCTGCGATTGGTTTGAGCTGCTTGACTACGCATCGACGCCCAGAGGGTAAGTGCGTGTCTTCAGTTAAAAAAGTCTTGCCAAAACCACCTTCTGCTAAAACCTTCACTATTTTGTAACGATTATTAATAACTTCAGGTATCATTTAATACGGATCTCCTATAATGTCCTTTGAATAAGTCTTATAAAGAATAAAGTTTTGACTTCATCTGAATATTTCATACTTCAGTCCATTGTTCTTTGGCAATCCGTGTTGTTACAAGGTTTGTTGCCTTTGCTATATGTTCACATACAAGAACCAGTTCAAAGATTAACTATGTTTTTTGGGAATACTCTATAAAGAAATGGTATTAAGGATGTAGTGTTGCTGACTCAGTTGCTACGCAACTCAATTTTTTCAGTAACAATACGTACTGTAAAAATTCAATTTAAAATTTTAAACGGGTAGGCAGAGGATATACCTACATGAGCATTGCTTTTCTGCGTTTGGTATCTGGCAGTGGAAACAATTCTTACTCGCTGTTGACAACAGGCGAAGTAGTCATTGGGCGCGACCCCAGCTGTCAGATAGTACTCAGTTCCAATCTCTATGGAATGGTTTCGCGACGACACGCATCCGTTCGCCCATCAAAAACACCAGATGGCAGGATAAGCTATGTACTGTGGGATTTAAATAGTGCTAATGGAACTTTTTTGAATGGTTACGCTTTGCAGGGTAGCCAGGAATTGCTTGCAGGCGATCGCGTTATGTTTGGTAGTAATGGACCGGAATTTGTTTTTGAGTACCAACACAACCAACAGCCTGTCAAAGCACCACAACCCGTTGCTTCCCCAACTCAAGTAGCAGCAAAGCCCGTTCTATCTTCTCATACAGAAAGTGAAGCCAGCTGGTCGCAATTGCTTCCTATCCTGTCACCACCTAAAGACCTGACACGCAAAGCTTACCTGATACCGGGAATTATTACGGTCATATTCGTGGTGCTGTTGTTTTTTGTTCAAGGACGTACATATCAATTCTTACTGGGTTCCTATTTAGCAGGTGGTGTTTTATACTTTGTATATAGATTGTGTGGCAAGCCAAAACCTTGGTGGGTACTGATCGCTTCCATAATTTTTACTATCATCATTTTGGCAAGTCCAATACTGCACTTATTTATATTCGTATTTCGGGTTCTTCTTCCTGGAACTGTGCCTGACGATCCGAGCACTCTCCCCTTTCCACAATTATTTATCCGTTATTTTTTTGGTGCTGGTTTATTAGAAGAATTACTGAAATCCCTACCGATATTTGTATTTTATTTTTTGGGGAGAAACCTATCTTCTCCAAGGCGGGAACGCGTCGGGGTGTGGGAACCACTTGATGGAATTTTGCTGGGAAGTGCCTCTGCTGTAGGATTTACACTATTTGAAACGTTGGGTCAATATGTACCCGGTACTGTTGCACAAGTTGCAAGAGAGATGGGAGAACAAGCGGGGCTTTTAGCAGGGTTGGAACTGCTAATTCCAAGGATCTTGGGCGAAGTGGCTGGGCATTTGGCTTGGAGTGGGTGGTTTGGCTATTGTATTGGCTTGAGTATTCTCAAACCACGTCAGGCGTGGCGGACTTTGATTGTAGGATATTTGAGCGCTGCAGCATTACACGGATTGTGGAACAGCAGTGCGGGACTGACCGGTACTTTGGGAGTTTTTGTTTTAGGGTTGTTAGTTATAGTTGGCGGAATGTCTTATGTTTTGCTGGGATCGGCAATTATTAAAGCGCGTTCTTTATCACCTACGCGATCGCAAAATTTTGCAACCCGTTTCTACGGTTCGTAATGCTAGATTTGACGTAAGTTTGTGAAGGTGAGTGAAATGACCACCACTAAAAAGCTAACTCTTGAAGAATACCTTGCCTGGGACTATGGAACAGATATTCGGTATGAACTCGTAGATGGAGAGCTTTTGGAAATGCCTCCAGAAAGCGACAGAAATAATTTAATTTCTATTTATTTACTCTCTGTATTTCTTAAGTTCGTTCCTCTAGAGCTTATCCGCCATAAAGATACGGAAATTGTGGTAACGGGAAAGCATATACGCGTGCGAATTCCTGACTTGATGATACTAACGCAGGAGCTACTAGTAGCAATTGGGGGACGGCGGGCTACTATTACTCAAGAGATGCCACCTCCCGCACTGGTTGTTGAGGTGGTTTCTCCTGGTAAAGTCAATGAAGATAGAGACTACCGTTACAAGCGTTCTGAATACGCAGCACGAGGTATAGCACAATACTGGATTGTCGATCCAGGGAAGGAAAAAATCATAGTGTTGACTTTAGAGGATGGATTCTACGAAGAAGCAGTGTTTAAAGGTAGCGAACGCATTGTATCAGTGGCTTTTCCAAGCTTGGAACTTACAGCAATGCAAGTTTTTAAAGTTGGACAGGAGTAAACCCCTAGTACACAATGTCACACCGATTGTGCAACAATACAATTGCGTCCCCGTTTTTTAGCTTCATAAAGTGCTCGATCTGCAACTCTAATTAATATTTCCATTGATTCTTCATGGGTAGGAACCAAACTACTGGCTCCCAGACTTAATGTGACATACTGGCTGATATTTGATTCTACGTGAGGTATGTAGAGATCTTGTATTTGCTGCTGAATTAAGTCTGCTACTTTCATCGCTCCTTCAAGATTTGTATTGGGTAGAAGAACAGCAAATTCTTCACCCCCATAGCGAGCAACTAAATCGGCGGGGCGCTTGGCAGAATTGCTAATCGCTTGGGCAATCTTCTGCAAGCAAACGTCTCCTGCAATATGACCGTAGGTGTCGTTGTAGCGTTTGAAATAATCGACATCGCTGAGAATGAGCGATAATGGCAGTTGCTCCCGGCGCAGCCTGCTCCACTCCAGTTCTAACACTCGATCGAAGCGCCGACGATTGGCTACTTGAGTTAAACCATCTAAGTTGATCAAACGTTCCAATTCGTGATTGGCTTGTTGTAGTGCAACCTCAGATTTTTTACGTTTAATCAATGACCCAATTTGAGTTGCGATCGCAGTGACTAACTCCAGAACTCTTGATTGCGGAGCCATGGCATTATTGGAAAGAAAGACGAGAACTGCTAAAAATTCTTCGTTAAAAAGAATAGGAACGCCAAAAGCTGCTTTGAGACCGACTCGGCGAGCAAGATGGCAGTGGTAAAAGATATTATCCTCATCTTCAGAGACATCAAAAAGCCACTCAGGCTGTTTGGAAACCCAAATCCTTCCCGGAAGACCTACATTGGGGCAAAATGTTAATTTCTGGCTTTCGTCACGAAATTTTGATAATTCAGGAGCGCGAGCATACCAACCTTGACTGCACTCAAGGGCTGTTCCTTCAGAATTCACAATCCAAGCTTCACCCAAATCCCAACCAATTGTTTGACAGATTAAAGCCAGAACACTTTTCAATGCAGAATCAATGCTAGCAGCTGCACTAATTTCTTCTGTAGCCGTCAGAAGCAATTGCAACTGAGCATTTTGCTGGCATAGTTCCTGATTTTTCTGTTGCAGTTGTACTTGTAAACTCCGTAAAGCCAGTTGATTTGCCACCCGTGCTAGCACTTCTTCCACTTGAAATGGTTTTGTAATATAGTCTGCACCTCCAAGGTGAAAAGCTTTTGCTTTATCAAGCCCTTCACTCAAAGCACTTAAGAAAATAATGGGGATATCCTTAGTTTTTGGGTTAGTTTTCAACTCCAGGCAGACTTCATACCCTGATAAATCTGGCATCAGAATATCTAGCAAAATTAAATCGGGCGGGCTTGCTTGAACAACCTGTAGTGCTAAATTTCCATCGGGTACAGGTCGAACTTTATAGCCATGTTGTTGCAAGACGTTGACTAACAAGCGCAAGTTGGCAGCTGTATCATCAACTACCAAAATTGTTGCTTTAGCTTTTGGGTTGCTAGCAAAATTCATAAGGGTGTTTTAAAATGTTTTGCTTTTCCCAAAAACCAGTCATCATTTCTCCTTTCCCTTTAACAAGAATTTTTCCAAGCTGAATCTTGCCAGGTAATCTATCGAACTTAACAGGCAATGCAATGTTGAGTGTATCTCCCCATGAGTCATCAGTAAATTCGGTCATGACCATCTAACTAGCTACAACGTTTTCCGTATTTCTATTTACTCACAACTGAAATTTCTCTTTTGTTTCAGCATTGAATTAAGCTAAACAAGCTCGCATATCTAGTACACGAAGGCAGAAGTACGATGGCAGAGAAGCCACTGCGGTGGACGGGTTTCACAGGCTACAGCAAGTGGCGTGGCAGAAGGCGCAAAAGCTTTAACTGTAAGCTTTTTCTCTGTCACTAATGGTTGCTTTATTTACGCCGAACTGTACTAGTACCATTTGTGCGTTTTTTGAGCACTATTCCAGTATAGTGTTGGTTAACCTCCAACCACTAATGTAAGCATCCCCAATTGTTGTCATTGTCTCTAAATCATGTTTTTTGCCAACCAATTAAATTGACAAAAATTTATAATTTCTAGGATTTCTGCTAAATCTCTATCGTGGAAAAAGAGGTAAAGCCTATTAAATCGGTAAATACTCCTTTCAAGCTACCTACACAATCTCTTATTACCTGTTGGCGTAAGGTGGGCATGCCCTACCTGCAAAAATGGTTCAGAGAATTTTTTCCTGCTTGGAGGCATTCGGCAATAAGTTGACAAAATGTTAAGTAGCAGTTGCTGACTTTGAGCTTGCTGAAATTTAAAGGCTACTCGTGCTACTGTGTGCTCAGTAATATTACTTAGAATACATGAATACTAAAGAACTTACTCTTTTGCATAATTTTCTGTAATTATCCTGAGGATTTTCTTGTACTCAAAATTGTTAAGGTGACCTTGGAGGTGTTGGGCAAAGGAGGGATGCTCAACGTAGATTTGAGCAATAAGGTTATCTATCAACTCTAAATCAGCGCAGTTGATTGCTTGCTTCATCTCAGTCACCCATTGAACTGACAGTTTTGGTATTTCAACTAACTCCCTTGAATCTTGAGCGTCGGGTACTTTCTGTTCGTAAACGTAATGTACTCCCAAATAATTGTTGAGAGTATCAAAGATAGTTTTCTCAGATACGGGTTTGCGGATAAAAGCATTAAAGCCCATAGCAAGAGTGGCGGCTTCTGCTTCCTGTGATGTACTCGCAGTCAAAGCAATAATCGCACATGACAAGCCTTTGGCTTGAGCGCGAATGTACTGGGTTGCCTTATAACCATCTAAAATCGGCATTCGTAAATCCATCCAAATTAAATGAGGTTGCCAATCTTCCCAGATTTCAATTGCTTGTTGACCGTTATTTGCTTCTTTAAGTTCAAAACCAAGAGGTGCAAGGAGCTTTACCAAGAGTTGACGATTGTAGTCTGTGTCATCCACTATCAGGAGGCGACAGGGCGGATGATTCGGTTCTAAAGCAATCACACGAGGAGTCAACTTTTGAGATTCTGATTTATTAACTTCAAAGTCGATATCTACAGGTAGGTTAAATGTAAAGGTCGTGCCATGCCCAAGTCCACTCCGGACAGTCATCTCACCCCCCATAAGTTGCACAAATTGGCGGCTAATGGCTAAACCCAAACCCGTACCTTCGTGAGATTTCTGACCTGATGAGGTTTGTACAAATGGCTGAAAAAGATTATCCATTTCACAAGGAGCAATTCCAATGCCTGTATCTGTAATAGAAAATACCAGAGAGTCAGTAATAGATGTTTGATTGGGGTGGGTTATTTCTTCTAAGTTAGAAATAAGTTCTACGGTGAGTGTAACGCTTCCTTGAACTGTGAACTTGATTGCATTGGATAGCAGGTTAATCAAAACCTGACGCAGTTTGACTTCATCGGTACGGATATATTGAGGAATCTCAGCAATGCAATCAAAGATTAATTCCAAGCCCTTTTCTTTTGCTTTGAGGCGAAACAAATGTCTCACTTCATTAAGGAGGTTAACAATATCAAAAGTTTTGCAATTAAGGGTAACTCTTCCTGCTTCTATCTTAGAAAAATCAAGAATTTGGTTGATGAGAGCCAGTAAATGTTCTCCGCTATTATGAATAATATCTACATTTTCTTTTTGATCGACAGGAAGGTTTGCGCTGCGAAGCATCAATTGAGAAAAGCCAAGGATTGCATTTAAGGGAGTCCGCAATTCGTGGCTCATATTTGCGAGAAAGGCGCTTTTGGCTTTGCTGGCTTGTTCCGCTGCTTCTTTAGCAATAGCAAGGGCTTGTTCGGTGGCGAGGCGTTTGGAAATATCTTTCAGTACGCCGATAAAATTTGTCAAGTTCCCTGCAGCATCATAAACTGGAGAAATCTTGAGTTCATTCCAAAAGCTAGTGCCATCTTTACGAAAATTTCGCACAACAACCTGACACTCTCTCCCATCTTTCAAGGCTTGGCGAATTTCTAAAAGACCGGGTTGATCTGTTTCGTCACCCTGTAGAAAGCGACAATTTTTGCCAATAACTTCTGCTACGGAGTAACCCGTGAGGTTTTCAAACCCTGAATTGACATAAACTAGAGAATAATCGGGAGAAGCAGTAGTGATAACGATTCCATCAGAAGTAGCTGCGATCGCTCTTTCTACTATGAGCAAACGTTCTTCTGCTAAAGTCCGAATCTGTATTTCTTGCTGCAATCTCCGATTTTGTTCTTCTAATTGTTGTTTGAGTCTTCGATTTGTCAAATGAGTTTC
The DNA here is from genome assembly GCF_045999855.1 of Tolypothrix campylonemoides VB511288_2. Classification (NCBI taxonomy): domain Bacteria; kingdom Bacillati; phylum Cyanobacteriota; class Cyanophyceae; order Nostocales; family Tolypothrichaceae; genus Tolypothrix; species Tolypothrix campylonemoides. Next base: position 592,622 of record NZ_JBFPMW010000005.1, read on the forward strand.
AATTCGAGCAATAATTTCCTCTGGTTGAAACGGTTTGGTAATGTAATCAATTCCTCCCACTTCAAAAGCTTTGACTTTATCAAAAATTTCACAAGAAGCACTAATAAAAATAATTGGAATACTGCTAGTTGTTTCTGTTGCTTTTAACTTTTGGCAAACGGTATAGCCATCATAGTCTCTTAAATAAATATCTATTAATATAATATCTGGAGGATATAAATTTGCAGAACGAATGGCTAAATTTCCACTTTGTGTTGGTCGAACTTTATATCCAGATTCTGATAAAGTTTTGCTAAGCAATTGCAAGTCACTAAGATTATCGTCTACAACTAGAATATTAGCTTGCGGGATAGTAAATTGCGGTTGTTGAGTTTGTAAAATCTGGCGATATGAACGCAAAGCAACTATAGTGGTTGTAATAAGTTTTTGTTGGGTGAGTTCTAGTTTAGTTTTATAATCGTTAATATCGTAATCTAAGATGACTGACGTTTCTGGTGCTTGTCCGGGTTGAGCCGTTGTTAAAATAATACGTACTAATTGATTTTTTACGACTTCCCGGATATATTTCACAACCTTTAAACCAGCATCTTGGGTTTCCATCACAACATCCAATAAAATAAAGGCTGTATCGGGGTTATCTTGAATTAATTGTTGTGCTTCAACACCAGAGAAAGCTGAAATGAGTTTTAAAGGTTTGCCCTCAAATGTAAAATCTTCTAATGCAAGATGCGTTGCTTGGTGAACGTATATATCATCGTCCACAATCATAACTTTCCATGCATCTGTGACCTCTTTGTATGATATATCATCCTTTAAATAGACTAAACTACCGTCATTTTCACTTACATCAGTCATATTACTGAAAACTATTATTGATTGGTAAAATAATAATGAATTTTGTGCTAAATGAATGCGATACTAACCTATTTTGCCCGTTTTCGCAGCAAATAGTACCCTTAAGGAGTTAAGCTTGAGTTGCTTTTAGCTCGTGTAGAGTTTATGTTAAAGAACAATACTATTAGGGCGCAATGCTTTGCGTCCCTACTAACTACTAACGAAACCTTCTAAACATCAACTTTTGGAAACGGGTTTTCAATTTACCCATTCTGCTCAATATAGACTTTGCCCATTTTCCATCAAGCAAGTCATGGAGCAAAATATAAAAGCAGGGAATGATAAATAATGTCAGTACCGTTGCTAAAGACAACCCTGCAAACACAACAACACCCAATGGTTGTAAAAACTCAGATCCTTCTCCTATTCCCAGCGCTAGGGGAAACATACCCAAAACAGTTGTGATGGTAGTCATCAAAACCGGACGCAAACGTTGAGGTGATGCTTTCAAAATAGCAGTTTGACGGTCAACTCCTTCTCTTTCGCGGATTTGATTTGCCAATTCCACCATAATGATGGCGTTGTTGACTACAATACCCACAAGCAACACGGCTCCAACTATGACTGTAGCTCCGATGGCAGTCTTAGTAATGTAAAGACCGAAAATACCTCCTGCAAGTGCTAGCGGTATTGTAAACATAATCACTAGTGGATCGACTAGTGAATTGTATTGCACAGCCATGACCACAAATACAAGAAAAGCAGCCAATCCACCCAACAATTTGAGTGAGTCTTGTAATTGCTTGTTTGATTCTGTTGCAGAACTGGGTAATACAGTGACACCTTCAGGCAACTGTAAACTGTTTAATACATTGTTGACTTGTGTGAGTGCTTCACTAAGACTTGCACCCTCAGCCAAATTCCCTGCTAAAATCACAACTTGGCGCTGGTTAATTCGTTGAATTTCTCCTGGTGCTTCACCTTGGACGATATTGGCAACGTCACTCAAACGCACTTGGCGATTATTTTCAATAAATAATGGCAATCGCGATAATTGAGATGTCGATCGCACGGATTCTTCATTCAACTGCACCCGTACATCCACCAAACGGTTTCCCCGTTGCAACTGAGTTGGTACACTTCCTTCAATAGCAGTCTGAATCGTGTCTCCAATTTCTTGTGTTGTCAACCCTACAGCCGCTACTCGTTCCCAATCAGGACGAATCTGTATCTCTGGCTGACGGGGGTCTGCATCGGGACGGAATCTAGCTGCGGTCACTCGATCTTCCATAGCAGCCAATACCTGACGCCCTGCTCTTTGCAGAGTTTCAGCATCAGTTCCCTGCAAAATAACATCAACATCTGCCCCTCGCACCGGAGAGTTACTAAGAATTAATCCTCTTACTTGACCGGGACTCAGACGCAAACGGATTCCTGCTAAATTCAGCTTTTCAAACTCAGCTGTGACTCGCTCAACATATGCTTCGACATCCGTACCGGATTTCAAGGTAATGGTGCTAGAACCCCGCAAGGGATTTTCACTGGTATTCGTACCAAACAGAGCACCTCCTGATGTGGAGAAAACATAATCCGTTTCTGATTGCTTGAGAAGAATATTATCAACCGCAGCCATAACCTTACGGTTTGTTTCTAACGGCGTACCGGGGGGAAATTGAGCGTTTAAATTGGCTTGTCCGGTATTGATTCGAGGTAGAATTTCTTGAGGAATTTGAGGAGCCATCCACAAACTACTACCACCAAAAACTAGGATAGCAAGCCCAATAACCAACAACCGATGGCGCAAGACTTGAGTTAAGAAGCTACTGTATCCTCTGGTTGCAGCCTCAAACCGACGATTGAATTCTTTGAGAAACCAAAACTCGGTGAGACGACTCGACCACCGCCATGCTAGCATTCGGGACGCAAGCATCGGTACTACAGTGACCGCAATCAAAATAGAAGCAGCGACAGAAAAGCTAATGGTTAGAATCAACTCATTAAATAGTAATGAGATAAAGCCCCCAATGAGCAAAAAGGGCAAGACTGCTACTAAGTTGGTACTTGTGGACGCAATTAACGCCGATTCTACTTCCCGACTGCTTTGTTCCGAACGGTCAATCAGTTGTTGTTGACTCAAACGAGAGGTGGAATTTTTTCCAGGCGTCATACCAGCGCCTTCGGCAATATTCTCTAACATCACGATGGAGTTATCCACCACAATACCTACACCGAGCGCCAAACCACCCAAACTAAAAACGTTGAGGGATAAGCCAAATAATCCCATAAAAATAATGGCAGCGAGTGTTGCTAGGGGAATTGCTGCAACGATGATAAAAGTTTGACGTACAGATCCCAGGAAGAGTAATACTGCGATCGCAGCTAGCAACGATCCAATTAATCCAGAACTCGTGACGTTAGAAATAGAGTTGCGAATGAATCGAGACTCATCTAAAGTTGGTGTGATAACTGTTCCTTCTTGAATCAAACCGGATTGCCTGAGTTGTTCGAGTCGCTTTTTGACTCCATCCACAACCTCAATTGTGTTGGCGTCTGGCTGCTTCTGAACGCTTACTTTCACCGACTCTTGACCATTCAGTAATACGAAAATACGCTGTTGTTCCGAACCATCTACGACTTCAGCAAAATCTCGCAAGTACACCCGCTTGTTTGGGACAGAGGAAGAGGCGGAAGAGGAAGAAGCGGAAACCGAAGAAGTGGAAGAGGAAGAAGCGGAAGAGGAAGAAGCGGAAACCTCAAATAATATGTTTTTGATTTCGTCAGCTGTTTTAAACCGTCCAACAGTTCGGGTGAGCGGTTCTGTATCTCGCCCCAAGATGCGACCACCAGAAATGTCTTGGTTGCGGTTCCTTAGTTCGTCTAAAACATCAGTTAAACCTACACCCAAAGCCTGCAATCGGTCTAAATCAACATTGACGCTAATTTCTTCTTGAAGACCTCCTGAGACATCGACTCCAGCTACACCCGGTACAACACTGAGTTCGCGGGCTAATTCTTCATCAGCAAATACACGCAAATCAACACCACTTAAAGAAGGTGAAGTGAGTGCAAATTCATAAACTGGTAACTGAGAAGGATCGACTTTGAAGATACGAGGTTCTTCTATGGTGTCTGGTAAACCACTTCTGGATCTGTTAAAAGCTGCTGTTGCATCGTTGAGGGCTTGGTCAATATTTCCACCGGGCTGAAAGTACAAATCCACATTGACTTGTCCTTCTCGCGTTTGGGAATAGACTTGAATAACACCTTCAGTTGCAGAAAAAGCTTCTTCTAAAGGTCTGGTGATTTCATCAATTGCGACTTCTGGTGAAACTCCAGGTGCTTCCAATCTTACGCCAATTCGAGGATAGGTAATTGAAGGCAGCAAATCCACTGGCAGCTTGATGATAAAAAAGACACCTAAAACAATAACTGCTAGCGTCAGCATGAGTGTACCGATATGCTGACGGATCGATATGGCGCTAACACTAAATCCGCTACTTTGCTGTACCTGCTGCATAAGTCAATGCCGGGTGCTAATGTTCTTGAGAATAGGGAGTGGAGTAAAACTCAATGCCCATTTTATTCGTTCGGGGCTAATGACTATTGTTTCTCTGAAAGGATTGAAAGTCTGACAGCCGCGCCATCTTTTAACGGTCTACCACTGCGAGCCACAAATCTTTCTCCTGGTTGCAAGCCTGATAATATTTCTACTTTGCCATCAGCTTTTTCCCCTAGCGTTACTGCTCTAGCTGTTACTATTGGTTTTTTGCCTGCTTCTGTCACCACAAATATTGTTCCTTGGCTATTGGTAGGAGATGGAGAATTTTGTTCTCCCCTTCTTCCCTTCTCCCCCTCTCCCCCTCTCGCCCCCAAGGCTGTCTCGGGGACAAGCACTCTAGCTTGTGCTTGAGTTTCAAAATTAGCTCTTGCTAGTAAGCCACTGCCAATTCTACCGTCACCGTTTGGTATCACGACTTCTACAGGTATCAGACGAGCTGTCCTATCTGCGGCGGGAGAAATACGCGTGACTTGTCCAATATAGGTTCGATCTGGAAAAGCATCTAAGCGAACTTTTACAGATTGTCCTACCCGAATTTTTGCCAGTTCTAATTCAGAAACTTGAACTTCAATTTTGACGCGACTGAAGTCGCCTATTCTCAAAACTTCATTACCGGCTTGAAGAAAATTTCCCGGTTCTGTCACCTTTTCTAACACGGCTCCGTTAATGGGAGAGATAAGCCTTGCATAGGAACGGCGTTCTTTTGCTTCTGCAAGCACTGCTTGTTGTGCAACAACTCTACCTTGGGCTGCGCCTAATGCTTCTTGCTCTGTACGGACTTGCTCTTGTGCGGCGCGAAGGACTTGAGATGTTGTTCTGGCTTGAGTACTTGCTTGTTCGGCTGCTTGTTGTGAAATCGCTCCCTCTTTTAATAATTTCTGCTGTCTTTGGGAATCGACTTGTGCTTGTTGTAGTTGTGCTCTGGATCTTTCAACTTCAGCACGCGCATTGCTCACTTGTGCTTTTACTCTTGCGACTTCCGATCTCAAAGCTGCTAATTCTGCTTCTGCTTGATTTTGAGTGGTTCTTAACAGAGCATCATCTACTTGTCCGATCGCTTGTCCTTGATTGACGCGATCGCCTACATCTACGTTTAGTGCCAAAAGCTGTCCTTCTACTCGCGATCGCAGCGATACAGTCCGGAAGGGTACAGTCGTTCCCGTATACTCCGGTTCTTGACGCAGCAATCCCGTTCGAGCTGTTGCTACATCCACAGGGACTGCACCTCCACCTCTTTGATTGTTTCCCGGACTCCGTGACTGAGCCTCAGCTGATTCTTTTGGCAACGAACCACAACCTGCTGTCAGCAGTCCTACACTTAGTATTGAAGCAATCAAAACGTTTTTCCGATTCACTTGTTTTGGCATGGAGGTGATGTTTGGCTGTTGTAATTTTCTGACAACCGTACATATTTGCTGGTGTGTTCTTTTCCGTATTTTATTTCCTTCCAAAAGCATTGACATTGCTCCTACTTGGGTAGTTTACTGCTCCCATTAGTTTTATTTTCTAAAAGTTTATACTCTAAGTAAATATATGTTATGACACTCTAGCAGCTTCGACTACAGTCATTCTTTAAACGACCGCAATTTCACTGACTTGTTTTTATTTTTAGTTACATAAATTGCCTGAAGTTTCTTAATTAAATTATAACAATTGTTAAATTTTTATCAGATCTACCTAAAGTCAAGACTTCGCCTCATATCAGTCTGTTCCTCTCAATCTAAACCATCTCAGACTGTGGAATCTACACCAGAATGCAAAAGATCTAACTTAAGAGAGTTGTTAAAAAAGCGAGAATACTGATTTTTGCTATTGTAGCAAAGCTATCAGCTATTCTCCTAAATCTGTAGGTAATATTAAAAAAAATCAAGAAATCTGGTATTTGAGACACACATAGTGTATTCAATCCCAACACTTGATGATGAAACTTAATATTAGAGAGGAAGACTACTAGTGACAGCACTACTTAAACTTGCACAAAGCTCTGATGAATCTTTATTGATTGACTTTTTCCAAGAATCAGTTGGGATGTGGCGGTCCGAACGGCGTTACTACACACTACCGAATGGAGAAACCAAAGAAGTCGTAAGTATAATTACTATAAAGTTTTTAACCCCAGGATGCGAGGAATTGCAAAAACTAGCTCAAATGCACGATTTGCCAGAAACAGTTAGTTTGAGATGTGGTGCTGAAGTCACTTGGGAAAGTGCCAATTCCGCGACAGGAAGGAAAGAGTCTAATGGTTCAACGCTGTTTGGTGCATTGGGAAACATTTTGTATCGCGATCGCGGTTTTGCAACAACGAAGCCCATTACTGCTGAATATCACTTCCCAAACCCCAAAACTTTATGTCTGAGAACAGAGTACAACGGTTCAGTATTTGAGGAAGAGTTAAAGCTGATAGGTAGCAAATACCGCACGCGTCAGTCAATTATCTCTCGTGCAGGCGAACAAGTTATGATCGGTCAGTATTTGGAAAAGAGAATAGATTAGCGAAGAGGGCAGCTATGCTGAAATATACGTAGGGCGGTATTTTCCCGCCCTACAGTACTACCAGCTAAATACAGACAATTTACACCTCGCGACTATAGTTTTATTTTTTATTTTACCTACTGATTTTGTATCACCAAAGCTATCTATTTAGGTATTATTATTTAATTGTAAATTTTTGATTTTAAATTTAAATTTTTACTTTTGAATTTGGAAAAAAACCTAGAGAAAAGTCCACATTCCAGAAAATAAAGTGCAAAGTAGGGGAACGGTATCCTGTTTTTTAGGAGGACTTATTTAATGGGTAAATTCTTTCTTCCTCCTCTTCCCCCAGACGATCAGCCATCGCGAAGCATACACCTTGATGTGTTGCTTCACAGACAGCTAGAAGAAACCATTTGCCAGAAGTTTTACAAAGCTTGCGGTCCGATAATGCGATTTTTGTTGTCGAGTTGTCACTGGTATTTCACAATTAACGCTGGTACATTAACGCTGCTCATTATCTGCTATGACTTAGAAAGTTACTGGCATATCGCGAATGTTGTTCCCGATATTTTTAAAAAATTAAAACTATTTTCTAATAGTGCCAAAATCCGCTTGTGTCCCCCTACAGACAAGGGAGTTCCTTGGGAAGTTGGGATGGATGAAGTATAAGTGGCAGATTGAGATTGAGTAAAAATTGGGGCTTTAGGTGCTAATTATCTTCAATAGAAATTCTACGTCTGGTTGGGTTACACTTTATTTAACCCAACCTACCATAACGAAAAGTAAAAGAAAGTTTTCTTGTTCAAACGTATTTGTGCTTGGTAGGATCGTATCAACATCGGTCTCAATTACCAACTAATTTGGTAAAAATATGCCAAGAAAAGAACAAGGATGGATTACGTTTCAAACCTCCGAGGAGGAGAGAAAGATTTTAGAGGAATTTTGCCAACAGTCTCAGCGCACCAAAACAGAAATTTTGCGGGAATTAGTGCGGAGTCTCAACGAACAGTCTTCTGTATCAACATCACGACCAACTCAGCGTCGGGGAAAAGACGATGCTTGGGGTAGTGAAGTCAGCCCTAAGATAGATGTTGTAGGTCAGAAAAAACCTTTAAAAGTCAGCTCTCGAAATATTTTAAAAGGAGTTGTCAAACGAGTTATTACAGGAGCCGTAAATACTGAGGTTACACTAGAGATTGTTCATAAAGTTGAACTTACCTCAATTATCACCCGAGTATCAGCAGATGAGTTGGAACTGACAGAGGGTAAAGAGGCTTATGCCGTAATCAAGTCTAATGATATTGTGATTGCAAGCGAATAAGCTTGAGCTTATTATTTTTGTAACTTTTATACAAAATTAAGCCAGAAAGATTGCATGAAATTCTGCCCGTCTAATATATTAGGACGGGCTGAGAGCCCATCCTACTATGAATGTAGATAGGGTATTTTTTATTTGGAAGTCACTCAACTCCAGAACAGTCAAAATTGCGGATTTTGACTATGATTCAACCTTAACCCCTCTCCAAAAGGCAATATAACCTTCAATATTCTTTGCCTTATCCTTAGCACTAGGATAGTACCAAGCAGCATCCTTATTAAGTTGTCCGTCAACTTCAATGCTGTAGTAACTAGCAACACCCTTCCAAGGGCAAGTTGTATGGGTGTCGCTTTCCTTAAAGTATTCCTTATTGACTGCGCTCGGGGGGAAGTAATGGTTGCCTTCCACAACTACAGTGTCATTGCTTTCGGCTATAACAGCACCATTCCAGATTGCTTTGGGCATAAGTGGCGATCGCTCTTTACTTTACACCTTAATAATAGGGGAAAGTTGGTAGTCCTGTGTTTTTCAATCTGGTGAGCTTGAGTACTACATACTAGAGTTTAAGCAATTTAGGATTGCAGTAGGAGCATCTTAGTATCAGTTGTCAATTGATGTGGATGTTGAAGTGTTTCGCAGCAAGCGATACCCTCTTCTTCGTAAGTTATATGTGATTGTAAAAGAGGAGCACCCAGCTCGACAAGCAGGAGAAGCATACGCAAATTTGCTGCTAACTGCTGAAGGTCAAAAACTGTTGGAAAACTCTGGATATGCTAGCTTGTACGACTCTATAACTAAGTAGGTTAAGCTGGTTAACCTTATAGCTTTAATGCAAAACCAAGTGGAAGCATCGCGAAATAACGGTGTTTTTGCAACACCCTTAAGTAGTAGTCTCAATGTCTATCAAGTGCGCTCGGCTATTAAACACGTGAAGAAATGTTTGAGACAGGAAATAAGCTAATCGCCACAGTAACCAAGTATTATTGAAACATATCGCAATACACTGACAATCATGCATGACTTTGCAATTCAACCTAAAACGTTACGCGAAGCTTGGGAGCAAGGTTTGCAGCAGGGATTAACCCAGGTTGCACTCAATATGTTGAGGGAAGGTATTGATTTAGCTCTAGTAACAAAGCTAACTGGACTCCCACTAGAAAAAGTTAAGAATTTGTTGTCTGATGATAACGACAATTCTCAAACACTAGTAAAAGATTTTCTTGAGTTGAGTGAGTCATCACTTAACAAAGTTTGGCTCACTCCAGAGGAAGACGAAGCGTGGAAGGATCTATAGAAAATTTAGGCAAAGGCGATGTTATCTCAGTACCTTTTCCATTTTCAGATGCATCTGCCACTAAGAGAAGACCTGCCTTGATAATAGCAGAATCAGATAGTAACAATATCATGGTCTGTCCTATCACCAGTAAACCGGGCAGAGACTATGAAATTAAGTTGGAAGACCAAGACTTCAGGATTGGTAAACTAAACTTAAGCCCTTGCTTTATTCGCCCTAATATCATCGCGACAGTTGACAAAAGTAACGTCATTAAGCAAATGGGCAGATTGAAGGACGAAAAAATGAATGAAGTTATTAAGACAATTATTGAAATCCTTCAAAAGCCGTTTGAGCCTTCACCATCAACATCAAAAGCTTTGGAAAGAGGCAAAAATCCAAAATCACAGACAAGGTAATATGTACTGTAGCTTCTCTTCCTGGGCTGTGATTAGTTACAATTAGCGTGCAGGCAAGATGCCTTTTTTGTAAGAAAGCGATTTATGTATCAGTCTCCCACTTTAGAACAAGCGCTAAAACACCACTTTGGTTATGACACCTTCCGCCTCGGACAACGGCAAATCATCGAACAAGCGCTCTTAAATCGGGATTTACTGATCGTTATGCCCACTGGTGGGGGAAAATCGTTGTGTTTTCAACTTCCCGCACTCTTGAAAAAAGGTGTCACTGTTGTTGTGTCGCCACTTATAGCTTTGATGCAAGACCAAGTGGAAGCATTGCGAAATAACGGTGTTTCTGCAACCTTCCTAAACAGCAGCCTCAATGCCTATCAGGTGCGATCGCGTGAAGAAGCCCTGCTCCAAGGTAAGATAAAACTACTCTACGTTGCGCCAGAACGTCTGGTCAGCGAAAGATTTCTGCCTTTACTCGATCTTGTCCATCACAAAGTTGGTATTTCTGCCTTTGCAATTGACGAAGCGCATTGTGTTTCTGAGTGGGGACATGACTTTCGCCCGGAGTACCGCCAACTTAAGTTATTACGCCAACGCTACCCAGATATACCTGTCTCCGCCCTAACTGCGACAGCAACCGATCGCGTCCGCGCTGATATCATCCAACAATTAGGGTTAAACCAACCCAACATCCACATTTCTAGCTTTAACCGCACCAACCTTTACTACGAAGTCCGTTCTAAAACAAAATCTGCTTACGCAGAATTGTTGGAACTGATTCGAGAAACAGATGGTTCGGGAATCATCTATTGCTTAACCCGCAAAAAAGTTGATGAACTGACTCTAAAACTCCAGCATGAGAAAATTGCTGCCTTACCATATCATGCTGGATTAACTGATGAAGAACGCAATCAAAATCAAACTCGGTTTATTCGCGATGACGTGCGCGTTATCGTAGCAACAATTGCCTTTGGGATGGGAATTAATAAACCAGATGTCCGGTTTGTGGTTCACTTTGATTTACCCCGCAACATAGAAAGTTATTATCAAGAATCAGGTAGGGCGGGAAGAGATGGAGAAACATCTCGCTGTCTGCTTTTTTATAACTTTAGTGATGTCAAAACTATAGAGTGGAGTATCAATCAAAAAACCGACCCTCAAGAACAATTGATTGCCAAACAACAACTGCGGCAAATGATAGATTATGCTGAAGGAACAGTTTGCCGCCGAACAATTCAATTGGGTTACTTTGGAGAAAGGTTTGCAGGCAATTGTGGAAATTGCGATAACTGTCGGTATCCCAAGCCAGAGCAAGATTGGACTATCGAAGCCATGAAATTTTTATCTTGTGTGGCTCGATGCAAAGAAAAGTATGGAATGGGTCATATTATAGATGTGTTGCGAGGTGCAAAAACACAGAAAATTATCCAAAACGGACACGATAAACTCTCCACTTATGGGATTGGTAAAGATAGAGGTTTAGATGAATGGCGAATGCTAGGGCGTTCTTTGTTGCATAAAGGTTTTTTAGAACAAACAAGTGATGGTTACGCAGTCTTAAAACTAAATGCCTTAAGTTGGGAAATAATGCGCCGACAGCGAACAGTGACTGTTGCTATTCCAGTCGCACAAAGAGTACCCTTAACAGATAGGGATGCAAAAGCAGCAGAGGTGGATTTACTGTTGCAAAAATTGCGATCGCTTCGCAAACAAATTGCAGATGCTCAATCTGTAGCACCTTACGTCATCTTTTCTGACTCTACATTAAGATTAATGGCACAGAGCCAACCTAAAAGTTTATTAGAATTTAGTAAACTTTCTGGGGTAGCCAGTCATAAAGTCTCGCAATACGGAGACCAATTTCTAGCAGCAATTCGTGCTTACCATCAAAAACAAGGTTTGCTGGAAAAGAAACTGAATTCTACACCGTCTGACGAATTACCTATAGGGACAGAACTACAAACATTGCAATTGCACCAGCAAGGTTTGAGTGTTGCAGAAATTGCGAAAAAACGCAACCTTCGCCCAAGAACCATTATCGATCACCTTTGCAATCTCATTGAGAAGAAGCAGCCAATAGATTTAAATTTATTGGTTAGTGTAGAGAAGCAGCAAAAAATTTTACAAGTATTGGAAATTTTAGGAGATGTTCCTCTAACACCTATTAAAGAGTATCTTGGCGATCGCTATAGTTTTGATGAAATTCGTCTTGTAAAGATAACCTGGCGGTGTAGAGGTAAGAGGTAATATTATTCTGGATTAATATTCTTTACAATTCCAATCGCCTGTATTTTTTCAAAATTTGGATGTTCCCTCTACCGTCAGCATCACTGTTCTCTGGATTCAAATCTTAGCAACAGCAAGCGGAGTGCGATCGACTTTTCTATTAAAAAGAATGCGCGGTCTTAACAAAATTTTCAATATCAACAGCAAAGAACCCAACTCTCCCGGTACGTTGTTGCGCTTCCACTGTCCGGGACGACAAAATAACATTTCCACAAGGCGGCGTTGTTGGAGTAAGCTGACTGATTCAAACCTAACTCTCACGGTCGGAAATTCATTTTTCAACCCAATCCACTCAACTCGTGCATCTAGCAGTAAGTTTTCTTCGACAATTTCTACTTTTACAGGTCTATTTTCAACTAAATCAAAGGGAGGTTTCTGATTGAGAGCAACTTCTATCCCTCCTTCTGAAATCATTCTGGATACTCCCCAAAGGTTTCGCTCTCCAAAATGTAAGCGAAGAACCCGTCTTAAATCAAACCATTCATATGTGTCTAATTTAGGTGCATCCAGTAATACCAGAAGAGAAATAGCAATTGTTATTAAATTATAAGCGCTCCAATACCAACCCAAGCTGATACCTTTGACTTGTAAATCTAGTTCTGGTGGGACTGTTGTAGTCCAAGAACTACCTGTCACAAACATTGTTAAATTGCAACACAAGCCAAAGGCGGTAGCAATGAATAAAATAATCAGAGGAATTGCCAATTGCCAGTTGTAGTAGTATCTATAAATTGTTTTTCCTTTTGGCGTGACTTTAAATCCTCTAGCAAAAGGATTCAACATCACTTTTATCTGATTTAATGCAAGGGGAAAACACAAAATTAGAGAATAAATATCTGATAGTAAAGCAGAGCGCGAGCGATAATTCAACCAAGAAAAAACTGCAAAATTTATTATATAAACAGGTAAGTAGAAATATATAATTTCGACTGCGGTTGCATGAATGGGAATGACACCTAAAAATAAATAGGCAAGTGGTATCAAGAGGAAATAAACACGCGCAATACTGCTAGAATGGTTCAACAATCCTTCCAAATGACCCAATCGTTGAATGAAAGTCAGTCCGGGAATTGTTAAAGGATTGGATTTAATAAAAAATGCTTGCAATGTACCCCGCGCCCAACGCATTCGCTGAGTTACGTAAGCACTTATGTTTTCCGCCGCTAAACCTGCACTCAATTGTTCGTTGAGATAAATTAAATTGTAGCCTTTTGCAGAAAGACTTATTCCCGTGAAATAGTCTTCGCTTAAGGAATCTGTCACGAACCCACCGACACTTTCTAATGCGCTGCGTCGAACAATAAAGGAAGTCCCACAACAAACTACGCTCCCTGCTGCATCACGAATGGGTTGAAGTTGACGGTAAAATCCTTCTTCGTCTGGAGTGAGAATATTTTCTAAACCAAGGTTGCGGGATATAGGATCGGCATTATAAAAACTTTGAGGTGTTTGCACGAGTGCTGTGTTTTCATCTTGAAAAAAGCCAACTGTGCGGGTAAGAAAATTTTTAGTCGGTACAAAATCTGCATCAAAAACAACAATGAGTTCGCCATCAGTTTGAGCTATAGCATGATTTAAATTTCCCGCTTTGGCATATTTATTATCAGAACGTGTTATACATTCACATCCTAATTCTTCAGCTAATTTTTTCATTTCCGGACGTTTAGTATCATCCAGAATATAGATTTTTTTATTAGTGTATTCTAGTGCTTGGCAACCAATAATTGTACGCCGCAAAATAAAAACGGGTTCATTATAGGTTGGTATCAAAATATCAACAGATGGTGTAAAGATTCCTTGAATAACAGCGATCGATTTTCTAGTTGCTTCCTGACGGCGATCTTTGACATTAAGCATTAGAAACAACTGAATAATTGTATTCAGGAGCGCGAACATTTCAAAAAAGAATAGCCCCAAGCTAAAAACGCCTACGAGGGGATTGGCTAAATTGAGCGTGGAAAGCGAGCGCCACACAATGTAACGCAAGGTCAAGCACAGCAGAACTCCTACCACAAACCTTCGAGACCAAGCTTGAGGTTGGGGAGAAATTTTTACGATCGCCAAAACAGATAACAATAGCAACACAGTGGGTGCTAGTAAATACTGCTTTGGTACCATTGGTACTTGTAACCAGGTTGGCGGGTACTTTTGCCATTCATAAATCTTGGCAAAAATATGAGTGATTACCTCATCGCCTGCAAACCAGGCTGCAATGACAGCACTAAATAAGACAAAGATGCTTAATAAAAAAAATGTAACAGTGTGGATTTGGAAACCTCTCTGGCGAACGAGTTGGAGGCTGTATTTACTCAATTTTGTAATTATCATTTTGAAATACCCTAACAATGACCAGTGAGGAGTGACCTATTATAAGCGATCGCCAACCAGTAACTAGTGACCCGTTAGTCCCCATACTTGTGAATCAACTTCTTTTTTTTCCATAAACACAGTTTTGGAGCTTGTACGACTTTACGCTTGGTCAAGTGTGGTTAATTCTTGAGTGCAATACAATTGTAAATATTTGATATACTTTACAACAAATTACAAAGAATATGCAACAAAAATCGATAAATGACTTACCAGGATGGGGACGCTATGAAAAATCCACTCTTTGAATCTTTTGGTCTAATTCATTAATTGTAAGGATATGCTAGAGCCCTAGGTTGAAAAAGCATTAGAGTATTTCTCAAAAATTCTCAGGCTGCATTCATTTAACTGCTGAAAATACGGTTTAAAGTAAGCTTAGCAAGAAATTTGAGGAGCGGTACTCGATAAGCCCTACGTAGCTTACGCTTTGCCATCGCTCCCCTTAAAGTAGCTGAATACACAATAGGGTGTGTTTTATGATTGCAAAAAAAAACGAAATTAGAGTGTTTGCCCTCAACAGGTTTGTGTAAAAAGGTATTCTATGGAGTTAGCAGATTTTCTTGGTCTTGTCCATCCAGCGATCGCAGTCTTTTTCGTATTTCCTCTGATTGGCATGGTAGTTAACTTTGCATGGCAAACACGTCAGCGACGCCTGGAATCCAAAAATTCACAGAAAAGCAAGATTCCACCTGTAGTGGGAGTAGAACACAGACAGCTTGGCAATTGGCTGACAGGCGCAGTTGTAGGATTGGTGTTGATAGGGCTTGCTTATCCAATTGGGAAAAACATTATTAAAAATCAATTGTGGAGTAAAGATGCTTTCCAAGTTGCTTTTATTCTTATAATGTTTGCGGTTACAATTACCTCTTTAGTCTTCCTGTATCGTGTCAAGCAACCACTATGGCGGGGAGTCTTTGCTACTTTAACTGGTGCGGGTATAGTTATTCTTGGCTATCAGGATGGAGTCTTTCGCCGTGACAATGAATGGTACTGGTCTCATTACTACTACGGAATAACTGCTGCTTTGCTCATGATTTTTTCTTTAGCAATTGTTCCTGATATCTATAAAGATAGATCGAATCGTTGGCGCACAGTCCACACAATTTTAAATTGCGTTGCCTTGTTACTGTTTATCGGACAAGGTATAACGGGTACAAGAGACTTACTAGAAATTCCTTTAAGTTGGCAAGAGCCTTACATTTATCAGTGCGATTTTGCTAATAAAACCTGTCCGAAATAGCTGATGACGGGAGGAATGGGGACTAATCTCTAAATCGGCAAATAGCCAATCGGAACATAAGAAGAAATAGCTGAATCTTCATAAGATATCCACAAAGCTTGCGGATAATGGTTTCTGCTACCTAATACCGCTTGGAAACAGGTAGGTAAAAGATAGTTGCTTGGAACGAAGCCCAGTTCGGGCTTTTTCAATACAAAATCCTAAATCCAAAATAGTAAGACGAATTCTATTGATAAAACTTATGTTGAGACTCTATCACGTTCTCTTTGGTGCTCTTGTCGTTTCAGTATTAACACCACTTGGCTTGATACAAGCTTTCTCTAAATTTTCTGCCAATCGTAAATTGCAGCAACCTACAGTTGTACAAGCAACTGCTGCTAACTCACAAGCAACTCAAAGCAATATCTGGAAGACAATCTTAGGAAAAACGAGCGCTCCATCAGGCTGGAGTGTTTCACCATGTGAGGGAACTGCACCTTTACTCTGTGTATCTTCGCAAGAAAAAGTTTTGGGTACGGTTGAGATGGGTGTTTATACTTTGGACAAACTACCGAATTTTCAAAAAATGTTGGTACAGGCTGGTCTTCCAGCAAATTCCAAAATAGATTACCAAGACCCGAAGAACCAAAACCAGGTAACCTCAGCACTGAAGCTTTGGACCTCTGAGCGCTATAGTATTTTGGCAAAAGATCGTAACAAAGAGTATGGTAACAAAATTACCTTCTCATCCCAGCCCCCTCAAACAGTACAAGTCGGTCAACTCAAAGGAGTGTATTATGGATTTGCAGGGCTGAAAAAACAAGGTGGATCTCATGAAGAACATCGCGGTTATGTTGCCTTTGACGGTAAAGCCCTTTATGTGATGACAACTGCCTTCGATACAGCCTCAACAACAGGAAAGTTTGACAAACTAGAAAATTTCCGGAATTTTGAACCTCATATGCCTGTCATAGTACAAGGACTCAAATTACCTAAGTAAGGGCACGGCGTTGCCGTGCCTTCACGGAAAAAGAACAAGCACATCACCTGTATAAATATACGTAACTAACAGGGGTTTAAAAACCAGCCATTGGGTTGATTTCAGGTGACTTTTTGGAAGAATTAAATTTCAGCAAATGCTCGTTCAATGAGACGGCGTGCTAATGTTTGCGTCCCTGTATGCTCGTAGTAGTTGGTTGAAACATCCAGGAATGCAGCTAAATAGTCCAGATTGTCATCCGCAACATCAAGGAAGCTTTGCAAGTTGCGAGCAACCTTTTGTGGTGTCAAGCCATTAGAAGCAACCAAACCGCTCATCCAACCCTTGACGGAGTCAAAGCTTTCTCCAATAAAGTTCAGTTTTCCGCGAGAATCACCACCGGGAATTGCGTCTTGAATGTTTTGGTAAGTAGCATTCTGTTCCAATTCTTGGGGGTTTGTTTGGCTAATGCTAGATAATGCACTACTAATAAAGTCCGGACCAAGAGGTAGTAAGCCATCTACACAAACTAAAGCAACCATGCGAATCAGTGACTCACCACTATATTCACCCAAAGAAGCAACAAAATCTCCAATACTATCTCCGGGAATCCCGTTAATTTGGCAGAAAGCCACCAACTCAGCAACTAACTTTAGACATAAATCAATAGTTTGGGCTCTATCAGATTTGGGAGTCACTTTGTTGAGAAAACCAAAAAGAGGAATTTTTTCACCGACTTTATTTGCCAATGCTGCTGCACCAAGGGCTCTATCTGTGCTGTCAACAGTTTGATAGAGCCACATTGCGCGTTGGTATCCTTGAGAGCGATCGTTGTAGAGATAAATTGCTCTTTCACCAATCGCTTGAATTAAGCTGTCATCAGTTTCGCCAGTTACAGTTTTGATGGTATTGACAAATCCAACCACATTCTGCCATTGACCCGGAGCCACGAAATCGAGCGAATTCAACATTGACACTGTCAAACCGCCGGTTGGTAGTTCATCAACCAGTTCAAAAATCGGTTTAGCCACGAAACACTCCTTGTTGTTATGTAGTTTTGTTAATTGCTAATTGCTAATTGCTAATTGCTAATCGTTCATAGTGTCATCAGTTATCAGCCACCAGCCATCAGCCATTAGCTATTAGCCATCAGCCTCATTTCAGTTTTGCCAAACCATCAAGGTTAAACTTTTGTATCCATGCTTCGCGATCGCTAGCTGTGAATGACGGGTCACGGGAAATTACTTTAACTTGATAGCGATTGTTAACTAATACTGATGTTTGAGTATTCCCCAATTGACGAGCGGGATAACCGGCTATTTTTGTGGTGCTATTTGAGTAGGTAGCAGCCGAACCAGGAACACTCGTTGTATCAGAAACAGCTAACATTGCTATATCTTTACCGTTTTGCTTCAACTTAGCCTCAGCGAAGCCTTTTTTCTCTTGGGTGAAGATTCGTTGGTAACCCGCACCGGCGGATGGGAAGAATTTGTTAAATTCGCTACCTTGAGTTGCTTCTTTAGCAACAGCTTGACCGCTTTTTTGCTTGCTACTTTCTTGCTGTACTTGATCGAATCGTCCGGGGGCTTTCGTTGCACACCCCGTTGTAAATAGTAACAAACATAACAATAAAGCAACTAATACTCTACGGACACGAGGGAACATCATCTTTGCCTCCTCCATATGCTTAACCTACAAGCAATTAATTATCTGCGTTCTTGTAGTGTTTACCTGAAAAATTTACTTTCTAATAACTTTTGAGGACAACTACCCTAAGGTAGGAACGAGGGATTGGGGATTAGGGGTTAAGGGTTGGGGGAAAACCCAATACCCCTTTATTTTTAATTATTGCGATATGCTATGACAGCGTAGAATGGATCTCCCCCTCCAACACCGAGCCACTGTAGTAGATTGGGAGCTGTTGACTGGCGTGCAATCACTTCTGGAGGGGAAAAGCCCGGTACAGAAGAGAAGTAACTTTTTACTAGTGCAACGCGACTCGCTTCATTACCCTCGCGCCATGCTTGAATTGCTTTTTGGAAAAACATTCGGTTGGAAAAGCTGACAATTGCTACACCACCCGGTTTCAGAATGCGGTGAATTTCTGAAAAAATTGCCTCTGGATATTGTAAGTACTGGACGGAAACACAGTTGAGTACAGCATCAAAATTTGCATCTGGTAAAGGAAGTTGGGGATTTTCGTTGAGATTCTGTACGAAGTAATGATTTAACCGTGGATTGCGTTGTAGTTCCTCAGCATTCAGCCCATGTCCTTCTACATGGTCAAATTCCATCTCTTCTGGGAGATGGGAGACCCAACTACTCATCATGTCAAAGATGCGGGTGTTGGGTTTGAGTCGCTCGCGGTACAACTCACTCAGCTGTTGAATAAAACCTTCATCCACGTGAGTCACGAAGCGGGGGTATTCATAAAACAGCTTGTCATCTGTACTGTCTAGCTTGTCACGTTGCTCTGGTTTTAATGGCATAAATGTTTTTTCAAGTCAGTTATTATGTGTGGAACAATTTTGATACCACAATACGTATTCTATAAATAGATACAAAAACTAAAGGAGCCAAACAAAGATTTGGCTGATTTTGATTCAATGTTATTTAAAACACAGTCTGTTGCTCGAAAGAGGGTTTTCATCGAGTTTTTACCGAGTTTACCTTATATAAGCTTGTTAATTTGGACACTTCCGCTACTGTTCTTGAACTCAGGACAAGATAGCTTGATGGCACACGATGAAGGGCTTTATGCTTGGCGATCGCGTTTCATGCTAGAGTCAGGAGACTGGATACATCCATGGTCAACGCCCCACCACAAAACCCCAGGTCCCTACTGGTTAATAGCCAGTGCCTATACTTTGTTCGGAATTCATGAAACTAGCGTGCGATTGCCAAGTGCGATCGCGGGAATCCTGAGCGTACTACTTTTATATGAGATCGGCAAAATTCTCTTAGGGAAAAAAGTGGCTTGGTTAGCTGCTGCGATTTTAAGTGTCGAATTCCTCTGGTTGCAGTACAGTCGTTTGGGTACACCGGATGTACCTACGATTTTCTTGGTACTTTTGGCTATTTGGTCTTTCTTAAAAGCAGAATTACATCCCCGATCCCGCTTTAGTTGGAGTTTTCTTGCTGGTTTAAGTTTTGGTTTGGGCTTCTTAGTCAGAAGCTTCATGATTGTCTTACCTATCGTTGCTTTGCTACCTTACCTAATTTGGGAGCATCGCCGACATCGTCATCTGAGCAACCCAATGTTGTACTTGGGATTTACCGTGGGTTTAATTCCTACTGGGATCTGGCTTTGGCTCAACTTTCAACACTATGGTAAAAACAGTTTTGTAGAATTAATCAATTTTGTGATTAATTTAAGTTCTGGCGAACGGAATAATAACGGGTTGGAGTTTTATTTCTGGAATTTACCAGTGCGAGCATTTCCCTGGTTTTTTGTGAGTCTTCTGGGCTTGGGCGTAGTTATGCGCCGTCCCGTTCCTCGCCACCATCTCATCCTTGTTGGTTTTCCTCTCACTTTATTAGTGGAACTGACTCTTTTCCCGACTCGCTTACCTCACTACAGTCTCGCCCTCTATCCGTTCATCGCTTTACTGGCTGCTGTTGGTTTGAATTGGTTGGGTAAAGGATATACTAATTTTCGATTAGTCACGGAGCCTGACAAAGGAACGAGACAAACTACGCAGAGAATCCCCCCCTCTCCCTCTCTCCCCCTTCCCCCCTATCCCCAGAGGGGACCCCGAGTTCCCCCCTCTTCCCTAGCCCGCAATCTCAGTTATACCTTTGGTGGATTGGGTGTTGTACTCTTAATAGCAGGTGTTGTGGCTTTTACTATCGGTGATGCAGAAGTTCGCAAGTACGCTGCTATGGTATTGGTATTGGGAATGGGTTGGCTGATTTTGCCTGCAATTTGGATTGCTCGTTACCATTACGGTCAAAAGTATTTCACAGTTCGCTATTGGATCGCAGGGTGGTTAATTCCTGCTTGGTTGACTTTGGCTGTCGCTGGTAGTACTGGTATCATAGGCGACTATAACCCAGATTTGAAATCTTTTATTCGTCAACCTGAGATTGCTCAAGTTTTGTCTTCTTCACCCGTTCATTTTGTCCAAACGGGTGGCAAAATTGCTGTTTTGCTTAATTTCTACACCCCCCATCACGGACAGAAGGTACAAAAAGTTTCTGAACTTCCGGCTGCTAGCTACGCTTGGATTCCTACAAAAAATATGACTTCAGTATCTCAGCCTTATCGTATTTTGGGTACCGTGCAAAAGGTAAATCTAATTCAACTTCTGAATAAAGATAAGCTAAAAGAAAAATAGCTATTGTTGAAACAAAACTATGCAGCAGTCTAACTTCCGATTAGACCGTGATTTTCTTCGTCAACTTCTTACACTAGTTGCGATCTTGACCGCTTTTGTAGTGAATGTTATCTCTAATATCTTTCCACTCAATGGGCTAAGTATTGGTGAAATTTCTAATACATTATTTAAAAATGTTCTCATTATTCCTGCTAACTATGCCTTTGCAATATGGGGTTTGATCTATCTAGGTTTGTTTGCCTTTGCAGTTTATCAATTTCTTCCCAATCAAAAACAAGACCAAGATTTACGCAATATAGGTTATTTACTGGTCGTTGCCAGTTTAGCACAAAGTATTTGGGTATATCTTTTTCTAGGTAGACTCTTTTTGCTTTCAGCAGTCGCAATGTTAGGGATTCTGCTACCCCTAATTTTTGCCTACGTGCAATTGGACATTGGTAAACATCCTGTATCTCGTATCAAAAAGTGGTGCGTACACTTTCCTATTAGTATTTATCTGGGATGGATTAGTGTAGCTAAAATTGTGAATGTGGCTTGCGCTTTGTATGCCCAAAATTGGGATGGAGGGGGAATTTCTGCGGAAGTATGGACGTCGATTTTGTTGATAGTAGCAGCGGTTGTTGCTACAGCGATCGCCATTCAGCATCAAGACAGCGCTTATACGGGGGTTACTATTTGGGCATTGGTTGCTGTTGGTGTTAAAAATTGGGATAAAGCAACTGTCAGAAATTTGGCAATAGTTTTAGCGATCGCTCTTGTTATTCTGATTGTTAGTAGAGTCTTACTGAAAAAAAAAGCTGAGGGCTGAGGACAAAAGCCAAAACTAAAAAAACTTGCTGACTAAGCAGCTAAAACCAGGTAATATTGGGCTGGTTAGCTCATCCTGTTGATATAGGGTAACTATAAGCTTTAGCACCGCATTCTGACGGCGGTAAATCTCAACTGTTTGGTCTTTAAGGTTCACAATCCAATATTCATGAACGCCCTGCACTGAGTACAACTTTAGCTTGGCTTCTCTGTCCCGTCTTTCATTTGCTTTACCTGGAGATAAAACTTCAACGACCAACTCCGGCGCAGCTGTGAGATGTCCTGCTTCATCTAGCAATCTTTCCAAACGTTCCTGACTTACCCAAACAATATCGGGGATGACATTATCTGATTCTGAAAAAACAATCCCTGGGGTAACTGCAGGTTGACCCAAACCACTCTCATCCGACCATAGCTTCAGTACAGTTCCAATATTGATGCAAACAGCTTGATGCTTCCAATCGGGTGCTCTGGTCACAAACAATTCTCCGTCAATAATTTCGTAGCGATTGACGCGATCGCCCTCAAAAATTTCCAAGTCATAAGTTGTCCAACGGACTGGATAGGTGGTGGCTGACTGCATGGAACCCCTTGTGGTTACTGACGCTTTCACTTACAGAAATTTATCTGCTCTCATTTTACCTACCAGCTACCGCCATCTCCACCTCCACCTCCAGAGTCACCGCCGGAACTACCACCTCCACCATCAAAACCACTAGAGTAATCCGAACTAATTGCAGGTATTGTTATGACATCTGCCTTGTAATAGTCGCAACAATAGCATTTTTCAGTCACTATTTTTTGACCTTTGTTGGCTGTAGTGGCTCTTTGCAAAATCTGTGATGTACGTTCTACTGTCAATTCCTTACAGGTGGGACACATAGTAAATTGACGATTCTTAGGTGCATAAGCACGTATGTGAACTCCTGTTTCAGTAGGGTTGGGATAACATTTTGGACACCGCCATCCCTCAAAACTAACGCTACCTAATGTTTGAGCAGCTTGCTCTGGTTTGCTAAGGTAAGAAATCAGTGATAATGAGTCTATTTTTGTCATGGGCTGTCGGCATTGAGTGCATTTTGCTACTTCATCTTTTTCAGTTTTGTACACCCGAGAACGACCATTGGGTGCAAGTAAAGGATGGCGGAGAGCTAGTGCGATCGCGATCGCACTTCCTATGACAGCAACTCCTATCAATCCAAAGAAAATTGCTTCTGGATGGTACTCAGCAATATCCTCCAGATAAAGAGATTTCTGATCTGATAAAGAAGAAACAAGTGCTTGTGTTCCCGCAACTATCCCTGAAGAAAATTCCCCTAATTTAAATTGAGGAATGATTTCTAACTCAATAATTTCCTTAACACGCCTGTTAGGTAAAACTGATGGAGTTCCTACGCCAGTTTTAATTTCTACTCTGCGGTCATTTTTAGAAATTAAAAATAACACACCGTAGGTTTTTCCGTTTTTGCCAAGTCCCCAGCGATAAAAAAGGTCTCTTGCAAACTGCTTTGGGCTGGAACTAGGCGCTGTTTCTGTGACTGTCACCACAGCTATTTCATTTCCCGTTTTTTTCTCCAAATCAGATAGAACTTGATTCAACTGCTCTTCGGTTTCCGGGTTGAGTAAATTTGCCATATCTGTCACCCAACCTTGATTGTATAAATGAGGGTTGGGAACTTCTCGGATAGTAATAGCTTGTGCGGGTACAGAAATACAGCAAAGCACAAAGCAAATTAAAGTACACTTTAAAGCTAACGACAGAGCTTTTTTAAACATCTTTTTGATAGAATTGCTATTAATCAGAATTCTTTTTTTTGGCAACACATCCCGCGTCTAACAATATTGATTCTCCAGCATTAAACGCAGTACAATCTTGCACCACTTTAGATAAAGCGGGAACTGTTCCTTTTTGCAAACTCTCTAATGTTTCTCTCATCAATTTTGCTAGCATATCATCTGGCAATTTTGGTGATAGGTACTGCCGCAACCATTTTGTGTTTGTTATGTATTCGGGAGAAAACACTGTTTTCCTTGTATCTATTAAGAAGAAATCTACACCATATTTTTTAATCAAATTTTGGGCATCTGCTAGATCAAAACTGTAATGAGCGCGAACTAAATCAGCTAATCGCTGACGAAATTGGCGGTAATAACCAACATGGTAGGCAATTGCATACTCATTACCAACTAGAATAGGACGTTGAGCAAAACTAGGTATGTTGTTAGCTTCTCCTACCAAAGATGCGATAATTGTATCTTTAGGAGATTGTTGAAGAAATTGATATAACCCTGTTGTTTGACCTATTACATAACTCTTAGTTGGAAACTTATTTTTCCAGAAAATATTGGGATAAAAAACAGTAAATATACTGATTATCAATATTAAAAATATTGCTAAAAGTTTGCGTTTCCGATTTGTGGTAAGAATGGCATCTAATATTAACGTGAGTGCGATCGCAGTAGTTAAAGCTAGAACAATTTTAGAACTATGAACTGTAAATCGGCTTGGAAGATACAGTTTGAACAGCAGAATATGAGCTGCAAAAAATAAAAATAAGGAAGTAATTATTAGATGAATCAGTAGATAAATATTCTTACTTACCTGTTGGGCGAGTGGGAAACGAGATTTCAATCGCAATAACAGAGGTAAAAACACTCCTAGAAAAACTATCGATGGATTAAACGATATTCTCAACCCAGCACGGCTTGCACTCAACCAAAAGCGCCATGGATTGTCATCATGAAAAAAGCTCATTCTTCCTGATGAAAGAAACTCCGGTAATGTTCTGGCTTCTTTCACAGAGATCAAGGAACCAAATGGCGAAGCATTCAAAAAATAAGGGAGGAGGCTTCCGAATCCAACCACTATCCCCAATCCGCAAAACCAATAATCGCTAGGTTCTCTAGATAATCGCAGTAAACCATTGTCAAACTTAAAAATTGGCAAAATTAAAACGCCAATAGATATCAGCACAAACCCAGGATAAAATAAGCCCAGCAGTGCTAGAAATACAAGGCATGGCAATAACGAACGTTTTAGTAGATAGTAAGCCAATGCAAAGAAAAAAGGATATAAAAAAGCTCTAGATGTTGCTGAAATGATATCGTCTCCCAACCATAAACTTTGATTCAGTATCAACGTACCGAGAAAACCCGTGAGTGGTATTGGCAAGATTTCTACACAAATACCAAAGCAATACACAGTTGTCATAATACCCAGCAAGACTGGTAAAATCTTGCTAACTAAAATTGGGTTAATGCCTGCTACTGCTAGTATTTGATAAAAAGCTTTGTAACCGTGTGGTGCAATGGATTCAAAATAATCGGCTATTAAATCTTTGGGAAACAATTGATTATCGATAAATCGTTGCATCCAAAAAATATGTTGTCTGGCATCATCTTGAATGATATATTGATGTTGAAAGGTTGGTAAGACAGCAATTACACTATAAACAGTTGCCACAGCTATACTGAGAGTCAACCAAAAAATTGTAGAAATTTTCGTTTTTTTAGTTAAAGCGGTAAATGGATAATACGTGTCAGTCACTGCCATTTTTGCAAAGGATAAAGGATGAAGGATAAAGGATGAAAAAAAAATGTTTCATTCTCGATCTAATAAAAGATAACAGATACAGATAAATCTGGAGAGGAAAATCAATGCTTTTTGGAGTTCTTTCAAGCTCTCTAAATTAATTTAAGGGCTGGGCTTCATACTTCTGTTGACTATCGAATTAGCTTTTCCTATGCTTAAATGAACAAAGTTATATACATAGTGCTTTTCAGAAATCATTATGCAGTCAGACACGCAAATAGGTAAAGATTCTCAAGTTACACAATCTGTATGTCCAGCTTTTTCGCTTGTTCTGCCTGTATATAACGAAGAAAAAAGTATTGCAGCAACATTAAGTAATTTGCACCGTACCCTTAACTTAGCTCGCTGTCAGTACGAAATTATTGTGGTTAACGATGGCTCTACAGATGAGACTGGTGATATTTTAAGCTCCCACAGTGATATTCGTATCATAGAACATATCAGAAATCGGGGGTATGGTGCAGCTTTAAAATCAGGAATTCGTCAAGCTAAGTATCCCCTGATTGTCATTACTGATGCTGATGGGACTTATCCTAACGAGCGGATTCCAGAACTAGTAGCTCTTACTAACCAGGCTGATATGGTTGTTGGAGCTAGAATAGGGAACAATGTCACGTACTCAAATCTCCGTAAAATCCCAAAGTGGTTTTTAGTCCGTTTTGCAGAATGGATTTCCATGACGAGCATTCCTGACTTGAATAGTGGGTTAAGGGTGTTCCGTAAAAGCATTGTTGAGGAATTTTTAAATATCCTACCTGATACCTTCAGCTTTACTACCACCATTACACTGGCGATGCTCACCAATCACTACATCGTTCATTATGTCCCGATTGACTACCATCATCGGGTTGGTAAGAGCAAGATCAAACCCGTTCAAGATACTTTACGTTTTGTGCAACTCATTCTGCGTGTAGGAGTGTATTTTGCTCCATTACGTGTCTTTTTACCTGTTGCTGGGTTGTTTTTCGCAGCTTTTCTGATTACACTTTGTCAAGATATCTTTATTAGACGCGATTTAACCGAGCGTACTTTGATTCTCTTTGTTGCTGCTACTCAACTGGGTATGTTTGCTTTATTGGCTGATATGATTGACAAGCGTAGTGGGAAAGGGTAAGCATCCTCTTTCTAGCTTTTGCTAATTAATGATAATATGGCAAAATAATATTACGTACACTAAATAATTGAGTATGGTTCCCAAACCACATAATTCTCAAGATTTGGCGTCTTGGCAGCAAGTTCGTGCTCCCTATGGCACGGGCTACCGCATTAAACTTCTTTCACAACTCCTTGCTCGCAAGTTTACAGAACATTTGGAACCGTTTGGCTTGACACCCTTTCATTGGGTTGTTCTGTGTTGTCTGTGGGAAGAAGACGGTTTACCGACTTCTAGTATAGGGGATAAACTACAACAAGTCGGCGGTACGTTAACTGGTGTCCTGGATAGAATGGAGGAAAGAAAATTGATTCGTCGAGAACGCGATTCTCGCGATCGCCGCATCTGGCGCATCTGGTTAACCGACGCAGGTAAGGAACTCGAAACTGTGTTACCACCTATAGCAGTTGAAATTCGCGAGCAAGCGATGCGCGGTATTTCCTACGCCGATCGCGAGTTATTTTCCCAATTACTGAGTAAGGCAATTGACAATCTTTCATAAAAGAATCACCTGAATGGGTGATACCAGATTTAAATTTTTCTTTTAAGATATTACGTATTCTAAATAAACAAGCTCTAAGCAAATATTACGTACTCTAAGCAATTTACAAAAATTTACTTTCAATCTATCAGGGAAGCCCAGTCATCATGAAACTCACAAACGATAACGGAAACAGACGTAACGGACATAAAACAGTAGTTTTAGAACCAGAACTCGTCAAAGATCTAGAGACACTCGAAGCCGCGACAGCAGATAAAACTGCAAATGAAGAAACCGCAGTACTGATTCCAGAAAAGAGTGTCAATACTCCATTAGAAGAAGAAAATCAAGAAACCGTACCGCAACCACCAGAAAACTCAAAACAGAAGAAGCCAATGGGATTGATATTGGCAGCATTGGGTGTGGGTGCGATCGCAGCAAGCGGTTTTGGTTATCGATGGTGGCAGTATGCGTCCAGCCATCAAGAAACAGACAACGCCCAAGTAGCAGGACACATTCACCAAGTTAGCAGTCGTATTCCCGGAACAGTCAGTCAAGTTCTGGTGAATGACAACCAGTTAGTGCAACCGGGACAATTGTTAGTAAAACTCGATCCCCGAGATTATCAGAGCAAAGTGCAGCAAGCAACCGCAGCATTACAAAATGCCCGCCGTCAAGCAGAAGCCGCACAAGCAAACATTGCTCTGGCTTCAGAAACAACCACAGCTAAAACCACTCAAGCACAAGGAGATGTGAGTGGAGCATTAGCAGCGATTTCCACTGCTACTGCAGCAGTGCAAGAAGCCCAAGCAGGAATTCCTGCAGCACAAGCAGAAGTCAAAGTCGCTGAAGCAGGAGTTCCCACAGCCCAAGCACAGGTAGCACAAGCAGATGCGAATTTACAGAAAGCCCAAGCTGATTACAACCGTTACAACACCTTATATCAACAAGGCGCAATTGCTCGCCAACAATTAGATACAGCAAAAGCAGCCTATGATGTTGCTTCCGCACAGAAGAGCGCGGCTACTCAAGCAGTGCAACAAGCACAAGCGAGACTCGCAGCAGCAAGAGTTGGCGTAGCCAAAGCACAATCTCAACTAGCACAAGCGCAAGAAGGCGTTGTCAGCGCCCAAGCGAAATTAGCCGCATCGAAGGGAGGCTTGCAACAAGCGACTGCAAGTGGAAAACAAACTACAGTCAACCGCAGCCAGTTTGAAGCCGCAAAAGCAGCCATAGCCCAAACAGAAGCATCTTTGAAAGATGCTCAATTGCAGCTGTCTTACACCAACATCACGGCTCCTGCGAGCGGACACATAGGGCGCAAAACGGTAGAAGTTGGGAACCGGATACAAGCAGGTACGCCACTGATGGCGATTGTGAGCAACGAATATTGGCTCGTAGCCAACTTTAAAGAAACCCAATTAGAAGACATGAAGCCGGGACAAGAAGTAGAAATTAAGCTAGATGCATTTCCCCATCATACTTTTGTGGGTCATGTTGATAGTATTTCTCCTGCTTCAGGTGCTCAATTTGCCCTTTTACCACCAGATAACGCCACAGGTAACTTTACTAAAATTGTGCAGCGCGTTCCTGTCAAAATTGTTTTCGAGCCAAAAAGTATAAAAGGCTATGAAGCACGAATTACGCCAGGAATGTCTGCAGACGTTAGCGTAACAGTGAAATAATTATGAATTATGAATTATGAATTATGAATTATGAATTGAAGGTTCGAGCATTCAGCATTCATCATTCATATCTTCCCTTAGGGAGGGGCTAGGGTGAGAGTCTGATGATATTTATGAAGAGACAAGACAGGTATAAAACAACCCTTGTATGAATACGCGATCGCCCATAGGCAAATTACTGCCACCTGCATTAAAGTCAAGAAACTACCAATTATTTTTTACCGGACAAGGCATTTCTTTAATTGGGTCTTGGATGACTCAACTAGCTACAATTTGGCTGGTTTACGATCTAACAAACTCCGCTTTTATGTTAGGTGTTGTCGGCTTTACCAGTCAAATTCCTAGCTTTTTTCTAACTCCTTTTGGTGGGGTATTTGTCGATCGCTTTTCCCGTCATCACACTCTCATCGGTACGCAAGTACTGGCAATGATACAGTCTTTGGCATTAGCGCTCTTAGCATTTACCGGTACTATCCAAATTTGGCACATTATTGCTCTAAGTTTGTTTCAAGGATTTATTAATGCCTTTGATGCACCAGCCAGACAAGCATTTGTACCGGAGTTAGTGGAACGTAGAGACGATTTAGCCAATGCTATTGCCATTAACTCAACCATGTTTAATGGAGCGAGGTTAATTGGTCCGGCGATTGGAGGATTGCTAATTGCCAGAGTTGGGACTGCTTACTGTTTTCTCATTGATGGGTTGAGTTATATTGCAGTCATTATAGCTTTACTGGCAATGAAAATTAAGCCTTTAAGGATGACGGCAACTCATGGCAATCCTTTAGTAGAAATCAAAGAAGGATTTGCTTATGCTTTTGGTTTTCCACCCATTCGAGCTATTTTACTAATATCAGCTTTAGTCAGCTTTTTTGGAATGCAATATACTGTTCTTGCCCCAGTGTTTGCAGAAGAAATTCTTAAAGGTGGTGCAGAAACTTTAGGTTTCTTAATGGCTGGTTCGGGAGTTGGAGCATTAAGTGGTGGTATTTATCTAGCAACGCGAAAAACCGTCATAGGGCTTGGAAAACTGATTGTTTTAGGTCCGACTGTTTTAGGGATTGGGTTAATTGCCTTTGCCTTCTCGCGCATACTTCCAATTTCGTTGCTAACAATGCTGTTCGTTGGTTTGGGGACAATTATTCAAATTGCCAGTAGCAACACAGTTCTACAGACTATTGTTCGGGAAAATATGCGCGGACGAGTCATGAGCTTATACACAATGTCATTTTTAGGCACAATCCCCTTTGGTAATTTAGTAGGAGGTGCATTAGCTCGTCAAATCGGTGCTCCTACAACTTTAATTATTGATGGTATAGTTTGTATCTTAGGTTCCATATATTTTGCCAAACAGTTACCCGCTTTAAGGAAATTGGTTCACCCAATTTTTATTGAAAAAGGTATTGCAGTCAGTGCCAAACAATAATTCAATTTTCAAAAAATCTCTGGAGTCCTGCTGTGACTAATACAAATGCAGTTGGCAATGGAGGCAATCGGGGTTCTACCAAATCTCCCTCCAATCAACAAATCCCCTTAAGAACCTGGATAGGCGTATTAGCCAGTATGCTTGGTGCTTTTATGGCAGTACTGGATATTCAGATTACCAATGCTTCTTTACAAGAAATCCAGGCAACTTTAGGAGCAACTCTAGAAGAAGGTTCTTGGATTTCTACGGCGTATCTTGTGGCAGAAATTGTAGTGATACCCCTCACGGGATGGCTGTCTCGTGTCTTTTCCCTACGACGGTATTTATTAGTTAACACTGCCCTATTTATCTTATTTTCCATAACTTGTGCTTGGGCGTGGAATCTCAACTCTATGATTGTTTTCCGAGCCTTACAAGGTTTCACTGGAGGAGTGTTAATTCCCACGGCTATGGCCGTTGTACTAACATATTTGCCTCCATCCAAACAACCCATCGGTCTGGCTGCTTTTGGACTTACAGCAGTTTTTGCACCATCTATTGGTCCAACATTAGGTGGTTGGTTAACAGAAAATTACAGCTGGCAGTATAGCTTTTATATAAATGTCTTTCCCGGTTTGTTAATGCTGGCTGGGGTGTGGTATGGAATTAAACAAGAACGTCCCCAACTACAATTGCTCAAGCAAGGTGATTGGTTGGGAATTGTTTCCATGGCAATTGGTTTGGGTTCACTGCAAATTGTGCTAGAAGAAGGGAGTCGGAAAGATTGGTTTAGCTCAGCCTTGATTGTCCGCCTAAGTATCATAGCAGCAATTTTTGTGGCGTTATTCTTTTGGATTGAATTAACTCGCAAACAACCGTTTATTAATTTAAGACTGGTACGATATCGTAACTTTGGATTAGCAAGTGTTGTCAATGTTTCTTTAGGTGTGGGATTGTACGGGTCAATTTATATTTTGCCACTCTATCTCGCCCAAATTCAAGGATACAATGCCCTGCAAATCGGTGAAGTTCTCATTTGGGCGGGAATTCCTCAATTATTTATTATTCCCTTTATACCCAAGCTTATGCAACGTATTGATGTGCGGTTAATGGTGGCTGTAGGTGTAGCTTTGTTTTCTATAAGTGTCTTTATGAACGCTAGGATGACTTATCAAACAGGGCTAGATCAATTGCGATGGTCGCAACTTGTGCGTGCCATGGGACAACCACTGATTATGGTACCGTTAACTTCAATCGCTACTGCAGGATTAAACCCTAAAGATGCTGGTTCTGCAAGTGGTTTATTCAATATGATGCGGAATTTAGGTGGTTCTGTAGGAATTGCAGCATTAGCAACTTTATTAACTAATAGAGAACAATTTCATTCCAATAGATTGGGGGAGTCGGTGTCTATATATAGTTCTGCAACTCAAGAGCGAATTAACCAGCTCGCTCAATATTTTGCCAATCGTGGCGGTGTGGATTTAGAGACAGCACAAAACCAAGCAATAGCTGCCATTGATAAGATTGTGCGTCGTGAAGCTTTTGTTATGGCTTTTAACGATTGTTTCTATTTTATTGGTATTGCTTTATTGTTGAGTGGGATTGCGATTTTATTTATTAAAAAAGTTAAGCCGACGGGTGGGGCTGTAGCGCATTAATAGAATTTTGAATTTTAGATTTTAGATTTTGGATTGACCGATTTTGGATTTTGGATTTTAGATTTTAGATTTTGGATTGACCGATTTTGGATTTTAGATTTTAGATTTTAGATTGACCGATTTTGGATTTACGGATTTTGGATTTTAGATTTTGGATTGACCGATTTTGGATTTACGGATTTTGGATTTACGGATTTTGGATTGTGAAGCTTAAACAACTGGGTAATTTCAGCTAATAGCTTGGCTTTGTTTGTCTGGGGGACTTCCAATAAAAAAATCATCCCATCGTAAGGGCGCAAGGCATTGCGCCCCTACACGTTGATTTCTGATTTGGGATAATTTATTTTTTGCTGTTCCCTAGCTGCAAGTTCTATTCGGCTCAATTATTATCTCTTTTTTAGATCCTATAGCAATGCTAAGCCATTTATAAAAAATTTTCAGCATTCTAAAGTGGGCAATGCCCACCCTACGTGTCTTTTACAAATTAAATAGGATTGCTATAGTACAAGTCAGCGTAAATAAGGCGACCATTATAAATCACGCGAAAGTTGACGGTGCCAGCCTTTACTTTCATCCTTTAGCCTTCAGACTTCAGCCTTCATGTCATAGTGCGATCGGTTTATAATGATTACTAAATTACGATAAATAAAGTACTGAGATGGTTACTAGCAGACTTGAATACTATATTTCACCAGAAGAATATTTAGAAGCTGAGAAATCCAGTCAGATCAAACACGAGTATATTGATGGGCAAGTCTTTGCAATGGCAGGAGCAAGTGATGCTCACGTTACCATCAGTCTAAACTTATCATTTCTCTTACGAAATCATCTCCGGGGTACAGGTTGTCGTGTTTACGCATTTGATATGAAAGCACAAATTGAAGCCTTAAATTGCTACTACTATCCTGATGTGATGGTCACTTGTGATGCTAGAGATAGAGAGTTTGAATACTTGAAAAAGTTTCCTTGCTTGATTGTAGAAGTACTTTCGGATTCAACAGAAGCATTAGACAGAGGTAAAAAGTTTGCTAACTACCGACATCTAGAAACACTTCAAGAATATGTCCTTATTTCCCAAGACGCAATGGCTGTAGAGTGTTTCCGTCGCAATCAGCAAGGTCGTTGGGAACTTATTCCGTTTGAAAAAGACGAAGAAGTGCATTTAGCAAGCGTTGATTTTCGTTGTCCTATAGCAGCAATCTATGAAGATGTAACTTTAAACGCTCCAATCAGTAAATAATTCAGCTGTTATTCTACCCTTGTAAAGGGAGGGAAAGTTTCGTCCGTTTTACTGTTTAAGACCAATATATTTGTAAATAGTGACGATATAAATTGCAGCGTGGTAATACGTTATCTCCTTGCAATTTGACCAGTCCTATACTATGTAATTTAAATTTATTGATTGTCGATATTTTGGTAGAGTTATTGTGAACTACATCTTTCATCGCATCTGCTAATTCCGGTTGTTGCGTCAGAATTAAAGTTTGGCGACGTAAATGCTCTGCATAAATACTTGATGAACTCGTAGGATTTTCTAGTATCTGGGTTAAAGTCACATTTCTATTGGCAATGTGATAAAGGGTAAGACGCACTAAAAATGGATGTCCACCCACTAGCATCATTAATTTGTCAGCTTCGGTTTCATCCCAATCGAGTTGATACCTCTGAACTAAATCTAAAATCTGTTGATTGTTAAATTCTGGCAATTCTACAGATAGACCTACATTAAATGGAGATTGATTAATATCAAGAGGTACGTAAACTTCTGTAGAATGTACAATGACCAATCGCAGTTTTTTCCAAATTTCTCGCCGTTTGCCTTCTTCGTGTAAAGCGCGTAGCAGCCCAAAAAAATCTCGATAAATTTCTGAATATTCAAAAACTTTATCAACCTCATCTAAACCAAGGGTTAGCGGTTTATTAATTGTTGGTAGTAAATACTCTTCAAAATAAGCTTTACACGCCATACTGCTACCCACAATTTCTGCTAAATCCCAATATTCATCAATTTGATTCGGGATATTTAAAGCTAAACCAACACTTGCACAAAACCACCGAAAAAATTTATCTGAATTGACAAAAATTTGCTGTGCTGCAAGTTGGAAATCCAATATGACGGCACAGTCTCCTTGAGAATGCGATTTATCAATAATTCTTGCCAAAAGAGAAGTTTTCCCCATTTGTCTGGGTGCTTTAATCCTAATTAAGGCACCAGGTTTGTGAATTTGTTCGTTACATCGTTCTTCGATTGGGGAACGCTTGATATAAAATGGCGAATCTAATGGTACTAGCCCGGATGGATGCTCTAGAGATTGGGATGAAGATATTTCTTGAGTTTCTTTGTGATTTTCCTCTATGGTGCGTGCTAATGGTGATAAAAATACATCTTTTCCACTTTCCACCGTTAAATCAGTAGTTAAGTCAGCAATATCTTGCCATTCTAGCCCTAAAGCCCGACAGATTTCTCGAAAATTAAGGTAATCAACAGGTCTGCCATTAAGAAAACTACTGATAGTAGACTGAGATATTTGCAAATATTCAGCTAAATCGGTTTGACGAATGTATCCATTACGCGGTAGCGCCGACTTTACCTCTGTTATGAATTCAGAACGTACTCTAACTGAACGTGGCATTTCTGAGATGACAACTGCTAGATTTATTGATTTGGCAAAATTGTAAAATCTTCAATCTCATTACAAAGTCGATACGTACTCGATATACTCCTATGCGAACTCAAGTGCTGTCAAGGTTACATGGGATTAGTAGCAATAAGGTTCGAGGTGCAACCTGCAAACACTAGTTCTACTTTAACCGAAACCCCGTCTGGATTACACAATTATGAAATTTGCCTTACCCATACCTTCTTTATTAGCTTGTGCATCATCTATTCTGCTGCTAGGTTTTTCAATGCCAATGATTACACCAATCCTAGCCTCTGAGAATTCAGATGCCTGCAAATCTCTTAAGCCACTATATCTTAATACAGTAGCTGACTTCACAAGCATGGGACATTTTCAACAGGAGTGCGAAAAAAACTCACAAGCTGCAGTTTCTTCTTTCACCGAAGCAATTCGGCTCAATCCACAAGCTGAAGAACCTTATTATCATCGTGCAAATGCTTATGCTGCAATTGGGAATTATAAAGCTGCAGTAGAAGATTATACTGAAGTCATTAGGCAAAATACAGGTAGATTGGGTTTTAGTGATGTTGCCTACTGGAACAGGGCTAGGGCTTATGAAAAGTTAGGTGAAAAACAGAAAGCAATTTCAGATTTGACTCAATTCATTAGTGGAACTGCTTCTTCTGCTGATGCCTACTTTTTCTGAGGGAATATGTACCGGGATTTAGGAAATAGAGAAAGTGCGATCGCAGATTATAAAGCAGCAGAAAAATTGCTTCAGGAATATTTACAGGGGTCTTTCGGAAGTGGTTTCCAAGATCCTCGATATCAACAGATGTTGGAGGAAGTAACAAATGAATTATCAAAACTAAACGAGCGATCGAAATAGATTGTAGGGTAGGTGACGTATTTGCCGTTACGTACCCAATTATATATAGCAATCCTATTTCAGATCTAAACAAGGAGGACAAAAAAGAGGTGTTTGTAACTCCTACACGGACTGATATAGTGGTGCTTTACGCTGCGCTTTTAAAGAACCCACAAACTTTTTTTGTAACAATTTCAAAATACAACTTCAAGTCATTAGTAGGCTGAGTTAGAGAATGAAAAATAATTTTTCCTATAAAGTTGGTGGAAGCCTTACAGAAGATGCTCCCAGTTACGTAGTTAGACAGGCAGACTCTGACCTTTACAATGAATTAAAAGCTGGAAATTTTTGTTATATTTTTAATTCCCGACAAATGGGTAAAACCAGCTTGCAAGTTCGCACAATCAAGCGACTGCAAGCTGAAGGAATCGCTTGTACTACAATTGATATTTCCGGACGCGGTAGTAAAGATATAAACCCGGAACAGTGGTATGCGGGTATTGTTTATACATTGGTTGCCAACTTTGAAATAGCTAACCCCAGTGAATTTATTAGAACATGGTGGAGAGAAAACTGCGAATTATCGCCCATACAGCGATTAGATATATTTGTGGAAACTTTTTTGTTAGAGAAAATTAAGAGCAAAATAGTTATTTTTATTGATGAGATTGATAGTATTTTAAGCCTAAAATTTGAGAAAGATGATTTTTTTGCTTGGATTAGGAGTTGTTATGAAAAACGCAATCTTAATAGCGAATTTAATAGAATTACTTTTGTCCTGCTTGGAGTAGCAACACCAAGCGATTTAATCGCAGATAAAGTAAGAACACCCTTTAATATAGGTCGTGCAATTCAACTCAAAGGTTTTCAAATACACGAAATCGCACCTTTAGCATCAGGGTTAAAAGGGATGGAAAATCCACAAGCTATTTTGCAAGAAGTTTTAGCGTGGACTGGAGGACAACCGTTACTTACACAAAAATTATGCGATTTGTTAGTAATTTCTCATAACTATATTCATTATGATTCGCTGAGAGCAAAAGGAAAAATTACAGAAGCTGAATGGGTGGAGAATACTGTTAGAAAGCAAATCATTGAAAACTGGGAATCCCTTGACGAACCGCCCCATTTAAAAACCATCAAAGATAGAATTTTGATGAGCAAGCATAATACAGTCGCATTACTTGGGTTATATCAGCAAATTTTACAATTAGGACAAATTCCCGCTTCTGATAGCCCAGAACAAATAGAATTACGCCTATCCGGATTGGTTGTAGAACAGCAGGGAGCTTTAAGGGTTTATAACCGTATTTATGCTAGTGTTTTTGATTTAAATTGGGTAGAGAAATCACTTGCACTCTTTAGACCTTATGCAGAAGCATTATCAGCTTGGTTTGCTTCAAGCTGTCAAGATAATTCTAGATTATTGCGTGGCAAAGCATTAGAAGATGCAAAAAACTGGGCAGCTAATAAAAGTTTAAATCAGCAGGATTACCAGTTTTTAACTGCTAGCCAGGAATTTGAAAAACAAGAAATAGCCACTGCATTAGCATTTCAAGAAGAAGAAAGTCGCATTTTAGCACGAGCTAACGAGACTTTAACCCAAGCACAACATCAAGCCAAACGACAAATTCGTATCGGTGGTGGAGTTCTTATTTGTTCTCTTATTGGAGCAACGATCGCTTTTGCCTCTGGAACTCATCAATTACGAGAAGCGCAGGAAGGAACAAGATTAGAACACGCAGGGCTTGTAGCGCTACAACAGTTTAAAACAAAACAAATTGAATCTTTAGTGACAGCGGTAGATGCAGGACAAAGGTTAAAAGAACTAGTAAAAGATGGACGTCCTCTCGAAAACTATCCTGCAACCAGTCCAGTTTTCGCCTTGCAAACAATACTCGATAATATCCGTGAATTTAAGCAATTTGTTGCTCATAAAGATTTTATTACAAATGTGAACTGGAGCCATGATGGAAAGTCTATTATCACCACTTCCGCAGATAAAACCGCTCGTATTTGGAATTTGTCGGGTAAGCTGATGGCAGAACTTAGAGGACATAAAGAACAGGTTAATAGTGCTGATTTTAGTCGAGACGGAAAGTATATTCTTACCACTAGTGTGGATAAAACTGCTCGGATATGGGATACTTCGGGTAAACAGTTAGCAATACTTAAACATCAAGAATATGTAACTAGCGCCAGCTTTAGCCCCGATGGAAAACGTGTCATTACTACTTCTGACAGGCTACCAACACTAGGTCCAGATGGAAAACCTCTTGTTAACAATTCTGATGACAAAATAGCTCACATCTGGGATTTGTCTGGTAATTTATTACTAAAACTTCAACATCAAGATAGAGTTAATAGTGCCAGTTTTAGCCCTGATGGTAAATATATTCTTACTGCTTCTGATGATAAGACTGCTCGTATTTGGAATATGTCGGGTCAGCTATTGGTAACTCTAAGAGGAGATACCATGGCTGTTAAAAGTGCCTATTGGAGTCCGAATGGAAAATATATTTTAACTAATTCTAATGATTCCTATATTTGGGATGTTTCAGGTAAGCAAATTGCCCGATTCCCAGTAAGCGATCGATGGAAAATTATGGATGCTGGTTTTAGTCCTGATAGCCAGCGTGTATTTGTATCAACACCTGAAAAAACGATTGTTTGGGATTTGTCTGGTAGGCTTATTAGAGAAATAAAAAATGAGAAAGCACTCAATGTTGATGCAGGATTTAGTCCAGACGGAAAAAGACTCTTTACAACTGATGACACTATAAAAGTGTGGGATATAAGAGATGAAGTTGTAAAAGGATGGGATTTATCAGGTAATTTACTCACCGAACTGACAGGAAATCAAACAAGACCTCGTTGGAGCCCTGATGGCAAATATATTGTTACTTTTGGACACGATAGAATTGTTCGTATCTGGAATCTATCCGATAGAATACCAGTCAATAAAGTAACTATTAAGTCAAAAGATGCTATTACGGGAGCAAGCTGGAGCCCTGATGGTAAATACATTGTTACCCCTACTTGGAAATCTGTATTACTTTGGGATAAATATGGTAAGCAGTTAGCAAGATTTCAAGGACATTCAGGTATAGTGAGTAGCGCTAATTTTAGTCCTGATGGAAAACTAATTGTCACAGCATCAAATGATAAAACTGCTCGTGTTTGGAATACATCTGGAAAACAGTTATTATTGCTTGCAGGACATGACAAAGAGTTAGAATTCGCTGCTTTTAGCCCTAATGGTAAGTATATTTTAACTACAACTACAGATAGGAAAACTAAGATTTGGTCAAAGGATGGTAAGCTTCTAACTACATTTCCAGCCAGAGGGGTTGCTTGGAGTCTTAATAGTAAATATATTATGGCTATGTTTGATTACGACGGTAAGAATTACTCTAGTTTGTGGAATATTGCAGGAGAAAAAATAGTAGAATTTCCAGAAAGTGAAAATAGTTATTTGGGGGCTCAATTCAGCCAAGATGGAGAGCGTATTGTTACGACTGATGGAAATATAGCAAAAATTTGGAATACTTCAGGTCAAAAATTATCAGAATTCAAAGCAAATCAAAATATTTATAACCCAAGCTTTAGTCCAGATGGAAAACTAATTATTACTACTTCCCCAGACAATAGGGTGATTATTTGGAATACTTCTGGTAGACCCTTAGTTGAAATACCGCATCAAGATGTTGTTACAGATGCCAAATTTAGCCCAGATGGTAAGCGCATTGCCACAGCGTCAAATGATAAAACTTTTCGTGTTTGGGATATATCGGGTAAGCAGCTTGCACAATTTCAGTATTCATCTATGTTTACGTCAGCAGCAAGTTTTAGCCCAGATGGGAAATATATTCTCACGCAAGTCGCCAGTCAATCTCCCCATGGGAACGAAGTGCTGATTTGGCACATTGACGAATTGGATGGGTTATTGGTACGGGGATGCAACTGGTTAAAAGATTATACCAAATTGAACAAAGAATGCGACAGATGGTAGGCACAAATCCAGTCTAAGCACGACTTTCCCAATCCACGCATCTAAAATCTAAAACCCAAAATGGTATTACCTCAATACCCAGCCTCAAGTACGGGAAAGATTAAAAGTTTGTCGGGGCTAGCTGCTAGTCGATCGGTTAAATTCCTGATGATTTTGTATAGCAGTCAGTATTTGCTCTGTTATTTTAATTTGCTCTTGGCTAAATACTGCTTGCTTGAGATGACCTAAAAAAGAACGATCGCGGTATCTAGAATCCAACTGAATAGCTTTTGCATAGACCCGTTTAGCTGCATCTTTATCGCCATTATCCCAATAAGCGATCGCAGCAGCAACCAAAGGATGAGGATTGTTGGGCTCTAAAGTAGCAGCACGTTCGGCACAAATAATAGCAAGGTTATAAACTTGTAGACGATGCCAAGACAAACTCAAATTAAAGTAAGCAATTTCATTATTCGGTTTGAGAATAGCAGCCCAAGCGTGAACTAATGTTGCCACTGGTACATTTCCATCAACTAAATAAACAATTCCCAAAGCATTGTACGCAGGAACAAACAAAGGTTCTTGATAGATAGCTTGCCATAAAGAGATAGCTGCGTCTTTTTCCCTACCTGCTAAATGCTGCGTCCAACCCAAATTCACGCGTCCCATGATATTTTTTGGGTCGAGTTCCACAGATTTTTGCATTGCTGCAATGGCTTCAGGAAACCGTCCTTGCTGGCGATACAACAGCCCTAATTGTCGGTATTCGCCACCAGACTTTGCAGCCAGAGAAGATGGAATCAAAGCAAAAGTCAAAAATACACCCGTACAAATTCCACTTGTTAGCTTTGCTTTTGCTAATTTCAACATCTTCATTTCGAGGTTCCTTTCTGAAGTTTCAGCTAATCCAATAACTCTGGATTAATTCCTAATGCATTCAGTTGTTCCGGAGAAAGCGATCGCAATTTTTCTACAATTTCCTCCCGCTTTTGTCGTTCAACCTCAGCCCTTTGTCGTTCAACCTCAGCCCTTTGTTGTTCAACCTCAGCACGTTCTTCACCTGTGAGCAGTAAATTTCCCTCAGCATCCCACCACCGCAACCACGGCAATTCTGCGTTTTGATACCATCCTCGCCAAATTCCTAACTCGACTCCCATTGGTGCAATGGCATAATGACCCCTTTCATTTTTGTTCATCAGTTGATAGGCATTACCTACGAGACGGTATACTTCTACCCCCGCTTTTTCTACTTCATAAATTGCATAATAAGGAATACGAATGGCTTGCTCGTAAACCCAAAATTTCCCAACTTTCCCTTCTCCCCCTTGTGATGGCGAAGTTTTATCCCGTTCTTCACTCCCATCACCAGAGACAAATTCGATCGCAATTAACGGTGCAACATATTCTTTCCACAAAACGTAGGAACGGCGCATTTTGCCATTCAAAGTTGGCGGTACGTTCGGTACATAAAACCAGTCCGGTGATTCCGCGCCCCTCTCTGGGGGATCTATTAACCGCCAGTAAATCCCAGAATCCTGACCGATACAATACTGACCCTCAGGATGCAGCTTTTCTAAAACAGGTTTAATCGAATCTGTCAGTAGAATACTTTGAGGATGTTCTTGTAAGTTTTTCACAAATGTCCCGTCGGAATCAGGCAATTGCGTGTGGTCGGGTAAACTCAGCACTGAGTCGGTTGGTGTAGTGACAGAAGTCATACGGTTCACCAGGCATCTATCTGATTTTTATTTTAATATTGCAACCGCAGCCTGTTGCCGATAAACGCAGACAGAAAAGAAAAATATCTGCGTTCATCCGCTACAGGCTGTGGTTCAAAATTCCTAAGCGCCTTCCCGCAACTTATCCAATACACCTCTATCCTCTAAAGTAGAAGTGTCCCCAGAAACTTCTTGTCCTGCGGCTAGATTCCGCAACAATCGCCGCATAATCTTACCAGAACGAGTTTTGGGCAAAGCATCGGTAAAGCGGATTTCTCCCGGACGTGCGATCGCACCAATTTCTCGAACAACGTGTTGCTTGAGTTCTTTGCTCAAATCTTCTGTTGCGGTACTCCCTCCTTCTAGAGTTACAAAAGCAACAATCTCTTCTCCCTTCACTTCATCTGGCTTACCCACAACAGCCGCTTCAGCCACTGCAGGATGGGAAACGAGAGCCGATTCAATTTCCATTGTCCCGAGGCGGTGACCTGCTACATTAATCACATCATCAACGCGCCCCATCACCCAGAAATATCCGTCTTCATCGCGTCTTGCGCCATCGCCAGCAAAGTAGACAGATTGCCCATCTTGAAGGCGAACGTGTTCCCAGTAAGTGCGGCGGAAACGGTCTGGATCGCCGTAAATTGTTCGCATCATACCGGGCCAAGGATGTCGGACAATTAAGTAACCGCCTTCATTATCACCTGCTTTGTTGCCATCTAAATCCACAACATCAGCTAAGATTCCAGGGAAAGGACGAGTTGCAGAACCAGGTTTTGCGGGAATAGCACCAGGTAACGGTGTAATCATAATCCCACCTGTTTCCGTTTGCCACCAAGTATCGACAATCGGACAGCGTTCCCCACCGATAACTTTGTGATACCACATCCAAGCTTCTGGGTTAATTGGTTCGCCTACAGTTCCCAACAAGCGCAACGAGGAGAGATTGCGTGCTTTAGGTAGGTGTTCTCCCATTTTGATAAAGGCACGAATAGCAGTAGGTGCGGTATAAAAGATATTGACACCGTACTTTTCAATCACATCCCAGGTACAGCCCGGATTGGAAGCACGAGGAGCACCTTCATACATGAGCGTTGTTGCACCGTTCGACAAAGGACCGTAGACAATGTAACTGTGTCCTGTAATCCAACCTACATCTGCGGTACACCAATATACATCGGTCTCCTTCAAGTCAAAGATCCATTTTGTAGTCATATGGGTGTATAAGTTATAACCAGCAGTGGTATGAACAACACCCTTTGGCTTACCCGTGCTACCAGAAGTATAGAGAATAAACAGCATATCTTCGCTGTCCATTGGTTCGGCAGGACAATCAGCAGACACACCTTTTTGTAACTCATGCCACCAATGGTCTCGTCCTGATTCCATGTGAATTTGCTGGTTGGTACGCTGCACCACGAGGACGTTTTCCACTGAAGGAACAGCCCCATCAGCCAAAGCTTTATCAACTTGATCCTTAAGAGCAACGATCGCATCCTTGCGCCAACCACCATCAGCCGTGATGACCACTTTTGCTTGGGCATCCACAAGGCGATCGCGCAATGCTTCTGCACTAAAACCGCCAAAAACAACACTGTGGGGTGCCCCAATTCTGGCACAAGCGAGCATTGCTATTGCTGCTTCAGGAATCATTGGCATATAAACGCCAACCCTATCTCCTTTTTTCACACCCAACTGCTTCAGAACATTTGCAAACTGGCAAACTTCGCGATGTAATTGGGCATAAGTGAGAGTGCGCGAGTCTCCTGGTTCCCCTTCCCAAATAATAGCCGCTTTATTTTTGCGCCAAGTCGTCAGGTGTCTGTCAATACAGTTGTAAGAAATATTAATTTTTCCTCCAACAAACCACTTTGCAAAAGGTGGTTGCCAGTCCAGCACCGTGTCCCACTTTTGGAACCAGTGCAACTCCTGCTCAGCCAACTCTGCCCAGAATGTTTGAGGATCTGCCTTAGCGCGATCGTAAAGGCGCTGGTAGTCTTCAAGACTTTTGATGTGAGCGTTTTGAGAAAATTCCTGGCTGGGGTGGAACAAACGCTTTTCTTGAAGGATTGATTCTATGGTGATTTGCGACATGATCGTTTTTGTTATTGGCGTTCTAACACAAAACTATTGTGTACGCAAAATTACCAGAAGTATGGTTGATTTTCGTTAAGATGTATGGAAATTAACGGAGTAGGGACTTGGTATGCTATATCTCTACTTTACAAATAAGGATTTTGTTTTTTGAGTTTGGGGTGCAAGGACAAATTATAACTGCATCATAGAATAATTGTATGGAGGCACAGCCAAGAGAAATTCAGGATTATCTCACTTCAGAAGGGAGAAGCCCTTTTGCAGAATGGCTTGAAGCTTTGAGAGATATTCAAGCAAGAGCTAAAATCAGAAACAGGCTGAAGCGAGTAGAGTCAGGCAATTTAGGAAATTATCGTTCAGTTGGAGAAGGAGTTTGCGAACTAAAAGTGGAT
This sequence comes from Tolypothrix campylonemoides VB511288_2, assembly GCF_045999855.1. Classification (NCBI taxonomy): domain Bacteria; kingdom Bacillati; phylum Cyanobacteriota; class Cyanophyceae; order Nostocales; family Tolypothrichaceae; genus Tolypothrix; species Tolypothrix campylonemoides. The sequence continues at coordinate 636,150 of NZ_JBFPMW010000005.1, forward strand.
TATGGTCCGGGATACCGCGTGTATTTTGGACAAATAGGAACAACAATCGTACTTCTTCTTTGTGGTGGAGATAAAAGTACTCAAGAACAAGATATCAACAAAGCTAGGGAATACTGGAAAGATTATGAAAAACGTACAAGCACCAGCAAGTAGAAGTTACCGTGAATACTTGATTTCATCTCTTAAAGATCCCCAAGAGGCTGCTGCTTATATTCAAACTTTCTTGGAATTAGAAGAAGATGGCGCTGGGTTTGAAATGCTAGGTTCAGCCCTAAAAGATGTGATAGAGGCGCGTCTACAAGCAAATAATCTTTCAGAAACTGCCAAACAGCATTATGAAAAACTAGATAAAATTCTTGCAGAAACTAGTGGAGCAGAGATTTACACTTTAATCGAATTTCTTGATGCATTAGGTTATCAAATTGCTCTTGCTCCAAAAGATGACAATAATTTTTCAGGCTAAATATCATAACAGAGCCAGACACTAATTGCCGAAAGAAGTACCAGGTGTGACTTTTTGGACATCCTCCGTAGAAGTTGTTACTGTTCATATTGCAATATGTTCATTAGTACTAAAAAACGTGGTTAATACTTATGCCAATAACTCTAGAAGCCAGTAACTTATCTCTCAATGATGTTCATCGCTTGTTGAAACTGCAAGAAGAAGCAATTGGTTCATTTACTAACTATTTAACTCTAGAGCCTCTGACTGAGTTGGAACAGCAGGATTTATCACGAATTAGTAACGACTTTGAGCGTTACCTTAGTGCTGGAAAAGTTTCTGAAGGTTTAGTTAAATTTTTAGCTCTCGCTCCTCTGTTGCGATTATCTGGATTTTATGACGTTCCTATTCGCTTGACAATGGAAGATGCGATCGCTATCTCCATTGAAGATGAGGATACAAAGATAACAGGGCGGATGGACATTTTAGCAGTAAGCAACACTCAAGCAAAGACTGCAAATACATTTTGGATTTTGGTAATAGAAACAAAAAACAGTTCGGTAGATGTTGCCGAAGGTTTACCCCAACTGCTGACTTACGCTTTTAAAAGCTTAGAAAAGCAATCATCAGTTTGGGGACTAGCAACAAACGGTCGTCGTTATCAATTTGTCCGTCTCGAACGAGGAAATCCCCCTACCTATCAGTTAATGCCATTACTGAACCTAATTCAATCTGAACACAGTATTCTACTAGCACAGGTTTTAAAAGCAATTTGCCAACTAGAGAATTAGGTAGTTCGATTCTCAACTTTGTAGAGTCGCGAATCTTTGCACCTGCTGACTTATACTTCACTTAGAAACATTTGCGGAAAAAGGGAAAATAAAGCTGAAGTTACTGCCAAACTAGTAGTAAATCTACGGATAGGACAGGTGAATGCGACTTAAACTAGATTTGCAAAGATTTTTTGACAGTTGCAACCCCAGCAGAACTCTAGTCTTGGCAAATCCTCAAGATAGGCAGTACTATATAGACTTTGCTTCCGTGCGCGGTTCTAAAGTGATTGAAGCACTTGGACGAACGATTACACGCCTTTCTCCAGATAAACCAACTTGCCAATTATTTACCGGTCATATTGGTTGTGGCAAATCGACTGAGTTGCGACGGTTGGAAGCAGAGTTAAAACAGCAAGGTTTTCATGTGGTATATTTTGAGTCCACACAAGACCTAGACATGGCTGATGTAGATGTTACTGATATATTACTGGCGATCGCTAGGTCAGTGAGTGAAAGTTTAGAAGCAGTAGGAATTAAACTCAGACCGGGATATTTTGCCAAACTATTAGGTGAAATTCATGAATTTTTACAAACTCCCAAAGAACTTTCGGGGGAGTTATCTGTAGGTATTGCTAAAATTAGCGCAAAAACAAAAGATAGCCCTCTTTTGCGAAGTCAGTTAAGGCAATATCTAGAACCTCGCACTAATAATATTTTGGAATCTCTGAATGAAGAATTCTTAACTCGTGCTAACCAGGAACTCAAAGATAAGGGTAAGAAAGGGTTGGTGGTGATTGTAGATAATTTGGATCGAGTCGATCCAAGGGCGAAAAACCGAGAGCGATCGCAACCAGAACACTTGTTTGTCGATCGCGGCGAAGAGTTACGCAAGCTGAAGTGCCATGTTGTTTACACAATACCCCTAGCATTGGTATTCTCTAACGAGTATGAGACGATGAAAAATCGTTTGGGTGGTGGAGTGAGTCCCAAGATACTACCGATGGTTCCCGTGCAGTTACGCGATGGTAGTCCGTGCTCTGAAGGTATAGAGCTTTTGCAACAGATGGTATTAGCAAGAGCTTTTCCCACAGTCAACCCTGAATTGAGGTTGGGTTTGATTGCAGAAGTTTTCGATACTCCCGATACTTTAAACAGGCTTTGTCAAAGCAGTGGGGGTCACGTGCGAAACTTACTAGGGCTGCTCTACAGTTGTCTTCAGTCAGAAGATCCCCCTTTATCGCGAGAATGTTTGGAAAACTCCATCCGCGAATACCGCGAAAGCTTGGTGTTATCTATTACAAAACATGAATGGGAATTGCTCCGTCAAGTCGTTCAGCAGCAAAGTGTGAGTGGTGAAGATGACTATCAAACTTTATTAAGAAGTTTATTTGTCTTTGAATATCAGGACAAACAGGGACGCTGGTTTGGTATTAATCCCGTATTAGCAGAAGCCAAGCAATTTCAGGTATGAGCGAACCGATAAATCCAGAAGAAATTTCCGTGCAAAATGAGCGATCGCTGGCGACTCTTGTAAGAGCGATCGTTCGTTCTCAAGGTCGCTTTTCCCTAATTTTAGTACGCTGTAACTACGCACATTTGCAAGAAGAAATTATAGAACAGTTACGGCAAAATTCTCAATTACAAATACTAGAAATAACTTTAGATAAGTCAGCAAAAAATCTATATTCAATTATTCATGCACAGTTGGCAACCGATAGATTATCTGTGACAGATGCCATTATGGTACTGGGATTGCAGTCAGTCACAGCCATTGACGATTTGTTGATTTCTATAAATCGAGTGCGAGATGATTTTCCCCAAAGCTTTTCATTTCCTGTAGTCTTCTGGATAAACGATTTAGTGCTGCAAAAGTTTATAAAACTGGCACCCGATTTTTATACTTATGCTGGCGTACCCATTAAATTTGCCATCTCGACTACAGACTTAATTGAGGTTCTTAAAAAAAAAGTAGATGGGTTATTTGCGAAAATATTAGAAACAGGTGGAGACAGATTTTTAGACAATACTGCATTAAATATAGGAATGGATGCGGCTGAAATTGAATCAGCATTGGAAGAATTACACAGCCAGGGCTACTCCGAACCAGAATTAGAAGCCAGCCAGCAATTTATTTCAGGACGCGATGCTTATAGTAAAAGTCAAATGGAGCGATCGCGTCAACTTTACGAACAAAGCCTTACATTCTGGGAACAGCGAGGAGAGATGGGGGACATGGTAGAACTTTCTCCCCCCTCCCCCACTCCTTACACAGAACAACAAGCCTGCGTACTCTTCCACCTGGGGTTATGGTGGCGAAGGTACGCGGTTTTACATCGAGCCGAGTATGAAGCAGCGTGTCGTCAAGCAGAAAATTACTATCAACGGTGCGTGCAAATCCTACAGCATGCAAACCGTCCCGATTTAGTGGCTCAATTTATCAATCCTTGGGGAGAAGTGCTGCAACAGTTAGCAAAATGGGATGAATTAAAATCTGTTGCTAACACTGCCATTGAACTACACACAACATATCCCAATACTCTCAGGTTGGCAAATGCTTATGCTTCCCTTGCAGAAGTTGGACTGGGAAAATCTAATTGGGAAGAGACTCAGCAGTATGCAATCAGAGCACTTCAAGCGATCGCAAAACTAGCAAATGAAAGTGATATCAAACGACATTATCAAAGTTGGTATCAATTTTTAATCTCTCAAGCCCAATATCATCATCAAAACGAAGTACAAGCAGCGCTACACAACTTAGAAACAGCTAAGGAAGGATGTAAGCCCGATTATAACCCACAGCTTTACATACGGATATTAAATGCATTATCCGAGCTTCACTACCAACAACATAGATATTTAGAAGCATTTGAACTCAAGCAAGAGAAACGTTCCATCGAGCAACAATATGGTTTCCGCGCTTTCATTGGTGCGGGGCGATTGCAATCTCAGCGACAGGTGATTCATCCTGCTTTGATAACAGTTGGTTCAACTCAATTGTACGGTGATGCTGTGGGAACAACCTCTCAGCAAGGAACTATTGCTCAAGAAATTGTTGCATCTGGGCGAGAAGAAGACGTTAAACAATTAATCCATCGCATCAGTCGAGATGACCAAAAATTAGTTGTGATTTATGGTCCCTCTGGAGTTGGAAAAAGTTCGCTGCTGACAGCAGGATTGGTACCCGCATTGCACGATCTACCTGCTATTGATAGTCGGATTCCTTTGCCAGTCACAGTCAGATTTTACAGTGATTGGAAACAGGAATTGGGTAAAGTGCTTCGTGACACAACACCCCAAAACTGTGGACATGGGGAGGAGTTGGGGGCGGAGTCATCGGGGTTAATTCATAAGATTCTTCAACAATTACGGCAAAATGCAACTCGCAATTTCTTAACTATTCTCATTTTTGACCAATTTGAAGAGTTTTTCTTTAACTGTTCTCAACCATCTCAACGAAAAGAGTTTTGGCAGTTTTTGAAACTTGCTTTGGATAGTTGGGATATTCCCTATGTGAAAGTCATTATTGCTTTACGTGAAGATTATTTGCATTATTTATTGGAGTGCGATCGCATTACAAATTTAGAAGTCACAAAAAATGATATTTTGAATAAAGGAATTCGCTACTATTTTGGAAATTTTTCTCCTGAAGGTGCGAGAAAGGTTATTAAAAATTTAACTCAACGTTCTTCTCTAGAACCAGAACTCATTGAAGAATTAGTAAGAGATTTAGCGGCAGAAGAAGGAGAAGTTCGTCCCATTGAGTTACAAGTCGTAGGGGCACAACTAGAAACCGAAGAAATCACTCAGTTAAAACAGTATCAGGAACAAGGACCAAAAGAACAACTAGTCCAAAGATACTTAGACGAAGTTGTGAAAGATTGCGGACAAGAAAATGAACGTGCTGCTCAATTAGTCTTGTATTTACTAACTGATGAAAATAATACGCGTCCGTTAAAAACCTATGCTGAATTAGCAGATACTTTAGCATTTTTAGCAGCCAAGGTTGATAAATTAGAATTAGTTTTAAAGATTTTAGTGACATCAGGTATAGTCTTCTTGATACCGCAATCTCCAGCAGATCGCTATCAACTCGTTCATGATTATTTGGTATCTTTTATTCGCCAACAACGCGGTGCGGAATTATTAGCAGAATTAGAAAGAGAAAAACAAAAACGCCAATTAGCAGAAGCAAAGTTAAATCAAGTTTTAAAACAGCGATTAAGAATCGCCTTTGGTACAGGGGTAGGATTGGTGGCATTAACAGCCGTGGCTGTGACATTTGGAATCAAGTCAACCATTGGTGAAACAAATGCTCAAATTAGCGCTCTTGCTTCTTCTTCAGAAGCACTTTTTACAGCTACTCTTCAAGAAGAAGCTTTGGTAGAAAGTATTAAAGCAGGAGAAAAACTGCAACAGACAATTTGGTCAAAGTGGATGGAAGCCAATACACGCGATCGAGTTGTTGTTGCTTTACGGCAAGCAGTGTATGAGTCTTTTGGCAGAGAACTCAAAACCCTTAAAGGGCATTCTGCTTCAGTGATAAGCGTCAGCTTCAGCCCCGACGGCAAGACCATTGCTTCTGCAAGTGAGGACAACACCGTCAAACTCTGGGATAATAACACAGGCAGAGAACTCAAAACCCTCAAAGGGCATTCCGCTCCAGTTATGAGCGTCAGCTTTAGTCCTGATGGCAAGACAATTGCTTCTGCAAGTAAGGACAACACTATCAAACTTTGGGATACCACAGGCAAAGAACTCAAAACCCTCAAAGGGCATTCCGC
>NZ_JBFPMW010000006.1:0-142920 GCF_045999855.1 Tolypothrix campylonemoides VB511288_2
TTGAGAAATAGAAGTAGACATTTTTGACTCCTTAATTTTTCTGGTTTGAGTTTTTAGTTTTTTTGTTGGAAAGCTTGTTTGTTGCTTTCTATTGTTAGTATGATTTATGCTTTTGGAAAAGAGTTTAGCTAAATTCAGGAGTGTCTAAATTAATTTCTATTCCAACAGGTTAGAAAAAGTCAGGAAATTCAGGTAAATTCAGATTAGCCTCCCAATTTGAGCTTTAAAACCTATGGGTTTATCGCATTAATTGTGCAGAGTAGGACTGAGTTGTCATTCTCTCGTTTCTCTCGTTCCTAGGCTCAGCCTAGGAATGCATTACGCGAGGCTCCGCCTCGCAGTACAGGAGGCGGAACTGCCAAAGGAGGTATTCCCAGGCTCAGCTACCGGAACAAGAGAGGAAAAATTGGTTGACTCATCAGAATTAATGCGGTGAACCACTAAGATTGCTATATGTAACACTAGTATTGCGTTATCAACCCAAGCTCTTGTAGCTATATCTGCTCTGGCGATAAAAATTCTTATTTTCAAACGAACTATGGAATTTAATTTAAACGAAGCTATTGAAACGGCTAATCAAGTTATACATTCAAAATTCAACAGAAAATTAACAGATCTTGAAATTGTAATTTTGAAGGGAGCGTGGAACCGTGAGGATTATGACACAATTGCTGCCAAACAACAATATGCTACAACTTACATTAGTCAGGATGTAGCGCCCAAGTTTTGGAAACTATTAAGTGATGCTTTGGGAGAAAAAGTTAAGAAAAGTAATTTTAAGGAAGCTTTAAAAAGGTATTGGGAGAAACCATCTTACGGTGCAGTCAATCAAGATTTACCAGTCTCAGCAAGAAAAAAAGAGAACAAACAGACTTCTAGAAACATTGCTAGCGATCGAGAAGACTATCTAGAACAAAATACGCAAATTCACCAAGAACGCAGTCAAGCAGGGAGGAACGAAGTTGCACAAATGGAAGTTTATGTGGAGCGTCCTCCTATAGAAGCGCTCTGCTACGAACATCTTTTACAACCAGGTTCTCTCATTCGGATCAAAGCCCCGAGTCTCATGGGGAAAACATACTTGATGACCAGAGTTTTGAGTCAAGTGACAGAACAAGAAGATTATCATGTTGTTTACTTGAGTTTTAAACTGGCAGATCGGAGCATACATTTCACTAACCTGAATAAGTTCTTGCGTTGGTTTTGCATAAATATTAGTCGCGAACTTCGGTTACCTACAGAATTGGATGAATATTGGGATGAAGAAGGTATGGGTTCTAAAGTCAGTTGTACAACGTATTTTGAGGAGTATCTCTTAACTGAACTGGAAAACCCCCTTGTGCTTTGTTTGGATGATGTGGATTTACTTTTTCCCTATCCTGAAATTTACGAAGACTTTTTTGGGTTATTGCGTTCTTGGTATGAAAAGGCAAGAAGTCGCAGGCTTTGGCAAAAACTACGATTAGCTATCCTACATTCAACAGACGTTTACATTCAACTCAATATTAATCAATCCCCCTTTAATGTCGGGTTACCCATTGAGTTGACTGAGTTTACTCAAGAGCAAGTCTTAGCATTGTCTCAGCAACACGGGCTTGAAATGGCTACAAATTCAGTTGTACAATTAATGGAATTATTAGGAGGGCACCCCTACCTGCTAGAATTAGCTTTTGCTCATCTTAAAGGTCATCCGGAGATAACAGTAGATCGACTTTTAGCGGAAGCACCGACTGAAGCTGGTATTTACCGCCCTCATTTATGGAAATATTGGTTAGATTTGCAAGAACGTCCCAAATTAGCAGCTGCTTTTCAACAAGTGATTGATACAACTCATCCCGTACAAATAGAACCTATATCCGCTTATCAGTTACAAAGTATGGGATTAGTAAAACTTTCTGGCAATCAAGTACAACCTCGTTGTAATTTGTACCGACAGTATTTTCAGATGCGTTTGAGCAGTAGCGAACAAACATAAAAAATCCCACCCGTGCAAGACGGTGGGAATAAACTACTTTCTTGGAAAATTTCATTCTTGACCTATAAAATTGGCAGTCAAGCGGTTGAATAAAATGCAACGATTGCTGTAAAAAGCAAGGAAAAGAAAAGATTTTCTACTCTATCTACCCCTTTTGGTCGTGAATTTTCCTTAGATGGAAAGTAGATTGGTGAGCCACTCGCATATAAAGAGAACTGCGTTGCAGTAAGATTAGACGAGTTGAATATCAAGATTGGTAGAGAAAGCAGCAGGTTTGTTTTCAATCGTGGCAAACTGAACATTAAGGAAGAACAAACCACCAGTTGAGCTGTCATAGCTAAAGTCGTTATTAGACCAAGCACCAAATCCAGCCTCGGAAACCAGAATTTTGTCTCCTTCAGTCCACTCGAAGTCTTTGATAACGTCAATGCCTTCATACAAGTTGTTGAAGACAAATTTATCTGCTCCAGCACCTCCCCAGAGTGTATCTTGGCCATAACCGCCAACTATGGTGTCATCGCCTGCTTCACCATAAATGGTGTCATTCCCACTACCACCACTGAGGAAGTCATTACCGTTGTAACCTAGTAACGTATCGTTACCAGCTTCACCATAAATGGTGTCGTTGCCATCTAATCCGTCAATGTAATCGTTGCCAGCACCAGCGTAAACGGTATCGTCTCCCGCATAAGCGTAAACAGTATCATCCCCTCCGTAAGCGTAGATGCTATCCGCAAATTCAGTCCCGTAAAGTGTATCGTTTCCAGAAGTACCGTCAATGACAGTCATGTTATTTTCTCCTAAAAAAGTGTGTGTCGATCTGTACTAGGTAAGTTTAGGTTCCATCAGAAGTTTACCTCCGATTTAAACCCTCATTAACTTAACGGAGGCTGTAAATAGATTTACGCAGGTGTCAAAAAATTGTTAAAGTTCTTAACAATAAAATTTTGGTTTAGCGATCGCTGGTTATATCGTGTTCGGATAATGGCTTACGATTAAAAATTAAGCGTGTCGCCGCGTCTCCCAATCTCCGCTTCATTCTTATCGTCATTACTTAGGCGAACCCGATCTTAGAGGTTGGAGCGCAAAGCATTACCCCCAGCAAAATAGTTTAAATGTACTAACATCTACAACCAGCTTACAAAAGGAATTATTAAAAGACAAAAATCGATAAAGTTTCTGGTATATCCTTTAATAGGTAAGAATTTGCCTAATAAAGTAACGATGAAGCTTGCAGGACGAGTGAGTCAGGTAACGCCTTCCATAACCTTAGCCATCGCTGCAAAAGCCAAGGCGATGAAGGCAGAGGGTATAGATGTTTGTAGTTTTAGCGCAGGAGAACCAGATTATGACAGTCCGGCGCACGTCAAGGCTGCTGCACAAAAAGCCCTAGATGATGGTAAGACTAAGTATGGACCAGCCGCAGGAGAACCAAAGTTAAGAGAAGCTATTGCCCGCAAGCTTAAAACTGATAACGGTTTGGATTACAAAGCAGAAAATGTCATTGTCACTAATGGTGGGAAACATTCTCTGTTCAATTTGATACTTGCGCTGATTGAATCAGGTGATGAGGTTATTATTCCTGCACCTTATTGGTTAAGCTATCCTGAGATGGTAACGCTTGCAGATGGGGTTTCAGTCATCGTTTCTACAGATGCTTCTACGGGTTATAAAATTACTCCCGAACAGTTACGTAAAGCGATTACCCCCAAGACGAAGTTATTAATTCTCAACTCGCCATCCAATCCTACAGGGATGGTTTATACCCCAGATGAAATCAAAGCAATAGCCGAGATAGTCGTTGAGAAAGATATCCTTGTCGTTTCTGACGAGATTTACGAAAAGATTCTTTATGACGGTGCAAAACACGTCAGTATTGGTTCGGTAGGAGAAGAAATTTTTGCTCGAACCATTATTAGTAATGGTTTTGCCAAAGCTTACTCCATGACAGGATGGCGCATAGGATACTTGGCAGGACCTCTCGATTTGATGAAAGCAACGATTACCATTCAAAGCCACAGTACATCTAATGTATGTACTTTTGCTCAATATGGTGCGATCGCAGCTTTGGAAAGTTCCCAAGACTGTGTCGAACAAATGCGCCAAGGTTTCGCACAACGGCGACAGGTGATGTTGGAAAGACTAAATGCAATTCCCGGACTCACCTGTATCAAACCTGATGGCGCTTTCTACCTATTTCCCGATATTAGCAAAACAGGGCTAAAATCTCTGGATTTCTGTAACGCCTTGCTAGAGAAAGAGCAAGTTGCAGTTATTCCAGGAATAGCCTTTGGTGCTGATGATAACATTCGCCTTTCCTATGCTACGGATATGGCAACAATTGAAAAGGGAATGGACAGATTGGAAAGGTTTGTAAAATTAGTGACTGGTTAATTACTAATAGCTAATGGCTAATGGCTAATGGCTAATGGCCAGCCTACCATTAGCTAGCAGCAAATAGCTACTAGCTATTAGCCATCAATCCCATCTCTTTCAAACCTTGGCGCAGTCGTTTTGCCTCTTCGGGATTGTGTTGTTCGTGAAGTGCGATCGCAGATCTAAAAGCAGTTAAACTATCTTCTACATAGCCTAGTTTTAATAGCACAACTCCCAGGTTTTGGTAAGCTTCGGCATATTTAGGATTTAATTGAATGGCTTTTTGATAAGCTGCGATCGCGTCTTTGAGCAAATTCATTGCTTTTAATGTCATGCCAAGATTATAGTATCCTATTGTAAAACTGGGATCGATTTTTAAAGCTGTTTCATAAGCTATTTTTGCACCATTTAGATCTCCAGATGCTTTGAACAGAGCACCCAGATTGTTATATGCTCCTAATTTTAGGATTGGATAAATAGGTAATTTGATAGCAGCTTGATAGTGAGCGATCGCCTGTCTGGTATTTTGCAGCCGACTGTAAGCAATACCCAAATGGTAATAAAGTTCGTACAAAATATCGTAGTTCTCTTCAGCAGAAGCAACTCCTCGCGCTAGCAACTCTACTCCTTGTATGACTTTGCCTTGTTCTACATAAACTGCACCCAATTTACTACAAACATAGGGATCGTTAGGATGAGCAGCAAAAAACTTCTCCATTGCTGCTTGTGCTTTAGCAAATTTATTCTGTCGGGCTATAGTATCTTTTTGATATCCTGTATGTAAAATGGCAACTCCTTCCAAGTAACCAATTTGCCAATGCGGTTCTTTATCGATCAGCGTAGATACACTATCATCTACCAAAGCGTGGTAAGGGCGAGAAAAGGAGATTTCAGGATGCTTGCGGAATAGGCGAGAAACCAAGGAATAAGGAGATTGTTCTGCACCAACTTCGTGGCGTACCAGGTTAATAAGCAGGTATTCTTCCCTTTGTATAGCTTCTTTTAACTGCGGTACTATTTTTTGGGTGAGAGATTCATCTGCGTCAAGTACAAGAACCCAATCACCTGTCACATATTTTAAAGCTTCATTGCGAGCAGCACTAAAGTCATTGCACCATTCAAAATGGTGTACCTCAGCACCAAATTTTTTAGCGATTTGTGGAGTATTATCTGTTGAACCTGTGTCTAACACAACCATCTCATCAACAAGGTTCTTAACGCTACTCAGACATTTAGGAAGCGTTGTTTGTTCGTTTTTGACAATCATGCACAGGCTGAGTTTCATAATCTGATGTTATCTGAACTTTCTGAGGGTAGGGAAAGAGCAATAAGCAAAGCTTAACCCCTTAAGGCGTATCGCGCTCACAATACTAATGCTAGATTTAGATTGCTGTGTGTAATGTAGCCAATTATCTTCTTTTAAGAAGTGGGTGCAAAAAGGAACTGGTCTGAGGACTGGGGACTGGGAAATACACTCAATAACCCTGATAACATAAAAAGTAGTTTACCTGCATTGATAAAAGATGACGACTATTACCTTGCAGTTGTCAGTTGAATTAGAGCAAAAACTCAGAGAAAGTATTGCGCGTCGAGACGCCCAAAGTCTTCCACGGCTATTTGCTAATGCGTTTGCACCAACAGTAGAAGCACTACTGGAAAAAACACATCCTCAATTCGGTTTTGCTGGAATGAGCAGGTAAAGATGTGTTGGAAGCAAGTGTAGGTAAGTTCTTGGATGAACTTGCGTTATCCATGAATCAATTCTACCAATACTGTCAGACTAGTACGGTAAGCCCTGAAGGTATTTACAATGTGTAAAATTCTTGGAGATGGGCGATCGCCTTAAAAATTAGAGTTTATCTGTTCCGTTTTTTGGGCTCTCTCATCTGCTATTGTTGACTTGAAAATTAACTCAACAACCTCAAATGCATACCTAAATCCATAAATATTCTCATGAAAGATTATTTTTTGAAGAAAAAGACAGTGGTTTTTAAAGAAAAAATTCAAGAACATTTGCAATTTATCTACCGATGGCTGACAGGTACACCAGAAAGAGCACTTGTAGAAGCTTATCGGGCGGCTCAAACCATAAGAAATCTTGAAGTCGAACACTTTGCTGGAAAGAAAATATCTTCCGCAACGGGAAATTATTCTGAAACTGCCATGTCTTATTGGCAGGTACAATTAGAAAAAAACCTTATTATCATTAAATTAAGATTAACAGAATTTCAGATAGGTAATTCGGTTTTAAACACTTCCAATGCTAGCTTTTTGGAAAAGCTACAGTTTATTGATGAAATACTAGATCAGTATACTTACAGACAAGAAAAGCCAACACAAGCCAGCGATCGCAATATAGTATTAAAACCACAAAATTCTTTAGAAGTTAGTAATGTTATTGAAAATCCAATAACTTCATCTCAAGGAACTGAGATGAGGGTTGAATCTGCTTTTAATAAATCAGGGCTTTTACCTAGAACTATTGGCAGAACCTTCAGTAGAATTCAAGAAGATTTTTCTCCAGAAGCTGAAGCAAAATTTGTGAGAAATTTTCGTATTTCTCAAAATAGAACAAGAATGGCAGTTAGATTTTTACTGTTGTTAGTCATTATACCAATGCTAACTCAGCATTTCTCTAAACCTTTGATAGAACCTATTATTGCAAGAGTAAGAGGCGAAACTCCAAATCAAATTTTTCTTAACTCTGAGATGGAAGAAGAAGCTTTTAAAGAATTAAAGAATTTTGAAAAAAAGCTTCAATTTCAACATTTCATCTCTCAAGCACCGCCTATTTCTCCGGAGTCAATAGAGCACCAAGTCAAAGAGAAGGCGCACGAACTTGTTGAGGAATTTCAAGCAAAAACTAATAGTGCTATTAGCAATATTTTTGCTGATTTATTAGCGCTGATTGCTTTTGCTTTAGTTATTGTTACAAGTCAGAAAGAAATTCTTGTCGTAAAAGCTTTTTTAGATAATATCATTTATGGTTTAAGTGATAGTGCTAAAGCTTTTTTAATTATCTTATTCACGGATACATTTGTAGGTTTTCACTCACCTCATGGATGGGAGGTGATTCTAGATAGTTTTGCGAAACATCTCGGACTTCCAGCCAATCAAAGCTTGATATCTTTATTTATTGCCACTTTTCCCGTAATTTTAGATACTATATTCAAGTACTGGATCTTCCGCTATCTCAGTCGGTTGTCTCCTTCCGCGCTAGCCACATATAAAGATATGAACGAGTAAAAGAGTTGTACTAGCGCCTCACTTGAAATCCTTGCAGCCCTTCCGGTTGTTCGTATTCTATATGCACATCTTTCACCATAGCAGCTGGTGGGCCTTCATAACACCAACGAATTATCTCATCTACTACCTCCTGAGTTCCTTCAAAAACTGCTTCTACGTCCCCATTAGGGAGATTCCGCACCCAACCCGTTAATCTGAGTTGGGTGGCAGTTTCCACGGTAGCATAGCGATAACCTACCCCTTGAACTCTCCCAGAAATAAATACGTGGGCGCGAACTTGCTTTGACTGCGGTGTGGTATTCTGCATTAACTAGTTAGGGTTTGATACATTTCAGCCTACTTTGTTTATTATCGCAATTTTGAATTGTTTAGGTATCTATGTCTAATTTGCCATCTCTGACAACAGAAACTATTTGGGCAATTCTCAACGAAGAAATTGATGACGCTACAGTCAATCAGTTAGTCTGGCACTTTTTGGGCTATCGCTATGACTCGTCAACCAAACAGTGGGATAACACACAAGTTACACCCGAGTGGCGGGATGAGTATCCCGAACCACCTAATTTTATTGAAAGTCGCCCTGCAACAGTCAAGCTGACTCGTTCGATTCCACCAGAGAACAAACAACTCTTAAAGGAAAAACTAGGCTTTAAAGGTTATAAAATTGGAGAGTTTGGACCCCGACAAACTCGCAGAGCAACGGCTGCAAACTGGTTGCTAAGTTTTATGCAGCAGACATCTTAACCTTGTCTGTGACTTGTAGAACCCCATAAGTAAATTGCCACCCAAGTCAATACGGCTGCTGCGATCGCTACACCAATTCCGTATAGAAATGGAATAGCTGGATCGAACCACCACGGTTTTGGTGTTGGATTTCCTATATATTTGCTAAGGAGAATACTGAGTGGATCTGTATTCCCTTCTCCCAGTTTTTCTAAAGATGCAACCATCGAACCTGCAGTCAATCCCACACCAATAATAGCAATAGTATTTTGGAAATTTTGAGCACTTCGCGCACGATTGACTTCTACTTCAACGCGTATAAAATTGACTGCGATATTTAACATTTCTAAGCCCTTACTCAAATTATGATAATCTTTTTGTAGCTGCCGCAAATATTTTTCTTGTACTTGCTGACTAAATTTCTTCAAAAACTCTAAATCGCTTTGAATTCCCCCGGCAGTTGAGTTTTCCAATATAGTCTTCAATCGTTGGGAATAATTGTACAGATTAACTTCAATAGTATTAGATTGATAATCTAGATAATTTAAATCAATTGTATATTGAGAAAATAAATTTTCAACTCTACCTAAATTTTTCTGAAGCTGCTTCAAAGTAATTTTTTCTGATTCTTTTTTTCTTAAAAATAAGATAAAATCCTGAATCTCAACAAAATCTTTTTTTAAATATGTCTTTATTTTTCTGCTTTCATTATACGCCCAAATAATTTTACTTCTATAACAAAATAATCGCAACCAATCATCAATCAATTCTCCCGATTTTTCTGCTGTAACTTCATCAGGATAAATGATAATTATAACATGATGATTGTCTTCAATTCTATCTTCTATAGTGACAGGAGACCCTAATTTTCTAAAATTCTCTTGGCGCAATTCAAAGATACATCCTCCTAAAATCTGACCTTTACCCTGCAAATTATTCTGCCAGTTAGCGTTAGGAATTAAGTTTTGATAGCATTCGCGAGCAATCATTTCAGACTGTTCTGGAGCAGTCGTCTTTGAAAGACTACCAGACACTAACCAGGTTTCCCCTAAATTTGCTTCTTGATAGTTTATGCTTTGGAAAATCAGGTTGCGTAAAGTTTTGATGCTACTAATTGGATAAAGAGCAATGCGATCGGCAATCGAACAATCTACTAATAGCCCATAAGTATCGCTCAACCGTACTGGATAATAATATCCTTCATAATCTGGAGATTTTAAATCTAAAGGTGTTATTTGTTTGTCACCAAGTAATTCTACAAAATCAGCTTCCAATTCAACTTGGATCTCTTCATCTTTCTCTTGAATTGAAAAATGAATATTTGTTGGTAATTTTTGAAAGAACGACTGACGATTTTCTTCTAGTTGTGCAGTACTATGTCCGAGTGCATCTCGCAAGTCATAGAGAAACAAATCGACAGTGGGATAGACTAGATGAGCCATGAAATGGGTAAGTATAAATTAGATCATTGGTAAAGTTTTTTCTGAAGACGCTCAAGAAAGCTAAGTTGCTTGGCTTTTTCAGATGGCTCATCACTTCTTAAAATGGGGACAACAATATCGTTGACTATTTCATTACCACTGTCAGGCTTAGCCAACCTAGGCGGTTTATAACCGCGTACTTCACGCTTACTATTAGTTACTAGCTCCTTCTCTAGCTCACCCTTATTCGGTAATAAGGAAGCTAAAAGATGACTGTCCATGATTTCCAGCTTAGCTTTAGTCGCCTGATAGCGCTGATATAGAGAAGTGTTTGATGAAATTAATTTCATCAAGCGTTCTTGAATATCATTCCAGCGTTGGGGAAAGTCGAGAGCAAGTTGCTCCCCAATCGTTTCTAATTCAGTGTTTTCAGAAGGAGTCAAGGTAACATCAAAGTCCTTCAGAACTAGTAGTAGAGCAAGTAGTGTTGTATTAGCAGACATAAGTATAATAATATCAAGAATCAACACGGAGATACATCCATAATTATAAGGATTCCGGAAAACGCAAGCACCAATAAAGTAATTGTACGCTTGACAGAGAAAGGAAAGATTTTGACATACCCCCAAAAACTTGATGTTTCTCTGTAAAAATTTGTATCAAAATATATTCAACATCACCTTAAATTTACTTTGCCATGAAGCGGGAAGCCCTGGTTGTTGGTATTAATCGGTACCCTTATATGAAGAATCTCTCGCAACCTGCAAAGGATGCAGAAGCGATAGCACGACTTCTAGAGGATTATGGGGATTTTGAGGTGCAGCGTTTGCCTTCTCAGACAGGGAAACGGGAAGTCAGTCCGAAGGAATTACTACAGAAACAAGAACTCGAAGAAGCGATTAAGCGGCTTTTTCACCCGAAAAGTCACATAATTGCTAATACAGCGTTATTGTATTTTGCGGGACATGGTTTGCTTAAGGGAGAGAATCATAATATACAAAGTTTTTTGGCTACCAGTGAAGCAGATCCAGAAGGGGACAGATGGGGCTTTTCAGTTAGAGATTTACGGGAAATATTAGCAAGCAGTCCAGTAAAGCAACAGATTGTTTGGCTTGATTGCTGTTACAGTGGCGAGTTATTAAATTTTCTAGAAACAAATTTATCGGAAGTGAAAAAAAGACGCGATCGCTGTTACATAGCTGCGTCTCGAGATTTTGAGTTAGCATACGGGCAGGAGTTAGGAGAATATGGAGAACTGACAAACGCTCTCCTACAAGGACTCGATCCCAAGCAGAGAGAAGATGGCTGGGTGACAAATTATACCTTAACAGAGTTCGTGAGACGGGCAATGAGGACAACTGCGCCACAGCATCCCGCTTTTAGCAATACAGGTAGCGCCATTATTCTGACTGGCATAAAGGGAGTGCGAGGTCAAATCTGCCCTTACAAAGGATTGGAATATTTTGATTTCAATCCGGAAGCCCCAGAACAATCAACAGACCCCGATTTTTTCTACGGGCGCTCGCAATTAACTTCACATCTGTTAGACAAGATAGAAAAGAGCAATTTTCTAGCAGTGCTTGGAGCATCAGGAAGTGGCAAATCCTCTGTTGTCAGAGCAGGGTTACTCTATCAACTGTATTTAGGTGAGAAAATACCGGGTAGCGAGCAATGGCAAATCTACAAACCATTTACCCCAGGCGAGTATCCGCTTCAAAGTTTAGCAGAGGTTCTGTTAAAGCCAACAATCGCACCAGAAGATTTCATCGCAAAGATTTCAGATATTCAAGCACCTCGCGTGGTGCTCACCATCGATCAATTTGAAGAAGTTTTTACCCTGTGCCAAAATCTCGACGAGCGACAACAATTTTTTGAATGTTTGATAAGCGCAGTCAATCGATTGGGGAATAAACTTTGCCTGATACTGATTATGCGAGCGGATTTCCAAGGCAACTGTGCAGAACAGGAATATGGTGGATTGGTAACAAAAATCGACCGGAATTTGGTGAGAGTCATGCCCATGAAGCCGGAAGAGTTAAGGGAAGCGATTACCAAACCAGCCGAACAAGCAGGCATAGAGATCGAGAATCCACTGGTTGAGAAGATGATTGCAGATGTCAAAGGAGAAGCCGGAGGCTTACCCCTATTGCAGTATGCGCTGACAGAACTTTGGAAAAAGCGACCTTTAAAGCGATGGACGCTGTCCGATTACTATAACATTGGTGGTGTGGAAAAGGCGCTGGAAAAACGAGCTGATGAAGTTTATGAATCTCTTTCTGAAGAAGAACAATTGGTTGCCAAGCGGATCTTTTTAGAACTTACTTATTTAGGTGATATTGCCAACACGCGCAGACGAATACACAAATACGATTTAGCCAGCAAACAGCAGACAGAAGATCTTCTTTTGGAAAAAGTGATTCAAAAGTTAGCGGCACCAGAGACGCGATTGATTACGACAGATACAGCATCAAAACCTGGTGATGTTATTTTGGATATTGCCCATGAAGCCCTCATTCGTCATTGGCAAAAGCTGCACGACTGGATAAGAGAGTATCGAGCAGCAATGGAGATAGAACGTAAGATAGAATCAGAAGCTAAAGAATGGGCAAGAAGAGGTAAACCGGAAAATTATCTCCTTCAAGAAGCGAGATTGGTGGAAGCAGAAGATTATTTGGAAAATTACCTTCACCTTGGGTTGTTGGATAGTTTGGCGTTGGAATTTATTGAGGAGAGTCGAAAGAAACGCGAGTTCGAGCAACAAGAAAAAGAAAGAGTTGCTTTTTTAGAACGGGCACTTGCGGAGAAAGAGCAGGCGCTCATTGAAGCAACACTACCAGAAGAAGCAGAGAAAGTTTTGAGTCTACTACCAAATCAGCCTTCAGAAGCTCTCAAGCGATCGATAGAGTTAATAGGTCAGAATTTAGAGAAATTACCAGATAAGATTCTCACTTCCATTCAGGCTAATTTACTAACTGTCACGAACACAGCCCGAGTGTCGAATAAATGCTGGGGACATGAGAGATCTGTGATATCTGTTGCAATTGCTGCCGATTGCAAGATGATTGTCAGTGGTAGTGATGACGGTACAGTTCGGTTGTGGGATTGCACGGGCAATCCTATCGGTAAACCATTACGGGGGCATTTGGGTTATGTCAGTTCTGTTGCCATCAGTACCGATGGTAAAATCATTGTCAGTGGCAGTAAAGATGGCACGGTACGCCTGTGGGATGTAGATGGAAATCCTGTGGGCAAACCAATACTTGGGCATCAAGGTTCTGTGAGAACTGTTGCTATTAGTACTGATAGCAAAACGATTGTGAGTGGAGGCGATGACAAAGTTGTTCGCTTGTGGGATAGTGCGGGTAATCTTAAGTGCAAACCGCTACGCGGACATAAGGATTATGTCAAGAGAGTAACTGTGAGTGATGATGGTAAGACTATAGTCAGCGTTGGTGCTGATGAGACTATCCGTTTGTGGGATAAGCGTGGCAATCCGATTGGCGAACCTTTATGGGGATATAAAGATAGTATTATATCTGTAATTTTTAATAATAGTAATGAGCCAGTCATTGTCACTGGCAGTCAGCATGGCACGGTACGTTTATGGGACATATCTAACAACCCAATCGCTAAACCTTTGCGGGGACATGAAGCTTATGTCAATGCTGTTGCTATTAGTACTGATGGCAAAATGATTGTGACTGGTAGTGCCGATCGCACAGTACGCGTGTGGGATATCTCTGGCAATTCTATTGGCATACCACTACACGGTCATGAGTCTTTTGTGAATTCTGTTGCGATCGCTACGGATGGTAAGATAATCGTCAGTGGCAGTGATGATAAAACGGTTCGCTTGTGGGATATCTCTAACAACTCCATTGATGAACCGTTACGCGGACACGGAGATTGTGTGAATGCTGTTGCTATTCATGGCGATCGCAAGATAATTATTAGTGGCAGTGCTGACAGTACCATACGTTTGTGGAATAGCAAAAGTCATCCTATCCTCCATCCTTTGCGAGGACACGAGAATTCCGTTAATGCCGTTGCAGTTAGCACTAATGGTAAAATAATTATCAGTGGTAGTACTGATAGTACGGTGCGATTGTGGGATATCTCCGGCAATCCTATTGGTAAACCCTTACGCGGACACGAACGTTGTGTAAATTCCGTTGCAATTAGCACTAAAGGTAAGATAATTGTGAGTGGCAGTGACGACAAGACGATACGTTTGTGGAGTAGCATCGGTAAATCAATTGGCAAACCGTTGCGCGGACATAAAGGTTATGTCAAATCTGTTGCAATTAGTACTGATGCTAAAATAATTATTAGTGGTAGTACTGATAATACAGTACGCTTGTGGGACATTGCAGGCAACCCTATCGGTCTGCCTCTAAACGGGCATGAATATTTTGTCAATGCTGTTTCTATTAGCACTGATAACAAGATAATTGTCAGTGGAAGCGCTGATGGTACGGTGCGCTTGTGGGACACCGATGGTAACCCTATTGGCAAACCGTTACGCGGACATGAAGGTTCTGTGATGTCCGTTGCTATAAGTAGCGATCGCAAGATGATTGTGAGTGGAGGATCTGACGGTACAGTACGCCTGTGGGACACAGATGGTAACTCTTTTGGCAAACCATTATACGGGCATGAAGGTTCTGTCATATCTGTTGCTATTAGTACCAATGGCAAGACAATTGTGAGTGGAGGCACTGATGGTATGGTGCGCTTGTGGCAGGGCGGTTGGCGGGCTTGGCTTGAAGTGTGCTGTAGACGTTTAATGTATCATCTGATTTCAGAGAATCCGGAAATAGATGTTGTTAAATACACTATTGGGGTTAATTTGACAGAGACTTTGAGCAACACAGATTTAGCACTGATTCTTATCAGACAAGGTAACGATTTAGCCCGCTTGAGAAATTTTGCTCTAGCAATTGCCAAGTTTCAACAAGCTGTTGAACTTAATCCTACCCTCAACCTCACTCCTGAAATTGCTGCCCTGCAGTGGCAGCATTAACTTTTTACTATAAGAAAATACTTTTTAAGAAATAAAAATAAATGATCTTAAACTAAGAAAACCACAATTTCTTATTAAGAACTACATGACTGCCGATCCACTTTTCTATGAAATTTTTAAAGAGATACCTGAATTGTTTTTTGAACTTATCGGTCAATCAGGTAAAGATACAAGCATCTATAAATTCAGCGCTCCAGAAATTAAACAGAGAGGATTTCGTTTAGATGGGTTGCTCTCAACTTCTGAAATTTATCTGAACGAACCAATTTATTTTATTGAGGCTCAGTCTTATAAAGATGATAATTTCTACAATCAATTTGTTGCCAAAATCGTTCTTTATCTAACTCAATATCAACCTCCCAATGACGAATGGTATGCTGTTGTCATTTATGACACAAAAAGTAATGAAGGTAATTTTCCGAGATACTTGAATTTTGTCCTATCGAATTTACATCGTTTTTATTTGGATGAACTGGCAAAAACTCCCAACCAATCTCTAGCTGTGGGAGTGATGCGTTTAATAGTCGAAAATAAAAGCCAGGAGAAAACTGGAGAACTTGCCAGACAGTTGCTCCGTCAAGCTCAACAAGAACTTACTGATGCCACTTTAGAGGAAAAGGTTTTAGAATTTATTAAAGCAGTAGTGATTGATAAGTTTGCTAACTTGAGTCGGGAGGAACTTGAAGTGATGCTGAATTTAGATTCTTTAAAAAAAAGTAGAGTTTATCTGGAAGGTAAGCAAGAAGGTAAGCAAGAAGGTAAGCAAGAAGGTAAGCAAGAAGGTAAGCAAGAAGGTTTTGAGGAAGGTGTATTAGTGACAAAGTTAGAGACGATTCCCAAACTCATGAGGTTAGGCTTAAGCATTGAGCAAATTGCAGAATTTTTAGAACTAGATGTAGAAATTGTGAGAGAAAATGCTCGGCAGTAAAACTGACTTGATAAAAGATTGTGATATTGTACGGTTCTGACTTAACTAATGCCGATACAAGTGGCGCTCTAACGGTCCATCGCATTAATTTTGCTGGGTAAGTGAACGCACTACCCACTCTCGTTCCCTGGTTCTACCAGGGAACACAGTCGGCGAGGCTCTGCAGGGCGCTCCACTGGAGGCGGAGCCCCCTGTAAGGCATTCCCAGGCGGAGCCACCGGATCGAGGTATGCGAAGTTTGCCGATCGCCGAGTGCGGGTTAGTGCTTGGGAGACAGTGCTTCTGATAGAGCTGCTAACCCTGAGGGCACAGTAAAGTAAGTTACGTGATCGCATGCAGTATATGGTTCTAATATTCTCGGTGGGGGTGTTCTGTCACTCGTTACACTTGTAATACTAGCCAAACTGACTGCAAGATCGTTGGGTTGCTGAAAGAACGCTAAATCAATAGCTTTATCCACTGCTTTACCAAATAGCTTTTGCATTAATCGATGCAATTGACCGGATTTCTCTTCTGAAATACCCGATATCAATGACCTGTCACCTGCAATAATTGTGTAAGGAACGTGGGGGTCCTCAGACAATGCGATCGCTTTGAAAAATTCAGATTCCGGATGCATTTGCTCCAAAGAAAGATCGTTATTTTCTAAAAGTTCAAGTAACACAGCCACAATTCTTGTCGGCCAAACAACGGCTGAAAGTTGATTCAACCCAAAACTAAGGGCTGTAAATACCCAATCTTGAATGCTAGGCCAGGGGGAACCCGCATTTGGCGTGCCTAACATCACTAAGTGTTGTACAACTTGGTTGCCACCTTCTTGCTCAATAAACCATCGAGCTATCAAACCACCCATAGAGTGAGCTACTATGTGTAATTCTTTACCATGATTTGGTCCCAAGCCAATTTCTTGCAACCGCTGTCCTAAAAGTTTTGCATTTTCTTCAATAGTGGTTTGAAGATTTTCGTAATCAAAAGCCAACACTAAGTCATAGTGTTCTTTTAAAGTCCGATCTTGCCCGTTAACTGTAACTTTAGCTTTGTTAATGGAGGAGAGGCTGCGTTGTGTACTACCAAGAATGCCATGAATGAAGAGAACAATTTTTTGCGCTTGGGCAACTTGTCCTTTAATTGTCTCCTTGTTCGCTTCGTAAGTCACCTTATCTTTATCGTCAATGCTTGCTACAGAACTGAGTAGGGGGTAATTGTAAGGTCTTCCTAACTTTTGATGGGCAACTTTTTCCAAGAAAATTTTGACAGAACCTTGCAAACTACGACTGGTTGTACTTGGTTTGGGCAAACGTTCCAAAACAATTTCTGTTTTGCCATTTTCCGTTCTTATGCCCCGTCCTAAAGGTAAGAAAAACTTATCCTCGCTATCGTAAGCAAATGGTAGGAGGTATTCATTCTCTGTTATTTCTTTATCAATCACTATCGTCAAAGGAGCATCTTTGTTGACAACAGTATAGTCTTCAATATCGCTTAACTCTATTGCACTCAATCCCGGATCGCTTCCTCGACTACTAGTAAATGCAAAAGATTGGGTAACTCGAGGTTCTTGACGCAGGATCGCAGGCAAAATTAGGTTACCCAAATCCCGACTCGCTTGGGGTACTGTAGTCAAATTCACCTTAGCACGCAAACTGGGATGGGGTTGTACCTCAACCAAACCATCTTGTAATGAAGTACTACTATGAGATTTAATTGGTTTGGCATCTTGCGGTTTTATGAGAGTGACTGTAATTTCTTTTGTCATCCAATCATCATAAGTCCCTTGCGCTCTCACAGCATTACGCGTATGCACTCCATCTAACAACCGATCCAATGTTCCGCCATACTGTTCTGTCGAACGATTTCTTGGGGGAGGGTTCAATCCATCTTGCTGCAGCAAACTTGCATTAAATTCTGTGGTACAGACAATCAATTTGAAAATATCTTTATACTCTGTAATTCCCTGTTCTAAAAATGCCTCTGGTATATAGAAAGTGAGTTCACTTTCTACAGATGAACTTCCTCCACTATCGCTTGGTGCTAACCGGATACTGCTTTTTTCCTCAAATAAGTCAGCATTGATTGCGTAATCTTCTGAGAGAAGTACGACATTGGCGTAGAGAGTTTTAAAACTACGATTTGTCAATCTGACTTGAAGAACTGGGCCAAGCCACTCATTGTTATTACTGTCATGGGTATACTCTACGCGCAATTCTGAACTTGATGGCGACTCTTTCTTTCCGGAAACAATTGTAATAGACATCTCTACATCATCAGGTTTAATTCGGCTCGTTGCAGGAGTGGAGAGATCTAAAACATTCTTCCAACGGGCGATATGCTCTAGACGCGTCACGAGTGCAGACGCCATTTCGGATGTGTAACTTTCTCCATTTGAAGCTTCTGGAATGGGAGCGATCGCAGGGCTTAAGTCTTCACGTTGTAAAATCCAATACTGATTCTTATTGGCAGCTAAATAGTAATTTGCATCTGCGGCTTGCTCGACTTCACGCACATATAATGAAGGCTGATTTTTCAGTCCAGATGTTTGTAATGTTTTCCGTGCTAGTTCTATACCGACAGCATCACTTTCATCAGTCTTAAAGTAAACTTTTAAAGGCGGAAGTGGTAAGCCGATCGCTACAGCCTTATAACTTTCTTTTTCCGATAACTTTTCTTCACCCTTAGTAATTTGTACTTTACTTCGTTGAGGAAATACTTTAGTGACTTTTGCTTCGCCCAAAGCAGCATCAAGGTTGCGTAACTCTTCGGAATTAGCTGTTAAGGGAAAAATTGCGAGTAGAGTTTCTGTCTCTTGAGAAACTCTCAGACCGTGGAGTCCACCACCATCAATAAGCCAACCATTCTCATTTCTGTTATAAGTTAGGGCAAAAAACACATCGCGATCGCCAATTGCACCGCCTAAGAAAGGCTGGTCTAGCTCCTCGGGATTGGTTGCGTCAACTTGCGGCGATTGTTCCTTAACTTTACCACTAACGATCGCATTAATATTTCTGGCTAAGTCTCGGTAGGTGATTTTACCATTAGTCCGTTGGAGTGTTTGCATCAAAAAGTAAGAAAAAACGCCTCTTGGTTCACCTCGATCTCCTTTGTACTCTTTAGCCAACTCATAATCCCTACAAGCAGAAAACATAATATGCTTACCTCTTGGTGGTAAAACAACACCAGTCGTCTTTTTCTGCTCGTCCAAATTACGAGAGGACGTTAATATCTCATCCAATGCTTTTTGGTCTTCATAAAACAGATAGCTCTTCAAATCTCGCTCTCGATTATCTACAGAGGCGCGACGAACTTTCACATCTGGTGCTAAATCTCTCGTTCCCGAACCAGAGTGACAGCAATCAAGCACAATCAAGACATGAGGGTCTTTCTTTGCCACAAGAGAGATCAGGTAAGATAACTCTTTATCTGCAAGGTCTTTCCCATTCGCTGTACGGCTATCATAGCAAATCAAACTTTCATTCAAACGGTCTGGTTCTAAAACCCAAAATTCCTCTGGTGCTTTTTCTTGACCCCCATGACCTGCATAGTAGAAAAACACAACATCACTGCTGTCAGCCTTGCACAGATGATCCTTAAAGCCTTGAATAATTGCTTCGCGAGTGGCTTGTTCGTTCTTCAAAATCAATGGTTCTATCAATTGCCATTCACCATCTTTTGTGCGCTCTTCAAGATATTCTTGCGCTGCTGCAATATCATTAACGCACCCCTGTAATGAAGGGACTGGAGAAACTGAGTTAGGGTCGTATCTATCGATACCGACAAGCAGTGCGTAAATACTTTTAGCCATGTCTGTTTACCCGAATATTGCTGTTGTTTTTAAATGTTTGCTAAGTACCGTGTGGATTAACACAGTTTTAACAATGACTTAAGAAGTTATACTCGTTTGGCATTTAAAATTTCGGATTGAAAAGCCATTGCACTTGAACTATAGCATTAGGTAAGGTCGCCATGCCGAGAGCAAACAGAAATATAAAGTTTTTTGAACCGATCGCATACACTTCTCTTTCGCAAGCTAAAGCTTGTGAATAAGTGCGTTCCATGAACATAACATCCACCAACTTAGCCCCAGCGAGATTAGCGCGTACCAGAATAATTCCATTCAAATCCAAACCGGACAGCTAGCAGAAGCCCAAATCACCAAATTCGACGACCTCGTTCACCTCAACTGCGGTACCCTTCTGATAAATATCGATTTTCCTAGCAAAGAATAAGATTTTAGTATGCTCCCCCCTGGTGCCGCGCAAGAAAGCTCCGGTGGTTTCTTCTGTGAGCGATCGCATTCTGAATACAGCATTTTGGTTGAATTCAACATAAACCAACCCCGGACCGTGGAGAGCTTGCACCATGTTTGCTGGCAGTTCCTTTTGTTGGATGAGGTATTGCTGTACTAAGGACCGCTGACTTGAGTCAACAGCAGGTGGTATGCACTGTGATGTTGGTTCTGTTTGGGCAATCTCAATGGCTTGCATCCTGGCGTCGTGAGTAGGTGCTTTAAGCATTCCTCTAGACCCGAAGCGAAGCGATCGCGCAGCCATGCCACTGCTTCATTGAACTGACAGCCGTTGACGTACATCACCAAATCGATTGCTCCACCACCACCTTTTTGGTAACTCTTGGCTGAGTCAGATTTCTCTAAAGAAGGCTTATTTGCTTCAGCTACCACGCACACTGCCATCAGGCATGAGGGTTTTCCCAAAACAACAATCTCGGAATCTTACCCCAGAGGCTCCACGTTTGTCCTTTCCGAAGTCGGCTCCACGGAAGTCGGTCCGCACCAACTTGGCTTCGTCAAACAGAACATTTTTCAACCTAGCTCCATTGAAAATAGCCTTGTTCAAGTTGTTGCAAGCGAACGTAATATCATCGATTCTTGCATTGGTAAAGTTAGCTCCGCAGAGGTTAACCCCAATGAACCCACTGTCAACCAACTCAGCTCCTGTCAAATCGGCTCCACTGAGATTAGCACCATTAAAAGCCGATTGGAAGTATTTGGTTTCCCGCAAAATGGCATTACTCAAATCAGCCCCCTCGAAGTTGGACTCACCCAAATCAACGTCGGTCAAATCAGCCCCGCGCAGAATTACTCCGTCCATGTAAATCGCGATCCATCTTATACTGCTGTTACGCAAAATAATGCCACTCAAATCCAAACCTCTGAAATGTCCGAGTTCCCAAGAGGAGGTTTGGGGAAAAGGGGTCTCTATAATGACTTCACTAAAGTTTCTTTCGCCAGCGGCATAACGACTAATGAGGTCTCCAATCAGAATTTCTTGCTGCGGCATATTATTACGTAACAATACTGCTACCAATAATAACGTTGCCACACTATCAGCACCACTCAGTGCGATACTACTGGCAGAAATCACCAGTGACAATAAAGTTCTCACCTAGATTTACCTGAATTTCCTTTTAACAAACAAAGGGTTTTACACTCAAAGGCAGCGAAGCAGTGCCTTTTTTCGTAGGGTTTTAGTGTAGGACTTTATTGTCTAGGGTACGAGTTTATTGTTCAGTGTAAGACTTTTTTGTTCTTATACACATATAACACCCTCATAAACGAATTCATTCCTCCATGTATTACATCGTTACTCTCGTCCATTTTTTCCTACGTATTACATGCTATCAGCACAATTAGCTCCTCTGTAAGGTTTTTTCCTTACCCAGTCAGGCATTAATTCCTCTCTCTCTTCAAAAATGAGCGAATGTACAGTCTAAAGGGTGCTGTTAGCGAATGATAGGTTAGGCTCTTCTTCTCGATCCAATGCTAGAGACGCCGAGATCGAGAAACGAGAGATAGCTCTAGGGGGAAGTATCCTTCAGGTGTGTAGTGACATAGCTATGCCTTCATGAATAAAATATCAATGAAAGAATGTAACTTAAATGAAACTTATATGTAAGCAATTACTTCAATTAAATTTACTTTACGTTAAGTATTTTAACTTTCAGTTGCGTAATGAATACATAACTGAGGTAGTTGACAGAAATTAATTGAATAGCAAGTGCCTGCATTTGCCATAGGTGGCATAGTAGTGGTCTCAATAGGGACCTCTCCGATTTTTGCAACTTCTATCGCTACTTGCTAGATAGAATTATTATCAATTTCAAGATCGACCAACAATTTTTTAAATCAATTTTTAGAGGATACAATGAATTTTAGCAATCAAGAAAAAAACACGATTCTTATTGTTGATGACAATCCTATCAACTTACAGATATTACTGGCTTTACTATCAGATGCTGGTTTTCAAGTTTTAGTAGCTGATGATGGGGAAAGTGCAATACAGATAGCAGAAACAGCTTACCCAGATCTGATATTGTTAGATGTTGTAATGCCAGTTATGAATGGCTTTGAAACTTGCTGTCGTTTGAAGAGCAATATAGCAACTCAAGATATCCCTATCATTTTTCTGACAGCATCATCACAAAAAGCAGACAAGGTGAAGGGTTTAAATCTTGGAGCTGTCGATTACATTACCAAACCACTAGAAAATGAAGAAGTTTTAGCAAGAGTCAAAATTCATCTCAGCTTGAGAAATTTAACTAAAAGACTTAAAGAACAAAATACACGTTTGGAAACAGAAATTCACGATCGCCAGCAAGCAGAAAAAAAAATCCAAGAACAAGCCGCATTACTTGATATTACTACAGATGCAATTTTTGTTCGGGATGCATGCAACCTCATCCGTTACTGGAATAAGGGGGCCGAACATCTTTATGGGTGGACGTCTGAAGAAGCCATTGGCAGAGACTCTCGTGAAGTTTTATATAGATCGGAAACTCTTTCCCAACTTGATAATATCCAACAAAGTTTAGCTGTTGTTGGCTCTTGGCAAGGTGAGTTACACCAAGTTACAAAAGCAGGTCACTCAATTATTGTTGCTAGTCGATGGACATTGATAAATAATGTGGAAGGACAGCCTAATTCCATCTTGACCGTCAACACAAATATAACAGAGAAGAAACAACTTGAAGCACAATTTTTGCAAGCGCAACGCATGGAAAGTTTGGGAACACTAGCCAGTGGGATCGCTCACGATCTCAACAATACCCTAACCCCAATGATGATGATAATTCAACTGTTAGAAACTAAAATGCTCGATGAGCAAAGTCGGCAATGGAGTGCTTTATTGGAAAACAACGTCAGACGGGCAGCAGATTTAGTCAAACAGGTATTGTACTTTTCACAAGGGAGTGAAATTCAATTTGCTACTTTACAGGTTAGGCATTTAATTTTGGAAATTGAGCAGATTGTCAAACAATCATTTCCTAAATCGATCAATATCATTTTAGATATTCCAAAACCAAATATCTGGAGTATTTATGGTGATGCAACTCAACTTCACCAAGTTATCATGAATCTCTGTATCAATGCTCGCGATGCAATGCCAGTAGGTGGGACTTTACGGATTTCTGCAAAAAACGTTTGGGTGGATGTTCAATGTACGCGCAAAAATATTGATGCTAAAGTAGGACCTTATGTTGCAATCTCTATATCTGACACGGGGATAGGCATTCCCAAAGAAATCATAGATAGAATTTTTGAACCATTTTTCACAACAAAAGAAGTTGGTCAAGGTACGGGGCTTGGATTGTCCACAGTGATGGGTATTGTGAAAAGCCACGGTGGATTTGTGAGTGTGACAAGTGAGGTAAGAAAAGGAGCAGAATTTCAGATTTATTTACCAGTCAAACAAACGTTAGAAATCAACAGTCTCTTAACAATAGATAAAGACGATTTGCCACTAGGACATGGAGAACTTATTCTTGTAGTTGATGATGACGATTCAATTCGAGAAATGACTAAAACTTTGTTAGAAAGAAATGCTTATAAAGTCTTAGTGGCTCGAGATGGGATGGAGGCGATCGCTCTATACACGCAACATATACGCGAAATCAATGTTGTCTTGATTGATATGATGATGCCTTCCATGGATGGTCCAACAACGATCCGTATTCTAAGAAAGATAAATCCAACAATTAAGATAGTTGGTTTTAGCGGACTTGGGTCAAACCATGAGATGCTAAAATTTTTAAAAGATAATGTCACAACTGTTTTACCAAAACCTTTTTCGTTAGACGAACTGTTAAGTAATTTACAGCTTGTTTTACATACTAATGGCTAATAACTAATGGCTATTAGCTAATAGCCATTAGCCATTAGCCATTAGCTATTTCAAAATATTGATATTTATTGTAATTGCCGTACCTTGGAATTTACCACTCGTTAGGGAATGATAGGACACAAATCCGCGATGTGGTTGGTCAAAAAGATAACCACGCGGTAAAGGTGGAACTTTACCTTGCTTAACTAAAGAAATAAAAGTTGCTAGATAGTTGCGTATACTTTGACGATTTCCATCAGTTGTACGTATATGTTTTTCAATTAACGTCATAAATAAGTCTAAACTTCGGGTTTCTTGTCCGTCTATCCAGTTACCATTCTCTATAAAAGAAGTTGCAATGAGTTTTTCTCCTATTTGTTGTACTTTAAATAAGGTATAGTAACGCCATTCTTTTTTAGAATCACTGACATAACAAACCCAAGAACCATCTGAGTCTTGTACAAAACCTTGTTGTCCAAGATAGGCAAATAGAGAACTACTTTGTTGGCTTGCTATGGGAGGCAATAAATTTTCTACAGTATTAAAAGAACAAATTTTTGGTGTGTTTTTTTGTTGTGGTGAAATGGGAATTTCTTGTGCTATGGCAACAATAGATACAAACGCAAACGCCTGAATAGCGGATGCGCTAAACCAATGAATAATTTTATGCATAATTTTTTACTTATTTAGTTAAAAATGAGCCACTTTGTTATGTAAGGTTAAAAGTGTCTCTCTTCCATTCTTTTATTCGATAACTTGTTTAGCACTCCGGAGAATATTTATTTTTTCTCTTTAGAAAAGCTATTTAAAAATAATGGTATAAATTGATATGATTTAATTTTAATGTTATTGTTTAAAAAGTTTCAAGTTTTGATGAATAGTATTTCAAGCTACTGTTTTTGATTGTTTTATTCTTATATAGGAATCATTAATGATTTATGAAAATTGCCAAATACGGTAGGGTGGGAAATGCCAATCAAATAAGGTTTTTAGTTAACATTTCCCACCCTAGCTATATTTCAAAAACCCAATAGGAGTCCCAGGGTCTGTTTCCTTTACCTATTTGCCACGCGAGGTAGAGCTTTGCAGACTTCATTACCAGGTGGAGCTTGGGGACGAGAGGAAAACAGGATTTTTTGGTAGGAGAGAGATATCACCTCCATTAACTCATTTTGTGCTATAAGAAGTCAGCGATCTTGTAGTATTCTGGCAAACAAGAATTAGTTAGTTGTAACTGCTTACTTGTGACCGTATTGCATCTTCGGTTGCGTAATCAAGCAATGAAGGAAACGCTAACGGATGAGGGTCTTGTGGAGGATTGGCTTGCTCCCAGCGAATGGTTTGCAACAGTGCTTCATCTGGAGATACCAGTTCCTGATATCCTAATTCCTCACGAATACGAGTTGAGTCTATTAACCAATGTTGTTTTGTGTTAACTGTTAATTTCCATTCGGTTGGAAGCTTTTCTTTGGGTACAACTAAAACCTGACCTTGCCATCCTGTCAATCGACCCACTCTGTCTATGCGTTCAGCTTCGCTCAAGGCTTCTCGGTCCGCAACGTGATAAATGCGACCTACAGCTGGCTCGTGACAGGCTGCTAAAGCTATTGCGTATGCCGCATTTTCGACATATCCATAAGAACCACGCCACAGGGCAAAGCTTTTTTCTAACACAATAACAGGGCGGTTATCATCTATTCTTTGAAGATAAGGATGTAAACGGTGGCGGGGATCTTTAGGACCGTAAACCATTGGCAGTCTTACGATTGTTCCAGGTAAAGTGGGTTCTGACATGACGACTTGTTCCACTAAAATCTTTTCGTAATCTATTGGTGTATTGAGGGGTCTGTCAGGCATTTCCCGAAAAGGATAAAGTTGTTGGCGTAATGGAGAAGTTTCTGTCAGTGGTACTGAAATGACTTCAGACTCCTTCCCTAAAAGAACACTGTATGCGCGGTATACGTCTATACTGCTAATAGCAACAACACGCTTGGCAATTCCTTTAAAAGTGTTCATGAGTTCCACAGCGTGTTGTTCGGTGAATAAAATCATATCCACTACAATGTGAGGTGCCATTTCCTCAAACTGGCTTTTGAATTCTTGAAGGTGATGGCGATCGCCAAGAATGTGATGTACATTTGTCGGTAATTCAGCCATCGTTTCTCCCCGATGAAATACAGTTACCTCATGACCCAAATGACACAAATGGCGAACAACATGGGGACCAATAAAATTTGTACCGCCAATCACTAAAATTTTCATCAAAACCTCCAATATCATTTGTTTGTCAAGAGCCAACGCTGTCTCCATTAGTAAGGAGAGACTATAGGGGTTTTCTAAGGAACATTTTTATACAGATAAAAATGCCACGGTAGGTCTCTACATTGCTTTTCACTCCTATATCTAATGCCCGTTGAGTAAATACCGATCGGTTACAGAATGAGTGGAATCTAGAGCAGATGTTGGTGTCTTCAAAATAACGCTATCCACTAATCCGTAGATTTTTGCTTCTTCCGCACTCATAAAAAAGTCTCGTTCTAAATCTCGTTCAATCTTCTCTAAAGATTGGTTGGTATTGGCTGCCAATATCTTGTTGATAGTTTGTTTGGTGTGCAAAATTTCCCTAGCCGCTACCTCAATGTCACTCGCTGCACCTTGAACCCCCCCTGAAGGCTGATGAATCATAATCCGAGCATTGGGTAAAGCATATCTTTTACTTTTTGCTCCAGAAGACAGCAAAAATGCACCCATCGAAGCTGCAAAACCAACACAGACAGTACATACTTCAGCACGAATTTGATTCATAGTATCGTAAATTGCCATTCCTGCTGTGACCGAGCCCCCAGGGCTATTGATGTACAAGAATACATCCCGCTCTGGATCTTCAGCATCAAGAAATAGCAATTGAGCAACAATTAAATTAGCTATCTCATCAGTCACTTCGCTTTTTAAAAAAACAATGCGCTCTGCTAGCAAACGAGAATAAATGTCAAAGGCTCTCTCCCCTTTGTCTGAAGGTTGAATCACAATCGGAATGTTGAAATTAGTGGAACTCATATTTTTTACTCCAAAGCTTATCTGACGGATGTAGAGACACTTTAAGAACTGACTTCCGTAGGCTTAAGGGTATTTTGGGGTTTTCAGGTGTTGCAGTTTCCTCCAAACCCCCTTAAAAAAACTACGGTGTACACATAAATCTGAAATATAGCAATCCGTGTAGGAGCGACAAACACCTCTTCCTTGTCCTCCTTGTTCGGATCTCAAATAGGATTGCCATAGTTAACGCACTGAGGATTGAGCGTTAGTTTTACCTCACCCCTGACCCTCCATCGTAAAGAGAAATTTAATTTTTTATTTCTGAATACCTCAGGGGATTAAGGGGGTAAACTCGATTTGTGCATGCACTGTCCCTTAAAAAGGGAAGCTATGCGTAAGTTCTAGCTTCAAATAGCTAGCCTCAATTGCAAACTCTAAATATAGTTAAGCTTTTACTTAACTATAAACATTATATTTAAGTAAAAGCTTAAATGTCAATCATGAGAACTGTAAAAAAATACAGTAGTTTTCAAGCTTTAGAAACAAACTGCGATTCTGTGGTACGGGCGTCCTGGCTGTATTACAAAAATTACAAAGAAATATGAATAAATCTCCTCTGCTTCTTGCTGTGTGTCCTCGTTACATTCACTTAACTTAATATAAAGTCTTTGTTAAATTTATTTACGGGTATAGCTTTTGGTGTGTCACACTTACGAACTAGCACTGGTTAAATATTTGGAGTAGAAAGTCCGCAACTCCTGACTTTTGCTTTTTAGTTACTTTGTATGGGTGTAACGAATGATATGATGTGAAGTTAGTATCAATCAAATCCAATACTATTTACACCACTACATTCTGGAGCGTCTTACTTGTGTGTTATTACGAAATCTGGTATCCTCTCGAAGGGAATTAAGCAGCTCCGTCAAATCTTCTGGTGTGGCAAATCTTACCGCAACAGAAATCTTATTTAACCAGGGAAAGTAGTGATTGGTTTGATGGATGTAACAAATAAGTCCGTCCTCTACAGATACAAAAGCTAAATCTTAAATTTATGGAGGTATCTGTACGGATTGACAGTGTTCTACCAGTCAGGGATTTACTTGTTAGGCTGCAAACCCCTTGCAAATTATCATATTGGCTGTTCTGGGTTCACACGACCTAACCAGCCCCAGTCCTGCTGGGACTGTGTTTGGGGAAATGTTTGTGTTCCTGCCTTTAGGGTGCTCGCCAGCCCCAGAGTTACCGAAACTAGGTAGGTTGAGCAAGCCTAAGTAGAGACGCAATAATTTGCGTCTTTGCAAACGTGCATCTCGAAACAGTTCTTAACCCAGACATAACGTTTTTCGCATGACTGGGTTGATTGGAAGAGGCTTTACACGGCGCACCAAAGAGAACACCGGACGCGCAACGAGTCTGCCCCTTCCTGGGAAGTTCTGCAAGAGCATAATCTGCTCGGAGCAAAGATTTGCGGTGAAATGACAACCAATATTTTGGCAATCTTTTTTGGGTTGCCTTGGTATTTTGCACAACCATAACCTAAGTGACCTCAAAAATAACGTCTGAAGTATGAAGTATGAAGTCAACCCTATGAATGAATTCGGGAGGCAGCGCTTTGCACGGAGAAGTCGGCTGAAAGGTTTTCCTCGATCCCAACTTCGCCCCATGTCCTTCGGATATCCTACGTGCTTAGCTCCTTTGCAGGAGATAACACAAGTTTCTACGGTAGCGCGTTGCTGTAGTCGAGAATGTTTTTGTGACTGTCTCCCTATTGTGACGACTGCTATGGGTTTAAAACTTAGATTGTATATTCTGCGTGCTACCAGAATAAGTTCGGGTACTTGTGCTGGCAATAGCACTTTTTTACGCTTAGTTCTTCATCTTTTAGACTTTATTTTTCATATTGGGAAAGCACTACATTATAAAGTAAGAAGGCAGAAGTACGACGGCAGAGGAGCCACTGCGGTGGACGGGTTTCCCGGCATAAAGCAAGTGGCGTGGCAGAAGGGAATCCCCATGTATAAATGTGAGGGATTTAATAAAGTTTGCACTCTATTATTTTTCGACCTAAATCAATTCAGGGACGCTACACCCTTTGGCAGAGCACAGAAGACTTGCTTTTGTATGAAATCTTACAATATCAACCTTCTGCCCTCTGCCATCTGCCCTCTACCTTTCTTTTGGTAACTTGTCACTCTACCAAGTGGTTTGTCACTGTACACCTGTGAATTGTCCATAAACCCGTATTTGGATGGCAAAGGAAACGGTGAAAAAGATTTTAGTGATTGAAAATAAAGCAGAAACCCGAAAACTTTTTCTTTCATGCCTAAAAGCTGAAGGTTTCCATGCGATTAGTGCTGAAAACGGTGCGATCGCAGTTCAAAGAGCACAACAAGAGTTACCCGATCTAATCATCAGCGAAGTTTTAGTGCCGAAACTCGATGGTTTTAGAGTTTTAATGGCATTACGCCAAGATCCAGCCACAGCAATTATTCCTTTTATCTTTGTCACCGCTAAAGTCAGTCGCACTGATATCCGCAAAGGTATGGAATTGGGAGCAGATGATTACATCACAAAACCTTGTACATTAGACGAATTACTCAAAGCGATCGCAACTCGCCTGCAGAGGCAAAGCTTCCTGCAAAAGTTATATGGAACAGTACCCACATCAGTAACAGAAAAGCCCACAGGCGATAGTTGCGGCACGTCTTTGACGAACGCAGTTGCTCCAACCGGCGAAACATCTACTGGCACTTTTCTATACTCTGGTTCTAAGAACACAGGAGCCCTTTGTGCAAAGCAAAACTTCTCACCCAATAAAGCCATGAAATCGGACGAGCCCCAGTCAATTCTGCCATCCGAGCCAGAATTGAGAGAGGTCTTCCGCTTCATTGAGGCGAACTACAATCAACAGATCACTTTGAGTGATGTCGCAGGAGCTGTAGGTTATTCTCCGGCTTATCTCACTAATCTTGTGAGACGGCAAACAGGACAAACTGTACAAGGGTGGATTATCGAGCGGCGAATGGCAGCAGCACGTTCCTTACTGTTGGAAACTAATGAAAGAGTCGAAGAAATCGCAGCCCAAGTTGGGTATTATCACACAGTTCATTTCTTTCGCCAGTTTCGCCAGTATCATGGAACAACTCCCCAAGCTTGGAGAAGGACACAGCTTGCTCAGTACAAAGCCCAATACACGCAAGAGAGACAAAACGGTTAGCTCTTGTGCGAAATACACTTAGTTCTGGGGGCGCGGCGGTATTGCGCCCCTACCGATCGAATTTATGCGTTTCTCTCATGCATTTGAAATATGCAGAAATTTTAAATTCTTAAAAAAATCAAAAGAAATTTCAACCTAAAGCCAAAAATTAACAAGAAGGGCAGAGGGCAGAAGTGATAAATCCCTTCTGCCTGATACCGTAGATCCTCTGCGCGACCTTCGGGAGCAACGGGTTTAAATCAAGCGCCATAATCTCCAAGAGGCGCGGTCTTCAATTAGGTGCGGGTTTAAATCCCCACCTAATTGCCTTCTGCTCTAGTAGCGAGCGTACTTCTGCCTTCGTTTTAAAATTTTATTCTAATCTTTTAATATTCTTTTATTAAAAAAAATTATATTTCCGATTTCTTTCCAGATGTTATCAATTTAAACCACTTTAATAACATAGAGGAATCTTATTTTTTCTTGAAATACCTGGAGGGATGTCTAAAGCCCGCCAAGAAACTGTGATTGGCTTTGCCAACGCTACCATTTTTCTTGAGTAATTTAGGATTCCTATAAATCAAATTCTTAATGCACAATACTAAACATCTATATGATTTCCGGAACAATCGCAATTATCATTGATTGTGTTTTAAATTAAACATTAGCGAAAGAATTGTTACTTTTCAAAAGATAGACTGTTGGCAAGCGCTTTTTAACTACAGTAAGCTTTAGAAGACAAAGAAAAAGGGTGAGGAGATAAAAACAAATAGTAACAACTGAACCACGGAAGACCATAAGATGCTGTTATTTAAGGAGGATTCTTATCTATGATCGTCGTCATGAAATCTGGTAGCCCATCAGAAGAAATTGAACGAATCATTAAAGAAATCCGCAGTTGGAATATCACTCCCGAAAAATCAATAGGTCAGCACAAAGTGGTGATTGGTTTAATAGGTGAAACAGCGGAGATTGACCCGGTACAAATTCAAAATTTGAGCCCCTGCATTGAGCAGGTTGTCCGGGTAAAAAAGCCTTTCAAACGAGCTTCTCTAGAATTTCACTCTTATCAACCGACTGACGTGGTTGTACCCACCCCAAATGGCTCTGTCAGTTTTGGTCAAAACCATCCTTTGGTTGTTGTAGCGGGACCTTGTTCTGTAGAAAATGAGGAGATGATTGTAGAAACAGCCCGGAGAGTGAAAGCTGCCGGAGCTAAATTTCTTCGAGGAGGGGCGTACAAACCCCGTACCTCCCCTTATGCTTTCCAAGGTCATGGAGAGAGTGCATTATTACTCTTAGATAAAGCACGAGAAGCCACTGGATTGGGAATCATTACAGAAGTGATGGATACAACTGATATAGAGAAAGTTGCATTTGTCGCAGATGTGTTGCAGGTTGGTGCTCGCAATATGCAAAACTTCTCACTTCTTAAGAAGATTGGTGCTACTGGCAAGCCAATTCTTTTGAAGCGCGGATTGTCAGCTACCATTGAAGAATGGTTGATGTCAGCCGAGTACATTTTGGCGGCTGGTAATCCCAATGTCATTCTGTGCGAACGCGGTATCCGCAGTTTCGATCGCCAATACACCCGCAATATTTTTGATATATCTGCAATTCCGGTTTTGCGATCGCTCACACACCTGCCCATCATGGTCGATCCCAGCCATGCTACTGGTAAATCGGAGTTTGTGCCAACAATGGCGAAGGCATCTGTAGCAGCTGGTGTTGATTCGGTGATGATTGAAGTTCATCCCAACCCAGGCAAAGCCCTTTCTGACGGTCCTCAATCTCTAACATGGGAAGGATTTGAGGAATTAATGCGGGATCTGCCCAATTTGGCGAATCCTTTTGAAAGGATAAAGGATAAAGTTTGAAGGATTAAGAATAAAAGATTGTTAATTCTTTCATACTTTATACTTCACAGTTCATCTCTAAATAAAACTTCTCCATTCAGGAAGGTTCTAACAGCCTTGGAGAAAAGCTTGCCATGCCTTGCTTAACGGAGAAGTTAACTGAATTCGTTGTTCTCAGAACTCTACAACCATAAAGGAGAAGAATCCTGTCATGTCCAATATACCAAATTCTACTCAAATTTTAGTCATCGGTGGCGGACCAGCTGGATCGACTGCTGCGACTTTATTAGCACGCGAGGGTTTTGACGTGACTTTGTTAGAACGAGATTTTTTTCCCCGATATCATATTGGTGAATCGCTTTTGCCATCTGCTTTAGAAATATTTGATTTACTTGGAGTACGGGACAAAGTTGAAGCCCAAGGATTTCAACGCAAGCCCGGAGCCTATTTGGAGTGGGGCAAAGAGAAGTGGAGCCTCAATTTTGGAGAACTCAGTGGCGACCATACTTATAGCTTTCAAGTTCGTCGTGCCGACTTTGACCACTTGCTTTTAGAGCATTCTAAAAGCCAAGGTGTGAAAGTTTTTGAGGGAACCGAAATTCGTCAAGTCTCTTTTGATGAAAATCGTCCAAAAAGTGCTACTTGGTCTCAATCCAATGGTGCGACGGGAGAAATCTCTTTTGATTTCGTCATTGATGCTTCAGGTCGTGCTGGTGTTTTGTCAACGCGCTATCTAAAAAACCGCCGAAACCACAACGTATTCCAAAATATAGCTATATGGGGTTATTGGAAGAACGTTCAAAGATTACCTCAAGGTCAAGAAGGAGCGATCGCAGTCGGTTCTATTCCAGAAGGTTGGCTGTGGGGAATCCCCTTGGATGAAGAGATTATGAGTATCGGAGTGGTCATGCACAAAGATATTTATAAAGAAAGACGCAATAAGAAGTTGGAAGATATTTACTCAGAAGCCATTGAAGAATGCTCTCTTATCTCTGATATGGTTGCACCAGGTCAGTTAGTATCAGAAGTCAAAGTCGAGCAAGACTATTCTTACACCTCTGACTACTTCTCCGGTCCGGGCTACTTTATGTCAGGAGATGCTGCTTGCTTCCTAGATCCGCTCTTATCAAGTGGAGTTCATCTTGCCACTTACAGCGCACTCCTAGCAGCCGCAAGTATCGCAAGCATTAAGCGCGGTGAGATTGACGAAGCACAAGCCACTACATTTTATGACAAGAGCTATCGGCAAGCATATCTGCGGTTCCTCGTGTTTGTCTCAGCTTTCTACGACCAGAACCGTGGTAAAGATTCCTATTTTTGGGAAGCACAAAAATTAAGCCGCCACGATTTCAGTGGTGCCGATCTAAAACTCGCTTTCTTAAACCTAGTGTCTGGAGTGGAAGACTTAGTCGATGCCCAAGAAGGTGTCAGCGAATTTGCTGTCAACGAGATGTCAAAGCGGATCAAAGATAACCATAACCTTCGTCAGGACAAAGAAGCTTTGGCATCAAAAGACAAGGCTACGGATTCTACAATCCAAGCTACAAATAATTTCTTTAATGCAGTAGAAGGTTTCTTTTCACTTTCAGCCGCAGGAGCTATTGACGGTGTATATGTTGTTACTAAGCCAAACATAGGTTTAGCAACTGTAGAGGCTAGAGTCTAGGGACTGGGGATAAGGGAGACAAGGGAGACAAGGGGAAATATATTTTGACCAATCCTTTCATCCCTTTATCCCTCAATCCCCTAACCCCCAACCCCCAACGCTCAATACCCAATCCCCCAAGCAAAAATTTAAGGAGTCTCCTCATGTCCGTTTTTGTACCTGACAACCTTCTAGATGATGTTAAGTCAGAGGAAATTGATGTTGCAGCCCAAATGCGTAAAGGGCATCCCCAAATTCCTGAAGGTGACGCTTACATCATTAGGCTGATAAAACAATACGCTCAAAAATTGGGACGACCAATTCGCGTATTTGACGTTGGTTGCGGAACCGGATATTTTGCTTCAAAGTTAGCAAAACGTCTCCCTGAAATAGAACTTATTGCAAATGAGGATGAACCAGAAATTGTTGCTAAATTGGAACGTCGTTTAGCAACTGATACTAATGCTAAAGTGTTCTCCGGTTCTTTTGAAGAATGGAATGAAACTGTAGATATAGTTCTTTCCTGGGGAGCACATCACCATCTTCCGAAAAATTACTTGGCTCATGCCAAGCAAATATTACATCAAGATGGTGTTATCATTGTAGGTGATGAGTTTTGCCCAGAATATTGCAAAAACCATCACGAAAAACGCATAGCTAATGCTGAATTGATCCACATTGCAAACGGGTATATCTTAACCACTGCAGAAGAGGTAGAGAACTATCAGCAAACGGGTCACATCCCAGAAGCAGCATTGGATCTCGAACGTCGCCGACAGCAGGCACTGTGGACGTGGTACAGGTATGTTGTTGATTTCGCTATGGATCGCAACTGTATTGGTGTTGCAATTGATGAACTGCGAGCAACTCACGATGACCTAATTACAGAGTTAGGTATTGAACATAAAATGTCTCCACTGATCGTGGAGCAAGAGTTTAGGCTCGGTAACTTCCGACAAATTTCCAAGAAAGTTTTTGGTCCTTCCTATGCACCGGAATACCAAAGCTTTGTTATCTACGAATTGGGAATTTAAAGTAGGCTAATGGCTAATGGCTAATAGCTAATAGCTAATGGCTAATGGCTAATAGCCACTAATCACTAGCCCTATGCTTTCGGTACGCTACGCAAACAAGTATCTCCTTACGGAAAAGCTATACGATGCTGCAGGTTATGCCCGCAAGGGCTATAAGCTGGTCCCCAGGACGTAGGAAACCTTCTTACAGCACTAGTCTCACCGCCTACTTTCTCTGAACTCACCATTAGCCATTAGCCATTAGCCATTAGCAATTAGCAATTAGCAATTAGCAATTAGCAATTATGATTGACCTCCGCAGTGATACAGTAACGCAGCCAACTCCTGCCATGCGTCAAGCTATGGCTTCTGCTAAAGTTGGTGATGATGTGTACGGTGAAGACCCTTCTGTCCGCCAGATCGAGGAATATGCGACCCATCTCACGGGTAAAGAAACTGCATTGTTTGTTCCCACAGGTACAATGGCAAACCAAATCGCATTAGGTGCGCTTACCAAACCTGGTGATGAAGTGATTATAGGTACAGGTAGTCATTGTTACCTTTATGAAGGCGGTGCAGGTGCTGCTCTCAACGGTTTGCAATTTCAAACTGTTGGTAACAATGGTCGATTTACCGCTCGTGATGTTAGTGCTAGTTACAAACCGGATAACCATCACCAAAGCCCAACAACTGTTGTTGCTTTTGAAAACACCCACAACCGTGGTGGGGGATGGGTTTGGGATATTAATGAGTTGCGATTGTCTGCATCTGTTGCTCGCGAATATGGAATGTCACTCCACTTAGATGGCGCTCGTATTTTTAACGCTGAAGTGAAGAGTGGAGTGACTGTCAAAACCTGGTCGGAACCATTTGATACCGTCACGTTTTGCTTATCTAAAGGTTTGGGAGCACCTGCGGGAAGTGTTGTTTGCGGTTCTAAAGAGCAAATTCATCGCGCCCATCGTTTGCGGAAGATGTTTGGCGGTGCTATGAGGCAGGTAGGAATTTTTGCTGCGGCTGGTATGTATGCGCTAAAGCATCATGTAGAACGATTGGCAGACGATCACGCCAACGCTCAGTTATTGGCTCAGATGTTAGCAGAGACATCCGGTATTGTTCTCGATCCTGTAACGGTAGAAACAAACATTATTTGGTTTCAATTAGCACCCGATGTTCTTGACGCTCCAACTTTGGTAGCTGCTGCACGCGATCGCGGCGTGTTTTTGAGTTCTTCAGGGAAGCGAGCCGTTAGAGCCGTTACCCATCTTGATATTACCCGAGATGACTGCGTAATAGCAGCTGGAATAGTGGGTGAAATTCTTGCACAGTAAACGTTAGCGGTTGGTTGTTATTAGTTATTAATTAGTCGTTAGAAAATTTTTTAGTTGCTACTAACCATTAACTACTAGCCACTAACCACTAACAATTTCCTAATTAACTTTCCGTACAACGGATATGCAAATAAGTGAACGTATCATTATTGACATACAAGAAACAACGTGCTGTATAGTTGGAGGTGGTCCAGCAGGAGCGGTTCTAGCACTGCTCCTAGCACGTCAAGGAATTTCTGTTACGCTACTAGAAGCGCACAAAAACTTCGATCGCGACTTCCGAGGCGATACAATTCATGCAGGAGTCATGGAAATTGTAGAAGAACTTGGTCTCGTTGACCGATTGCTTCAAGAAATTCCGCATAATAAAACAGGTCAAATTCAATTTGTAACTCCTCATGATGCGATCGCGTTTGCCGACTTCAGTCATTTAAAGAGCCATCACCCTTACATCACAATTATTTCTCAGATCAATTTTCTAGAATTCATCATTGCTGAGGCAAAATGTTACCCTAACTTCCAGTTAGTTATGGGCGCTAATGTACAGCAGTTGATTGAAGAACATGGTAAGATTTGCGGAGTTCGCTATCGCGGACAAGGAGGATGGCATGAAGTACGAGCAGAATTAACCGTTGGTGCAGATGGTCGTTTTTCTAACATTCGTCAACTCGCAGGTATAGACCTTATTCAAGCGGCTCCACCAATAGATATTTTGTGGTTTCGCTTACCCCGAAACCCGGAAGAGCCAAAAGGTCTCAAGGCACGCTTTTCGAGTGGTCGTGTTTTAGTACAGACAGTAACGCCTACCTCTGACAA
The DNA here is from genome assembly GCF_045999855.1 of Tolypothrix campylonemoides VB511288_2. Classification (NCBI taxonomy): domain Bacteria; kingdom Bacillati; phylum Cyanobacteriota; class Cyanophyceae; order Nostocales; family Tolypothrichaceae; genus Tolypothrix; species Tolypothrix campylonemoides. The sequence goes on from NZ_JBFPMW010000006.1 coordinate 36,697, forward strand.
GTGGCAAATTGGTTACATTATTCCTAAGGGTTATTACCAGCAACTTCGGACTAACGGTATAGAAGCATTGCAAAAGTCTCTTGTCGAAGTTGTGCCAGAGTTTAGCGATCGTGTGGAGCATTTAAAAGATTGGAAGCAGGCTTCACTACTGACAGTTATAGTAGGTCGTGTTTCCCGATGGTATCGCCCTGGATTACTTTTGATTGGTGACGCTGCCCACGTACTATCTCCTATTGGTGGAGTTGGCATTAACTATGCAATTCAAGACGCTGTTGTAGCATCAAATATCATCAGCGAACCTCTTAAGGAAGGATATTTAAGGCTAACTCACTTAGCACAAGTACAACGCAAACGCCAGCTATCCATAAAAATTATTCAGGCGTTTCAATCTTTTATCCAGAGCCAAATTACTGTCAGAGCCCTCAAATCCGAAGGAACATTCAAACTACCGTTTTATATGCGCCTACCGCTCTGGCGAAACCTACTTGCAAGCTTGTTAGCTTACGGCATTTCACCACCTCATGTAAAGAAGCGATCGATGACCCGCAACCAATGACAATCTTAACTAACAATAAGGAATCTTTTCATATGGAATCCCGCATCCTCAATTTTCAAAACGGTAAATTCTCTATCAACTTTCTGCAAGGTGGTTCTGGAACTCCACTCTTATATCTTCATAGTGCGAGTGGATTGCAAACAGGAGAATATTTAAATCTTCTCAGTCAGAATTTTCAGGTATATGCTCCTTGGCATCCTGGTTTTGGCCCTTCAACGGGAGAAGAACACCTTAGCGATACAGTGGACTTAGCGCTTTATTACCAGGACTTGATGGACGAACTAGAAATTGAATCAGCCTGTGTAGTCGGTCATTCCTTTGGAGGTATGTTAGCAGCAGAAATCGCTGCTCTTTGCCCAAATCGAGTTAAGAAACTGGTATTGGTCAGCCCGCTTGGTCTCTTCCGAGAAGATTTACCAGTGCTTGACTTCTTTTCTGTCAGTCCAGACAAACTTGTCAATGCTTTATGGCACGATCCCAGTTCCAAAGTATTTCAGCACGCTCGCGCTACTGCAACATCGGAAACGCCACAAGTCGATTTAGAAGCTCAAAAGCAGAGATCTTTTGCAACTGCCAAAAAGTTCCTTGTTCCATTTTCCAATTGGGGGTTAAAACATCGCATTAACCACATTCAAGCACCTACATTAATTGTCTGGGGAGAGTCAGATGGACTTGTACCTTCAGACTATGCTCGAGATTTTTGCTCTCAAATCCAGCAAGCACAAGTCACTTTACTTCCAAACTGCGGTCATTTACCGATGTTTGAGCAGCAAGACAGTTTTATATCCACTGTCACAGAGTTTTTGCAAAAAGCGTAGTACATCAACTATTAGACTTTTTGCACCACCCATTCTAAGGAGAATTTTATGCATACGGAAACAGAGCTAAACCAGGAAAATACTGGGGAACAAAATACGGGTACTGAAGATGCGACATCCCAAGTCGCTTCTCAAGAACCATTGATACTTACAGATCAAAATCGACCTGGATATTGGCTGGTAGGCGATCACCCGACTTTTGTCGCCACTGGCGAGCAAACTAACGGGGAATATGCACTCTTGGATTTTTACACAGTACCGCAGGGCGGTCCTTTTCCCCACATTCACCGACAAGAAAACGAGTTTGCATATATTCTTGAAGGAGAAGTTTCTTACCAACTCAATGACCAAGTCGTCACTGCTACTCCCGGAACATTTATCTACAAACATCAAAATGATACTCATGGATTTCTTAATTTGGGAGATACAGCATCACGTCATTTAGAGTTTGTTTTTCCTGCAGGCTTGGAACAAGCGTTTGCAGAAATAGGTGTTCCCGGATCGGTTACATCCCCTCCCCCCAATGAAATCCCTCCTGCTGAGGCTTTAGATCGATTTTCAGGTATTTTAGCCGAATATGGTGTAGAAACATTAGACTCAATTATCTTCCACTCATCTGAATTCAACAAAACAAGGACTGGCGATCCGCAAGTTACTTTACTCCGTCCTGGGGAAGCAGAAGGAGAGGTCAGTGCAACACTTGCTCTCAGTAATGGTCTCTCAGTAGAAGTTGACTTTGCTGATGGTCAGAGAACTCAGACAGTAGCTCTTCCCATCTCTTCCAATACAACTGATGATTTGAGATTGACTATTACTAACCCCACAAATGGCGCTGTTGTTGGGTTATTACAAGATGAGGCTGTTCTGAGTTTTGCTGACGATGGCTCTTACACTCTAAAGAATGGAGATACACCTGAAACTACACCAAAATTAGAGCCCAACAACGAACAACGTGAAAAGTACTGGTTGGGAGGCGATCTTTATACTTATGTTGCTACAGCTGCTGACACAGAAGGAAAACTTTCACTCTTTGATGTTTATGTTCCACCCGGTACTGACAATGAAGATTTAATTTCTGCTCCTACAGATAAAGGATTCTTTGTTTTGGAGGGGAATGTCACCTTCGAGATGGAAGATCAATCCTTTACTGCAACTCCCAATACCTACGTCTTACTTCCTGAAGATAAATCCTTTGCTTTGACAAACCAAGGAACTTTACCTGCAGAGGTACTTATGTTTACAACAACTTCTCCCACAGCAATTGAAAGTTTTATCGCCAGCATGGGTACGGCTGGAGATATCTCTAATCCTCCACCATCTATTTTAGAACCTACAGTGACATCTGACATAAGTGCAATGATCGCTACAGAATCCATCATGTAAGCTCGTTGTTCTTCCCAAAGTATTGCCTAAAGATGAGTTCAATGAAATCGTAGAACAACTCAATGTTTCCGGCTCGCTCAAATTAAAAACTTGTTCAAGGTTCATATGCTCAAAAAGTACATATCTCTGGTTGCAAGATCTTCCCTGTCCTTGATTTTTCTCGAGTCTGGTGTCAATAAAATTCTGCATCCCGTTGCTACTCAAGAATTTATGGCTGCTTATGGTATGCCTCAGACAGGCTTCTTTTTAGTGAGTGCAATTTTGGTAGAATTGGGTGCTGGATCGTCAGTTTTACTGGGTTATAAAGCTCGTTGGGGAGCGATCGTGCTAGTTTTGTTCCTCATTGCTGCTACACTGATTTTTCATACCAATTTTTCCGATCCCATGCAGCTAGGTCAATTTATGAAGAACTTAGCTATTTTAGGTGGATTGCTGATGATAGTTCAATACGGACCTGGTGCAGTTAGTTTTGACACTCGATCTAATTTATCGAACTCAAAAAGTCAAATTGTCCGGTATTAGCCTAAATACTCAGTACATTTGATTACTGTACTGTTCTCAAATTCCTCTTTAGCAGTTTCTAGTTTCCAGCGATCGCTTATTTTTGCAGGCTTGTGAAGCCTTGATTCTCCTAAAGCATCAGTACATTAATCTTACACAGCCTAGTTTCTTAATTAAGACGTTGTGTATAAAGCGTCTGTAAAACAACAAAAGCAAACTTTGCACTTTTAGAGAAACTGGGTTTTCCCACCAAGTTGAAGACTGTATAGATGTTTTAGCGCAAAAGACTCGCACGACAAAAAGTGTGTTTCAGACAACTGAAACCACAATCTGTTCTGAAAAGCTGACTTGAGAGAACTACTTGCTTATCCACGAACACCTTTTGAGGATTAGAAAAATGAATGCGATTGATACTGATGCCCTCAACCAATTCAACGATCTGCCTTTTTTCTCTATACCACAAACTCAGCGACAAAAACTGTTTTCTCATGGTAAAGTACGCAAAGTTCAATCTGGCGAAAGATTGATTGAAGAAGGCACTACAGAGCCAATTCTTCTCATCCTTTTTGAAGGAGTCTGTCAAGTTCGCAAACTAGCACCAGAACATGAATTGAGCCAATTTCGAGAAGTCACTTTACGGCGTACACTGGCTCCTGCAATTTTTGGTGAAATGTCTTTTCTAGAGAGTAGACCTCATTCATCTTCTGTAGTAGCGACAACATCTTGTTTGGTGTGGGAGTTGACTTCTGAAGCTTTTCACCGATTTATGGATGGAAATATTAATCTTGGTATTGCTCTAAAGCGCAGTTTTAGTTATTTGATTGCACAGCGTTTGCGTGAGGCTGAAACAGCTTTAGCCGCTATGCTTGTCTATCAAGATACAGTTTCCCTGAAATACAACGACATTAGTTTTGATGACGGTTCGCAATCCTAAAAATACATAACTATGGCATTTCAATTAACAATTCCAAAAATGGCTTGTTCTGTCTGTGCTGATAAGATTACTAAAGCAATTCAAGCCATCGATCCTAACGCTACAGTGCTCACAGATCCAAGACTAAAGCTTGTAAGTATTGCCACAAAAGTATCAGAATTCACAGTTAGGCAAGCACTAGTCAGAATTGGTTATCCTGCCATTTAACAAGTATGAAGGATAAAGGATGAAAAATGAGTTTTACCCTTCATACTTCATACTTTACCTTCATACTTTATACGTCACCCTTCACTCTTCACCCTTAAAGGAGCCAAATAACTTATGGCAACCGTTTCATCTTTATTTCGTAAATACCATCGACAACTATCAATCATGGTATCCATACCTCTAATGTTGATGGCTTTAACTGGAACTGTTTCACCCATTTTGGAAGAGATGCATTTTGACACTGCAGTTAAATTCATCCGAAAAATTCATAGTGGGAAGATTTTTTTTGGTTCTGGTTATGTAGTTTACTCAGCTTTAAGTGGTTTGGCATTGTTAGGGTTACTGGTGACAGGGTTTAGCATGCTACGGATATTTGGGCGTAAAAATATCAAGAGACAGTAGTAAGTTATTGTGCTAGCAAGAGTACCGAAAGAACGCATAATACAGTGACTGGTGACCCAAAGGGTCACCAATTCCCAGTCACTCATTTACTTAATAACATCAAATTCAAAGGGTTAATCTCACATGGAAACTCTCACATTAAAATTAAGTGGTATGAGTTGTGCTGCTTGCGCCCAAAGTGTTGAAGCAGCAATTCGTTCTGTACCTGGAGTATTGCAGTGCAATGTGAACTTTGCTGCAGAAATTGCTACTGTTCGATACGAAAAGTTGCGAACAAATCTCGAAAAAATTCAAGCTGCGATCGATGCTGCTGGATACTCTTCTTACTCTCAATCAGATGAGGTCATAAATACTGTTGAAGAAGATGCAAAAAGTGCAGCTTATTTGGCAAAGTCACGCAACCTTACACGCAAGTTGATATTTGCCAGTATCCACAGCATCCAAATTTTTTTAGGATCGCTACCACATATGATGGGATTGCACTTATCTTTTATTCCAACAGTCTTAAGCAATCCTTGGGTACAGTTACTGTTAGCAACTCCCGTACAATTTTGGTGCGGTGCTTTCTTTTATCGTAATGCATGGAAAGCTTTTAAAGGTCGAAGAGCAACAATGGATACATTAGTTGTTTTAGGGACGAGTGCAGCTTATTTTTATTCCCTATTTGTGACGCTTTTTCCCGATTTATTTATATCTAATGGTTTAATGACTGATGTATATTATGAAGCTGCTACAGTTGTTATTACTTTAATTTTGTTAGGTCGTTTGTTGGAACATCATGCCAAAAGTAAAACCTACGAATCTATACGTAAATTAATGGGGTTGCAACCCAAAACTGCTTGTATTATCCGCGATAACGTAGAAATTAATATTCCAATTCAGGAAGTAGCTGTTGGTGATGTTATCTTGGTACGTCCGGGAGAAAAAATTCCGGTAGATGGAGAAGTGATTGATGGAATTTCTTCTGTGGATGAAGCTATGATTACAGGTGAAAGTATGCCTGTAAAAAAACAACCGCAAGATGAAGTTATTGGTGCTACAATTAACAAAACCAGTGTGTTAATATTCCAGGCAACGCGAGTGGGACGCGATACAGTATTGTCCCAAATCGTGAAGCTAGTGCAAGAAGCCCAAGCGTCGAAAGCACCAATTCAGCGTCTGGCAGATCGAGTGACAGGATGGTTTGTACCAGCAGTTATCGCGATCGCGAGCATCACATTTCTCGTCTGGTTTAGTATTGTCGGTAACCTCACCCTATCCTTAATAACAGCAATAGGAGTGTTGATTATTGCATGCCCTTGCGCTTTAGGTTTAGCAACTCCGACATCAGTTATGGTAGGAACGGGCATAGGTGCAGAACATGGGATTTTAATTAAAGGAGCTGAAAGTTTAGAACTAGCGCACAAAATACAAACGATTGTGCTAGATAAAACTGGAACTCTCACAGAGGGAAAGCCAACTGTGACCGACTTTTTTACTGCTAAAGGTACCCAAGACCAGAACGAACTTAAACTTCTACAAATGGTTGCGGCGGTAGAACAAGATTCCGAACATCCCTTAGCTGAAGCAATAATCAAGTACGCAAAATCGCAAGGTATTGATACGGTAAAAATTCAATCCCTGCGAGCCAGAAATTTCCAAGCATATCCAGGGATGGGTATTCAAGGTGGAGTTTCAGGTTGTTTGGTTCAAATTGGAACCCAACGTTGGCTAGAAGAACAAGGTATTAATACATATAGATTCCACAAACAAAAAATCATTTTAGAAGCAGCAGGTAAAACCCTAGTATGGATTGCGGTAGATGGATCGATTCAAGGCTTAGTTGGAATCTCTGATGCTTTAAAACCTTCATCAAAAGAAGTTGTAAGAGTACTCCAAAAAATGGGTTTAGACGTTATCATGCTGACTGGAGACAATCGTGCATCTGCGATCGCAATTGCTCTACAACTGGGTATCAAGAGAGTGTTTGCAGAAGTGCGACCCGATCAAAAAGCTCAAGTCATTCAATCTCTGAAATCTGAGAGGAACGGGAGACAGGGGGAACGAGAGAAAGGGGGAAGAGTCGATTTACAATTATTCCCCCCATCTCTGACTACCCCATTCCCCCAATCTATTGTTGCTATGGTAGGGGATGGGATTAATGATGCACCAGCCCTTGCACAAGCAGATGTTGGGATTGCCATAGGAACCGGGACAGATGTTGCGATCGCCGCTAGCGATATTACCCTCATATCGGGCGATTTAGAAGGAATTATCACAGCAATTCAGTTAAGCCGTGCGACTATTCGCAATATCCGCCAAAATCTGCTTTTTGCCTTCATTTACAACCTTGCTGGAATTCCCATCGCTACCGGAGTTCTCTTTCCATTCACCGGTTGGTTGCTAAACCCAATTATTGCAGGAGCCGCAATGGCTTTTAGTTCATTTTCCGTCATTACTAATGCCTTACGCCTGCGTACATTTCAACCCAAAATTTATTTTTAGGTTAGTGGTTAGTAGTTTGTCGTTTGTCGCTTACTACAGTCGCAATCATTTGTTATGAGTCATTAGACCTCAGCGGTATAACAACTAATTACTAACCACTAACCACTAACCACCGACCACTAACTACTAATCATTAAACAAATGACTTTAAGACATCGTTTTCCCAATTTATCTGTTATTGGTAGCTTAAGTCTTCTTGGTATAGTTACCCAACAACATCCAACTCGTGCCGAAACAGACATACCTGAAAACATTCCTTTTGAGAAAATTTTAGCTGTCGAGACAAATTTACCTTCTAAGGTATTAGCACCTTCTAGAACAGTGATATATGCTCGAAAAAAATCTCAACAAAATCAGCTTTTTACCGCAGAAGCAGTTATATCTTGTGGATTTTCCAACACAAATTTAGCGTGCTCCAATAAAAAAGATGAAAAATTTTCTCCTACAAATATAGAGTTAAGAAACCAGGAAGAAAATATCCAAGAAACTGAATCGAAAAGTTTGGCACAATTAATGATTGAAAAATCAAAAACTTTAGAAAGTAAGAATCGTGAGTGGAGAGTTACACCACAAAATAAAAATCTAGAATCTTCTTCATCTCCATACTCTCTACGTCCATATAAAAGAAAGAATTCAAAAGAAAATTTCTCACAATTTTCCAATCTTAATGATTCTGTAAGATTCTTTTCAGAAACTGCTACGACTTCCAAACCTTTAAAATCATCATCCGAAATGGCTGATTCTACAAAAAAATCTTCATCTCAATCTTCTCTTCCTTACTCTTTACGTGCAAAAAATCTTGTTGATTCTGTCAAATTCTTCTCGGAGGAATCTCCAATCGTCAACTCTTCACCAACTCAAGAAGTTTTTGATTTTACACAAGTTTCTACAAAAATATATTCAGAAAAAACTTTCAGTGCGCCTTATTCTTTACGTCCATACAGTAGTAGTTCAAGAGAAGGAATTTCTGAAAAAAAACCTACTATCTTAGAATTAGTTGAACTTTGGGAACCCAAAGATAATATAGCTTCCGTTGCCGATCTTACTACCACAACCCCAACAGACAAAGATAACACCATATTAGAGCCAAAAAAAAACTCAAAGGAACAACCCATTTCCAGTTCCTCTAAAGATTTATCATTAGATCTGACAACAAGAGAAGCCCCCAATACGAGTGTTCTTCCCATTGAACAAACTGTTCCCAGACAAATAGATACAGTCAACCGCAGAGATTTAGATAACCAACAAATAGCAGAAGTTGAGATAACGCCTGTCAGTCAACTAGAAGATCGGCAAATATCAGAAGTTGATATGACCCCCGTCAGTCAACTGGATGATATCCAACCATCTGATTGGGCTTTTCAAGCACTTTATTCTTTAAACGATCGCTATGGTATTAATAAAACCAATCCAAATGGTGGATTTCGAGGTAACCGAGCCTTGACTCGTTATGAATTTGCCAACGCACTGCAAACAACAATTGAGCAAATCAACGAGCTTGTAGCACAAGGGAATACCCCCGCTATTTCCCGTGATGATATAGCTATTTTAGAACGCCTTCGGGAAGAGTTTGCTGCTGAGTTAACTAAGTTACAAGGGCGTGTAGACACATTAGAGGTTCGTACTTCTGAATTGCAAGCCAACCAGTTTTCAACAACAACCAAGTTAACAGGTCAAGTCATCTTTGGTGTGACGGGAGGTAGTTTTAGTGGCGATCGCATTGTTGACGTGACAGGGAGAGAAATTACGACAAAACAACCCAATCCAACCTTTGTTTATCGAGCAGCTTTGGATTTTAACACGAGTTTCAGTGGTTCTGATTTGTTAAAAATCCGATTGGATGCAGGAAGCGATGGTGCGGATGATAATGCTGCAGGATTTCTTGAACCCAGCCTTGGTAGCGTTTTGGATTTTGCTGCAAAACCTCCAGTAGAACAATTGGGTATTTCCCGTCTCTTCTATACTTTCTCTCCTCTTAAAAACGTAATTCTTTCCCTCGGTCCAAAAATAGTTCTTAGCGATTACATAGACACAAACCGCTACGCCAACCTCAGCTTTTTAGATTTTTCCACTCAAGCATTTGTTAACAACTATCTTTTGTTTCCAGTTCAGGGCTTGGGTGCAGGTGCTGTCATTAGTTGGAACCCAGGCGATGGTCCTTTTACAGCACGAGCAGGTTATATAGCGGCGGCTGCTAATGAACCAACTTCAAGAGATTCGACTTCCTTTGTTCCTGGTATTTTTCCAATAGGATACACTCTTTACCCTAATGGAGGTAGTACTGGGGGATTCTTTGGCGATCCCCATCAAGGGATAGCTGAAGTAGAATATGCGCCCTCTAAAAACTTTGCAGTTCGTCTCCAGTATGCTTTTGGTAATATTTTAGGTGGACAATTTAATGTCTTTGGAGCCAACTTTGAATTAGCTTTGTCAGATCGATTTGGTGTCTTTGGACGCTACGGTCATGCTAGTTATAAAGACACAAGTTTTGGTGATATCAGCCCCACTTACTGGATGCTAGGTCTGGCTTTTCCCGATCTATTTGTGCGAGGTGCTAAAGCAGGTATTGCTGTTGGTCAGCCCTTTATATCTCGTGATGTTGGTAATGCCACTCAAACTAATTTTGAAGCTTTTTACAACTATCCCATTAGCAACAATATTCAAATTGCCCCAGTCATACAAGTCATTACAAACCCAGGCAATCAGGAAAGCAATGGTACCGTTCTTACAGGTACACTCCGCACAGTGTTTTCTTTCTAAGGCTATTAGATATGATTGAAAAGGATGGTGGTAACCTCATCGCCTGCGAACCGCAAGAGCACGACAAAATTATGGTCGCTATTCAGGCAATCCGCAACTTTACAGCATTGAGTCTCGGTATTTTCTCGAGTCAAGAGAAGATCGATCTCCCTCGCAATCTTAACTTCTCTAGCCCGACGTTCCGTCTAGAAATTGGTTTAGTTAGCCGCTCGTTGACTCAATTTGCATCAATGATAGCAGATATTTTGCTTGCAACATCAGAACGACAGCAAGCCATTGAGAGATTGTCAGCAACTTACAGTGAGTTAGCGCAATTGGTAGTTCGAGGCGATCGCGATGCTTTAATCCATAAGTTTCAAATAGCCTGCAATTATTTTGCCGGAGAAATTGCCATGACAGTAGAAGAAAGTCATCATGTGCTCTAAGCACTCAGTGTACTAGTAGCTGCTAAAGGAGCCGATCGCAAACAAAGCAAGCACGCAAACTAAAAAACTGTTGACCGAGCAAGCCGCTTTCTAAAAATTCAGTATTATATGAAACACAATTCACTCAAAATTTATCTAAATGTTGCAATCGGTAGTATGGCTCTAGTCACAACTCCAGTATATGCGGCAAATCCCATACATATCCAGCAACTACTAACAACAAAAAAGTGTGTTAAATGCAATTTATCGCAAGCTAACCTACAGGGAGCAGATCTGGATTACGCCAATCTTCAGGACAGCAACTTATCAGGAACTATTTTATCAGGAGCTAACCTTCAGTATGCTAACTTTCAAAATGCTAATTTGTCTGGAGCCGATTTGATACAAGCTAACTTGTCAGAAGCTAATTTCTCATCTGCAAATCTTCAGAAAGCTAAGCTTTCCCAAGCAAACTTATCATCGGCGAGTCTTCAAAAAACCGATCTATCCCAAGCCAATCTTGTGCAAGCTAATTTATCGCGAGCTATCTTTTGGCAAGCCAACCTGCGACAAGCTAACTTATCCAAAGCCAACTTGTGGCAAGCCAATTTATCGGTTTTAGGTAGCCTTCAGCAAGCTAATTTAACAGGAGCTAAGCTATGGCAAGCTAATCTACGACAAGCAAACCTACAGGAAGCCAACTTTACACAAGCCGATCTTTCACAAGCCGATCTTACATCAGCACGCATTCAGAAAAGCAAGCTGTGGTATGCTAATCTGTCGCAATCGGTTCTTGAGGGAGTTAACCTTCAAGAAGCAGATCTTGAGGCGGCTAACCTTCAGGGGGCAAAAATGCCCAATGGTGAAATATATTCTTCATCTGCTCCCAGTATCCCTATTCTTCATATTCTTCTCAGTACTTTTAGCATTTTTGGCGCTGCGATCGCGTTTTGGCGACTGGCAAAAAGTTAATAAAATGCTAATTGCTAATGGCTAATGGCTAATGGCTAATGGTGAGACTAGCCCTGTAGGCGGGTTTCCCTCGCCCTGGGGACTGGCGTTTGCGAAGCGTGCGCTCCCCCCGTTGAAGCAACTGCCGTCCACTCTTCTAGAGTGAGGGCAATTAATGTGTAACTTCACTTAGAATTGGTATAACAATTAGCCATTAGCCATTAGCCATTAGCAACTAACCATTTGTAGCAGAGATTCCAGTTTATGTTCCCATCGGCTATTTAAAAATGACGTGAGGATTACGCTTGTATTTGGACTTGTTGCGAACGCTCCATTTAATAAAGAATTAAACGTGGAAGTTCGTTCCCTCAATTCCTGAGTTCTTGTTTCAGGCATATAAGCTAAAGCAGTTGTTCCATATCGGTGATTTAAATTACCAGTGTGAGAATACTTTGGTTGGGGTGATTCTGTAGGGAGCGATTGTAGAATTTTGTGTTCCAAACGCAATTGAGTTCCTCCTTCCTGTGGTTCTAAAATCCACGTGACTGTGGAAGGTCGGGACATAAATCTGTCCTGCCACGTGTAGGAAAGACGGTTTGGCTCATCTAATTCAATCACTTCACAATCAATACTTTCATTTAGACCGGGCAATGTAGAGTCTTGAAATTGAAATTTATGCCCCACTCGCGGCTCAAAATTATTTTCCATTAACCATGCAGCCAAGGCACGGCGGTTGGTAAGCACTTGCCAAACCTTTTCGGGCGGGTATGGATAGAAAATTTCTTTTTTTAAGTCTCGGAGCATATATTGTCCTCTAAGTAATTGCCTAAGGCGTCTAGTTTTTGTTGCCAGAACTGCTCGTAATCGGCAATCCAGTTAGAAACTTGCCGAAGAGGTTCGGGATTGAGTCGATACAGACGCTGTCGCCCCGCTTTTCTCATTTGTACTAAGCCAGCATCACAAAGCACTTGTAAGTGTTGAGAAATAGCTGGCAAACTCATGGCAAAAGGCTCAGCTAACTGTTTAACTGGTTGCTCCCCAGTCAGTAACCGATCTAATATTGCCCGTCGCGTTGGATCTGCGATCGCTGCAAAGACATCGGCACTAGCAGCAGGTCTACTCATTGATTACCCTGTAGCTAGAAAACTCGAAGATATACCATAAAAATACAACTTAATTATTTAAGTTTATTCTTAAGTATTTTTATGATAGATAAGTATTGACTTAAATGTCAACTCTTAATCTATGCACACATAATTGCAGAAGGCAACAACTCCCTTTCCGCTCTAAAATTCTACTCCTATATGTAGGGTGGGCACTGCCCATCCTACGCCCATAAGTAATCTTTTAGCAGCAAGGGGTATGGTGTAAAATCGGGTTGATTGTTACGAGTTGAATAAAGTCGAGATGAATCGAACTGAGCAATTGCAAGATCGGTATGTCAAAGTTGGGTCTGTGAACACTCGATATTGGCAGATTGGTGACTCAGGTAGCACAGTCATCTTGCTTCACGGTGGTGGCGGTTATATTGAATTGTGGAAGCACAACATCTTTGAATTAGCTAAGCATCATCGCGTTTACGCTTTTGATATGGTGGGCGCAGGTCGATCCGATAAACCGGATGCCAAATACACCTTCGACTTTATGGCTCAGTTCACTCGGGATTTCATGAAGGCTTTAGATATCGCTCGTGCTAGTCTGATTGGTACTTCCGCAGGTGGTGGCGTTGCACTCACCTTTACACTGAACTTTCCAGAGTTAGTCGAGGGACTCATCCTTGTTGGCAGTGCTGGTTTGGGGAAAGAAATCAGTTTTTGGCTGCGAGTCACAACGCTTCCCGGTTTAGACAAGTTATTCAGTTCGCCGAGTCAATCAAGTCTTGCAATGTTGTGCAAACAGGCGGTCTACGACTCAAAACTAATTACTGATGAAATTGTCAAGGAGTTTTATCAAATGGCACGGCTACCTGGTGCGGCGGAAGCGACATTAAATGTAGGTCGTTCCAATTTCAACATTTGGGGACAATTCTATCAGCCGATCGCACAGAGGTTGCCTACCATTGTTGCTCCAACCCTCATCATTTGGGGTAGGCAAGATACAATGGTTCCTGTAACTCATGCTCACAATGGTGCTAAAACTATTCCGAATGCTCGGTTGGAAATTATTGAAGAGTGTGGCCATTGGGCTCCTATCGAATATCCACAGAAATTTAACCAGCTAGTTTTAGAGTTTCTATCGTGATTGTCGAATTCGTAGTGTTAGATCTGCTTTCAAGCATCTATCCGGGCGAATAAAATCTCTTTCACACGGTAACAGAAAATTGTGTTTCTTCCATATTTTACGGGAGCGAGCGCTGCACCCATCAGAGGCTTATATCAAACTCAGGTTAATTAAAATGAATTGTCTCCATATATTAATATTTAAGGTATAGGTTCACAAATCAGGGAAATTCAGCTAAAAATAATTTGAGACTTTGCAAGGGAAAAAAGTGGAGTGGCTCAACTCAAGATGAAGGTGCAGGAAACGCAGGGACAAGAGAACAATTCTAGGGACTTTTCATGGCAATTCTGGCCTGCTTTGCCACTTTATCCCTTTGGTGAACGGCGGACAATTCGCAAAGAAGTGGTAAGGGACACAATTTGGACTTTTGACCAGCTTCAAGGTATTTTCTACGTCGTTGTGCCTATTCGCATGACCGTAGTAAAGTTAGAAGGAGGGGGTCTCCTCGTTTACGCGCCTGTTGCGCCAACCCCAGAATGTATCCGCCTAGTGAATGAGTTGGTAGCAGAGCACGGTAACGTCAAGTACATCATCCTGCCAACTATCTCAGGTTTGGAACACAAAGTATTTGTTGGTCCTTTTGCCAGATATTTTCCTGAATCTCAGGTATTTGTTGCTCCCAAGCAGTGGAGTTTCCCTCTCAATCTTCCACTCACTTGGCTTGGTTTACCCAGAAAACGCACTCAGGTACTTCCAGAAGATAGCAGTCAAACTCCCTTTGGTAAGCAGTTTGATTACGCCATCCTCGGTCCGATTGAACTTGGACCGGGTCGGTTTGCAGAAGTCGCCTTCTTTGACAAGCGATCGCACTCACTCCTGGTAACAGATTCAGTCCTTTCCGTACCGGAAGAACCGCCTGCGATCGTGCAATTAGATCCATACCCCCTACTATTTCATGCCAAAGACAAAGCATCCGATCTCATCGAAGACAACCAAGCAAATCGCCGTAAGGGATGGCAGAGAATTGCTTTATTTGCTTTGTACTTCCAGCCAAGTTTGCTAGAAGTCATAAAATGGGGAGAAGTGTTTCGCAATGTCTTAAAAGCGTCCGAACGTTCCAAAAAAGCTTATTTTGGGTTATTTCCTTTCAAATGGAAACCTGATTGGAAGCAATCTTTTGATGCATTGAGAGGAGATGGGCGTCTATTTGTCGCACCAATTTTACAAACTCTCATTCTCAATCGCGCACCTCAAGAAACTATCAATTGGGCTAATAAGGTAGCGAGTTGGGATTTTCAGTGGATAATTTCCTGCCATTTTGATGCCCCTATTAAGGCAAAACCGCACCAGTTTCGTCAAGCATTCTCCTTTCTAGAAAAGAACCCGGCTGTCAGTAGTGGTGTATTCAGCAGTAGCAGTTATCCCCTACCAGAAGAAGATTTTAAAACACTTAGGGAACTTGATGAAGGTCTCAGCAAGTTTGGTATTGTACCACCAGCAAAGGAGAAATTGTAAAGACCCTATCTTCTATCAGAAGCACTTCAGATACTGTTGGCTAAATATAACTTAACATTTAACTGATGGAAAGAAGCTTTTTGATTTTTTGCTCATGCCATGTGTTGCATAATGTTGCTGATTCCAAAAAAGCTTTACACGCTTATTTGCGAATGCCTGCAATCAACGAAATTAAGGTATCAATCAGGTTATCGCGACTTATCGGTAAAACGTCTTTGCCCTGTAGTAGCTCCTGTGAGATGACAAAATACACCAACGTTCCGATAAAGGTTTGAGCAACAGCTTCCGGATGTTGTAACTTCAGTTCTGGACGTGAGGCTAAGTATTGACTCAGGAGTGCGATCGCTGGTTTATCTACTGCACGAATGAACGTCTTAGCCAGAGTTGGAAAGCGTCCCGACTCAGCAATCGCCAGTCGAATCAGTGCTAGTAACTGTTCATTATTAAGAATTGTATCGAGCAAATTCGTTGCAATTTGCCGCAGTACAACTTCAGCTTCATCTTGAGGGATTTGGGCATTATCAAGTCCCACAATAGTGCGATATTGCTTCTGAGCGAGTTGCTCGATCAGCGCCGCGAACAATCCTTCCTTATCCTGAAAATAGCTATAGAGCGTCGGTTTTGAAACTCCTGCAGCAACAGCAATTCTATCCATACTTGCAGCTGTATAGCCCTGCGCCATAAACTCCTGCATTGCCCCTTCTAAAATTCGCTGGGCTTTCTCAGACATTTTGCGCCGATTTTCATTAGTTGTCGTCATACCCCGCCTCTTGACATTAAAGCATTAAACTACCTCACTCTATCTTAAGGTATATTTTACTAAACTGTGTGGTAAGTTTACTAAACTGTTTAGTAAAATCAGATTAAGCATTCTACAAAAGGAATGACAACACGCTCAGTTATGTGGTGTCAATACGATTGACCGCTCGAGAAACACAATTAAGCCGTGGAGCGATCCACAAATGAATAAGATTTAGGAGAACTCAAATCATGTCTCAATCTTCAGCGATCGTGGATGTTTTGGTAGTCGGAGCGGGTCCAGTTGGGCTAACTTTAGCCAACCTGCTTGTCAGCATGGGTGTGAGATGTCGTATCATAACCAAAGAGGCATATCTTCGTCCCGTGTCAGAGTCACGCGCTGAGGGAGTTCACATCCGCACGCTTCACTTGTTAGAACAACTAGGGGTATTAGAGCAGGCATTCTCACAAGGTAGACCGATACATGGTGCAACACTGCACGCTAACGGACGGGTATTGGGTAGTTTTGGCTTGAACGATCCACAAACCCCCTTCTTTCCGGGTGCTTTAATTCTGGAGCAGGGAAAAGTAGAGCGTATTCTTGCCGATCGCTTCACAACACATGGCATCGCTTTGGAACGGGGTGTTGAGTTGATCGATTTGCAACAGGAACCAGATCGGGTGATTGCAACTTTAAAATTGGCAGATGGGCAAACCAGTCAGACAAGCGCTCGTTATGTAGTTGGTTGCGATGGAGCACACAGCAAGGTGCGTCACTTAATTGGAGCAAGCTTTGAGGGAACAGCTCATCCCGGACAGTATGCCCTAGCCGATGTACAACTGAACTGGTACGACCAACCCTATGATGACAATTTGCATATTTTTCTCAGCCCGATGCTAGTGTTAGGAAGGCTGGCAGAGGGTAGTTGGAAAATAGCAGCACCGTTGCTCTCCCCCATCAAGCTAGGGGAGGAGTCAGAGACAGATTTTGTGCTGGCAACGCTGCAACAGCAGATGGACCGACATAAGATTCCTGCAACGCTGCACAGCCCCCGATGGACATCGCTTTTTCGTATTAGCACTCGTATGGTGAATCAGATGCGAGATCGCCGGGTGTTTTTGGCAGGTGATGCGGCACACATTCACAGTCCGATGGGGGGACAGGGAATGAATGAAGGAATGCAAGATGCGTTGAATCTAGCTTGGAAATTGGCAATTGTGCTTCAGAGGGGGGCAGGAGATGATTTGTTGGATACCTATCACGCGGAGCGACACCCATCGATCGCTGAAGTGCTGCACGATACCCAACGCATGACTCAACTGGTTGAAGTCCAAAACCCTGCGATCGGTCATTTGCGTAATGCAGTGCTTGCTACAGCCATGCACTTAGAGCCGATTCAAACAGCAATGCGGCTACAGTTCACAGGCAGTCGGCGGGCATTAGGTACGTCTGACAAAGCTTATTCCCCGTTCACCCATACTCTCCCGTTTGCAGGTGGACCTGAAGTTGGGCATCGTGCTCCCGATGCCCAAGACATTGTAATAGCAGGCAATCCGGGAAAGCGCCTGTTTCAAATTTGGGCGGAGGAGCCGCACCCCTTCTGCCATCGTTTGCTGTTGTTTGTGGGTGAACGTTCGGATATAAAACAAGGAACTGAATTGAGTAAACTAGCACGACAAATTGAGGAGCAATGGGGTAGGGTTTTGCGATCGTATCTCATCTATTCCGGTGATGTTGCGATCGCAGAGGCTTTATTGCAAGAAATTCCAACTGCTTTAAAGGATGTCTCGGGTGAACTACATCAGCGTTATAGTGCGCGAACCGAATGCCTCTACTTGATTCGCCCAGATGGCTTTGTTGGATTTCGCAGTCAAGGAATAGACGTACAATTGTTGCAAGCATTTCTGTATCACATGGGGCTAAATTGACAGCCTACAGATACGAAAATGAGAGGATCTATAATTGAGGTGTTTTCCATGTCAGACCATCAAAAAGTTGAGTCTTCAACCCAACAGGAGTTTGGCACTTCAGATAAGTGTGTCAAATCTCAAAAGGAAAGCTTACTCATATGATTCAAAATTTATCAGCCAAAGAAGTTCAGGCATTTTAAAAACAGTTCGGAAGGAGTTAAAGAGAAAGTGGTAAGTTTACGTTTGAGGTAGGAAGAAATTTTCGTGTCAAATGAATAAAATTTGGAAATTGAGCATATGTATTGCTATATTTGGAACCCATACATTGTGAAGGGTCATCGTTATACAATAGAATTCGTATTGACAGAATTAGAAGAAGATTCAATTTTTATAGGAACTAAAAATTTCTTTGAAACTCTCCTAAAAGACATGGGGATTGAGGGAGAGGTTGTAAACTGGTTGCTTAAACCATATCGAAGTAATTACTATACAGATTATCTAGGAGAAGCAGATTGGCATGATGTTTGGCAAATTGTCTGGAAGGCTCGTGTAGTGACAGTTGAGGAAATTAGTACATTTCTTGAGTGGGAAGAAACCTATATCGAGAGTGAAGCTATTGATGAGAGTGCTTCGTTGTCACATACAATCACTGATACTGCAACGATTGGGTGCCTTATAGTTGCCGACTTTAAAAGCCTTGCTACTTTAATAAAGACGACGAAAGCGATCGCGAATGCTAATTTTAGCGAGATACAGCACAAATACTCAGTCTCTCCCCCAATATTTAATTATTCATTGTCAAAAAAATACAAGCAACTTCAAATTGACATAGGTCAGTTTCAGAGCGATTTTTTTTTGCAAGGAGCTGATTATGCGGAACAAATACTAGAGATATGCAAACAGGCAGGAGGCACAGTTAATTATCAAGAACGCTATTGAAAGAGCAACATATTTTCCGATACCTTTTTATTTAATTTATTGCCCGTGACTTGTGGCAGATATATATGCAATTGCACTGCAATACTATCATGCCCTCCGGCAGTATCCATACTGATGATGCTTGAATTAGAAGATAAAACCTCCGTATCGGCTATTCAAGGAAGAGACGCGGAGATTGTGGGACAATCCCTAAGAGTGCCAATTGCCCTGAGAATAGAATTCACCGACGGCAGGCGCTATCTCAGGAGCGGAGACGCTACGCGAACAACGGGGAACTCAGAGTATTTAATAACAATTCCCATTGTTTATCTGTCAGGTTTGTCGGATATGATGTTAGACATTGCTCTAATAACCCTGTCGCTTTTTTATCTACTGACACACCGTTACTGGAGTTTTTTTAGACTTTCCAAACGTCCTCTAATACCCGAGCGTGACAACAGTGGACAATCTACAGTTTCAAACCTATCTAAAATCCATCAGTGATAAGTATAAATACTTAATAATGTTTCTAAAAAAAATGGCTTAACGGCAGAAGAAGTCGAATCAATGCTCAAAACTATAGTCAAAAACATTTTACCTATTGATGTAAAAAATTTGCGCTCCTTAGGAATAGATGAAATTAGTTTAGTCAAAGGTCAAGGAAAATTTATAGTCGTTTTAGTAGACTTAGAAACTCATAAATTAATTGGTTTAGTCTCAGAAAGAAAACAAGTAGAGATAGAGAAAGTCATGCGTTTATGGGGAGAAAATGTTTTATCTCAAATAGAAGAAGTAAGTATGGATATGACAGGCAACTATAAATCAAAGCGTGAAAAAAATTTGTCCAAATGCGGAGGTAACAGTAGACAGATTTCATGTTACAAAAATGATTCACAAGGAGTTAAATCAGGCAAGAATTGAGCAAAAAACAGCAGCAAAATCCTTAAAAACTAAGGAAAGAGCTAAATTGTTTTACAGTTTAAAAGGCAGTAAATATACATTGCTAAAAGCAGAAGATAAGCTATCTAACAAACAAAAAAAAATTAGAAGAAGTCAAGGAAGCTTCTCCATTAGTAAGAATCATGCACTCTTTAAAAGAAGAGTTCCATGCTCTTTTTGAGAAGAGTAAGGACTGGGCAAAAGGAACATTAAAATTAATTGATTTGTTAAAAAAAGCCGAACCATATTATCAGAAGAGCGTCACAACAATTAAACGATGGTTTGGTGAGGTCGTCGGATATTTTGAAAAAAGAACAACTAACGGAGTAGTTGAAGGAATTAATAATAAATTGAAGCTATTAAAACGCTGCGGATTTGGGTTTAGAAATTTTAATAATTTTGAAATCCGGGCTTTACTATTTTGGCATTTTCCGAATATTTTAGGCCACTAAGTACGGAAGAACCGTTTTTTAGGAAATATACAAATCCGTTATACAGTATATATCGGGCATTGACTACTTGCAATAACCTTATGGTAATGTCTTTCGTATAGAAATCCAAGTTTTTAATTCTTCATTTGGAGAAATTTTTTCATCTTCAATTAACGATTGCAAGATACCTAAGTAACCCTTAATCCGCTTTAATTCTAGCAGAGTTTCTATAGAATCTTCTCGAGAATTTTTCAAATCTTCCCAACAAGACAAGGTCTTAATTTGAGCTTCTTGGGGCGACATAGTCAAGTTGTCGAAGAACCAGTGAATAATTCTGTCTGCATCAAGAATAGGATGACCGGGAATAGCATTAAATCTTCGTATCATAGATGCTCGCAGTAGCATTGAACTATATATAAAACTTTCTTGTTGGTCAGACTCTACCTTACTTACTAGTAGGTCATAAATTAATAATCCTACCTCTGCCCAAGGCAAGGCAGATGTAGTGTCACCATTATCAAAGTTATATCGAGCCCTACTTCCTGCTGCTTGAGCTAAGCCCAACCAATTAAAGTCTTTAGGAGCTTTTAATTGCCCTGACCTAATATCTTTCAGCCAAGCAAGTACATCAGAAGCATCTTTTTGCAACAGTTGGCTAAATAAATCTACGGAATTTTGCATATCTGACATATTATGATTTAGCTCTGGCTGTGATGGATCGCATGAAAGCTCGTAGCGAAGCGTTTGAAAACTGATTCTTATTGTGCCGCCAATATAACTATAAGTCGTCATTCAAATCCGCGACTCTCAACTTATCAAGCAAGTCAAGAGTAGCGGCATAAAAATTAGAGGCGGCTGCTTTGCAACGTTTCTCCCGTACTGCGATCGATTGATAATCGCAAAACAGACAGTCCCAAAATAATTAAAAAGAGTACGAGCCCAATCGTACAAGCATAGTTAATTTCCAAGTTTGTAAATGCTTGCTCATATAAATAGTAAACAATCGTCTTCGAGCTATTACCCGGTCCGCCTTGGGTCATGATATATATTTCTTCAAATACCTTAGTGGCAGAAATTGCTGATATCACTGCAACTAAACCCAAATAAGGTTGCATCAAGGGTATAGTGATATCCCAATGCTTGCCAATACCATCTGAGCCGTCTATAGCTGCTGCTTCATAAATATCGCTGGGAATAGATTGTAACCCTGCTAGATAAATTACCATGTAGTAACCCAATCCCTTCCAAACAGTCACAGCCATCACGCTGTAAAGTGCCAATTGGGGACTGGTGAGCCAAGGAATTCCTCCTGGAAAAATACCCTTAAGCAGTTGGTTTAGCAAACCCGTTTCTGCATACAACCACCTCCAAGCGATCCCAGCAACTACCATGGAAATGACAACTGGCGTGTAATACGCTGCTCTAAACCAGTTCATGCCACGCAGTTTTTGGTTGACTAAAATTGCCAGTACTAGGGGAGCAATCACCAAAATTGGCACGACACCTACAAGGTATAATAGGGTGTTCCCCAAAGTTTTCCAAAAAACTGGATCTTTCCACAATTTGTTAAAATTGGCTAAACCCACCCACTGTGGCATCTGGGTTAGATCGTATTCATATCGGGTAAAACTCAGGTAAAACGCTTGCAGTGCGGGCCAAAAAACGGTTAACCCTAAAATGACCATTGCTGGCAGCAAAAATAAGTAAGGAGTCAGTCGTTGGGTAATAATCATCCAATCTTTAGATGTCAATCTATTCATAGAATGCTTTTTTCGTACTTTTCCGTGCTCAATTCCTATCTTAGATAAGATGAATTTTTATTTTGAATCAGTGCAATATGAGAAAGCAAATCCATATTACACGAGCATCTAAGTTTAATTCATGATTGCTAATTTACACGAAAAAGGTTGGGAAGTGATTTACCATCGCGCCCATGCTTTGCTTGCTGCTCAGATTGCCGGACACTGGCATCCTACAAAACGTCCTGTACGTTGGCTGGAGACAATTGCTGCTATTTCCCATCACGACGATTTGGAAAAGGAATGGGAAGGCAATCACCTGACAGAAGCGGGCGCACCTTTAGACTTTACTCTTGCTAAAAAAACTGATATAAACAAGTTGCGACAACTCACGCACAACGCTCGATATCGGGGACGGTGGGTGGCAATGATGATTTCCATGCACATGAGCTTTCTGAATGAAGGTAAGCGTGGAGAGTCACCAGAGTTGGATAAGTTTTTGGACGAGCAACTCCAACATCAGGAACAGTGGCGACAGGAGTTGAATATTTCAAAAGACGACGCAGCAGAAGCTTACGAGTTTTTTCAGTGGTGCGATCGCCTGTCCCTTATCTTGTGCAATCGGATGTTACCTGTGGGCGAACGTGCTTTAGAAATTGCTACTCTGCCAGATGGCAATCGTTATGATGTGATAGAACGCAGTGATGGGGTAACAGTCAAACCTTGGCCTTTTTTAGAAGACAAGTTTACTGTAAATGTAGAGGCTACTTATCTGGAAAAATTAAAATTTGACAGTAATGAAGAACTTTCAGAAGCACTACAGACTTCACCCATTAAAACCTTAGAGTGGAAGTTTGTTCGATAGTTAACAATCACTCGCAATTGGAAGAGTAATTGTAAATTTCGTACCTGTACCGGGGACTGATGAGCAGCTGATTTGTCCGTTATGTTTGTCAACAATAATTTGGTGGCTGATAGCTAATCCCAGTCCAGTCCCTTTACCTACAGGCTTGGTTGTAAAAGATGGTTCAAAAATTCGAGCTTGTATTTCAGGAACTATACCAGGACCATTATCTTGGATGCAAATTGTGACAGTTCCTTGCTCGGAATCAACCGATGTAGCGAGCGTAATTGTGTTTGGAAAAGCAGCCATCTCTTGAGAAGAATTGCTGCGTTCGAGGTCATCAAATGCATCAATGGCATTAGCGATGATGTTCATAAAAACTTGGTTCAGTTGTCCGGGATAGCAAGTAATTGCTGGTAAATCACCATACTGTTTAACAATTTCGATTGTAGGGCAATCTCCGTTACCTTTTAATCTATGTTTTAAAAGCATCAAAGTGCTATCAATACCTTCATGAATTTGAAACTCAACTTTAGAGGATATATCGGCACGAGCAAAAGTTCTAAGAGAGAGACTAATGTCCTTAAGACGGTCAATTCCTTGGTGCATTGATGCTAGCAGTTTTGGTAAATCTTCAGTTAAATACTCTAAATCAATTTCTTCAATAAGCTCTTCAATATCTGGAGATGGTGGTAGCTTTTGTTGTTGGAGCCTCAATAAACGCAGAAGATCGTTTATATATTCCTCAATGTGGCAGAAATTTCCTCCAATAAAACCAATAGGGTTATTAATCTCATGACCAATACCTGCAACAAGTTGTCCTAGAGTGGACATTTTCTCACTTTGGATCAGTTGTAGTTGAGTTTGTTGTAATTGTTGTAATGATTTGGTTAATTGTCCCGTGCGTTCTTGTACCCTTTGTTCTAGAGTACGGGTGAGATGAGAGATTTTAAGATGTAACTTTAATCGAGCAATGACTTCTTCTTGCTGAAAGGGTTTGGTAATGTAATCAACTGCACCAATTTCCAATCCTTTCACTTTGTCCGTAGAATCTGACAGAGCAGTCATAAACACAATTGGGATATTCTGAGTGTCAGGATTGGCTTTCAATCTGCGACAAGTCTCAAATCCATCGATACCGGGCATCATAACATCTAGGAGAATGAGATCGGGTTGAGCGTATTCTGTTTGTTCGATCGCTGACTCTCCGTCTGTTGCCATCAGAGCTTTCCAGCCATATGCGTGTATTGCTTCTGAAAGTACCTTAATATTATTTGGATTGTCATCCACTAACAAAATACGTATTGACTTTAAGTAAGAATCAGCCATCATTTATTTGTCTCCTTAGTTATACAGTTTTTTAAAAATGTACGTATTTGTTTAGTTTGGAAATTAGCAGTCAGTTGACTCAATTCAGCCACAAAGGATGCTAATCCTGGATCGGAAGGGGCTAACGCTTCTAGTATGCCCTCAATGGCTGGAATATCTCCCATCATTGCTAAGTGATAAAGTTGTTGCAAAACATCTTGGGATGGAAGAACCCACTCACTCTCAGGAATTTCCTGACGTTTGGGAAATAACTGCTGAGGTGTGGATTGAGCATAAATCCACTCCACTCCCAGCACCGATTGCAGCATATTAAACAGTTCGTCGATCTGTAGGGGTTTGGGTAGAAAAGCGAGCGCCCCTGCTTGTAAACTCTGCTGACGATTTTCCTCAAATACGTTAGCACTGGAGACGATAATAGGAATGTCATGGGTTTGCGGATTTGCTTGCAAATGAACCATAAACTCAAAACCATCCATATGAGGCATGGCTAAATCAAGCAAAATCGCATCAGGTTTGTATTTGGCAACCATCTGGAGTCCTTGTTTGCCATCAGTTGCTTCCAAGGTTCGACAGCCAATTTCTTGCAACACACCCATCAACATGGAACGGTGCTTGTCATCATCATCAATAATCAGAATCTGAGGTTCACTATTCTGAATTCCAATAATTTGCCGATTGAGTGGCGCAACTCTTGCATCCCAATCATGGGAAAGCGGTACTGTTAAATCCAGCCAAAACACGCTCCCCTCACCCAGACGACTTTGTACTTGAATTTGGCTTCCCATCAATGCCACAATTCTTTGACTGATAGTCAATCCCAAACCAGTCCCCTCAGCTCGCTTGCCACTGTCGCCTACTTGTTCAAAAGGCAAGAAGATTTTCTCCAGTTGTTTTGGCGACATCCCGATACCCGTATCTTCAATTTGGAAGCGAATTGTTTGATGTGTTATTTGTCCGGTGTCACCTGTCAATTGTTGACACTGGTGAGCGATCGCATTTACTTTAAATGTAACGCTACCAGTATCTGTGAATTTGACAGCATTGCCTAGTAAATTAATTAACACTTGCCGCAATCGCTTTTCATCTGTTTGAATGGCAGATGGTAGGCGATCGCTAATGAAAACGTTAAACGCAATTCCTTTCTGTTTGGCTCGGATACTGCAAATCTCGGTCACACTATGCAGAAAGGTCAGTAAATGTACGTTTGTTGTCACCAATTCTAGTTTGCGAGCTTCTATTTTCGAGAGATCGAGAATATCGTTGATCAGCATCAACAGGTGCGAGCCACACTGGTGGATAATGCTGATTCCTTCCCGACTTTTGTCTGTGAGATTTGGCGATCGCTCTAACAGTTGTGCATATCCAAGGATGCCATTCAGCGGTGTGCGAAGTTCGTGGCTCATATTTGCTAGGAACTCACTTTTTGCTTGGTTAGCAGCATCAGCAGCTAGCTTTGCCTCAAACAGTTCGTGAGTTCGCTCTTCGACTTTGATCTCTAAGGTTTTGGAATAATCTGATAGTTGATTGTTAGCAATTTCTAGTTGGCGATTTGTTTCTTCTAGTTTCCTTTGTTTATAAGCATTTGTTGTTGCGATTACACTGCTGATAAATGCAGCTAAAACAGGTGATACTGGAATCAACACTCCATTCAAAAATATACCGCAGGCACTTGCCATATATGCCACACAAATGAGTACAGTAGCCCAAAGAATTTTGCCACCTGGAATTCGCCGACCGGTACGCACGCTAGCTAAGTACCAACTCCCTGTAGAACCGACGGTAGACCAAAACACAATCCAGAGCGGTAGAAAAATGCCAGAAACCCCATGGAGATTTGTGTTTCCTACTTTTGCCCCTTGCACTAGCTGGTAAGCAATATTGGCGTGAACAACAACACCGGGTGTAGGTTTTTGGGCAGATATGAAGGAAGAACTAAAGGGCGTGCTGAAGAAATCATTGGTACTCGCAGCGACTGAACCAATAAATACCATACGATCGCGTATTAAATTTGCTGGAAGTTTCCCTGCTAATACATCGCGTAGAGTCACTGTGTGAAAAGCTGTTTCCGAACCGTACCAGTTGAGTAGAATTTGATAGCCGCCTAACTCAATCTCTGGATAACCGGCTTCTTGATTCTTAAGTGGTGAGTAAACCGCTTTACCCAATCGAAACTTTTGCTGCTGGGGGTCAATGCTTTCTAATGCAATTCCTTCGGCTTCAAGATACTGTAGCGCCACACGAGTTGCCAGTCCTGCTTTAAGAGTATCTTGCTCTTTTGCATCTTTTGCTGTCAGGAGAGCACGACGTACCTGACGATCTCCATCCAGAACTAAATCTGCAAATCCGACTCGATCGCGCTTTTTCAGTTCTGGAGGAGGGTTGACTCGTTCACCAGTAATTTTCTCGACCCCAAACAAGTTAGGAGTGGTGCGGAAAATTTGTACCAGTTGCTCGTACCCTTTTCCTTCTGGCAGATCCCGATAGAGATCCAAGCCAATAGCTCTGGGTTGTTGCGCCCGAATTTTTGCAAGTAATTGTGCCAGTGCCCAATCTGGAATTGGCCATTTACCCACCGATTGGATATCACGTTCATCAATGGTAACAACAACAATTTCATTAGCTATTGTCTCTTGTATTGGCATCACCTGGCGTAGGCGAACCCATTCATCCCGAAGTTTCCACTCAGGCAAATTGAACAATCCCAGCGATTGCCCAACCAGAACTGTTAGGGTAACACTGGGAGTAATAATCAAAATACTGCGAGTTCGTTGGATAAAAGCTTGAAATTTGCGCCACATATTTGCGCCATATATATCATTAATATCAGCAGTTGGCATTGGTAAAGCTTAACTTCACCAACACCTGTATAAGTTAGTCAATAATAACGGGAACTGTCGCAATTTCCTTTAAGCTAACCGAGGAAAGAAGTTCTGCCCATTGCTTGGCAAGGGTTCCATTCGCAGGTTGGGCAGTGTGTAGAGTAGCAAGTGTTGCTATACAGTCATACCAAACACCGTTTTTCCCAAAAGCAGCAGCCTGCTTGAAAGCATCTTTTTGTTGCATTGCAGTTGCTAACTCAACGTTAGGTTGAATACGTTGTATCCAACCATCGACATAAGGTGTACTTGGGCTGAGTTGTCCATCCACTTTAAGTGCCAAGAACCATTGGTAATTTTTTCCAACGGCTAAAGCAGGTGCGTGAACTGGCAATTTAACAGCAATGACTCCAATTTTTCCAGCCACTGGAATAGTCATCTGATACTGCGTATTGCCAGCTTCATCTTTCAGGCTGAATACAGCTTCTTCTGCATTAGAAGGAGGCAAATAAACCAAAATTGTAGGGCGTTCGGACACCGTTGTGCCATAAAAAGTTTGGGGTAACAGAGCGATGAGTGCTGCTGGGGTTTCTGCCTCTATCAAAGGATTTACGTTAGAATTTCCAACACGAGAAGCCCCTCCCGTTGCTTGTTTGGGAGCCCCATTTCCAGACACGGGAGTAAAGAGATTGCCACGAGAAGCCCCTCCCGTTGCTTGTTTGGGAGCCCCATTTCCAGACACGGGAGTAAAGAGATTGCCACGAGAAGCCCCTCCCGTTGCTTGTCTGGGAGCGCCATTTCCAGACACGGGAGTAAAGAGATTGCCACGAGAAGCCCCTCCTGTTGCTTGTCTGGGAGCGCCATTGTTAGGGGGTGGTGTAAATGTGATAGCACGGGCGCTCGTCCATGCATTGCTAGCGATTAGAGCAATAATGCTTAATACACTAATCAAATACCAAGATTTCACTATTTTCTACCTCGTTTTTTGTTTGTAATAAAAGATACGTTAAAATTGAATGATGAGTCAGACCCTCACCTCATTCCGAAGCAGAGCCTCGAAGTACCTTCACCTTGGGCCCCGCCTTTTGTGATTTGCTACGAGAGCCAGAATCTCATACTCTATATTCCCAGCTAGAGGAGGGGAACAAGAAACATGAGAGTACTAGATGGAAGGTCTTAAACCCCATTCGCGATTGATTAACCCTTAAAAAATCAGGGAGCTTGCAATCTACCAAAATTAATGTGGCAGATTATTAGCAGTATAAACTACCCTTAACTAAAACTCCATAAAAAATGTCTTTATTTTTTCAAATTAACTCAGTAATTGTACGTATTTAAGACCAATTGCCAACTAAAACGAAAGCAGACCAAAAGAACGGATCGAAGAAATCAGTTTGGCGAATTAAATCCATTTGTGCTTGGCGTAATGCCTCAGCTTTGGAGATTCTGGGTTGTTTGAGTCGATCGTAGAAGCGAGTCATGAGCATGGCAGCTGCTTTATCTTTGACAGGCCATAGGGTTGCAATGGTTGAGCGGGCACCAGATTTGACAGCCAAACCCGCAATTCCAAGGACGGCGCGATCGTCTCCTGTTGCTGTATCACAAGCGCTTAACACTAATAACTCAATAATTTTCGATGAATTGCTACCCTGATTTTTTAAAAGTTCTGACAGATCTTTAATATTGATTTGTCCATCCCAAGTCACTAAGTATGTATTTTCAAGGCGAGAGCTAAACTGTGCATGAGTTGCTAAGTGGACAACATCAGCGTTACTAGATCTCATCCGAGCGGCAAGAGCTTGGCTGGTAAACTCTTGATTCAACAAAACGGAAGATGGTACAGCCTTTGAAATATGTTTGAGTTCCAATTCCACATCAGGTAAAGCACTAAAACCAGCGCGAGATTGGCTGATACCGCCTACGAGGGCTTTGATGTTTTGAAACTGGAGCGATCGCGCCGCCATCAATTGCAATCCTGGCGAGATTGCAACAGCATACTTTTCAATGAGGTACTGTTTGCCATCATACAAAGCTGCTATTGGAATATTCCGTAATTGACCATCTAAAACAAACACTAATGTTTTCGTCTCCTGAAGGGCTCGATCCACTTCCAACGGTTTAATCAACCAATCATAAACTTGTTGGGATAACCGCTTCCGCTCTTGGGAATCTGAGACTGGATTGAAAAAAAGTAATAATTTACTTATAGTTTGTTCAATTTCTGCTTGAGATTTGTGAATGACATAATAACGAAGTGGTTGTCCGGCATTTGAGAGAATCAGTGCTAGCCGATCGGATAAGATAATGGGATAAACGATTGTGGCTGTAGGGTCAACCCGGTCAATTTGCTGGACTTTATCTAAACACGCTTCCCTGAAGTAGTTATCAAGTTCTGCAAGTTGGAGAGACTCAATCAATTCACGGGCTTGTACTAGTGCTGCTTGACTCGGTTGTCCATCTAGGAGTAAACCAACTAGTTCTCGGTATACGGGCTCCACACTTTTGCGGAAAGAGAACTGGACATCAGCGTTGACAGCAACCAAATCTCCCCGCAATGCTTTGAGTGCTCTCACCGCTTCGGTATAGGCGCTAATTGCTTGAATTCGTTCGCCTTGTTGCTTGTGTAATTGTCCTACCTGCCAAGCTGATTGAGCAATGATATCTTCAGCTTGGAGTTGACGAGCAATATTGAGGGATTGTTGAGCGAGTTGCTTTGCTTCTGACCACTGCTGCATCTGACGATAGAGTTGACCCCATTGATGCAGTGCATAAGCTTCTGCGCGAGCATCTTGAATCTGGCGTGCAGATTGAACTGTGGCCGCCATGAGTTGCGCCTGGTCTTTAAGTGGTAAAATTTGGGAAGGGCTTTCACCCCCGTTGAGGGTAGCAACAAAATTGATAGCAGCGTAAAGAGAACTGTGACTGGTGGGAAGTGTCTGAAATTGTTGTAACAGTTGAGGTGCAAGTGGGGCTGCAAGCTCGGGTTTATTGTGGTTGAGGAAAAGTTTAAAACGAGCTAAACTTGCTTGCAACCGATCGCCTGGGTTGGTAGCGACTTGTTCTGCCTGTTCAAAATAATCCAGTGCTGCGTTAGGATCTTGCAAGTCTACAGCATTTTTTCCCAAGCTTAGAAGGATAGAACTTAAGTGGGGTTTGGCTTCTATTTTGCGAGCAATCTCTAAACTTTCCTCCAAAACCTCTTGACTTTTAAGATCGCCGATCGTTTGCAGGGTTAAGCCAAGGGAGCGCAACCCACTGACTTTGATTTCAGAATTTGGCATCGCTTTAAGCTTTTGGGAGATCGCCTCTAATTGCTGTTTGGAGCGACGGTAAAATCCTAAACTTTGTAAAGCTTGTGCTTGATTGATCTGGCTCCCCAAGCTTCCCATCGTATCGCCTGCTTGCTCGTAAAATTTTTGAGCTTGTTGCCAAGTTTCAAGAGCAATTTCGGCTTTGCCAACGTGCAGTTGCAAATTGGCTTGAGTGTTGAGTGCTTGCGCCCAGAGAATTGCATCAGCAGGAGGTGTAGCTGCTTGCAACAGTTTTAGGCTTTGCTCAATAGATTGGCGGGCGGCTTCCCACTGATTGAGTTCTTGTTGTGCTAATGAGAGGTAACTCAAGCTGAGAGCAACGTTAAGGCGATCGCCTTGAATATTGTACTGCTGTGCAGCTGTTTGCCAAGCTGTCAGTGCTTCTGCAAAGCGTCCCAAGCGGTAGAAGTTCCTTCCTTGTTCTAGCAAGTTACTGGGCTGGGAAAACGATGCGGAAATAAGTGATGGCGCATTAAAGTTAGAGGTTGTTAATACTGGTAACGATGCTTTTGCAGGCATAATGGTGACTGCCAAACACAAGCTCAAAGTGCTTAGACTGATATATAGCCAACGATACCGTTTCATTTGGAAAAGCATAAGTCATTCACGAGATTGAGTTTGAATAATTTGTGCTATTGTCATCCTTTTGATGCAACTTAATGGAACAGAGGTGGCTTTCATCAATTGTTTTCCCATACTTGTACATAGTTATGATTCCCTAAATGGAATAACTTTTAACACGAGCTTTTATGTACTAGTGTTGTTTGACAATATCAGCGCAGGTTAGCAATTGTTGTTCGCCACCGAGAGATGGCGGTGCAATTAACTCCAACTCTCCTTTGGTATTGCGATGCCAAGTTGTGGCTTCTACAAGCAGTTCTGGAGATAGGGGCGTTTGGACAACAACGTCACGAGTTTTTTGGTAAGCAGACAAATCGCGTGTATCATCCCAGGTGCGATCGCTTATTGCTTGTTGATTGGGATTTTGCGGTATGCCACCGCGTCCTGTTGCCACAAAGCGATTGCTTTGAGAACCCGCACAACCTGTGGCAATTTGCTGAGATGGATCGACTACGTTTGCTGGCAGTTCTACGACAGCAGTGTTTGGAGCAATACCGATGGTATTAATTTGCACTGTACCGCTCACCCCAGATTGGGAACTCGCAGTGATATCATTCTCAGGAGTCAGTTGGGAACGGAACTTCAATCCAAAAATTCCTTGTGTGGTAATTTGGATATTGCCGCCTCTACCTTGTATGGCATTAGCAACAATATCGCTGTTGTTGAAACCGACAACCACCGGAGCGTTTATCGCGATATTGCCACCATCTCCAGTTCCCTTTGCTTCCACAGAAATTTTGCTATTCCCGTCAATCAGCAACAGTTGTCGAGCATTCAGAAGTAGGTTGCCGCCGGTTCCAGATTGCGTCGCGGCGGAAATCCCTCCTCGATTGTTCAGGACAATCGAATCTGCATAAATCTCGAAATTCCCTGCATTGCCCGTACCGTCATTTCTGACCCCCACCTCAGATCCATCCTTAACGCGCAGTTGTGGCGTCACCAGGACTACACCTCCAGCATTTCCATTGGGAATTTCGGGTAGGTTATAAGTTGCACGGGTGACAGGATCGATAGATTCGAGGCGTATTGCACTAGAACCAATGCTGCTGTGGACAAAATTATTTGGTGATGCACCGTTTACGTCAATAAAGTCTGAGGCGATAATCTTGACATTGCCAGCATTTCCTATCGCGCTAGTCAAAGAAGAAACCAAGCCGCCATCTCTAACTGTGAGTTGTGCCGTAGAAATGCTTAGATTACCCGCACTACCATATCCTATTGTTGATGAAGCTACAAAGGTAGGGAGAAATGTAATGTTATTAATTCCAGAAACATCGATCGAGTCTGAGGCATCAATCTGCACATCGCCACTATCGGCAGTTGAGCTAGTAAGTGACCCAATACCAGCGCCGTTAGCAACCATGAGTTTTTGGGTTGAAACAGTGACATTTCCTGCTTTTCCCGAACCAGCTGAGGTTGTGGCAATTGATGTACTTTCTAAAGGATTGACAGGGTTAAGTCCATTTGCTGAGATAAACTCGACAGCCCTCACCAGGATATTCCCACCCTGCCCCGAACTAACGCTTTGAGTTGCGATTTGGGCTCCACCTCGTAGCAAGAGTTGTCTGGTCAAAACGCTAATATCTCCGCCCTTCCCCAAACCAAGAGCGCTGCTTGCCACTTGGCTGCGTATAGTTCCTTGTGGGTTTGTGCCTTCAAGACTGAACAACTCAGTGGCATGAATCGCAATCCGATCTGATGAGCGAGAACCGAGATTTTGAGTGGTCACAGCCGAACCTTCCACAATGCTGATATTTCTGCCATGCATTTGAATTGCACTACTTCCAAATCCCAACCCAGAGACTTGTGCTTGCTCACTCAAGTGGAGATCGCTCAGTCCTTCCCCAACGTTGGAGTAATCAAATGCCCACCCAACAGATGCTTCTTGAAGGTTAACTTGTCCCGAGCGAACGCTGCCAAGTTCAATAGAGCCATCTACGGTTTTTAAAATGCCTCCCGCTAAATCAATGCCATTTCCCAGCAAAGCGAGTGTCTTTCCAGGCATCACCCCTATGCCTGATGAACTTTCCGAAAGGGAAGGGCTGGCATTTTGAACGGAGATGGCACCTGAGTTTGGACCAAACTGCAAGCCTATGGGTACGCTTACCGTTAGTATGGGGGGTGTCATCGCCTCAGTTGCCTTCAACTCCACACCATCAGCAAATTGAATGCTCGTTGCCGTTGTACCAATGAATGAGCCGCTAATATTGAGTTTTGCATTTGCTCCAAAAACAATTCCACTGGGATTGATTAAAAACAGACTTACGGGACGATTGCCGTTGATGGTCTCAATTAAACCGTCAATCTGAGAAATACTGCCAGAGGTGACGCGACTGAAGATGGTGGAAATGTTGGGCGTATTGGCTAAATCAAAGGTGGCTGAACCACCTGTGGGAACGGAAAATTGACGAAAGCTGTGAAACAGGTTGCTGCCTGTAGCACTGCCGTTAGTGATAATGAAGCGATCGCCGCTTTGGGAAACACTGGTGTTGAGAGTACCATCAGAACTGACTTGAGCGTTAACATATCTAATGTCGGGGAACATTATCCCCAATGGTAATAGCACCCCAGTTGTTATTATTCTCTTGACGCAACTCAATCGAACAGAGGCAGCTTTCATCAGTTAATTTTTCTTAATACTTGTACATAGTTATGATTCCCTAAATGAAGTAACTTTTAACACGAGCTTTTGCGTGCTAATGTTGTTTGACAATGTCAGCGCAGGTCAGCAATGGTTGTTTGGGAGCAAGAGATGGCGGTGCAACTAACTCAATTTTTCCTTCGGCGTTGCGATGCCAGGAAGTCGCTTCGACGAGAACCGCCGGTAATGGGGGAATTTGGGCTGTCACCTCACGAGTTTGGCGGTAAGCAGACAAATCGCGTATATCATCCCAAGTGCGATCGCTGCTTAGTTGTTGATTGGGATTTTGCGGTATGCCACCGCGTCCTGTTGCCACAAAGCGACTGCTTTGAGAACCCGCACAGCCACTTGCAATTTGTTGAGAGGGATCGACTACGTTTGCTGGCAATTCTACAACAGCAATATTTGGAGTGATGCCGATGGTATTAATTTGAACCGTACCGCTTACCCCAGATTGGGAACTGGCGGTGATGTCATTCTCAGAAGTTAATTGGGGACGGAACTTCAATCCAAAAATTCCCTGTGTGGTAATTTGGATATTGCCGCCTCTGCCTTGTATGGCATTTGCAATAATATCGCTGTTGTTGTAACCGACAACGACGGGAGTGTTCATCGAGATATTGCCACCATCACCAGCCCCCTTTGCTTCCACAGAAATTTTGCTATTCCCATCGATAAGCAACAGTTGTCGAGCATTCAGAAGTAGGTTGCCACCGTTTCCAGATTGGGTGGCGGCGGAAATTGCTCCTCGATTGTTCAGGACAATCGAATCTGCATAAATCTCGAAATTCCCTGCGTGGCCCGTACCATCATTTTTTACTCCTACCTCGGCTCGATCCGTAATATGCAATTGTGGCGTTATGAGGACTACACCTCCAGCATTCCCATTGGGAATTTCGGGTAGGTTATAAATTTTACGGGTAACAGGATCGAGGCGGAGTGCATTAGAACCAATGCTGCTAGTGAGAAAGCTGTGCGACGATGCACCATTTACGTCAATAAACTCTGATGCTGTAATCTTAACGTTACCAGCATTTCCTATTGCGCCAGTCGAAGAAGAAACTAAACCTCCTTCTCTAACGATAAGTCGCGCCGTTGAGATCGTCAGACTACCTGCATTCCCATATCCTATTGTTGATGAAGCTACAATGCTAGGGAGAAATGTAATGTTGTTAATTCCAGAAACATCGATCGAGTCTGAAGCATCAATTTGGACAGCCCCACTATCGCCAGTTGTGAAAGTAGTCGATCCAATAGTAGCGCCGTTAGCAACTATGAGTTTTTGGGTTGAAAGAGCCACATTTCCTGCTTTTCCAGAACCAGCTGAGTTTGTCAAAATTGATGTACTTGCTGAAGGATTGATAGGGTTAAATCCACTCGCTAAGATTGACTCGGAGACCTTCACTACGATATTCCCACCCTGCCCCGAACTAACGCTTTGAGTCGTGATTTGGGCTCCACCTCGTAGCAAGAGTTGTCCGGTCGAGATTGTAATATCTCCTCCCTTCCCCAAACCAAGAGCGCTGCTTGCCACTTGGTTGCGTATAGTTCCTTGTGGGTTTGTGCCTTCAAGACTGAACAATTCAGTAGCATGAATCGCAATCCGGTCAGATGAGAGAGAACCGAGATTTTGAGTAGTCACAGCCGAACCTTCCACAATGCTGATATTTCTGCCATGCATTTGGATTGCACTACTTCCAAATCCCAACCCAGAGACTTGTGCTTGCCTACTCAAGTGGATGTCGCTCAGTTCCTCCCCAACGTTAGAGTAATCAAATGCCCACCCAAGGGATACTTCCTGAAGATCAACTTGTCCCGAGCGAACGCTGCCAAGTTCAATGGAGCCATCCACGGTTTTTAAAATGCCTCCTGCTAAGTCAATGCCATTTCCCAGCAAAGCGAGTGTCTTTCCAGCCATCACCCCTATGCCTGGTGAAGTTTCCGAGGGAGAATGGCTCGTGTTTTGAACGGAGATGGCACCTGAGTTTGGACCAAACTGCAAGCCGATGGGTACGCTCAGCGTCAGCAGGGGAGGTACCATTGCCTCAGTGGCTTTCAACTCTACGCCATCGGCAAATTTAATGCTACTTGCCGTTGTACCAATGAATGAGCCGCCAATATTGAGTTTTGCATTCGCTCCAAAAATAATTCCACTAGGATTGATTAAAAACAGACTCACGGGATGATTGCTGTTAATGGTCTCAATTAAGCCATCAATCTGAGAAATACTGCCAGAGGTGACGCGACTGAAGATGGTGGAAATGTTGGGCGTATTGGCTAAATCAAAGGTGGCTGAACCACCTGTGGGAACGGAAAATTGACGAAAGCTGTGAAACAGGTTGCTGCCTGTAGCAGTGCCGTTAGTGATAATGAAGCGATCGCCATTTTGAGAAACACTGGTGTTGAGAGTACCATCAGAACTAACTTGAGCTTTGGCGCATCCAAGATCGAAGAGCATTATCCCCAATGGTAATAGCACCCCAGTTGTTATTATTCTCTTGACCAAACCCAATCGAACAGAGGCAGCTTTCATCAGTTAATTTTTTCCGTACCTGTGTATGGCTAGAGTTCCCCAAATGGAATAACTTTTAACACGAGCTTTTGCGTGCTAGTGTTGTTTGACAATATCAGCGCAGGTTAGCAATTGTTGTTTGGGAGCGAGAGATGGCGGTGCAATTAACTCCAACTCGCCTTTGGCATTGCGATGCCAGGAAGTCGCTTCAACGAGAACCTCCGGTAACGGGGGAGTTTGGGCTGTCACCTTATTTGTTTGTCGGTAAGCAGACAAATCGCGTGTATCATCCCAAGTGCGCTCTCCTACTGTTTGCATAATGGGGCTTTGCGGTATACCACCGCGTCCTGTTGCCACAAAGCGATTGCTTTGAGAACCCGCACAACCTGTGGCAATTTGCTGAGATGGATCGACTACGTTTGCTGGCAGTTCTACGACAGCAGTGTTTGGAGCAATACCGATGGTATTAATTTGCACTGTACCGCTCACCCCAGATTGGGAACTCGCAGTGATATCATTCTCAGGAGTCAGTTGGGAACGGAACTTCAATCCAAAAATTCCTTGTGTGGTAATTTGGATATTGCCGCCTCTACCTTGTATGGCATTAGCAACAATATCGCTGTTGTTGAAACCGACAACCACCGGAGCGTTTATCGCGATATTGCCACCATCTCCAGTTCCCTTTGCTTCCACAGAAATTTTGCTATTCCCGTCAATCAGCAACAATTGTTGAGCATTCAGAAGTAAGTTGCCGCCGTTTCCAGATTGGGTGGCGGCAGAAATTGCTCCTCGATTGTTTAGGACAACTGAATCTGCATAGATCTCTAAATTCCCTGCATTGCCCGTACCGTCATTTCTGACCCCCACCTCGGCTCGATCCTTAACGCGCAGTTGTGGCGTTATGAGGAATACACCTCCAGCATTCCCTTTGGGCAATTCCGTTAGGTTATAAGTTGTACGGGTGATAGGATGAAAGCGTACTGCATTAGAACCAATGCTGCTAGTGAGAAAGCCATCCGGTGAAGCACCGTTTATATCAATAAACTCTGATGCTACGATTTTGACATGACCGGCATTTCCTGTTGCGCTAGTCAAAGAAGAAATTAAGCTGCCATCTCTAACTGTGAGTCGCGCTGTTGAAATCGTCAGATTACCGGCATTTCCACGTACTACTGTTAATGATGCCACAAAGGTAGGAAGAAATG
This sequence comes from Tolypothrix campylonemoides VB511288_2, assembly GCF_045999855.1. Lineage (NCBI taxonomy): Bacteria > Bacillati > Cyanobacteriota > Cyanophyceae > Nostocales > Tolypothrichaceae > Tolypothrix > Tolypothrix campylonemoides. Next base: position 73,787 of record NZ_JBFPMW010000006.1, read on the forward strand.
TAATGTTGTTAATTCCAACAACATCTATCGAGTCTGAGGCATTAATCTGGACATCGCCACTATCGGCAGTTGTGCCAGTAAGTGACCCAATAGCAGCGCCGTTAGCAACTATGAGTTTTTGGGTTGAAAGAGCCACATTTCCTGCTTTTCCCGAACCAAGTGTGCCTGTCAGAATTGATGTACTTTCTAAAGGATTGACAGGGTTAAGTCCATTTGCTGAGATAAACTCGGCAGCCCTCACCACGATATTCCCACCCTGCCCCGAACTCGAGTTTTGAGCAAGGATTTGGGCCCCATCCCGCAGTAAGAGTTGTCCGGTTGAGATTGTAATATCTCCTCCCTTCCCCATGCCAATAGTGCTGCTTGTCACTTGGCTGCGTTTTCCTTGTGGATTTGTGCCTTCAAGACTGAACAACTCAGTGGCATGAATCGCAATTCGATCTGATGAAAAACTACCTTGATTTTGAGTAGTCACAGTTGAACCTTCCACAATGCTGATATTTCTGCCATGCATTTGGATTGTACTACTTCCAAATCCAAAGCCCGATACTTTTGCCTGCTCGCTCAAGTAGATATCGCTCAGTCCTTCCCCAACACCGGCATAATCAAATGCCCACCCAACAGATGCTTCTTGAAGGTTAATTTGTCCCGAGCGAACACTTCTAAGTTCAATCAAACCATCTACGGTTTTTAAAATGCCTCCTGCTAAATCAATGCCATTTCCCAGCAAAGCGAGTGTCTTTCCAGGCATCGGGGTGATGCCTGGTGAAGTTTCCGAAAGGGAAGGGCTGGCATTTTGAACGGAGATGGCACCTGAGTTTGGACCAAACTGCAAGCCAATGGGTACGCTCACCGTCAGCATAGGAGGTGCCATTGCCTCAGTGGCTTTCAACTCCATGCCATCGGCAAATTTAATGCTACTTGCCGTTGTACCAATGAATGAGCCGCCAATATTGAGTTTTGCATTCGCTCCAAAAATAATTCCACTAGGATTGATTAAAAACAGACTCACGGGATGATTGCTGTTAATGGTCTCAATTAAGCCATCAATCTGAGAAATACTGCCAGAGGTGACGCGACTGAAGATGGTGGAAATGTTGGGCGTATTGGCTAAATCAAAGGTGGCTGAACCACCTGTGGGAACGGAAAATTGACGAAAGCTGTGAAACAGGTTGCTGCCTGTAGCACTGCCGTTAGTGATAATGAAGCGATCGCCGCTTTGGGAAACACTGGTGTTGAGAGTACCATCAGAACTGACTTGAGCGTTAACATATCTAATGTCGGGGAACATTATCCCCAATGGTAATAGCACCCCAGTTGTTATTATTCTCTTGACGCAACTCAATCGAACAGAGGTAACTTTCATCAGTTAATTTTTTCCGTACCTGTGTATGGTTAGAGTTCCCCAAATAGAATGGCTTTTAACACGAGCTTTTATGTACTAGTGTTGTTTGACAATATCAGCACAGGTCAGCAATTTTTGTGTGTGAGTGAGAGATGGCGGTGCAATTAACTCCAACTCTCCGTTGGCATTGCGATGCCAAGTTGTAGCTTCTACAAGCAGTTCTGGAAATAGGGGCGTTTGGAGAGCAACATCAGTTGTTTTTCGGTAAGCAGACAGATCGCGTGTATCATCCCAAGTGCGATCGCTGCTTAGTTGTTGATTGGGATTTTGCGGTATACCACCACGTCCTGTTGCCACAAAGCGACTGCTTTGAGAACCTGCACAATCTGTGGCAATTTGCTGAGATGGATCGACTACGTTTGCTGGCAATTCTACGACAGCAGTATTTGGAGCGATGCCGATGGTATTAATTTGAACTGTACCGCTCAATCCAAATTCGGAACTGGCGGTGATGTCACTTTCAGAAGTCAGTTGGGGACGAAACTTTAGCCCCAGTAATCCTTGAGTGGTGACTAGAATGTTGCCACCGCGTCCGCGTACAGCATTGGCAACAATATCACTATTTTCTTTAGGAACTGCCACAATAAAAGGAGCATTGAGCGTAATATTGCCCCCGTTACCTCCTTCCCTTGCTTCTGCTGAAAGTTTGCTGTTACCACGCATGAGTAAAGTTTTTTGAACATTGAGAAGTAGATTTCCGCCATTGCCAAATTGCGTAGCAGCAGTAATCGTACCTTGCTTTGTGAGAATGACCCGATCTGCATTAATCTCAAGATTACCTGCATTGCCTGTACCATCATTTCTAACTGCTACATTTCCTCGATCTGAAACTCGCAATTCCGGTGTTGTCAGTATAACTGTACCCGCATTTCCACTGAGGGGAGTTGTGATATTAAGCAAAGCCCGAGTCTTTGAACTCAAAATAAGTCCGTAAGCCCCAAGGCTACTTGTCACGTTGCCACTTGGTGCTGCACCGCGTACCTCAATCGAGTCTGAGGCTATGACGCTCAGGTTACCAGCATTACCCGCACCAAGAGTCAAAGAGCCAAAAGTACCCCCATTGTCCACAGTCAATTTTGCAGTTGTGACGATCGCGTTACCAGCATTGCCAGTACCGAATGTTGATGAGCCTACACTACTGAGTACGGAGGTCACAGCATTGTTCCCAACAAGGTTAATTGAATCGGAAACATTAAGGTAAAGATCGCCACCGTTCCCCGAGCCATATGTATATGTTTGAATACTAGCGCTGTTAGTCACGCTCAGTTTTTGGGTTAGTAGATGAATATCTCCTGTTTTACCGGAACCTAAGGAGCCTGACGAAATTGTTGAAGAAGTAAAAAAGTCTGAAGAAAACCCATTACTCTGGATAAACTCAGATGCATGGATAATAACATCACCGCTTGTACCCGATCTTAAAGTACTACTAGTAATTTGTCCGCCATTCTGAAGTTGTAGTTGTCGGGTAGAGACAGATATGTCTGCTCCTTTACCTGTATTCAAAGTTATACTTGCTAAATAGCTTGTTTCGGCAATTTTCAAAGATTCCGTTGCATTGACCTGAATCCGATCCTGTGCTAGCGAACCTAGGTTTTGAGTGCCCACAAATGAGTTACCTGAGATGGCAATATTTTTAGCCTGGAGTTGAATTTTACTGCTACCGAAACCAGTACCATCTAGCAGCGATCGCTGAGTCAACTGGATGTCGTTCCAGTTTTCTACATTAGAAAAATCAAATGTCCAACCCTGTGTGGTTTGGTTCAGACCAACACTTCCTAACTCAACACTACCGAGTTCAATAGATCCGTTGGTAGCACCGAGAACACCACCGGAAAAGTCAATTTTATTACCTAGCAACGCCAGTGTTTTACCAGGATTTACCCTTAATCCAGACGGATTCTGCGCGGGGTCATAAGCGAGAACAAAACTACCAACTTTCAAACGATGACCTAAATTTTTCACCGCGATCGGTCCTGCGTCTTGCCCAAATTGTAAACCAATGGGGACGCTAATTGTTAACAAAGGAGATGCTGAGGGATTAACAGCACTAAACTGTGTATTATCGGCAAACTTAATACTATTGGCAGTTGTTCCTAAAAAAGAACCACCAATATTTAATTCAGCACCGGGACCGAAAAAGATACCAGATGGATTCAGCAAGAACAGATTGGTAGCACCATTTACCCGAATTAATCCATCAATATTAGAAGCATGACCCCCTGTAACACGACTGAAAATGTTCTGTACATCACTAGTATTGTCAAAAATTGCAGTTCCTCCTGTAGGAACTGAAAACTGAGCGAAACTATGAAATAAATTATTGCCTACCCTGTTGCCATTGGTGATGGTGAAATGATTGTTGCCAGTTTGAGAAACAGTGGTATTGAGAGTGCCATCAGCACTCACTTGGGCGTTGGCACAACCGAGGTTCGTGAGTGTTATCCCTAATAGTAACAACATCCCACCTGTCAAAATCCCATTAACTATATCTAACCAAGCAGAGGTAGCTGCCATCACTGAATTTCCATCCGTATCCACCACAGTTAGAGTTCCCTAGATAGAATGGCTTGTAACAATTTCAGCGTTTATTTGAAAAAAACTGCTTGTTCGGTTCCGAATCAATGACTAAGAGCAATTTAAGATTCTTCTAGTTGAGCAATAGGATAAAATTGTAAATAAATATTAAGATGTTATTTCCATGAATTGGTTTTTTTCTACGCTGGGAGTTCTTCTTGCATTACTGATGGTCTTGCTCGCGTTGTATCTAATAACTGCAAGACGTTATCAATCATCTAAATCCGTAGCCAATTCCTATGACCAATGGACTGAAGACGGTATTCTGGAGTTTTACTGGGGCGAACACATCCACTTAGGTCATTATGGTTCACCCCCACAAAGGAAGGATTTTCTAGCTGCTAAATCTGACTTTGTGCATGAAATGGTACGTTGGGGAGGTTTAGACAAATTACCCCCCGGTACTACCGTCTTAGATGTTGGCTGTGGAATTGGGGGTAGCAGTCGCATTTTGGCACGGGATTACGGATTTGCAGTCACAGGTATTACTATCAGTCCCCAACAAGTCCAACGCGCCCAGCAGTTAACTTCTCAGGAACTTGACGTCAAGTTTCTTGTGGATGATGCCATGGCACTTTCTTTCCCAGATGCTAGTTTTGATGTCGTTTGGTCGATTGAAGCCGGACCGCATATGCCAAATAAAGCTATTTTTGCCAGAGAGTTGATGCGGGTGCTAAAACCGGGTGGAATTATGGTTTTAGCTGACTGGAATCAAAGAGACGATCGCCAAAACCCGCTCAATTTTTGGGAGAAACCAGTCATGAAACAACTTCTAGATCAGTGGTCTCATCCAGCTTTTTCCAGCATTGAAGGCTTTTCCGAGCTTTTAGTAGCGACGGGATTGGTCGAGGGGGAAGTGATGACAGCAGACTGGACGGTACAAACACTTCCTTCTTGGCTGGATTCTATTTGGCAAGGAGTGGCTCGCCCAGAGGGATTGGTACGTTTTGGTTTATCTGGTTTCATAAAATCTCTGCGCGAAGTACCTACCTTGCTTCTGATGCGGCTTGCATTTGGCGCGGGGCTCTGCCGATTCGGGATGTTCCGCGCTATCCGTGCTAATTCGTTGCCACGATCGACAGAGCAAACAGTTGCGATGAAAACATCTCGAGTTTGATAAAGCAAAAGCCAGGGTGAAAACCCTGATTTAGGTTAGCTTAAGCAACTTAAAAATCAAAGGTTGTGCGAATCACACCCACATATTGAGTATCATTGTCGCTGTTATTTTCTGGGTTAATAACTACCCAGAAACCGGGAGTGACTGAGATATTGGTATTTAAACGCCAGCGGTAGAACGCTTCAACGTGGTAAGCGCGATCGCTATCTTTACGAACATCGCTGTTAGAAACGTGTGGTGGTAACCCAAAGAGGATTCCTGGAAGGTTACCTTTCCCTCCGACATCTGGAAAGGACATACCAATTGCCCCATACCAAGCATTGGCATTGTCACCACTTCTTACAAAAAGTGAATCGGTTCCGCCGGTGCCATTGGAAATATCGCTGAACCCCGAGTTTTTCGCATTTGCCCAGATATATCCGCCCCAAGCGTGGATCTGAAAATGGGGCGAAAAGCGATAGTATCCTTGCGCCCCAACTATGTTGTTGGAAGTTGCTATGTTGTTTCCAAAGGGCGCATTTGCCAAGACACTACCCGTTCCACCTATAAGACTGACTGTTCTACTGGGGTTGTACCCGTGAGAGTAAGCAACACCAACCGCACCTTGTTTGCCATAATAGACTAAGTGGGCGAGCGCATTGTATCCACCGTTAAATAACCCATTTTTGTCAGATGGAACATTGGGATTGTTCGCCAAATAGCCTAGTGTCAGAGTTAAGTCTTTAGTGAGCTTCCAGTTAACGGCTGCACCACCACCACCCCGTCGGAAGACAGGATTGTATTGACCAAATAGCGATGGGACACCGTTACCATCATCTGCGATCGTGGCAGGAGTGACTGTGTCCGTTATATCTGTATAGCCTATACCTGTGGGTCCAACTACAAAAGAAAGAGAGTCACTAACCGGGAAGTAATAACGAACGTGAGGAATGCTCAGGTCATTGTTACTATCAGTGTCAAAATTCAAGCGCGTCATGCCCGTACCCGTGGCTGAGGCAATTTGACTTGTACCATTAGAATTTAAGAAGTTGCCAAATTCCAGACGAACTCGTAATAAATCTTTGCCCGTAAAACTGCTTTCAAAGTTAAGACGACCCCGATCTGCAAAATAGGCTTCCGAGCGATCGCCATTACCACCTACACTATTACCAAAAGTATCGCTGATAGCAGTAATAATTTGGGCATTTAATTTGGTCGTTGTGGAAAACTGTTGTGCTTCTAGTGTTGCCGTGCGTGCTTCAAGTACATCTACCCGCCCGCGTAAAGTCGTTAGTTCTGTCGTAAATTCTGTTTGCAACTTTTGCAGCACTGCCAGATCTTCCTTCCTCACTAGTTCGCTCGTACTGGTTGCAAGTAATTCAGAAATCCTGTTCATGCAAGTATTTAACCCGGCTGCAAACTCATAACGACTGAGAGCACGGTTACCGCGATAAGTGGAGTTAGGGTAACCTGCAATGCAACCGTAGCGTTCAACTAGCGATTGCAATGCTTGAAAAGCCCAATCAGTTGGTTTGACATCGGAAAGTTCGGAAACAGAAGTGACTTGTCCTTGCAAGTTTTTAGAATTCTCTTCTGGAGGTGCTGCCCAGACAGCAGGGCATATTAACAGCATAAACGGAAAACTATATAAAAAAAATTTCAACATAAAACGTCCTAATTTATATTAGTTAAAAACAAACTATGCGCTGAAATGTAAAATCTCCTATACCCAACTTCTTAAAGAAGTTGGGTATCTTGCAACTCTTATAAATTACATACTTTCTAACTCAATGCCCTTGGTTTCCTTAATAAAGAAGAGAACGAAAAACAATGATATAGCTGCTGCAGTTGTATACAGACCATAGGCAGCACCCAACCCAAAGTATTGCAATATGGGAGGAAATGTTGTGGAAACAACGAAATTGGCAACCCATTGCATGGCAGCCGCAATGGACAGTGCAGCTGCTCGAATCTTGTTATTAAACATTTCTCCTAACAGCACCCAAACAACTGGACCCCAGGAAAAACCAAAGCAAAAGACATACAGGTTCGCTGCTATGAGAGCTATAGTCCCTGCTGAACCAGTGAGAGTGGGGTTACCCGCAGGATCTACTTGAGCATTTCCAAAAATGACAGCCATTGTTCCTAATGTTACTGTCATACCAAGTGAGCCCAGAACTAGCAAGGGCTTGCGGCCGAATTTATCTACAAATGCGATCGCAATGAGTGTCGTCAGAATATTTACAGCTCCGGTGATCACCGTGATGGTAAGGGAATTTTTTTCCGAAAAACCAACTGCCCGCCACAGAATACTGCTATAATAAAAGATTACATTAATACCAACAAATTGCTGGAATACAGACAAACCTATTCCTATCCAAACAATAGGCAGGAGTCTGCCGCTTCTTCCAAAAAGGTCAGAAAATTGAGGCTCCCGTTCTCGAAGAACTGTTTGCCGAATTTCCTCGATTTTGGCAAATACGTTACCGCCCAAAATTTTCGTCAAAACGTTAGCAGCTTCTGGTTCCCTTCCTTGAGCAACCAAGTACCGAGGAGATTCGGGAATCGTTAAAGCAGCCATACCATAAAGGATGGCAGGAGGAATTTCTGTCCAAAACATCCAGCGCCAAGCGGCAATTCCAAACAAAAACGGCGATTCAGCTGAACCTGCGGATACGGCAATAAAGTAATCGCATAACAGTGATATAAAAATACCGACGACAATCGCCAGTTGTTGGAGAGAGCCCAACCTTCCCCGCAAATGGGTGGGAGAACACTCTGCAATGTAAGCGGGTGCGATCGCACTAGCAATACCGACTGCAACTCCACCCACTGTGCGCCAAAAGGTAAAATCCCATATACCTACGGGAAGCCCAGAGCCAATAGCACTGATGGTAAACAAGATTGAAGCAACTATCATTGCTTTGACTCGACCATAGCGATCGGCAATTTTCCCTGCATAAAAGGCTCCTATTGCAGAACCTAACAATGCTAAGGATACTGCCAAACCAGTCTCTATACTGCTAGCGTTGAAAGTTTTGGTCAGAGCCGCAACAGCACCATTAATGACAGCAGTATCAAAACCGAATAAAAAGCCGCCGAGGGCAGCAGCACCAGCAATCAGAATAACGTAATACGTGTTTGCTTTACGACGAGTCGTAGTTGAGGACATGGTTGTATCTAGTAAATAGGGGGATGGAGAGAATTGGGGTTAGACTTGAGAAGCCGATCGCTGGTAAGTCCAGCGCTACAGGCAGCTTTTCCGCGCCTTAGTGACTGGCGAACGAACCCGAAGAGTACCAGTCACTGATGACTGTTTGCTGTTACTATCGTCTCGAACGTCTGCGGAGGCGATCGATCATCACCGCCACAATAATTACCAGTCCTTTGACAACAAGTTGCCAGAAGTAAGACATGTTCAACAAGGTTAAACCGTTGTTGAGAACAGCAATGATTAATGCACCTAAAAGAGTTCCGCCAATGGTGCCAATACCACCTGTAAAACTAGTGCCACCTAAAATAACAGCAGCGATCGCATCTAACTCGTAACCTTGACCTAACATACCAGTGGCACTATAAAGACGGCTGGCACTCATGATTCCTGCCAAACCTGCTAGCAACCCACTCACACCGTAAACAAATAGCAACACTCTGTTAACTTTAATACCTGTCAGTCTTGCTGCTCGTTCGTTACCACCAACAGCATAGATTTGTACTCCCAAAACAGTTTGTCGCAGGACAAACCAACTTGCAGCTACAGTTAACAGGGCAATAATAACCAGCCAGGGAAGGGGACCGACGTAGTTATTACCAACCCAAGCAAAATTTATGTCACGATTAATTACCGTTGTACCGTTGGCAACCAAAAAGGCAGCACCCCGTAAAGCAGTTAGCGAACCCAAGGTGACAATAAAAGGTGGTACATCTAAAAAGGTGATGAGAGCACCGTTAACTAAACCTAAAAGCAATCCTGTGAGCAACCCAGCAGGTACCGCCGCCCAACCTAAAGCAGGAAGTAGCGATACTAACACTGCAACTACAGCCGAAACAGCCAATATTGACCCAACGGAAAGGTCAATACCTCCTGTCAGAATCACAAACGTCATTCCTGTTGCCAGCACAATATTAATTGATGCCTGACGCAAGATATTGACAACATTACCGACTGTCAGGAAGTTCGGAGAAACGACTGTAAATAAGATGCAAATCAGTAATAAAATTGGCAGAATTCCTGCAACCTCAAGCAGGGTGTTAATCGGTTTGCGCTTGCGCGATGTTGAATTCTTGCCCACCTTATTATCAACAGGTCTTAAGGTTTGACTCATGATGCTAGTACCTCCGATGCTCCAGTTGCATAGTGCATAATGTTTTCTTGGGTAATTTCTTTCCCAGGGCTACCATCAAGTTCGCCCACTAACTTTCCTTCCCGCATCACTAAGACGCGATCGCTCATCCCGACAATCTCCGGTAGTTCGCTCGAAACCATTAAAATAGCCACGCCCTGTGCTGCTAACTCGCTCATAATTCGGTAAATTTCGCTTTTGGCACCGATATCGACACCACGTGTCGGTTCGTCTAACATGATGACTCTCGGTTTAATAGCTAACCACCGCGCTAGCAAAAGCTTCTGCTGATTGCCACCAGAAAGATCCACTGCTCTGATTTCCAAATTAGCGAGCCGGATATTAAAGTTTTCTACTGCTTCTGTTGCCAACCTGTTGACTGAACCCCAGTTAACAACACCAGCTTTTGCATCCTCCTGCAGCGTGTTGAGGGCAATATTTTTGCGGGAACTCATTTCCAGAAATAAACCCTGGTCTTTGCGGTCTTCCGGGACGTAACCAATTCCGGCTGCAATAGCGTCGCTTGGGTTGTGAATCTCCAATTTGTTACCGTTTAGGAAAACTTCACCACTGACTTTAGGATCGGCACCAAAAATGAGCCGAGACACTTCCGTGCGCCCCGCACCAACTAACCCTGCTAATCCGAGAATTTCTCCAGCACGAATTTTAAAGCTAGCTGGTTCAATCTTGCGTCCGTCACTAATATTTCTAACTTCTAGCACGACTGCACCGGGATTGGTTTGCCGTTGATGCTCGTAAAAGTCTTGCATGGAGCGACCCACCATCATCTGCACCAATCGCTGTGGAGAAATTTCATCCCGTGTCAAACTGCCAATGTATTGACCATCGCGCAGGACGCTAATTCGGTCAGCTAGGGCATATATTTCTTCCATGCGGTGACTGATGTAGATAATCGCAATGCCGTCATTCCGCAATTTGCGAACAATCTCAAACAAACGCTCTGTTTCGCGATCCGACAGTGCTGCTGTTGGCTCATCCATCACTAAAATGCGGCTTTTGTCCTTCAACGCCCGTGCAATTTCTACCTGTTGCTGTTCGGCGATAGACAAAGTACCAACTACGTCGCGGGCTGCAAAGCTGGCTCCCAAACTTTCCAGCACTTGCTGTGCTTCTAGTTGCATACCTTTGCGGTCTAAAAACTGACCCTTCCGCAACTCGCTACCCATAAAAATATTTTCAGCGACGGTTAAGTTGGGTGCAACATTCAGTTCTTGATAAATGAGATTAATACCCGACTTACGTGCTGTACCCGGATCTGTAATTTTGACGGGTTGACCGTTGATGCGAATTTCTCCTTCATCAGCGATGTAAGCCCCAGCTAGAATTTTCATCAAGGTGCTTTTACCCGCCCCGTTCTCACCCATAAGAGCGTGAACTTCTCCCGGATAAATCGTGAGATTCACGTTTTGAAGAGCAGGTACACCATTAAATCGTTTTGTAATCCCTTGCATTTCCAATACAGGGGTGGTGGTTGATGCTTGGGGAAACAAGGTTTCAGTATTTGTTGTCATGAGCAGACCTTGCAAAAACAAGTTACATAATTTTTACCGAAAATCCCAAATGGTCTTACCAGCCCTTGTAGCTGCTGACGTTCTCTCGCGTAACGAGCTTGACTGGAATTAAAATGTTGGGATTGCTGGGTTTTTTGCCATGTAGGATGTTGTTGCCAACCTCAACCGCTTTTTGAGTCATCCCTCTTGGATCTTGAGTTGCAGTTGCAGCATATAGACTGTTTTTAGATGCGATCGCTTCGATCGCTTCTGGCGCACCATCAACTCCAACAATGAAAAAGTCTTTGCGTTTTGCTTGACTGGCTGCGAGATCTACGCCAACACCGCTCGGATCGTTAATAGCAAAGACAGCATCAATCTTGGGGAAGGTTGTTAGCAAATCGCTCATCACTCTCAGCCCTCCATCCCTGCTTCCTTCGGCGTTCTGATCTTTTGAGAGGACTTTCATACCGGGGTATTTAGACAAGACCTTTTCGCAACCATTGACCCGATCGATCACTGAGGCGACTGGAGGACCGTTGACGATGACCACATTACCTTTGCCTTTGAGGCGATCGACAATGTATTGGCAACCAACTTCTCCGGCTTGTACATTATTGGTAGTCACTGTGGCATCCACTTCTCCACTAATGGCTGTATCCACTGCAATCACGATCTTGCCTGCTTGTCTTGCTTTCTCAACTGCTGGTGTAATTCCTTTACTATCAGCAGCATTCAAGATAATGATGTCAGTATCAGCAGCAACGAAATTTTCGATTTGGTTGGTTTGCTGGTTCAAATCGTAGCCACTGGATACTACAGTCACTTTGACATCATTACCTCCGATTTTCTTCGCTTCTTTCTCCGCACCTTTCCCCATAAGAACAAAGAAGGGGTTACTTAAATCACCAAGAGTGACGCCAACAGCTCGTAATTTTGCATCTCCACTATCTTGGCTTTTTATACTGACATTGGTAGCAGTGTTGGTATCGGTGTTAGTAGAGGTGTTATCGTTTGGAGAAGTATTTGTGCAGCCAACAATAGCACCACTGATGATACTTAATACACTAGCGACAGTTGCAATCCTTTTCACATTCATTTTGCTCCTCAAGTTTAAATCCTAAACTTTCCAATCTCAAATCAAAAATTGGGTTCACCAACCTTTATAGCTACTTAGGTTGTCGTGAGTTACCAACTTCACTGGAATCAGAATCGTCGATATTTCAGGTTTTTCCCCGCGCAGAATATCATTGCCTACCCGAATAGCTTTTTGAGCCATTCCGGCTGGATCTTGAGCAGCCGTTGCCACAAAGAGACTATCTTTGGTCGTCATTGCTTTGACTGCATCCGGTCCTCCATCAACCCCAACAATAAAAAATTCTTTGCGTCTTGCCTGCTGGGCTGCCAAGTCTGCTCCAACTCCACTTTGATCGTTTGTAGCAAAAACAGCATCAATCTTGGGGAAGGTAGTTAGCAGATCGCTCATCACTCTCAGCCCTCCATCCCTACTCCCTTCTGCGTTCTGGTCTTTTGAGAGAATTTTGATACCCGGATATTTGGATAATGCCTTCTCGCAACCATTCACTCGCTGAATGACTGAGTCCATCGGGATACTATTCAGGATGACCACATTGCCTTTGCCTTTGAGGCGATCGCCAATATACTGGCAAGCAAGTTCTCCCGCTTGTAAATTATTAGAGCTAACAGTAGCATCTACATCTGCATCAACGGCTGCATCTACCGCAATGACGATTTTTCCTGCAAGTTTTGCTTTGTCGATCGCTGCCTTAATTCCTCTATTATCAACGGCACTCAGGATAATTACGTCCGTATCAGCAGCAACGAAATTTTCTATTTGGTTGAATTGCTGATTTAAGTCAAAGCCACTAGAAACCACACTAATTTTGACATTATCACCTCCGATTTTCTTCACTTCTGCCTCAGACCCCCTCCCCATAGCTACAAAGAAGGGATTACCCAGGTCTCCAAGGCTGACGCCAACCGATCGCAATTTGACATCCTGGCGGCTATCCTTAATTTCTATAACATTGCTGCTATTTTGGAAGCCATCTATAGCACTTTCAGCATTTTGGGAGGTTTTTGTACAGCCTATAACGGTACTGCTAATGAGACCTAATAGACTAGCTGCGAGCGAAATTCTCTTCACGTTCATCTGTATTTAAATGAGGTATGTCAAAACCAGTCACTGCTCACGGGTGAGTTCAACTGGGGTTAGCATATAGCCCTTACGGGTATAGCTTCGCATCGCGTAGCATGTGCAAAGCACATAGCGTGTCGCGCCAGCGACGAGAGCGTCTCTGTGTGATACGCCGAACGAGCGCTCAATACAGTTTGGGTAACAATGTCCAACCCTTTAAATCCTCCTCTAGCCGTCTTTTTTAAGGGGGTTAGGGGAGATCGAGTCTTATCCAAATTGCATTCACTGGTTACTGCTTTTAACTCAAGCCCGTAGTAGCTTGTGTTATAAAATTGGTAAATTTTTATTTTCTTTGAATTTATTATGAGTTTATTTCTACAAAGGTGCAAAAATAAACTCCCTTTCTTGAAAGACTTGCACTAACTCAAGAAGACTATTCCTTCTCTATGTTATTTCTTTCAAACAGGGTATTTACAGGTTATTTATAAAGTAACTTTTAAATTGCAAAATCTATAATGTAGTTTGGTTTGAGCAACAGTGTCAACCAACACGAACGTATACTTGTTGGGTCCCGTTCCTCAACTCAACCTAAAAGATTCTGAATTTGCACTTTATAAATCATCTCTTAGGGACAATTCAGCAATTGTCATATTGAGTCTAATTTAACAATTTTACAGACTAACCTTAAATTGCATTCACAAAATTTAACAGCGCAATGGGTAAATATTTCCTTTTCAATTGGAATTTTGGTTGCTGCGAATTTGTAGTACAGCTTTCAATCTGAAAATCCTTCTACCTTGTTTTCAGACTTAACCCAATTATACTTGTCAAATGCACTGACTTGTTATACTCAAGTGCCAAAGCTAGTTTTTTAATATATTGTTACATTAAACAAATCTTAGCAAAAACTAACTTTTTCTCAAGCGCTCGCGTATATAGTCCCAGCATCATGACCTATTTGTTGAGGGAACGAACTGATTTATGTTCCATATTTGTTAATCCTTGTTTCTGCTACCGACAGATGTTTAAAACTTTAATGTTGCAGGTAAATACTTAGCCACTAAATCTTCATAATAGGGTTTGAGTTCTTGCCAATTTGGAGGATTGGGATTTTTTGAATACAAATCGTAGGGATTGAATAACTTCACCCATTTAAACATTTGGCGATCGCGTTCATCCATCAAATGCTCGTAACCGTTTTCTCGGTGTTGGGGATAAAAAGAATGATAGCGAAGTATGTACAATGCAGGTTCGGGTAAATAGGGTTTCATCATGTGATAGAAATATTCATCATGTCCCCAGGACATATGGACTTGACTTAACCCGCAATTAGGCTTGTAAATACCATATTTAGTATTGTATTTCGGGTTATTGGAATCGGGATTCTCCTGAAAAAATTCAGAAAAAACAATTTTATCGCAGAATGCACAACCAACGGGATAGGTATCGCCTACAGTAGCCCATTGAGGTTCCCCAAACAGACACAGAACCTTACCCAGATCGTGCAAGAAGCCTGTTAGTACCATCCAATCAGGATGACCATCAGCGCGAATAGCTTCCGAGGTTTGCAACAAATGCTGTAATTGATCTAAATCTGTATCGGGATCTGAATCATCCACTAATTGATTCAAAAATTCGACTGCATCCCAAACAGCCATTTCTTTGTTATCAAACTTCAGGAATTCTGCTTTTTGGTGCAAGACAAAGTCATATGTTTGGTTAATGTGATTTAACCGATAGAACTCTTTGACTGTATCTCTAGTAGGGGTTTCATAATTCCTATACTCTTGAGTCGTTTTGCCTTCCTTAACTATGCTATGCGGATCGGGATAGCGGTTAAGTAAATCTTCTTCCCATTCTTCTAACGAATGTAAGGGATTGTTTTGAGAGAGTTCGATGGAATTATTTAGAGTTTGAGACATACCTTCGCTACTTTTGAAGTTCATTTGTGAAATGCACTTTCGAGTTCTAATTAAAATGCACAGGTGTGCATAAACTGTTTTTTGCTTATTTTTATTTTTGCACACGTGTGCAAAAGCGTGCATTAAGTTTTTTTACGAGCGATCGCACTCTGTTTGGACTTTGGACAAAAATTGCCTAAATTCCCAAAGCCGTTCTAATGTTTTGTACAATGACTTGAGGGGGCGCACTCACCTCCACGTGTATAGCGTCTGATGGCTCTTCTAGAGTCTCAAACTGAGTGTTTAGCAATTTTTCACTCATGTAATGATTTTGACGCTCGTGCAATCGCTGTTGAATCAACTGGTAAGACCCCTTGAGGTACACGAGTTTGGTGCGTTCGCTATCTAAGATCAGAAATTGGCGGTAACTGTCTTTTAATGCAGAACAAGCCAACACCATATTCTTATTGTCTTGCAACCAGTGTTTGATAGCTGCCTGCAAATCTTGCAACCAAGGTTTTCTATCGGTGTCACTTAAGGGGATACCGCGTCGCATTTTCTCCACATTCTCTAAAGAATGGAAATTATCGGCGTCACTAAATTCCCACTGTAAAGACTCTGCTAGCAGTTTTCCTATGGTGGTTTTGCCAACTCCTGAAACACCCATTAAAATAACGATCATGGATTTGTAATTGGTAGTCGATCGCATTCACTAAATTTTAGTATAATATACAATCATGCACACGTGTGCATGAAAAATTTAAGTATAGCAAATGAGCAAACGAAAAATTTCCATTGAAGATATTGCTCGAAGAGCAGGCGTTTCTCATTCCACGGTTTCACGCGCATTGCGAGATAACTCTCTCATTAGCCCCCAGGTACGAGAGGAAATTAAGAAAATAGCGCGGGAAATGAACTATGTTCCTAATGCTGTTGCTCAAAGCCTGCAAAATAAACGCACGAATACCATTGGAGTTGTAGTGACTTCAATAGCAGATCCCTTTTTTGCGGAGGTGGTCGAAGGAATAGAACAGGTAGCGAGATCGGCGGGCTTGAGTGTGTTGTTAAGTACTTCACACCGAGATTTTGAGCAGGAATTAGCAGCTATTGACAGTTTTCATCGCCGTAGGGTAGACGGTATATTGGTAGCCGATTCAAGAATCAGCAAACATCATACACAACAACTCGCACAAATTGCCGTACCAATAGTTTTTCTCAACAGCCAAACTCAAGAACTGCCCGAAATGTTTCATATTGTTACAATAGACGACTTTTTGGGTGCTCGATTGGCTGTAGAGCATCTTGTGAGTCTCGGACATACCTCCATTGGATACCTGGGGGTGGGCGATCGCAGTCGATCGAACCACCAGCGCTTGGAAGGATATCGCATAGCGCTGAAGGAAGCGGGTGTATTGCCAAAGACCGACTGGGTTGCATTGAGTGATGAAGAACATGGTAGAACCGACGATGTCGCGATCGCTCAACAACTGCTACCCGAACTATTCAAGACTGGGGTCACCGGCATCTTTTGTTATAACGATATGGTAGCAGTTGGTGCAATGCTTGCCTGTCAGGAATTAGGTATTTCAATACCGCAAGATTTAAGCCTAGTTGGATTTGATGGTATTGCGCTGTCTCGTTACGTTACCCCACCACTGACGACAGTTTGCCAACCCATGTTAGAACTTGGTCGCTCTGCCATGCAAATGCTACTTGATTTATTACAAGAAAAAAATGTAGAAAATCTCGTTTTATCTCCTTTTCTCGTACAACGGGGTAGCAGTGCGGAATTAATGGCTAATGGCTAATGGCTAATGGCTAATTGCTAATGGCTAATTGCTAATTGCTAATTGCTAATTGCTAATGACACTTGACCAATAACTAAAAAAATATGTTGACTAAAAAATGGACTCTATCTCCCAATCGTTGCTTCGATCCAGAACCGATTCAAAGACGACTAGCCCATCAATTTTTTGAAAGTATATCTGCTCTACCCTTAGTCTGTCCTCACGGTCACGTAGATCCAGCCTTGTTAGCCGATCCAACCGCCCGTTTTGGATCGCCGACAGAACTATTTCTTATCCCCGATCATTACATTTTCCGCATGCTCTACAGTCGGGGTATACCTTTGCAAGCTTTGGGTATACCTACGAGTGATGGTTCGCCTGTAGAAACCGACTACCGCAAAATTTGGCAACTTTTTGCCGAACATTTTTACTTATTCCGGGGGACTCCATCAGGCTTGTGGCTGAAAGACGAATTGACTAATGTCTTTGGAGTGGATGAGCCTTTAAATGCTCGTAATGCTGGGTATATCTACGATTATTTAACAGAGCAGTTAGCATTACCAGCATTTTCACCGCGTGCTTTATTCAAACGCTTTAACATTGAAGTGCTTTGTACCACTGATGCAGCAAGCGATCGCCTTGAGAAGCATCAATCGTTGCACGCAGAAGGTTTTACGCAGATCAAACCTACTTTTCGACCAGATGCAGTGGTTAACCCAGACACTCCTGGTTGGCGCGAAAATCTCACCAAGCTAGAAAGCATCGCAGGACGAGAAATTAACACTTATGCCATTTTTATACAAACTCTAGAAGAACGTCGGGCTTTCTTTAAAAAAATGGGTGCAACGGCTACCGATCACAGTGCAGCTACACCTTATACTACGCGTCTTTCCCACCAAGAAGCAGAAACTATTTTTACCAGAGCATTAACTAACAAGCTAAATCCAGGTGACGCAGAGCGTTTTACGGGTCATATGTTTCTGGAAATGGCTCGTATGAGTGTGGAAGATGGTTTGGTGATGCAAATGCATTGCGGGATTATGCGTAACCATAACCCCGATATCTTCGAGCGCTTTGGGTCAGACAAAGGTGCTGATATTCCATTAAAAATAGAGTGGACTAAAAATCTGCGCCCTCTGTTGCAAGCCTATGGTAACAATCAACACTTTCATTTAATCTTGTTTGGATTGGATGAAAGCACTTATAGCCGGGAATTAGCTCCTCTAGCAGGTCATTATCCCGCAGTCTTGCTCGGTCCACCTTGGTGGTTTCACGATAGCGTTAATGGTATGGAGCGCTACTTTAATCTGGTCATGGAAACGGCTGGGCTTTACAATACAGCAGGGTTTAACGATGATACACGCGCTTTTGTTTCCATTCCCGCACGTCACGCTGTCTGGCGGCGTGTCGCTTGTAACTGGATAGCTGGATTGGTCACCCGTGGATTGGTTGAGGAAGAAGATGGCTATGAGATGGCTCGTGCTTTAGCTTATGACCTTGCCAAAACTGCTTACAAGTTGAATGAAATGGAGGAATGATGAATGCCAGACTTGATTTTGAATAAACTTTTTAGCTTAAAAGACCAAGTAGCGGTGGTCACCGGAGCATCAGGCGTGCTGGGTGGGGCGATGGCAAGAGGTTTAGCTCTCGCTGGAGCAAAAGTCGCTGTTCTGGGTCGCAATGAAGCACGAGCGAGTGCGGTTGTGGCTGAAATTGCGGCTAGCGGTGGAGAAAGCATGGCTGTGCTGGCAGATGTTTGCGATCGCTCTCAGTTAGAAATAGCCAAAACTGCCATTTTAAAGGAGTGGGGTCAAATAGACATCTTGGTAAACATGGCTGGGGGGAATGTTCCCGCCGCCACAATTCATGCAGATGCAACTATTTTTGATATGCCACATGAAGCTTTTGAGGAAGTGGTTAGCCTCAACTTAATAGGAACTTTACTACCGTGCCAAGTATTTGGTCAAGCAATGATCGAAAGAAATGGAACGGGTAATCAACCCTACGGTTCTATTGTCAATATTTCTTCTATGTCCGCTACACGCGTTATCAGTCGCGTAGTTGGGTACTCAGCCGCTAAAGCAGGGATAGATAACTTGACTCGATGGCTGGCTGTAGAGCTTTCTCAAAAATATGGAGCTGGGCTGAGAGTCAATGCGATCGCACCTGGTTTCTTTATTGGAGAGCAAAATCGAGATTTATTAGTACATTCCGATGGAAGTTTAACAGCTCGCGGGCAAAAAATTATTGACCATACCCCAGTGGGGCGTTTTGGAGAACCAAACGAATTACTCAGTACTTTAATTTGGTTGTGCAGTGATGGTTCTAGTTTTGTCAACGGGGTAGTCGTGCCGGTAGACGGTGGGTTTAGTATTTATAGTGGAGTTTAAAAATGCATTCAGTAGCCGTAGCGAACGGGACACTTTCTGAAGAACAAGTTTCCACCCTGGTTCATAAAGCTTTAGCAGACCCTAAGTTTGATAGAAAGCGCATCCTAGTGTTAATTCCCGATGGAACCCGCACTGCTCCCATTCCTCAAATGTTTCGACTGCTGCACAAGGAGTTAAGTAAGAGGGTTAAATCTCTGGATTTTTTGATTGCTCTAGGTACGCACAATCCCATGAGTGAAGAACAAATCAATCGCTTGGTGGGAGTCACCACCAAAGAGAGAGAAACAACTTTTAAAAAAGTTCGTATCTTTAACCATCTTTGGAATGAACCGGATACCTTTATTTCTTGTGGAGTCATTTCGGCTTTGGAGATAGCAGAAATCAGCAATGGAATGCTGCATCAGTCAGTAGAGGTACGGATTAATAAACTTGTAACAGAATACGATTTAATTGTTGTTTGCGGTCCGGTATTTCCCCACGAAGTTGTTGGTTTTTCTGGTGGAAATAAATATTTTTTTCCCGGTATTAGCGGTTCGGAAGTCATCAATTTATCGCACTGGCTGGGAGCATTAATTACCTGTTATGAAATTATTGGTACACCAGGAATAACACCCGTTCGGCGATTGATTAACCGAGCTGCTAGTCTAATTCCTACTCCAAAGCTTTGTTTGGCTATGGTGGTCGCACCAAAAACAAATCAATTAGCTGGGCTTTACATTGATAAACCAGAGGAAGCCTGGGAAGCGGCTTCACAATTATCAGCCAAACTGCATATTAAATATACAGACAAGCCTTTTAAAAAAGTGCTTTCTGTAATGCCCGAAATGTATGATGACATTTGGACAGCAGCTAAAGGAATGTACAAGCTAGAGCCAGTTGTGGCTGATGCAGGTGAGTTAATTATTTATGCACCTCACATTACTGAGTTTAGCTACACGCACGGTAAAATCCTGGCTGAAGTTGGTTATCACGTGCGGGATTACTTCCTCAAACAGTGGGATAAATTCCAAGGGTATCCCGGTGGAGTGCTAGCACACAGTACTCACTTAAAAGGTATGGGGACTTTCGATCCTCAAAAAGGGGAACAAGCACGGATTCGTGTCACTCTAGCAACTGGTATTTCCCCCGAACGCTGTGTTGCTCATAACTTAAACTATTGCGATCCGGCTACCATTGGACCTGCACAATGGGCGAATCGGGAAGATGAAGGGATCTTGCTTGTACCAAAGGCTGGCGAGATACTTTACCGTCTCAAATAGTTTTTTTACGTTAAGATTCTATCTTTGTGGGGAGCTTAAGTAGAATTTAGTTCCGTAAAATGATATTCTGAGAAAAATTATCAAAGCAAAGTGTGTTTCCGCATCCAATTCGGGTGAGGCGCTGTGTGAGGAGTCATGGTACAACAATCGCCCTTGTTAACAAGCTGTTCTATCGTAGGAGCGATCGCCCTCCTAGCGGTTCAACCTGCTTGGGCTGAGATGAACCAAGTCAATGCTGTTACTGTCAATCCTGCTAAAGAAGGGATTGAGGTCATCTTGGAGACCACAAACCCCAAGTTGTCCAAAGTTGTGACCTCTACCTATGAAAAGACTTATATTGCTGAACTGGCAAATACTCAACTGCATTTGGAGTCAGGAAACCCATTCAACGTTAATAATCCTGCTAATGGTATAGCTGGTGTGACCGTCACATCCTTTAATACAAGTAGTGTACGTATTGTTGTAACTGGTATTGATAGTCCGCCCGCCGTTAAGATCGAAAAAAGCGATGATAATGTGGTGCTGACAGTAGCCGCACCATCACAGACACCTGCAAGTGCAAAATCACAACACCTCGTTGCAACAAAGGGAATCGCAGCCATTACTCGACACACTTTCCTCTCAAATAATTGCAATCCTGCTCCGAGTCCCTTTGCTAGCGATCGAGGAGCGAGAGATTTTACGATTTCTTGATGAGTTTTATGGAAACTGTTTTAGGGGACATTACAAAA
Organism: Tolypothrix campylonemoides VB511288_2; assembly: GCF_045999855.1. Classification (NCBI taxonomy): domain Bacteria; kingdom Bacillati; phylum Cyanobacteriota; class Cyanophyceae; order Nostocales; family Tolypothrichaceae; genus Tolypothrix; species Tolypothrix campylonemoides. Next base: position 94,942 of record NZ_JBFPMW010000006.1, read on the forward strand.
CTAGAAGTTGATGCAATTGTCAATGCTGCGAATAGTAGTCTACTTGGAGGTGGCGGAGTAGATGGAGCGATACATAGAGCAGCTGGCTCGGAGCTTGTTGAAGAGTGTCGCTTGCTTGGAGGATGTAAGACGGGCGATGCCAAACTAACTAAGGGGTACCGTTTGAAAGCACGTTTTATCATCCATACAGTAGGACCAGTGTGGCGCGGAGGTAACAACGGAGAACCCGAATTTCTGAGACAGTGTTACCGCAAGTGCTTGCAAATTGCTGCAAAGCAAGAGTTTATTAGTCTGGCATTTCCTTGCATCAGTACTGGTATTTATGGATATCCCAAAACTTTAGCTGCTGAGACGGCGGTGGAGAGCTGCAAGGAAGAACTACAAAACAACAGTTATCCTCAAAAAGTAATTTTTTGCTGCTATGACCGAGAAAACTTTGAAATTTACCAGAGGCTTTTGTCGCGCTTCTAGCTAAGTACAGGGGGCGGAGCTTGGGAATGAGGAGATAAACTCTAGAATACATTGGGCTATAAATTTTGGTTGTTCAATTTGGGGAGCGTGACCGCTATTCTTTATCTTTATCAATTGAGAATGCTTAATATCCTTGTGAAATTTTTCTGCGTCTTCAGGTGCTAGCATATCATCAGCTTCTCCCCATAAAATTAGCGTCTCTTTATCCACTCGAGCAATCCGATCGACCAAATCATCATATCCACCAGTTTTAGCATAAGAAATCATAGCATCATGCCAACCGGGCATTTCTTGATGTAGCATAGCACATTGAATATCTGAAAGCGTTTTTTTGTCTAAATTAGCAAAAAAACTACCTAAATTAAACGCCATAAGTTTGCGTTGGCGTAGATATTCTACAGCTAAAAAATCTAAAGGCGGAAATAAGTATTTGCTAAAAGGTGGAGCGGAAGTATAACCTATGCTATTAATCAGCACTAATGATTTTACAACTTGAGGATAAGTTAGGGTAAAGTCAATTGCAGTTGCTCCTCCCATTGACGCACCTACCAGTATGACAGGTTTAGCAATCAAGGTTTTCCAAAAATGGTAAAGGTGTGTTTTGATAGTACTTGGGCTATAGTTTATTTCTTTTTGCCGTTGCGTAAAGCCAAAACCTAACAAATCTACTGCCCATGTTTCATTGTAAGTTGTAAGTAATGGTAAAAGATGACGAAACTCTAACATGGAACTATCAAAACCATGCAATAGCACAATTGGTATTCCCTGACTTCCTTGATGAATATATGTCGTCAGAATTGGTTGGTGGCTTAAGGAAGTTGTCAGAGCAATTCTTTCAATATTTTGAAGCAGAGCGATCGCATCTGCATCTTGTATTTCCTCAGTTTGAGATGGGAAAAAAGTGGGGAACATTTGAAGGATGAAGGATAACGTATGAAAAAATCATACTTTATTGTGATTTGAACTAAAAAATGAGATTTTAACTCATGATATGCTTCGGAAATGAGTATCCAATTTATAGTTCACTTTTAGTCTTCGAGTTTTTTAAAATAATGATTATCATATAGTAAATAAAAAACAGATACGAGAGACGTTTGTATTAAACTTTGTTTGATAATTATTATTACTTAGTTAGGATTTGAGTTAGCGATAAGCTTTTATGCTTAACGGCTGAAGCCGTATCGCCCAACAACAGAGTGATTGCTTGGACAATGAAATATTTTATTTTTACTCAAATATCTACATAAAACAAAAGTTTTGAACCCTAACATGGATATTTGAACCATATTTTGAATTAAAAGTTTAAGTTAGAGCAATTTTTTCAGAGATTTTTTGTGCAAGTTTTGTCCATATGTGTTCAATACATCTGGGGAATTACAAGCAAGACAGCATTTTTTTAGATTAATTAGGCTTAAACATATGGAATTAAGTTCGTCAGGAGAAAACTGCTGAGTCATCTCTATCTAAAATATTAAGTATTTATACTTTAACATCTCATTTTCAGAAAATTTGTAAACTTATAGTGTGTTTCTATATACTAAAATGTCAAGATCTTGCAAAAATAGCTATCCTGAAAAATCTATCTAGAACATTGATGCTTGAATGAGTGCCGCAAATTCTGTCAGTGGCAGAAATTGTCCGCTCAAATACTAGTAATTATACTGAAGCAAAATTACGGCGGTATTTTTACAATTTATCAATCATAAATTTGTTTTTTACTGATTTTGAGTTTGATTTTTAATTTATCTTTTTATTACTAAATGAGTCTTTAATTGTTCTTATCAAATTGATTTGATAGTTTTTACCAATCGCCGCTGGAAATTGTTTTCATGGCAACTGCTTTTAACAAATGAAAACCTGTTGAAATCTTTCATGAATCAGAAAAAATAATTATGTGCATTTGGAAATGAACCAATATCAGAATGAAGTCTACTTGCAGCAGTTAATTGAATATGCTCCCGTTGCCATCTCTATAGTCGATCGCGAAATGCGATATTTAAGTGTTAGTCGCAGATGGTTGTCAGAACATGGTTTAACTCATGAAATCATCGGTCGCTCTCATGACGAAGTTTTTCCAGATACCTCCCAAAAGTGGAAGCAAATTCATCAGGATTGTTTAGCGGGAGCAATCCATCAATGTGATGAAGATGCAACCCTAAGTGCAGATGGGTCTGTAGAATGGGTACGCTGGTTAGTACGTCCTTGGTACATGACAAGCGGTGAAATTGGAGGACTGATGATGTTTCACGAAAACATCACCGGGTGTAAAGCTACCCAAAGCGCTATGGGTCAAAATGAACAGTATTATCGTTCTCTGGTAGATGTCATTTCTGAGATAGTTTTGGTAGTTGGACCTAATGGCAACTTCTTAGAAGATAATCTGAGTTGGCGAAACTTTACAGGACAATCCTTGGAGGAATCTGTAACAGGAAAATGGTTAGAGGTAATTCATTCAGACGATCGCCAATTGGCAACTCAGACATGGGAAACAGCTAGAACAACGCTTTCTCGTTATGAAGTTGAGTGTCGTTTGCGACGATCTGATGGTGAGTATCGCTATATGCAAGTGCGAAGTACTCCTATTTTAGAAGCAGATGGTAGTGTTCGGGCATGGGTAAACATTTGTAATGATATTCACGAACGGAAAGTTGCGGAACTAAAACTTAAACAGAGTGAAGAACGCTATCGATGTTTAGTAAGTGCTACTTCAGTATTTATTTGGACAGCGCCTCCTAATGGTACTGCTGTTCAAGACAATGTTGGCTGGCGAAACTTTACCGGGCAAACGTGGGAGGAATATGAGGGAGAGGGATGGTTAGATGCAATTCACCCAGAAGATCGCGAATTAATGGGTCAGGCATGGGAAGACGCAGTCAACAGGGGTAGCCTCTTCGTACATGAATATCGTTTGCGACGGTATGATGGTAAGTATTGTTACATGATATCACGAGGTGTCCCAGTATTAGAACTAGATAATAGTATCCGCGAGTGGATTGGGACTTGCAGCAATATTCACGAGCAAAAAGTTGCTGCACTGGCACTTCAGCGGAGTGAAGCACGATTCCGTTCGCTAGTTGAAGCGACATCACAAATCGTGTGGACAACTGACGCTGAAGGTAAATTCGTGACCGACCAACCGCAATGGTGTGCTTTCACGGGTCAAACGCTTGAACAAGCTTTAGGGTGGGGATGGTTAAATGCAATCCATCCCGAAGAGCAACAGTCTGCTAGTGACAATTGGTCAGTCGCTCTGACGAATCGCACCGTTTATGAAAGTGAGACTCGAATTCGACGCTATGACGGTGAGTATCGCTACTTAAGTGTGCGTGGTGTGCCGATTATCGGAGCAGAGGGTGAAATTTGTGAGTGGGTGGGAACCAACACCGACATTACCGAACGCAAGCAAGCAGAACTCGCCCTTGCTCGAGCAAAAGAAGTAGCGGAAGCAGCTAATCGTACCAAAAGCGAATTCCTTGCGAATATGAACCACGAACTGCGAACCCCGCTCAATGGCATCCTGGGCTATGCTCAGATCCTTCAGCGCGACCCTACCACTACTGCCAAACAGCAAAAGGGATTGGGCGTTATTTATCAGTGTGGTTCCCACCTGCTGACCTTAATCAACGACATTCTCGATCTCTCGAAACTGGAAGTACAGAAGATGGATCTTTATCCTCAGGATTTCCACTTCGCCAACTTCCTGACCACCACCATAGAAATTTGTCGCATCAAAGCCGAACAGAAAGGTATTGCCTTCCATTACCACCCCGTCAACTTGCCCGTTGCCGTCCATGCTGATGACAAACGCCTGCGACAAGTCCTGCTGAATCTCCTCAGCAATGCAATTAAGTTTACTGATTTTGGAAGTGTCACCTTTACGGTTGAGGCTTTTGGGAATGAGCAAACAGCTAGCACTCGCTCCACGAAAATTCGCTTCCAAGTTCAAGATACGGGCATCGGTATTGCAAAAGAAAAGTGGCAATTGATTTTTTTACCCTTTGAACAGGCGGGAAAACGCGATCGCAACAGCGAAGGAACTGGGTTGGGGTTAGCAATCAGCCAGCAAATTGTCCAGCTTATGGGCAGTTCCATTCACCTCAACAGCGAACCAGGTCTGGGCAGTACTTTCTGGTTTGAGGTGGTACTGCTTGCTGCTGCCGATTGGCTGTCTCGACCTGCGTCTCCTCATCAAAAGGTGATTGGCTATCAGGGGGAACGGCGCAAAATTTTAGTGATTGACGATCGCCATGATAACCGTGCTGTTGTTGTAGGAATGCTGGCACCTTTAGGCTTTAAACTGGCTCAAGCGGATGACGGACAACTCGGGCTGGATTTAGCACTTCAGATACGCCCGGATTTAATCATTACTGATGTGATGATGTTAAAAATGAATGGGTTGGAAATGACCCGTCGCTTGCGTCAACTGCCTGATTTTGCCAAAATACCGATTATTGCTTCCCCAGCGAGCTTGTCTCAAGTAGATATGCAACAAGCTATGGATGCTGGGTGCAGTAGCTTTTTCCCCAAGCCAATCGAGTTCATTGGCTTGCTGGGGGAATTGCAACGCCATCTAGAGTTGCAATGGATTTATGAAACAAAAACGGAGGTGGTTGAAGTGTCTGCTGTGGTTTCTCCTTCGGCAGATCTGGTGGTACCGCCACCACAGGAGTTAGCTGCCCTCTACCAAGCAGCCCGAGATGGCTTTATCACCGATATTCAGTTTGAAGCCAACCGCCTCAAGCAACTTAATCCTGAATATGCACCTTTTGTCAATAAATTACTAGAACTTAGTTTTAAATTTGATGACGAAGCCATTCTTAATTTATTAGCACCGCATATTTAATATTTTTCATTTTTATTATATTTCAGGAGTTCAAGCATGCCCGTTGACATCACAGCCCCAAAAGGAACCATTTTGGTAGTTGATGATAACCCTACCAATATTCAAGTGTTGTTCGATATTTTGAGTGAAATCGGTTATCGGGTGGCGATCGCTAAAAGTGGTGAAGCGGCTTTACAACGGGTTCAGTCTTATCATCCCGATTTAATTTTGCTAGATGTGATGATGCCAGGAATTGATGGCTTTGAAACCTGTACGCGCCTCAAAGCAGATTCCGCCACCAAAGACATTCCGATCGTTTTTATGACCGCTCTGTCTGACTCAGTTGATAAGGTCAAAGGGCTGAGTTTGGGTGCAGTCGATTACATTACCAAGCCCATCCAACATGAAGAAGCTTTAGCACGTATTCGCGTACACTTGCAACTGAGCGAATCCCAAAAGTCTTTACAACAACATGCTACCAAACTTTCCGAGGCACTTGACAACCTCAAGCAGGCACAAATGCATCTCGTGCAAAGCGAAAAAATGTCTTCACTCGGTCAAATGATGGCAGGCATAGCACACGAAATTAACAATCCCATCACTTTTATTTACTCCAATCTTGCTCCTGCTAAAGAACATATCGAAGATTTGCTTGACTTTATTGAGTTATATCGCCAATACCATCCTCAACCCCATCCCAAAATTCAAGCTTGGATGGACGAAGTTGATGTTGAATATCTAGAAACCGATTTGCCCAAGCTCATGAAATCCTTGGAATTGGGGAGCGATCGCATTCGCCAATTGGTTGTTTCCCTACGTAACTTTTCTCGCTTGGATGAATCGGGAACTCAAATCATCGATTTGCACGAAGGTATTGAGAGTACTTTGTTAATTTTGCAACATCGTCTCAAACCCAGACCCGAACATCCTGGCATTCAGGTGGTACGAGATTACGGACAACTGCCCCATGTGGAATGCTATCCCAGTCAACTCAATCAGGTGTTCATGAATATTTTCGGCAATGCCATTGATGCCTTGGAAGAGCGCGATCTCCATCGCAATATGGATGAGATCCGGGCCCATCCGAGCCAAATTTCTATCCGTACCGAACAACTACCAAACCACGACATCGCCATCTCCATTAGTGATAACGGTTGCGGCATTGAAGAGAATATCTGTCCCCAACTGTTTGAACCATTTTTTACGACTAAACCCGTTGGCAAAGGCACTGGATTGGGGCTTTCCATCAGCTATCAGATTGTTACCCAAAAACACGGTGGCAAAATCTATTGCCAGTCAACACTTGGTAGGGGAACTGAGTTCACGATCCAAATTCCGGTTCGCCAAGCTCTATGTTAAGTAGATGTCTAAGAAGTGGAAAAATCATTTTAACTGGTAATCACTCTTACCTGATTGTTCCCACTGGTAGAACGCGGGCTGTCTGCTTTAGTCTATGTAAGCCAGAATTCGGCATCGTTAATCTCTCTCAATGACACGCCGATCTTTGGAAGCTGTGCAAGGCTTTTCTATTGTACATTAGTTTGATTATCATTGATAAACTCCCAATCCTACTGACGAAGGGGTCATTCAAGTGACTTTTTTAGGTAGAATCTAGTTGTTAAGTTTGGTATCGCGGTTTTAAGCTCCTGAAACTGCTTAGCACAAACGTGTAATTTCCACAGCTACCCCAGTAGCTTTAAACTGAAATACGGTAAAGAGAGGATTAGACACAATGGCATTCGTACAGGAACCACTACCATACGACTTTAATGCTTTAGAGCCATACGGCATGAAAGGTGAGACGTTCGAGTATCACTATGGTAAGCACCACAAAGCGTATGTAGACAACTTGAACAAGCTGACTGACGGTACAGAACTTGCCGATAAATCCTTAGAAGAGGTTATTAAAATTTCCTTCAAAGATTCCTCCAAAGCAGGAATTTTCAACAACGCCGCCCAAGTGTGGAACCACACTTTCTTTTGGAACTCCCTAAAACCAGGTGCTGGTGGTAAGCCTCAAGGTGAACTAGCTTCTAAGATTGAAAAAGATTTTGGTAGCTTTGACAAATTCACAGAAGAGTTTTCTAACGCGGCTGCAACTCAGTTTGGTAGCGGTTGGGCTTGGCTAATTGATGATGGTGGTACTTTAAAAGTCACTAAAACACCAAATGCAGAAAATCCCCTAGCTCACGGACAGAAGGCGCTTCTGACCCTAGATGTTTGGGAACATGCCTACTACATTGATTTTAGAAATGCTCGCCCTGCATATATCAAGAACTTCCTAGAGCAGTTAGTCAACTGGGATTTTGCGGCTGAAAATTATGCCAAAGCCTACTAATTATCTGTCAGTTGTGTGCTGGTAACGATAGTAGGTTTGGCGAAATTTGTCAGACGAAAATAATTGATTTATGAAATTTAGAAGCAGTCACGACTTCGCTCGTGGCTGTTTTTGCTCAAGCCAGACCAATTGATGTAGTTTTTTAGTTACGGATGCGGGGTTGTGTTAGAGTAAAGATATGGATAGCATACAATTAGCAAAATATTTAGAAGAAACTAACAGCATAACCAAGCCTTGGCTGTTGGTGCAGTTACGATTAAAGAAACTTCAAGAGCGTAAAGACTCAATGACAGAAGTTGATTACGTTCAAGAGTTAGAAGATATCCGCCAAGATTTGATGAATTTGGGCGAATGGTGGCTGGGCATTGAAGATGAGGTATTTTAATGGTTAGTTGTTAGTTGATAGTTGTTATTAGGTACTAATCACTAACCACTCACCACTTACAATTTATTATCGGTGTTCTGACGGATGGACTACAAAGAGGCAGGGGTAGATGTTGAGGCTGGGCGAGAATTTGTCAATCAAATTCGGAATTTAGTTCACAGTACTTTTAGACCAGAAGTGATTGGTGGATTGGGCGGTTTTAGTGGCTGTTTTCAACTACCAACAGGTTATAGGGAACCGGTTCTGGTTTCAGGAACCGATGGTGTGGGTACAAAGCTCAAAATTGCTCAAGCTGTCAATCGTCACGACACTATAGGGATTGATTTGGTAGCAATGTGTGTCAATGATGTGTTGACATCTGGTGCAGAACCTCTGTTTTTTTTAGATTACCTGGCAACAAGTCATTTGGAAAAAGAACAATTAACTGAGGTGGTTGCAGGTATAGCCTCTGGATGCAAGCAAGCAGGGTGCTCCTTACTTGGGGGAGAAACCGCAGAAATGCCCGGTTTTTATCAGGTGGGTGAGTACGATCTGGCTGGGTTCTGTGTGGGAATTGTTGAGAAAAGCCAGATGCTGGACGGTTCTCAGGTACGAGTAGGTGATGTCGCGATCGCTCTTGCAAGTGCTGGCGTACACAGCAATGGCTTTAGCTTGGTCAGGAAAATTGTCAGCGACAAAGGATTTTCTTGGAGCGATCGTCCAGATAGATTGGGAGGGCAAACACTAGGAGAAATTTTCCTCACGCCTACCTACATTTATGTTGAATCCGTACTCGCGGCGCGTAAAGCAGGCTTAGAAATCCACGGGATGGCACATATTACAGGTGGAGGGCTACCTGAAAATTTGCCTCGTTGCTTGGGTAAAGGTCAAGCGATAAAAATCGATCCCAAGAGTTGGTCCATTCCACCTATATTTCAGTGGCTAGCCGAAGAGGGATCTGTGAATGCACAAGCAATGTATAACACTTTCAACATGGGGATCGGGTTTGTACTGCTTGTTCCCCCTCATCAAGTAGAGCCAGCCATGACACATTTTGCTTTACAAAATATTACAGCTCGTACCATTGGAGAGGTTATTCCCGGTTCTGGCGAATTATTGGGATTGCCAATTTAAATAGTATATTTTTATACATCTTTTTTAAAGCTTCTTTTCTTTTTCATTGCATTTTTTCTTTTACCAGTGGATGATTGCTGGAGTTGTAGCTTGTAAGTTTGACGGATAGGATCTGCAAAATTTCTTACTTTTTCTTATAAAACCAATCGAATATACGCATGACCGTCAGCCTTTGAATTTGCTAACGTAGTCTTAACATATTGAAAAAATTTGCCAAAGATGCCCGGAAACTAATAACCAACACACAAATGTAGTGCTGGTGTATTCTGGGCTATTAGTGTCATGTTTTTCTGTGTAAAAAATGACCTATTTGAAAAAGAGGTACGTATGACTGTCAAGGTAGCCGAGGTTTCCACCTCACGCGAACAATTAAAGTATATATTTCAAAGCATAAATGCATTGAGCTGTCCGATGAGTTTCAACTTTCACATGCACACTGTCCACTCAGATGGTAAGCTCCAACCAAGTGCATTGATGGAGCAGGCAGTTACCATTGGGTTAAAAGGGCTTGCTATTACCGATCACCATAGTATATCTGGTTATCAAGCAGCGCAAAATTGGTTAGAACAATGGCGATGGAATAATCCAGGTGCAAATGTACCCCAGCTTTGGACTGGTGTAGAAATTAACGCCAATCTTCTCAATACAGAAGTTCATATTCTAGGTTATGCGTTCGATATAGAGCAACCCAGCATCAAACCTTACATTCAAAGAAAAGCTACGACAGGCGAACACCATCAAGCAGCTAATGTGATATCTGCTATCCACGAAGCAGGGGGACTAGCCGTTTTGGCTCACCCAGCGCGTTATCGGCGATCGCACTTTGATTTGATTCCTGCCGCCGCAGATGCTGGGATCGATGGCGTAGAATCTTTTTACGCTTACAACAATCCCAACCCTTGGAAACCCAGTGCGAGAGAGTCAGAACAAGTGCAACAGTTAGCCAGCGAATACAGCCTGTTTAACAGTTGTGGGACTGATACTCATGGCTTAAGTTTACTACATCGCTTGTAAGATGCTAGTCACTTTTACCGAAAAACTCCTGGTTATCTAAGCCAGGGAGTTTGTATTACGCATTGCCGTTCTAAATAATTAACTCCTAAAACTTTAAATACGGTACATCTATCAATTTAAGTTATATTAAGCTGGCGAAAGTTGTTTGTAAATTACGGTAAGATAACGACTGATACGGTTAGTTGTAGACTTTTAAGCGCAATAGGTTAGGCAGTTTCGATGAAAAATGTTCGCTTAGAGCATCGATAAAATTTCTCTTACCTAACCCCTATTCCCTATTTTTAAGATAGTAGCCATTGGCATTGTGTATTGCATAAATACCACCCACTCCTTATTTTGAAATAATGACAGATAGTATTCTTCAGGAACAAATTGCCTACTACAGTGCAAGAGCTAACGAATACGACGAATGGTTCTACAGAATTGGACGTTACGATCGCGGAGAAGAACTCAACCAGCGCTGGTTTAACGAAGCTGGTGTCATCAGAAATGCTTTGTACCAAATTGGTAATGTAGAACGCGTTCTAGAGTTAGCCTGTGGTACGGGAATTTGGACTCAAGAACTTTTAAAGATTGGTCAGAAAATTACTGCACTTGATGCTTCAAGTGAAGTGATTGCGATTGCTCGCAGCAAAATAGGTGCTGCTAACGTCGAGTATCAGCAAATCGATTTATTTAATTGGGAACCCAACACTGAGTACGATTTAGTGTTTTTCTCCTTTTGGCTTTCTCACGTACCACCAAATTTGGTTGACTCATTTTTAAAAAAAGTCTATAAAGCGACGCACAGAGGTGGGCAAATTTTTATTGTTGACTCTCGCTTCGAGTCAACATCAACAGCCAAAAATCATGTATTAGAAAACGATGGGAATATTTACATCAATAGAAAATTAAATGATGACCAAGAGTTTAAGATTGTTAAAATTTTTTATTCTCCCGAACAGCTTCGTGGCAAGTTAATACAAGCGGGCTTTGAAGTAGATGTTAAGGTCACAGATAACTATTTTATTTATGCAAGCGGGAGCAAAAGTGAGACTCATTGATATCCTAACTTTACTGGAGCAAGCTTGATGTTAGAACCCTGGTAAAGGGAACAATCGGCTTTTGGGTACAACCAAATTTAAATAAATTGCAGCCTTCACTAGTGGGGTGTACATTGGGCATATAAAGACACCTATAGGAGAAAAACTATGTTTGAGGTAGCAGCCGCTACGCCAAAAGAAACGCGGCTTTCCATTCGCGCAACGGAGCCGGAAAAGGCAATACTGGCAGAAGCCGCACGAATACGGCACACGAATGTCAGCAAGTTTGTGCTGCAAGCATCGCTTGATGCCGCAAATGCTATTCTCATGAATCAAACCGAGTTTCGCTTGCCGCCCGATCGCTGGGAAGCGTTCTGCGAACGTCTTGACGCGCCGCCGAAAGTCGTTCGAGCGCTACAGCAGCTCTTTAGCGAACCGGAACAGTTTTAACGCAAAGTGAGCTTCAAGGATATTCGACAATCGCTTGAAGCGGCAAGATAAATTTTCAACGCAGAAATTTTGATTTTTGCGATGCTTAGAAATAGCTGTAGCTGTAACTGTAACGGCTTGCACAAATGCACTCCCTTTTCTCAAAGCACTTGCCAACTCTTAATAAAGAAATGGCGCTACCCTAAGTTAAGAATAGCGCCATTTCTTTATTAAGTTCAGGGATAATATATCGTTTTATAAAAATCGTTAAAAGATAAGCTTTATAGAAATTAATCAGATAAGAACTCATCAATTGTGAAAGCTACAATCCGATTAGCCAATGAAAATGATGCATTCCAAATGCTGTCAATATATGCACCTATTGTCCGTGAAACGCCAACTTCTTTTGAAGTGGAACCTCCAAGTGAAGCAGAATTTAAACAACGGATCAAGGATTATCAAAAGCGACTGCCTTGGCTTGTCTGTGAACTTGATGGAGAAATTTTAGGTTACGCTTATGCTAATCCTCATCGAAGTCGTGCAGCATATCAATGGTCTGTAGAATCATCAGTGTACGTCGCTGCGAAGCACAGGAAAAAATCAGTGGGTAAAGCTTTGTATGCTTCTCTATTTAAAGTGCTTCAAGTTCAAGGGTTTTACAATGTCTTCGCAGGAATTGTCTTACCCAATCCCGCAAGTATTGCTCTACATGAAGCATTCGGTTTTACGTTAGTAGGTGTTTACCGGGCAGTTGGTTATAAGCTGGGACAGTGGTATGATGTTGGTTGGTGGCAATTATCTCTACAACACGAGCGATCCGAACTCGTGAACCCACCGCTTTCTTGGCAAGAAGTTGAGAAATTGCCTCTATGGAATGAAGCACTCAGAAGTGGTCTGAACTTCCTGCGGGTTTAAGGCTGCTTTTAAGGTATATTTCTTGATTGAAAAGCAAAACATAAAGGCATACCCAATGTCAAGATCGGCGTTGATGGCATCATTGCGGCGAGCTTATAAAATCACCAGGGCATCGCTAAAAACAGGGATTCGAGCAGATGAAATAGCTGATATTGTCCGCGACAAGATGACTCGCCGCCGTCTCATATATGGCGGTTTGGGATTGGCAAGTGCTATGAGTGCAATGATGTGGGATGGAGAACGAAGTTCTGCTGCATTTGCCAAACTTCCTAAAGTTTTAGTCGTAGGTGCGGGAATTGCTGGGCTTGTTGCGGCTTACCGCCTTTCTCAAGCTGGAGTCCCTGTAGATATTATTGAAGCTAGAAATCGTGTTGGCGGACGCATACATACGCTGCATAATGTTGCCGATCTTTCTATACCTGTAGATTTGGGGGGAGAATTTATTGACACTCATCACACAAGTTTACGCAATTTGGCAAAGGAATTAGGTCTGGAGATTGTTGATTTGTATGCTATAGATAGCAATTTGACAGAAGGAATATCGTATTATGATGGAAGTCTAATTTCAGAAAAAGAAATACAACAGTGGTTACCGCCATTGGTACAAAAAATAGAACGAGATTTGGCAGCTTTTGGGAAAACGCCTGTAAATTACCGTACAAAGAATCAATTGGCTATTCAATTAGATAATATCTCTATCACTCAATATTTAGAGGAAGCCAAAACTCATCCAATTCTTAAAGCCATAATTGAAAAAGCTTACACAAGTTTATACGGTCAGGAAACCGAAATTCAATCTAGTTTAAATATGTTGTTATTTATTGGTACGGATGCTAACAGCTTCGATCCAATTGAAGAAAGTGATGAACGGTATCAGATCGTTGGTGGAAACGATCGCATCATTCTTTCTTTATCACAATTCCTCAAAAATTCTATTGAACTAGAGACAGAATTAGAAGCGATCGCTACTCAAAGTGATGGTAGATATCGGGTGAGTTTGCGCTCTGGAAACCGCTCTGTTGAAAGAATTTATGAGCGAGTTTTGTTGGCACTACCATTTAGTACTTTGCGTAATGTCTCGTTAAATGTAGATTTGCCAGACTTGAAAAAGAAAGCGATCTTAGAATTAGGTTATGGTAACAATGCCAAATTAATTACTGCTTATCAAGAACGGATTTGGCGCACGCGGTACAAATCAACTGGATTTGTCTCTACTGACTTAAACTTTCAAACAATCTGGGAGTCATCTCATTATCATAAGGGTTCAAGTGGTTTACTCACCAATTTTACTGGCGGTCAAAAGAGTTTACCATTAGGGCTAAATTCACCGGAAATTCAAGCTCAAAAACTTCTCTCCCAATTGGAAAATATTTTTCCAGGAATTGGTAGTATGTATCGGGGTCAGCCTGTTTGTGCTTATTGGCGTCGGGAACCGTATACGAGAGGCTCTTATGCTTGTTACCTTGTGGGACAATGGACAACAATTGCAGGAGTTGAACAACAACGGGTGGGGAATTTATTTTTTGCTGGCGAACACTGCTCCCAATTGTTTCAAGGTTATATGGAAGGTGGTTGTAGAACGGGAGAAATGTCAGCTGCGGATATTCTGCGTTCTATGGGTTTGAAAAAGAGAGTTTCTGTAACAGAACATTGAATGAAGCCTTTGTATGAGCATTAATACACCGATTGCGTATTTACAGTCATATCATGTTCGGTTGAACACTTGTAATTACCCGAACTTGATATCAATCATCTATCTACACACGAATCTTGTAGCAAAATAAATCCCCCAAACTTTAGCTTGAGGGAAATTTAACATGATGCATAAGACTAAGTTTAAGTGTTGCAGCCTATACAAATATTAGCTTCCTACCTTTGGCAGAGAAAATTAGTCATTTTGATTGAGTTGCACGGGGGTACAGTTGGGAGCATCCCTAAGAGTGCCAATTGCCTTCAGACTTCCTGAACCAATTGATTTTTAGGATTGCTCTCTCATCACTTTTTCTTCCTCATCTCTCCGCGTCCCCGCGTCCCCTGGTCTCCGCGTCGCACTTCGAGCGTGCCATTCGGGGTAACCCCCCTTCGGGTATCTCAGGAGCGGAGACGCTACGCGTTGCGAAGCTATGCCCGCAACGGCTTACGCCAGTCCCCAGGGCGTGGGAAACCCACCTACAGGACTGGTCTCACAGTCGCCAGGGCGCGGGAAACCCGCGCCACTTCTCTCAACGGGGGGAACCCCCGCACGAGAGTGGCTTGCCTGCAGCACTGGACTCACCGCCTGTAGGGCTGGTCTCACTATTAGCCATTAGCCATTAGCCATTAGCTATTAGCCATTAGCTATTAGCCATTAGCAATCCAAATTTTTTACAAATGATTTAGGATTGCTATAACAAATTATAAAAAAATCAGGATAATTCAAAAATTACCCTGATTCGCATCGATTAAGAAGTAAAAACTAAGATTTATTTAAATCTTAAATCTTAAATTTTTACTTATAACTATGCAAAAGTTGCAGTTTTAACGTCATTGCTAGCAAGTACGTCTTGCAACTCTTCCGCGTCTACAGTTTCTTTTTCAACTAGCATTTCTGCAAGTTTGTCAAGAATGTGGCGGTTGTTTTCCAAAACTTCTTTAGCGCGTCGGTAAGCTGTTTCTACTAACTGGCGAACTTCTTCATCAATAGCAGCTGCAGTTTCTTCTGAAAAGTCGCGCTCTGACATGATGTCCCGACCGAGGAACATATTGCCTTGCTGGCGTCCGAGAGCAACTGGTCCAAGACGATCGCTCATCCCAAAGCGTGTTACCATTTGGCGGGCAACACGTGCAACTTGTTGCAGGTCGTTAGAAGCACCAGTGGTCACTTCTTCTTCACCAAAGATTAATTCTTCAGCAATGCGACCACCCAAAGCAACTGCCATCTGATTTTCCAGATAAGCACGGCTGTACAAACCAGTATCCATCCGGTCTTCACTGGGGGTGAACCAAGTTAAACCACCTGCACGTCCGCGAGGAATGATGCTAATCTTCTGCACTGGATCGTAATCTGGCATCAAAGCACCAACGAGGGCGTGACCTGCTTCATGATACGCAACTAATGTTTTGCGCTTTTCGCTCATGACGCGATCTTTCTTCTCTGGACCAGCCAATACGCGATCGATGGCATCATTAATTTCATCCATCGAAATTTCACTTAAATTTCGACGTGCTGCTAGGATTGCAGCTTCATTCAACAGGTTGGAAAGGTCTGCACCAGTAAATCCTGGGGTACGACGGGCAATTCTTTCCAAGTCCACATCTTTTGACAGGGTTTTGCCACGGGCGTGAACTTTGAGAATTTCAACTCGTCCGGCGTAGTCTGGGCGATCCACGACGACTTGACGGTCAAAACGACCGGGACGCAGTAATGCAGCATCCAATACATCGGGACGGTTGGTAGCAGCAATAATGATGATACCAGTGTTGCCTTCAAATCCGTCCATCTCAGTTAGTAACTGGTTGAGGGTTTGTTCCCGCTCATCGTTACCACCACCTAAACCTGCACCTCTCTGACGACCTACGGCGTCAATTTCATCGATGAAGACGATACAAGGAGCATTGGCTTTTGCTTGCTCAAATAAGTCGCGGACTCGGGACGCACCTACACCCACGAACATTTCGACGAACTCAGAACCAGAGATGGAGAAGAATGGTACACCAGCCTCGCCTGCTACAGCACGTGCGAGCAAGGTTTTACCAGTTCCAGGAGGACCAACTAGCAACACGCCTTTGGGAATTTTGGCTCCAACAGCAGTGAAGCGATCGGCATTTTTCAAAAAGTCTACAACTTCGTTTAGTTCTAGCTTTGCTTGGTCGATACCAGCAACATCGTTAAATGTTACTTGGGTTTGTGGTTCCATTTGCACTCTGGCTCTGGACTTACCAAAGTTCATGGCTTGGCTACCAGGTCCATTCTGAGCGCGACGCAACAAGAAAAATAAACCAACCAAAAGCAATACAGGGAAAAATAAGCTACTGAGTGCCTTAAACCAAAATCCTTCGTCGGTTTGAGGCAAAACAGTGATATCTACTTTGTATTGAGTCAGAGTATTGATCAGGTCAGGGTCATTGACTAAGGTGACTAGCTTCTTGTTCGTGTCATTTTTGGTCATGACAAGAGCTGTAGACCGATCTGCGCTCAAACTAACTTTTTCTACATTACCATTTTGAACTTCTTGAATAAATTGGCTGTACCGCCATGTTTCTCTGCTTTGTGGTTGTTTGTCAAAAAATGCTGTCCCAAGGGCTATGACAACAATAAATAGCAGCGCGTACAGCCCCGCATTTCTCCATCGTTTATTATTCACCGAGGCAAATCCTCCTAATTGTCTTCTTGTGCGATCGCGTCTCTGTAAAGAGATGAGATTTTAAGAAATATATTAACTTATCTTAAGTTATACCAAATTTTACTCCTATAGTGCTAATAAAAAACATCCGCAGTTGTTGAAAACATGGATGGTGCGGATTATATTCTAGCTTTCCTAAAGGCGAGCTAACGGTATGTACCGGGACGGTTTCCACTACACTGTTGCTGTAGGCAAGCGCTTCAAACTTCCTGACTAGGTTCGGCGTCCAAGGTTCCTCTCTCACCACCAGCCCCTCTTGGCGAAGCCATTTGACCAGTTCTCCTCTCATAATTCCCGGTAAAATCTCCCCTGTTGCAGGTGGCGTCCACCAACTTCCATCCAACCAACCCCAGAGATTTCCCGTACTTGTTTCCAACCAATTGCCTTGGACATCCACTAATATCGCTTCTTGTGCATTTGACTGTTGAGCGATAGATTTTGCCAACCATGCACCTAAATAATTCCCGTTTTTGCGATCCGGAAGACAGCGAGAAAATTCTGGTTTTGCAAGAACTGCCAGTATACCATGACTTTGCTTTTCTATCAATCCTTCTGGGAGATCTCTACCAATTATCCATTCTCTCCCATCGGGAAAGACCGTAATTCTCAAAACGGGAAAGTGAGCGGCGAGCGATAAAGCACCTTGACGCAACCTTTCTTCACTTGGCAGTTGCCAACCAAAAGATTCCAGACTCGACTTTAAGCGATCGCAATGCGCCCGCCAGTGAGTTAACCTGCTCTCAAGAGAGCGATCGTAAACTCGTAATGTTGTAAAAACCGTTGCTCCATAGAGTAACCCCGGCTCGTCAATTGCTAACTCTATAGTTGGAGACTCGATTAACTGACCGTTATACCAGTAAATTTTCATGAATTATAAATTTATTATGTATTCATAATTCATAATTCATAATTCATAATTCATAATTCATAATTCCTTCAATCTTTTTTAGGAAGTTTAATTTTGTGAGTACCATCAGGATTTTCAGTAACGTCACCACCTAAAGCTTTAATTTCAAGAATAGCTCGCTGACGAGTTTTTTTATCCACTTGATTGTTTAATACCATCACCCAAGTTGCTATCCTCGCATATGTACTATCGGGATTGCGCTCTAAAAACTCCGCAGTCTTCTTTGAGATTGCTCTAGCGTGTTGGCTTTCTTCATCGGAATGATAACTTGCCCAGTCCGCTGACTTTTCAAATGATTGTCGTGCTTTTAAAGCTTGCCCTAAAAACAACAACTCATCAATACCTTTATACCGCCAAACATAATAAGACTTTGTAGGAGCAAAAGGAGATAGAGATTTTAACCCTTTCTCCATTAACTTAATAGAAAATTCCGGCATGGCGGCATACATAGAAGTACTGGTAGAAAGCCCCAAATAAGCATTTATAAATCGAGGATCGCGTGCTAATATGATTTCAAAGTATTCCGGGCTTAAATTATAACCTGTCTTTGAACGAACTTCATCGTCCCCAAAATATTGGAGAAACCAGAGATAGGCAAAATTGGCTATGACATTATCATAGCCAAAACTAGGTATTTTCTTAATTAAGTTTAGACGAGTTCTTTCTAAATCAAGTTCTCTCTGTAAAGTTTTGACTGACACTGTTTTGTTGGTATGAAGCAATTTTTGCATGCGTGGTATTTGGAGCGAACTTACTCCTAACAAGCACAAACAAGTGGCAAAAAAGAGAATGAAATTTCGACCGGGTAGAAGAAACATTTTAGTTAACTGACAATAATAGGGTGGCACTATAGGTAAATAGTTCCCCGAAATCGTCCTAAAATAACAGTAATGTAAAAATCGCACCCACTGCGCGTTCTCACTATAGGAGCAACGGGGGGCGCGATCGCTTTTGCCTGGTGTTTGTCGCTCCCTGGGAAGATTGTAGCGATGGGCGGTATTGGCAATGATAGAGGCTGATTCCTGATGTAGCGTTATTTTATATTTTTAAGTGATGGTATTGCTCTTAATTTGCTGTTGGGTTTTATCATAAAGCAGAACAATTGCAGATCTAGCACAGCATTGACAAATTACCAATAGGGCGTCAATAATTCGTAAATTGATATCTCTGTTTGTTTATGAATTCTACAAAAAAGGTTTTTTCCTATTCCTTGCTATCTTTGTTACTATTTAACAATATTTTAACTTTTCATCAAAAAGCTATTGGTTCTCAATCTATTACAGATAAACCTAATTTAGAAAAAAGCTTGCTTGAGGAACAAAACCGAATTGCTCAAGGTCAAAAGAGAATATGCCTTCGGAGTTTCTGTATTGATAAAAGTTCTTTCACAGAGACTTTTTTAGCAAAACAAATACGAGTGCTTGTTGAGCAAAATGCCCCAGTTACGGCGAATAGCAATAACCTTTATCCTTTGGTATCCTCACTACCGGGTGGTTCGTTTCGTCCTAACATCCTTGATTTAGAAGGTGCTTCTCCCAAGCAAATTTTGCCTGCTGGTGATTATGTGATTCCAGTAAAGGTTTATTCTTTACAAAGAGTCGCAAGCAGCCCTAACGGACATCGTTATTTATTGGGGAGATATGGCGGTAGCCGCAAGGAAGTTCTTGCCGCACTAAACCGATCTGCGGCGAGTTCCGATGTTTCTCAAAAGGACTTGCAAAACCTTTCTTGGGCGGTACAAGCTGGAGCATCATATAAAGATATGCCTGCTGAAATGCAAGCTTTGGTAAATAAATTGATTCCTCAATATCGTTCTGCTTTAAAACCGGGTTGGTGGGAAGAGATCGAACAGTTATGGAATCAAAGTTCTCAAGCATTGCACTTGCATTCCTTGCAAGAGTTTCTTACAAGGAACCTTGGGGACACGGGGCGTAGCTTATTTGCCATGAAACAGGTACGCGATCGTCTTGTAGCAAAGGGAGGGAATTGGCGCAATCTAGCCGATCTTTTTTTGATTAATGATGGGACAGCAGGAGCGGGGAATGTTTTAGAGACTCCATGGAGTCAGGTTGGTGAGGGAGTCTATGCCCGTTTTGTCACGGAAGGTAATGCAAATGACACTGGTTTGCTGCAGTTGCGTATTATGGATGGCAAAGTTGCCCAGAAAGGGATGACTAATGGAAATAAAGGGATACCACTGCTACCAATTATTGCCCGTGCCATGACAGTTTATGAACTCTACCAGATAATTACCACATTGGTTGCATTGCCTGAAGGAAATAAAAATATTCAGCCATTGACGATGTCGCCAGATCTGTTTTCAGTGACAAAAGATCTTGTAGAGATTGGGATAAAATTTTGCGAGCGTAGAAGCGCACCGAGAGGAAGATTGTTAAAGGCAATGAATATTTTATGTAGTATTGCCGGGGAAACACCTCGCATTACAAAATTAAAAGTCAAAGAATTTCATCATTAAGCGTGAAATTTTCGTAGGTTGGGTTGAGGAACGAAACCCAACATATCGAGAAATGTTTTCTTGCAGTTAAAAAGTAGGGAACTGTTGCCAGAAAGCTTACAAAGCTTGTATTGAGATTTGTAGAGACTTATGGAAACAAACCTAAACGAATCCACAGTTGTCGTGCGGTAACCTGTGGTTGGCTGTTCATCTCTAAACTATTAACACTAGTTCTCCCAATTGCAGTTATTCCCACAATCATTCCAGATGTTGCATCCACTTGAAAATGGTCATCCCATTGGTCTTGCCTGGGATGAAAGAGACGAACTTCGGTATTTGAGTCAGGGTCAACTCCGCTTGTACGATTACTTTTATGGAGATTGCAGGAACGACAAGCAAGCGCTAAATTTTCCTCAGAATCAGTACCTTGCTTACTCAGTGGTATGATATGCTCGACTTCAAAAGGCAAGTTGAAGACAAGTTCTGGGGCATGGCAATATTCGCAGCGATGACCAGCTCGTTTAGAAACTAATGTATACTTTGGGTTCATTGGCTTTGCTGTTGTAGTAATGAAGCTGTTCTGGCTGTTGCTGCTTTGAGTTCTGCCTCAACAAGATTATCTAGCTCTTGTTGTAGTTGGTGTGAAAGCTCTAGTCCTTCATCGCGTGCAGTTCTCCACATATCCATGAGTTCGGATAAACGCTTTTGTTGCTCAATACCGAAGAACTGGTCAGGATGAAAACTTTGAAGCAGTAGTAAGGCACTAAATTCATTTTCACCCAATTGAGCGGTTAAAGCATCCAATGCCTGTCCCGCAGTTTTACCAATCGAGTACTTATCACCTGCAACAGCACGGTAGGACTTTTGACCACTGGCATCATATATGGGTAAAATGGCTACTGTCGTCATATTCTGCTTCAAAATTGCTTGTTTACTAATTATAGTATTTTGCTAAATTTTGAGATAAATTTAGGCGTAGAAACCAAACTTTTACATTGACAGTGACTTGGCATTTTAACTGGCTTTCAAGGCTGCAACTCAAGCCCAAGATTCTGGGGAAAAACTTTTCATTGCTTGAATTTGCAAAATCGCAGACTAGATATTTTTGTCCAGTATACAAGTTCTGCTGAAGATTTATTAGAATTTGCCGGAACTTAAGAAGTTCAATAGTTTTGATAGTTTTAGATTTTACCCAACTGAAAACAGAAGCTTCAGAGAAAGTTAAAAAAGAAGTTCAAAAAATTATTAAATTACGTGGTGTAGAAACTTTATACGAGTTGATTAATAAAGTCGATCGGCGACGTGAAGGTGATATGAGTACAGAGCAAGTAAAGCAATTTGTCGCTGCTGAATTTGGTATTGGTGAAGCTAGCGAGCGCGAGCGCGTGTTTGAAACTTCTGCCCGACGAGCTTTTACCTCTGCAAACTTTTTAATGGAATTACAGCGAAATCCTGATGTTCTCATTACCCATATGAAGACAGTCAATGCTTTGGCTCAGGAAGTTTTTGCTATGGACTGGGAAGAGGAACTTGAAGAAACAACTACAGAAGATTTACAACGAAAAGCAGAGAGATTATGGAAAAAATCAGGATTCGATCTCTTTTTAAAGAGATCGATTTCAGCATTGATGGAGAAAGCAGCGCCTCGTTGTATCAAATCTGCACTCAATATTGCTCATAGTTATCTTACGGAATTAAGTAACGATGTTCAACTTCGTAACAGTGCAGAAAGACCAGAAAAAACAAACTGAATAAAAAGATAAATTGGTTAAAGAACTAAGGAATTTTATTATAGAATCTGATGATAACATCAGTAAGATAAATACCTATCTAAAATTTACAGATAGTTTAATGATATAGAATTATGAGCAATATTTCTTCTTTTCACGAATTGAGCGATCGATTACAACTTTCGTCTACTCACCCTTCTAATCATTGTCTTCAAAACTTGCAACTTCGATTTCCTGTAGTTGGAGACAAAGCCTTAATTGACCTTATCAATGGTATTCAAGTTAGCAAGGATATTATCCGCTATCGCAAAAATCGCGGTTGGATTGGTCAATTATTTGATAAGCTTGATGGTAGCGATCGCATTACCGAACTGAAACAGCGTGGTTATGAAGATGCCAAACGCTGCTTAATGCCAATTATCAAAACTTTTAAAACTGTTCAAGACCAGCGCGACTCTCATAATTCATTGGTTAATTCTACACAGCATCTGCTGAACGACCCACCCCTTTAAAAAAACCCCACTTCTATCTTTATGCGAGTCAGGAAGCTGCATCAATAGTTGGTGGGACTGTGACTAGTGGTTCACCGCACTGATTTTGATTGGCTGTCACTTCGTTCCCAGGCTCCGCCTCCAGTGGTGCGCTCTACAGAGCCTCACCGACTGCGTTCCTAGGTTCTACCCAAGTATGCAAATTTTTCTTCCCGATCCCCTAAACTTTAACGTTTATTTTTTCATTTCACCATTTTAGCAATCTTTCTAAGTTCTTTACAATTACTTCCTATCTTAAAAAACGACGTATTTGTAGGACGAAAAACTACTAAACATAGGTACTTTATGCTTATGAAGAATTCACTGGATAATTTTCAGGAGAATTTTAACTCGCATTCGGCATTAGTAAATAAGGCTTCTAAACTCAAGAAATTTTTTGTTAAATGAAAATTACACATAGATATCCAAAGACACATTACTACTCCAGCACAGTAAATTCAATCAATCTTCAATTTGATGAGGTAGGTATACCACCACAACGTTTGCACTACTTTTTTGAAAGACGATGTGATGCACAACCTGATGCGATCGCTCTAATCTGCGATAAAGAGCATTTGAGCTATGCCGAACTGGACACACAGGCGAATAAATTGGCTAACTACTTTTTGCGCCAAGGTCTCGGTTCTGGTAACAGAATAGGTATCTTATTGGAACGTTCAATTAACACCTATGTAACACTGCTAGCGATACTTAAGTGCGGTGCTGCCTTTGTACCTCTCGATCCATCCTTTCCCCAAGACCGAATAGGCTTCATTGCTGAGAACGCATCCCTAGATTTGTTAGTAACCAGCACTGCTTTCAGCAGTATCAGCACGTGTACGAGCTGTAAGGTGTTAGTTCTTGACACTGTAGTTGCTGCGATTGCAATTCAGCCAGCAACGCGTATTGCAATTCCAGACACAGCCGACGAACTTTGTTACATTATCTATACTTCAGGCTCTACTGGTCGCCCCAAAGGTGTTGCAGTCAATCATTCCAATATCTGTAATTTTCTCACGGTCTGCACGCCGATCTATGGTGTTTGCGCTCGGGATCGCGTCTACCAAGGTATGATAATCGCCTTTGATTTCTCTATTGAGGAAATTTGGCCTACCTTTATCGTTGGTGCAACGCTAGTGGCAGGTCCAACCAACCATCAACGCCTTGGCTCTGAGCTTACCGATTTTCTGATTGAGCAGGCGATAACGGTGATGTACTGTGTCCCTACACTATTGGCTACTATCGATCGCGATGTACCTTTATTGCGGACTTTAATAGTAGGTGGTGAAGCCTGCCCTCAATATCTGGTACAGCGGTGGAGCCGAGAGAGTCGGCGCATACTTAACACTTACGGTCCGACTGAGACAACAGTCACTGCACTCTGGACGGAATTACTTCCCAATCGAGCCGTGACAATTGGCAGACCCCTACCCACATATAGCGTCTATATTCTGGACGAGGAATTGCATCCAGTCCCTGTAGGGGAAGCGGGGGAAATCTGCATTGGCGGTATTGGGGTTGCCCAAGGTTACGTTAACTTGCCAGAACAAACCTCTGCCAAGTTTATCTGCGATCCATATGAGCAAAACCGTCCCCAAGCGAAATTATATCGGACGGGCGATCTCGGACGAGTCACACTGGACGGTGAGATTGAATATTTAGGACGTATTGATACTCAAGTTAAGATTAGAGGCTACCGCATTGAATTGACAGAAATTGAGACAGTGTTGCTGGAAACTCCAGAAGTTGAAAATGCCATTGTTTCTTTGGTGTCTATTAACGCGACTGTTCAGGAATTGGTCGCCTACATTACACTACGCGTTCCTGTTACCGATTCTCAAGAATTAAAAAAATGTTTGCATACAGCGTTGTGCCAGCGCTTACCTAATTATATGGTGCCAGCGTTCATCGAAATTTTAGACGCAATACCAACGCTACCCAACGGGAAGGCAGATCGCTCGAAGTTGCCTGCTCCAACCCAGAGAATGCAAAGCCATCATCGTACCGAGTCTCATGCACTGCCCTCCTTATCAAAAGAGGAATCGGCGATCGCCAAAATTTGGCAAAACCTCTTTCCCTACACCAAAATTTCTGTAGACGATGACTTCTTCCTCGATCTGGGAGGGCATTCACTTTTGGCTGCCAATCTAGTGTCTCAATTGCGAGAACAACGTGAATTTGCTCACGTCTCCATGCTCAATGTCTACCAATGCCCTACCATTGCTAAATTAGCTGCCCAGTTAAAGGAACAACCCGCATCCACAAAAGTTCCAGCGAATTCCTGCTTCCATCGCCTGAGCCACAGACGCTACCTAAAGTGCGTAACTCTTCAAGCGTTGGGACTGATAGTGATTCTATTTTGCTTTGCCTTACAGTGGTTGTTACCTTACTTAACCTACAGTTGGATGCAGGAGAATGGTGCCAGCAATCTTGAGTCCGCTTTAGTGTCCGTCGTCGCTTTAGCAGCAATAATTCCTTTAATGCTTGGGTTTTCTATTGCTATGAAATGGATGCTTGTAGGTCGAGTCAAGCCAGGAAAGTATCTGCTCTGGGGCAATTTTTATTTACGCTGGTGGTTTGTCAAAAACTTACTATCGATTACACCATTGCATTTTTTGAGTGGTACCCCCTTACTCAATATCTACTACCGACTGCTGGGTGCTAAAATAGGCACCAATGTTTACCTGAGTTCGGTCAATATTGATGTTCCTGACTTGGTGAGCATCAGTGCAGATAGTACTATTGGCTACGATGCAGGATTGTTAAATGCTACGGTGGAAGAGGGTTGGCTGAAAATCGGTTCTATTAAAATTGGCAATAGTTGCTTTGTTGGTGCCAGTTCTGTAGTCAGCGCAAACACTGTTATCGAAGACAATGCCAGTCTGGAAGATTTATCAATGTTGCCTCCACAGCACCGGATTCCAGCCGGGGAGGTTTTTGCCGG
Source organism: Tolypothrix campylonemoides VB511288_2 (assembly GCF_045999855.1). Lineage (NCBI taxonomy): Bacteria > Bacillati > Cyanobacteriota > Cyanophyceae > Nostocales > Tolypothrichaceae > Tolypothrix > Tolypothrix campylonemoides. The sequence goes on from NZ_JBFPMW010000006.1 coordinate 120,399, forward strand.
TTCTCCAGCTGCTAAAGTTGGAGTCAATTCAAGCAAAGCGATGACCCGTCCCCCTCGGCTGCGACGAATTTATTTTGGTACTCTCCAAGCAATTCTGTTGCTGACCCTGCCTATTTTGGAACTCACACCGATTCTTCCTGGAGTCGAATATATGTACACCATTAGTGATGAGCGACATTGGCTGCTGTTTTCTCCCTTGATTGCCTTATCGTTTATCATTTTGATGGCACTGCAAATTGCTGCACTTAAGTGGTTAATTGCCGGACGTGTCAAACCCGGTTCCTGTCGCCTAGACAGTCATCGTTACCTAAAACTGTGGTATGTAGATAAGCTGATGGCATTAAGCCTCGATATTATTCGCCCGCTTTACGCGACGTTGTACCTGCTGCCTTGGTATTGCTTGTTGGGAGCAAAGTTAGGATGGCAGGCAGAAATCTCTACACCATCGTCTTTGGTTCCCGATTTAGTCAATATTGGCAGCGAAAGCTTTATCGCAGATGGTGTGGTTATGGGTGTACCAAGAGTTGAGCGGGGACAGATGTATTTGCAATCAATACAGATTGGCAAACGTGCCTTCATTGGTAACAGCGCTCTACTTCCCGCAGGTTCGATTATTGGTGATGACACCCTCATTGGCTGTATGTCTGTTCCTCCCGCAGATCGAACCTTAGTTGCTCAACCCAATACCTCCTGGTTCGGTTCTCCAGCCATTAACCTACCACAACGGCAGATTGTCCGGAATTTTTCACTAGAATCAACCTACAAACCGACGTTCAGTAAAGTACTGCAACGCTTGGGTTTTGAGACAGTGCGAGTGTTGTTCTCTCTTACCTGTATTGTCGCCCTTAGCTCAGTTTTAATTGATACAATGATCGATTTGAACGATGATTGGAATGAATGGATATTGATACTCATGTTGCCATTCCTATATCTTGGTTTTGGACTAGCAGCCACAGGAATTACAATCATCGCTAAATGGTCGATCGTCGGTAGGTATCGACCAACAGAACGCCCCTTGTGGTCTAACTTCGTGTTTCGCTCGGAACTGGTTACCTGTATCCATGAAACTTTAGCGGTTCCTTTACTGGTAAATATGTTGCAAGGCACTCCCTTCATTAACTGGTATTTTCGCTTAATGGGAAGCAAAATTGGTAAACGGGTTTACATGGATTCTACAGATATTACTGAATTTGATACGATTTGGGTTGGCAATGATGTAGCACTGAATAGTGATTGTGGCTTACAAACCCATCTGTTTGAAGATCGCGTGATGAAGATATCGACTGTGACAATTGGCGATCGCTGTTCGGTAGGTAGTAGTGCAATTGTTCTCTACGATACTGTGATGGAACCAGATTCCAACTTGGGCAATTTATCCATGCTGATGAAAGGTGAATCTTTGCCTGCTTTCTCCTCTTGGGTTGGTTCTCCTGCTCAAGCTTATGAGTAAAAGAGATTGTGTGGCACGATGATGCTAGCTAGACGGCCATTTCTCATATCCTATGAAAGTTTATATTAGCGCAGATATTGAAGGAATTAGTGGAATCAGCCACTGGGATGAAGCGACTCAGGGTCAACAAAACTAAGATATCTTTCAAGAGCAAATGACTCGTGAAGTCATCGCAGCCTGCGAGGGAGCAATAGCAGCTGGTGCAACTGAAATTATCGTGAAAGATGCTCATGATACAGCCAGAAATCTTGACCCCTATCGATTGCCTTATCCAGCACAACTTATCAGAGGATGGAGCGGACATCCTTACAGCATGGTTCAAGAATTAAATAGCAGTTTTACTGCTTTAGTTTTAATTGGCTATCATTCACGGTCTGGATATGGTAGTAATCCCCTCGCACATACTTTAAGCGAGGAATTAAACCAGATTCTGCTCAATGGTCAAGCGATCGCTGAGTTTCATTTAGTAGCGATGACTGCTGCTTATGAAAAAGTTCCTGTCGTATTTGTGTCTGGAGATTCTGGTCTATGTCAAGATGTAAAAGTTTATGACAAAAACATCGAAACAGTTATTACCAAAAAGGGAATTGGTGAGTCAGTATGGGGCATTCATCCAGAAGAAGTTGTTAGGCAAATTCAAGCAGGTGTAAAAAGTGCATTGCAATATCAAATTCCGGTCAAACCTTTACCCGATTGTTTTCAGCTTGAAGTCGAATACAAGCATCCACCAGATGCTTACGAAAATTCCTTTTATCCAGGAGCAAAACTACATGGAGAACAATCGGTTCTCTTTGAAACACATGATTGGTTCGAGGTAATACGCGCACTTTCCTTTATTGTCTGAGGGATGTCCAAGAAATAAATTATTCATCTTATGGTACGGGCGTCCTCGCCCGTCACTTACAATTGTCTCTCTAGAAGCCTCCACCACAAAAGAAAGTGGAATATTTTTTCTCTGGAAGTCCTTAATATCGTTTCTATTTAAACTATCTCCACAATGCCATGCTTTCTTTATTATTATCAACTGCTGCTTGTCCGAGCGACATCGATTTAGGTTTCGTAGAGTTAGGTTGGTTTAAGGTAATTGTTTTGGGAATCGTACAAGGGATTACCGAATTATTACCAATAAGTAGCACAGCTCATTTACGGATTATCCCCGCTTTGTTGGGATGGAAAGACCCTGGAAGTGCTTTTAGTGCAGCCATGCAGTTAGCAAGTATTGCGGCTGTAATTAGTTATTTTTGGTACGACCTCAAGAAAATGACGGGTGCAACGGTAAGAGCGATTTCAGAACAAAACTATCTAGATCGATACTTTCGCCTTGCAGTTGGAGTATTAGTTGGCACAATCCCTATTTGTATCTCAGGTCTTTTGCTGAAAAAAACTCTTAATGCTTGTAACTCTCCTTTTCGCACTTTAGCTGTAGTTGGATTAGCATCAATTGTTATGTCATTGTTACTGGCAATCGCGGAAAAAATCGGCAATCGCGATCGTGATTTTAATCAGTTATCATGGAAAGATGGCATTTGGGTTGGAATTAGTCAAGCTTTAGCTTTAATTCCAGGAGTCTCCCGTTCTGGTTCTACCTTAACGAGTGGATTATTCTTAGGAATGGAGCGAGAAACTGCTGCTAGATTTTCATTTTTACTTGGGTTACCAGCCGTTGTATTAGCCGGAGCATTAGAATTACATACCCTCTTTAAAGCTGGACTCAATCTTAATGGTTGGATAACTTTAATAATTGGGCTAATTACAGCTAGTCTTTCTGCCTTTGCTGCAATTTATGGTCTACTTCGTTATTTAGAGAAGCACAGCACTTGGGTGTTTGTTTGGTATCGCTTCGTTATGGGAATATTTTTGCTTATTGGAATAACTGCTGGCTTTTTGAGCGATCGAGTATAAATTGTGCGAGCGGGGACGCCCGCACCACAAGATGTTATTGTTACCCCTTGCAAAGTTTGCTACTTTACCAACCGCCAACATTCGCGAGCAATTTCCCAATCTTCCTCTGTATGAATCACCAAAACTCTCACTGCTGAATCTGGAGTAGAAATATCAGTATCCACAGGCTTGTGCTTGTTCTTTTCTTTATCTATTTTTAAACCCAAAAATCCAAACGCTTCACAAGTGACTTCCCTGAGTACAGCATCATTTTCCCCAACACCCGCAGTAAATATCAATGCATCCAAACCCCCCAAGCTAGCAAGCATTGCACCAATGTACGATCGCAATCGATGGACATACACATCAAAAGCAAGTTGAGCGCGGGAGTTCCCTTGAGAAATTTCTTGGCGAATCTGTCGCATATCACCAGACACACCAGAAATCCCACGCAAACCAGAAGCTTTATTCAAAACATTATCTAACTTATCAGCAGAATAGTCAGATTGCCGTAAAAGATGAATGATGATCCCCGGATCGACTGCTCCAGAACGGCTACCCATCATCAATCCATCTAAGGGCGTGAAGCCCATTGTCGTGTCTATACTGCGACCATCTTTTACTGCTGCTAACGAGCAACCGTTCCCTAAATGACAGGTAATCAACCGCAACCCCGCTAAATCCCGACCCAGGATGCGAGCCGCACGCTGAGTGCAATACTGATGACTGATACCATGAAACCCATAACGACGAATCCCTTGTTCTACCCATTCATAGGGACCGGGATAGATTGCAGCTGCATCAGGTATTTGAGCGTGAAATGCAGTATCAAAAACTGCGACTTGGGTAATGCCTCCCAAATTTTGCTCGATGGCTTCTATGCCTTCTAAATTGACTGGATTGTGTGCTGGAGCTAGGGTTGCCAGACGAGCGATCGCGCCTTTTACATCCTCAGTAATCACCACACTTTCACGGTAATCTTCTCCACCATGTACCACTCGATGTCCCACCACCTTAATGTCTGAAGGCCGATCGATCACCTGAGTAGAGCCGCTGTACAGCGTATCGAGCATACGAGCAACAACCTCAGAGCGGGAGTTTGAGGGAATTTCTTCTTCTAGTGTTGCTCCCGTTGCTGTCTTAACCTCAATTTCTGCAAATCCTTGATGGTGAGTCCAATCCACTTTTGCTTCCCAGAGTGGTTTGAGAGGCTCTTGAGGAAAGGTATCACCAGCAATGTCGTACAAACAACTCTTTTGGCTGCTAGATCCGGCGTTCAGTACCAGTATTTTCATAATCAGCAAATCCTCATTGTTACACAGAGGTATGTCGGTAAAATTATGAAATTATTGTGCTTGACCAACACTTATCTATCGTACAATGCCTTATTAGTGTTTCAATGCATACTAGTATTATGATTGTAACAAGGTATAAAATGTGGTTTTCAAAGTTAAATTAAATCCCGGTACTGATAATTTGTCATATGAAATAGTAGGGTCATAGAAGCAAGAAAATGGAAGAAGAAAATATTACTGTCACGGAAGCTATAGAGTTATTATTCGGCTCTGCGTCATTACAGCAAGCAATTCAAGCTGAGGACGAAGCAGATTGTGACGTCAGTGCGGGATTAGATTGGGATAATCAAGCATATCTTGCTTTTATCCAAAATCCAGCTTTATTAGGAAGGCTGACTGAATTACGTGTTTCCCTCAACTGCGAAATTCAACGACTGCTAGCCGAACGAAATTTAGGAGTAGGGGAAAATGCTGCTGTTGAAGTTGCGCGTTTGCGTTTGTTATCTCGTTTGCGATTACCTGAACAGACCGTAATTCCCATACTAAAAACAACATTAATGTGCGATGATTTATATAAAGAAGAGTTTATTAATGATACCCAAGTCTTACGTAATTTATTAAGTGTATTGCTACTTGATAGTGATTGGGAAGATATTGCTACAGCAGCCGGAAATGCTGTCCGAGACCAAGTAATGCTTTTAATTATTGCGTAGAATTATTGGTATCTCTCCGATTTCTTAAAAAGTCGAGGTTCCTATTTCTTGGCGGCAATAGTTTTGGTTCTTCAGTACTTGTTAGTTTAGCATAACAAGTACTGAAGAGCCAAAAAATTTGAAAAAACAATGAAATGCACGATGGGCAAATTGTGGCAACCGCACTAGTTTTGGCAAGCAAAGGTGAAGATATACAATTTTGAGGGCAGGAGACAGAATGCTCTTGCTTGTCTGCCTCCTAGCCTCTGCCTTTGTTTCTAAACCAATCGTTTCTTATTTTGCTACCTCTGCCATTTGAATGACTGCTCCCAAACCAGCACCCATTTCTTCTGGTGTAATTTTGCCATCTTTATTTACGTCTAAGGCATCGAATACAGCATCGGTACCCATCCATTCTTCACGGGTGATAAAGCCATCACCATCTAGATCGTACACGTGGAAAATATCTTGGGTTGCATGGCTGAGGGTTGATTTTCCATCCAAACGAGCCAGTCTTTCTGCTAGGAGTGTTTCCAAAGTTTCTAGTGCTTTGGTGAAACCCTTGATCCCTTCATCTAGCTTGTCGTTTGCCATGCGATCTTCCGCATGCATCTTGTCGAAGGTCGCTTTGTCCATCGGAATTTTTTCAATATCCGATGTTGCTGCTTTGCTCGGTTCAAGTTTGCGAGGTAAGTCTCCTATCGTCGCTTTTAACTCACCTAATAGCGCTGGAGAAATGGTTAGCAAGTCAGAGCCAGCAAGTTCTATAATTTCCCCAATGTTGCGGAAACTAGCGCCCATGACTTCTGTTTTGTAACCAAATTTTTTGTAGTAGTTGTAAATTTTGGTAACAGATAAGACTCCTGGGTCTTCAGTAGAAGGGTAACTATCGCGTCCGGTTTCTTTTTTGTACCAGTCGAGAATGCGACCCACAAACGGGGAAATCAAAGTAACACCCGCTTCCGCACAAGCGATCGCTTGATGAAGACCAAACAGCAAAGTCAAGTTACAATGTATACCTTCTTTTTCTAGAATTTCCGCAGCGCGAATTCCTTCCCAGGTAGCAGCAATTTTAATCAGGACGCGATCGCGAGAAATTCCAGCTGCTTGATACTGAGCAATTAAATCCCTTGCTTTGGCAACAGTCGCTTCTGTATCGTAGGAAAGGCGTGCATCAACTTCTGTAGACACCCGACCCGGAATAATTTGTAAAATTTTCAAGCCAAAGGACACTGCCAAACGGTCAAATGCTAAAGCAGCTACATCCTTTTGACTTGCTCCCCGTCCTGCATCTTTTTGGGCTTGGAGTAGAGTCTCGTCTACGATTTCCCGATACTCTGGCATTTGTGCTGCAGCAGTAATTAGGGAAGGGTTTGTGGTAGCGTCTTGTGGCTTAAACTTTTCAATTGCTTGGATATCCCCTGTGTCAGCAACGACAACCGTAAACTCTCTTAACTGCTCCAGTAAGTTTTTAGACATATATCCTCCTATTAGGTTTGCGATCGCTTCGGCGCAAGCCGTACCCGGCTATCGCCCTTGGCGCGAGCCGTACACGGCTTATTGCACAAAAACAACGTTACTCGTCTTAACAGTACCTATCCACCTCTTACCATCTTAGATTGCACTGAGAACAGGTGACATCGTTCTCAATCTCTATCAAACTTGTTGGCAATTGGAACTTCATCTCAAATCTATAAACTTCCGCAATAGCTTGAATTAACTTAAGATACAAACCTCAAAAATTAGATAGTTCTTAGTCAATGGTCAATAGTATTGTTTGGAAATCCCCATTTTGTTTGTTTTTTTTAAGATTTTGTTGCTCGTAACTGCTTACCGCAAATAGAAAAGACAAGCCGGCGAGCCCAAATACTGTAAGGTAGAGCACAATATCTGTCATCAATAGCCCAGTTTGGAATTATCCCGGAATCTGATTTGGTTTTTGAACTACGTGTAGGGAAACCACCCTCCTACGAGTCTTTATGAGCGTTGAGAGGAGCCGCCTTAGGCATTCTTAGCCCTGCTAAGGTGGTTAATGTCATTCCAATTCTGATAATATAACCTTTGGTACTCTCTCTACGTATGTAATTATTTAACGTAGTACTTCCAAGAGTACATAGAGGGAAGAGGAGAGAAATCAAAAGCTCCTGGGAACTCCAGTCAAAGATAGGTGTGAAATCAGGAGTAAAATTAAAGGGGTGTGAAATAATCTCTTTATTCTTCGTCTAACTCATTTTCTAAAATAGCATAAATATCCTGTCTCTCACCTTCCCGACGCATTCCAACACCTACAATTACAACAATAATTCTATTTCGATCGACACGATAAACAATACGATAGCGTTGACCAACTGCCCTTACACTACGATAGCCTTGAAACTGACCTGTAAGAGCTTTACCCTGTTTTTCTGGTTCTATTTTCAGTTTTTCAATTTTTTGACGGAGTGCTTTTTGTTCTCTTTGGTCTTTAACCTTTTTCAGTAATTCAATAGCTAAAGGAATAAACTCAATTTCATATTCCATCATTTACCATTCTAATTCTTTCATGGCTTCTGCCCAACTTACCCTTTGACCTTCTCGGTCTTCTTGAATTCCAGCTATTAATTGTTCTTTAAATTCTGGATCGGATAAAATTTCCATAGTTTCTAACATAGAAATATATTGCTCATAGCTAATAGCTACCATAACTGGCAAACCTTGATTAGTAACTATTACAGGTTCATTACCTAACTGTTCGGGTAATTGAAGAAGTTCATTTCTTGAGTCAGTAATGCTAATTGATTTAGACATCTTACATTATTTTTTTAATACTAAAATTCAGTTTAACATTAAAATTGCCTTTAGCGCTCTAAATACATAAAGACGGGAGCATCCCAAAGAGTGCCAATTGCCTTCAGAATTCTATTCTGAAGCTATACAAACCAAGTCCGCATCGGCGGAGTTCATATTTAAGTCCCATTAGGTGGTGAGTCCAGAGAAAGTAGGCGGGTTTCCCACGCCCTGGGAACTGGCGTATAGCTCTGGCGGGTATAGCCCAAAGGCATCGCGAAGCGTGTCGCGATAGCGACGAGAGCGTCTGCCTTGCACATAGCGTCTCCGCTCCTGAGATACAAGGGAGGGACTTCGTTTGTGTAGCGGCGATTTCTAATCGCGGTCAACGAACCAATTGTTCTTCTACATTTTTGACTTTCTTTAATCAGCGACTGGGGACTGGAGATTGGTAACTGGGAAATCAATCGCCAATCCTTTTTTCATCCGTTATGCTGTACGCAAATGATAGCTGCTTAAGCTGAAATAGGCTGTCCTATGGTATGCACTTTCACTAAGCTTGTAGTTCCTGACTTACCAATGGGTACGCCTGAGGTAATGACGACTCTATCCCCTTGTTGAATCAGCTCCGTCTCTAAAAGAGTTTTTTCCACATTTATCAACATCTCTTCGGCGGTATAAACGGATTGGATGAGTAAAGGTTCTATACCCCAAGAAAGTGCTAGCTGACGGTAAGGGGTGTCGCAAGGGGTCAGAGCAAGAATTGGAGTTGTTGGACGGTATTTAGAAATGAGCCTTGCTGTATTGCCACTTGAAGAGTGACAAACAATTGCTTTAGCACCTGTTTCATAGGCGATGCGACAAACGGCTTCGGCTAAAGATTCAGTAACACTCAAACTTCCCGCATCGTAATTCCATAAGGCTTGACGTGCTCCTTCTTTGAGAGAATTTTCCGTTCTTACAGCAACACTGTGCATCATTTTGACGGCTGCTACCGGGTATTGTCCTACAGCAGTTTCTCCTGACAGCATGACTGCATCAGTCCCATCTAAAATTGAGTTGGCAACATCGGTGACTTCTGCACGGGTGGGATCGGGGGCGCTAATCATCGATTCCAACATTTGTGTGGCGGTAATGACGGGTTTACCCGCACGGTTACATCGGAGAATAATATCTTTTTGAATTAGGGGTACTTGCTCGATGGGCATTTCTACTCCGAGATCGCCACGAGCTACCATAATTCCGTCAGCGACTTCTATAATTTCATCAATATTCTCTACTGCTTCTCGTCTTTCAATTTTGGCAATGATGCGAATATTTGCATTTGCTCCTTCAATCATCCTTTGTGCTGGTTCTAAGTCTTGGGGCGATCGCACAAAGGATACTGCCACTAAATCTACACCTAATTGAATCCCAAAACGCAAATCGCTTAAGTCTTTTTCTGTAATGGAGGTTACAGGTAAACGCGTTTCTGGTAAGTTTACGCCTTTGTTACTGGATATCAAACCGCCAATGATGACCTGTGCTCGAATCCGATCCGCATCGCGATCGCAAACAATCACTTTGATGCGACCATCATTAATGAGAATTGGTTCGCCGCGTCGAACCATTGCAAACAGAGTTGGCAATGGTAGGGGGATTTCGTCAGCACTTTTGCCTTCTTTTTGCAGCACAAAAGTTACTTCTTGACCCGCCTCTACAGTAATCCCTTCTTGTGGTAAAACTCCCAAACGAATTTTGGGACCGCACAAATCTTGCATGAGAGCAAGAGGCTTCTGTGTTGCACTACTAATTTGCCTGAGATATTTGATGGTTTGACCGTGAAAGGCGTGTTCTCCATGAGAGAAGTTTAGTCTTGCCACATTCATACCTGCATCCACCAAAGATTGGAGTCTTTCTGGTGTAGATGTAGCAGGTCCGACAGTACAAATAATTTTGGTTCTTCGCATAATAAAGTATTTTTGAATTCCAGCCATAAAAATTCTCTGTTGTCCTCATCCCCTATTTTTTTAGGGGAGAAACCTTTCTTGAAGACCTCTGTTCAAGAGAAAATATAAGGTTGAGAGAAATCAACTTCAGTACTGACTAAATTAATGCAAATTTTTGACATTAAATCAATCAAGTAATATTACTCTTGCCAAAAATATTATTCTATGTATCCTCATCTTTAATAACCGCCTACATTGTAGGTTCAATTTCAGGTTTCCGAACTTGTTTTATACAGCTAAGTATGTAAATATTTGTAAAATTCATAGAATTGCAAACAGCTATCAGTTATCCAGCAAGGGTGATAACTGATAGCTGTGGCTTGTTAAACTGCTACAGCAGTCCGTTCTAACAAACCTTCTTTTTGTGCCATAGCCAACATCAAGTCAATGACACGATTTGAGTAACCCCACTCGTTGTCGTACCAAGCAACAACCTTAAAGAAATTAGAGTTCAATTCGATCCCAGCACCAGCATCAAAAATACTGGAATGGGAATCGCCCTGAAAATCTGTAGAAACCACTTCGTCTTCCGTGTAGCCTAAAATTCCTTTTAGAGCGCCTTCAGAAGCCTCTTTCATAGCAGCACAGATTTCTTTGTAACTGGTAGCTGATAAAGTTTTGAATGTCAAATCAACAACAGAGACATCGGGAGTAGGAACTCGGAATGCCATACCGGTTAACTTGCCTTTCAATTCTGGTAAAACCAGTGCGACTGCTTTTGCTGCACCTGTAGAAGAAGGAATGATGTTCTGAGCAGCACCTCGTCCTCCCCTCCAGTCCTTTTTACTCGGACCGTCTACGGTGGGCTGGGTCGCAGTCATAGCATGAACTGTCGTCATTAACCCTTCGGTTAATCCAAATTTGTCATTCAGTACTTTAGCAACGGGGGCTAAACAGTTCGTAGTACAACTAGCATTGGAGACAACAGTATCTTTTGCTGGATCGAATAGGTGATGGTTTACACCTACTAATAGGGTAGGAACTTTCTCCGGATCTTTAGTGGGAGCAGAGATTATAACTCTCTTGGCTCCTGCTTGCAGGTGGTTTGCAGCACCTTCAAAGGTAGTAAATAAACCCGTAGATTCCACAACATAATCTGCACCTAATTTACCCCAAGGTAACTCTGCAGGGTTACGAACCGACACGCAAGGAATGAAACGTCCATTGACAACAATGCCATCTTCCTTTGCCTCGACCTGACCCTTATAACTACCGTGAGTTGAATCGTACTTCAACAGGTATGCCAAGTTATCTGGTGGTACGAGGTCGTTTATGCCAACAAACTCAATGTTGGGGTTATCGATACCAGCACGAAACACAAGTCGCCCAATACGACCAAATCCATTGATGCCAACTTTCAGCTTACTCAAGATGAAACCTCCTGTTTCGGGATTGGGATTGGGAGTTAGGGATTGGGAATTTGTCCGAATCCTCAGTCCCTTCTTGACCCAATCCTGCCAATGTATGTTAGCGAAAGCCAAGTTTAATTGACATCTTTTAAGATTTGTAAGGGAGGGTTAGTTGTTAGTCGTTAATGGCTAGTTGTTAAAAAAACCACCAACCACTAACAAATTCCTCTAGTACGGCCACTTCCATTCACGAATTTCTGGCATATCTTCGCCGTACTTGTGAATGTAGTGTTTGTGCTCAATGAGCTTGTCTTGCAGTGCCTGCTTCACGTAAGCTGCTTTGTATCCCAGTTGTGGTACGCGATTAATGGCGTCCATAGCTAGGTGGAAGCGGTCTAAATCGTTGAGGACTACCATGTCAAAAGGTGTAGTTGTTGTTCCTTCTTCCTTGTAACCCCTTACGTGGAGGTTTGCATGGTTCTGGCGACGGTAGCTTAAACGGTGAATCAACCAAGGATAACCGTGGAAGGCAAAGATAATTGGTTTGTCAGTTGTGAAAATGCTGTCAAAGTCAGCGTCGCTAAGTCCGTGGGGATGTTCGCTTGCGGGCTGGAGTTTCATTAAATCTACAACGTTCACTACCCGTACCTTGAGATCGGGGAAGTTTTGCCGCAGAATGTCTACAGCTGCTAAGGTTTCTAGTGTAGGAATATCTCCCGCACACGCCATCACTACGTCTGGTTCTCCACCTTGGTCGTTACTTGCCCAATCCCAAATACTTAAGCCTTTGGTGCAGTGTTTGATCGCCGCATCCATGGGAAGGTATTGCAATGCGGGTTGTTTTCCAGCGACGATGACGTTGATATAGTTGCGGCTTCGCAAGCAATGGTCGGTTACAGACAACAAGCAATTGGCATCAGGTGGTAAATATATCCGAATTACATTTGCTTTCTTGTTGACCACTAGGTCAAGAAAACCGGGGTCTTGGTGAGAGAAACCGTTATGGTCTTGACGCCAAACGTGAGATGTGAGCAGGTAATTGAGAGAAGCAATTGGTCTGCGCCAAGGAATATGATGGCAGGTGTCAAGCCACTTGGCGTGCTGGTTAAACATGGAGTCTACGATATGGATAAACGCCTCGTAGCAGGAGAAGAACCCGTGGCGACCCGTCAAAAGGTATCCTTCCAACCAACCCTGACACGTTGTTTCGCTCAGAATCTCCATGATTCTACCATCGGGTGATAGGGCATCATCATAGGGATACTTCTCAGCTAGCCAAGTCCGGTCTGTCACTTCAAAAATAGCATCTAAGCGATTTGATTTGGTTTCGTCAGGACCAAAGATGCGGAAGTTAGCGCTATCTAAGTTGCGTTTCATCACATCTCGCAAAAACTTTCCAGATACCTTTGTGGCTTCACCAATTGTTCTGCCAACTTCGGTAACATCGATCGCATAATCGCGGAAGTCAGGCATTTTCAAATCGCGCAGTAAAAGACCACCATTAGCGTGAGGGTTATCGCTCATGCGTCGGTGTCCTTTGGGAGGTAATTCTAACAGTTCTGCGATCGGTGTACCATTTTCATCAAAAAGTTCTTCTGGTTTGTAACTTCTCAACCACTCTTCTAAGAGTCGCAAGTGATCTGGATTGCCTTGTAACTCGCCAAAAGGAACTTGGTGCGATCGCCAGTAATCTTCTGTCTTCTTACCGTCAACTTCCTTGGGACCCGTCCACCCTTTGGGGCTTCTCAAAACAATCATGGGCCATTGCGGGCGTTGGGAGAAGCCATTATTCCGAACATCTTCCTGAATTTCTTTAATTTCGTGAGTGATGGTTTCTAAAGTAGCTGCCATCAACTGGTGCATGGTTTCGGGATCGGAACCTTCCACAAAGTAAGGCTTGTAGCCATAACCTATAAATAGGCTTTCTAACTCTTTGTGGCTCAAGCGTGATAGCACTGTTGGGTTAGCAATTTTATAACCATTGAGGTGAAGAATTGGAATGACCGCACCATCACGGACGGGGTTAAGAAACTTGTTGGAGTGCCAACTTGCAGATAGGGCTGCAGTTTCGGCTTCGCCATCCCCAATCACACACGCAACGATGAGGTCCGGGTTATCAAAAGCAGCACCATAAGCGTGAACGAGGGAATAACCCAATTCACCGCCTTCATGAATAGAACCGGGAACTTCCGGCGTACAGTGGCTACCGATCCCGCCGGGGAAGGAGAACTGTTTGAAAAGTTTTTTTATTCCCTCAGCATCTTGAGATACATTGGGGTAATACTTGCTGTAAGTCCCTTCTAAATAAGTATTCGCAACTATTCCAGGACCGCCATGACCGGGACCTGCGATGTAAATCATGTCCAGATCGTACTTTTTAATAATCCGGTTGAGGTGAACGTAGATAAAGTTCAGACCGGGAGTTGTTCCCCAGTGTCCCAAAAGTCTGGGTTTGATATGTTCTACTTTCAGTGGTTCTTTCAGCAGTGGATTGTCCAGCAAATAGATTTGTCCCACCGAGAGATAATTCGCTGCACGCCAATAGGCGTTCATCTTCTGCAGTTCGTCATCTGATAACGGCTTTGTCTGCGGACGGCTCGCTAAAGTCATATGAAAACTCCTTCACAAAAGGATGTTTGCAGATTCCCACGTGTAAGTTTATTTGCCACCGATATAGGGATCATCATACCGATGACACAATACTATAAAACTTGCGGTTATACGAACCTGACCTAAGTAAGGTAGGTATGTCTGATGTAGTATCTCCTTTTGGGGAAGCCATCAGACTGAGTGGGTTATTTTTTACATAGCAACAAAACCATATAAACTAGGTTTAATTACTTCTTGTGAAAGGCTAACAAATGAAGTCCATTCTTGCTAGTTTTGTAACAAATATTTTATTTCACCTTAAAATCATCATTAATTTTTTAATTGTCAAAATCTTATTTTTCCCACTTCGTTCTGCCTTTTGATAGAGGTTTAACACATGGGTTCTCCAGTACTGCCTTGGGTTAGATTAAATCTCGATTAAGAAATAGGGTAATTGGATTAAATAAATTTTTCTTATAAAAAGATCTCATTATAAATAGATTGCAAAAAATAAAAATTTTTACTCTAATAAAAGTAATTAATAAGCTGCTAGATCGCTGATTTCTTATAGAAGTCGGGGATCGGGGCAAATTATGAAACGTACCACTAGTCGTTCATGTCATTATTGTTGCTAAATTTGTTGAGTTGTAAGTGATTTTTACGGTGCTTTCAGCCCAACTCCAAACCTATTAAAACTAATGACACGTATCGATAGTTTTCATCAAATTTTTTGATGATTATATCCATTTATATATGCTAACATCCGTTTTAAACAATTATCTCAAAGAAACTGTGTATTTGTTGCCTAAAGTCAGATAATTTTGACTAAAATAAGCATTGTAAATACTCAGGAAAACTGTCCGCTCCAAACTAACTGTAAATTTCCAGCAATCCTGATGGCGGAGTAATCTCAACACGACCACCTTCTAAATCCACAATAGGCACAATTGCCGTGACAAAAGGAATCAAAACAGTTCTTTGTGCCTTATCCCTTGAAGAATCCAGCCGTACCTCTATCAGGTCATGCCCTGCAGAAAGCAAATCTACAATCGTTCCTACAAACTCTCCAGATTCTTGGATATAGACTGACAAACCAATCAAATCCAAGACATGATACTCATCTTCCCCCAATTGGGGGCGATCGCTCTCCAACACCAGTAACTTATAACCCCGCAACTCCTCAGCCCGATTGCGATCCCCAACCCCAGATAACTTAACAATATACAAATTTTTCCCTTCGACATTGCGCCCCGCCAGTAACTCAATGGGTTGGGGTTCCATTTGCGCCGGACACCACAACCAGCGTTTTCCAGGAACCTCAAATCGTTCTGGAAAATCCGAGTTCGATAACACGCGAACTTCACCATGCAAGCCCTGGGCAGCAACAATTGTACCAATCTCTATCCAACCATCAGGGAATTGAGGGGGAGATGGGGAGAGGGGGGGATGGGGAGAGGGGGGGATGGGGAGAGAAGGGGATGAGGGAGAAGTAGATTGTCCCCTTGTCCTCTTGTCCCCTTGTCCTCCGGTTCCCTTACCTCCTTGTCCCCGTCTCCCCTTCTGCTTCATGTCCTTTTTTGCGCTCTTCGCGTCTTCGTAGTTCATTCAAACACTCACAGCGGATGTCTGATAAATCTGTTGTACAACCTTTGCCAAACGCTCCATACCAGTCGCAATTTCCTCATTGCTACCAGTCAAGCTAATGCGTACACACTGTTGCTTGTGTACCCATTCCTCCTGCAAGCCGGGGAAAAAGGTACTTCCAGGTACAACTATAACACCCACCTTTTTCAGTTCTTGATACAATTCCCAATCTGTCATGGGTAAATCTTGCAACCACAACCAAGCAAATATCGCCCCTTCCCCTCGATGGAGGAACCAAGGTAAATGTTCGGGCATAAACTTGTTCAAAGTACTTTCCAAAACAGTAAACTTGTTTTGGTAAAAGGGACGAATCACAGAAGTAGAAATTCCTGCTAGCGCACCAGAGTTAATGGCGATCGCAGCAATTGCCTGTCCGTACCTTGATGCATGGAGACAGGCATTGGTTTGGAAGCATTCCAAAACTTGAATAATTTTTTCATCACCGATAGCAATCCCAACACGTTCTCCTGGTAACCCTGCTTTCGATAAACTCATGCAGTGAACAATGTTATCCCCAAAAATCGGCGTCAATTCAGTGAAGTTTAATGCTGGGAAAGGAGGACCGTATGCTGAGTCAATAAACACTGGCACATCATAAGGCGCAGCGAGGGCAGCAATTTTCTTCACCTCATCATCAGTCAAGACATTACCTGTGGGATTACAGGGACGAGAGAAAATGATACAACCTGTTTGTTCTGTAATCGACAAGTTGCTAAAGTCCGGGCGGTATTTAAACTGATGCGCCCCTGCGTTTATATCTAGTGTTGGCTTGTAAGCAATGAGTGAGTCTGGTACCAGCGTGACGCCACCATAACCCGTGTAGTCCGGACTTAAAGGTAAAACAATTTTTTTCAGTTCTCCACTAGTGGTGTAGCCGCCAAAAGCATTAGCAGCATAGAAGTAAAGACTTTGACTCCCTGGGGTAATCAAGATGTTGCGATCGCTCAACTTTAGCCCAAAGCGGTGATTAAAATCATTGACAACAGCCTCAATCAATGGTGCATAGCCCTGACTCGATCCGTAGCGGCAAACAACCTCGCCATAATCGGGGCTAGAGAGCAATTGTGCAGTACAATCTCGCCATAACTGCTCAACTTGCGGCAAAATCAAAGGATTGCCAGCACTCAAATTTATCAACTGCCCCGTACTAGATTGTAAAGTTTCGATAATGTCCTTCATAATGGCTCTAACGCCAGTTAGTTTGGACATATTGACGCCGAATTGAGTCAGGGCAGGGTTCATAAGCGATACAAAATGACTGTTAATTTACTAAATGGACATATTTATGGCACGGTTGCTGCTGACAGAAGAAGTTTGCCAAGAGCCACACTGCCACTTCTCTACCACTGTAACTAGTGAATCACGATATCGTACAGCAGTACTTTCTTTATAACTGTTCTCGTCTGTAGAATAAAGATACAAATTTGATAAAAAATATATAGTACAGTATACGGTTAAGCTTACAGCAATTTTCAGATCGACAAGCACTAGTACAGCGCGACGGAAATCTTCCGATAATGTATGTCACCAATGGACGTCCTTTGTAAGTCTATTTGAAGGGTTTAGCTGCTTATCATTGAACCTTTTAGGTACAACCGCACCTAAAATAGCCTTATTACTCATCCAGAAAGAAAATGTTAAAAAAAATACTTCATAATTTGTGTGTAGCTTTGACGATGCTAAATTGGTTTTGTCTATAAGCGATCTCGATATATTGTTTTGAATCAATGAGAGTGACCCTTAAGCAATCTAAGAATGAAGGTATTCTCAGAGGATGGATTTTGCTTGGTATAGAAGCCGATGATATTTGCACTCAAATTTGGACATCATCTACTTTCGATCCTTATCAAGAACTGTACATCTGGCTGGGGCAAATTCGAGGCTCTCAACTACCTGCAAAAATGATAATAGATGAGGAAGGTCATGGAGTAGAGCTGATAGCTGAGCGTTTGAGCGATCTACTTGTGCAATTCCATATAGAGCCGTGGATGTGCGGTATCGATACTACGACACGTCTCAAGATTACTACTGAACGTTGTGAATTGATTGAAGCTTTTCATGATGGGATCGTCAAATTTCTGAAAGATGAGTATCAACCATCACAATGGTCGCTGCTTGATAATTTGAGCAATACAAATTGGCAAGCTTTGCTCAAGCCGGGTAATATTAGGGGTCAAAATTGGCAAAAACGTTTGGCAATGTACGGGGGAGGACGTGACAGAGGTAGCGAAACCGGACGTGAAATTGTATGGAACCAACTAACACTAAAACAACAATGGCTGGTAAATTTACACGATGCAATGTTATGGGCTATAGATTTAACAGCTAACGATCGGCGCACAGAAGCCTACGCATTGGTCAGCTTCTACAAAAATATACCAATCGATCTTGCTTTAGATGAATTAGATGCAAGTTGGTATGAGAAGCGAAGAATTGAGCTAAACAAAAAATCTGGACTGCATGAGAATTCTATCGAAAGACGAACACCATTAAATCGTGCTGCTTTAGCAAAAGCAAGATTCAAAACGCTAAAACTTGGTCAACTGGTAGATGGTAGTATTTGTCGAATTCGCTCCTACGGTGTCTTTGTTGATATTGGTGGGTATTATGCACTATTATCTACCGCCACAATTTCCCAACAGCCTGTTGAGCACCCAGAGTTGGTTTTTCAAGTTGGGGACTGGGTTAGAGCAATAATTGTCTGGATTGATGTTGACAAAGAGCGCGTGTCACTCTCAACTAGTGATTTAGAGAATGAACCAGGCGATATGCTTAGAAACCCATTAGTTGTGTATGAAAAAGCAGAAGAAATAGCAGCAAGATATCATCAGAAAGAATGTAAATATGATACTTTTTAAAACCCAATTCTTTAACCAGTAAACACAAAATATATAAGTAGTTCTGGATATTTGGGCTTGTGCCAAAAGAACGAGACTGCAACAAAGGAGGACGACGCTGCACGAACGGGGGTGATCTTTACCATTGTGACCCAGCTTGTAGACCAGTGGTACGAATACCTCAAGCAACGCGGTGTAAAATTTGAAAAACCGCCTGCATTTAACACAAAGTATAAAATATACCACTGTTTTTGCGCGTTCCCGATGCTTATTTGATTGAAATTCAACAGTTTGAGACTGATGGAGCATCTGAAATCTGCGCTCCGGCAGTATAGCCGAAATCCCTAAAATCTCATAGTTTTTCGCTCGTCAATTTACGGTTTCGATGAATTCGCCAACAAAATCACATTACAAGCGGACTCGCTTTTTTGGACTTTGGACAAAAAATTTAAAAAATATATAAGTCCTCTAAAAAAGAGAGACAAACCAATATAATAATAGCTATCGAGCCCCATTAAATCTTAGTTTAGCCAGTTTTATTTAATGACATGGGTAACTGATAACCCTGATAGTTATATTAGTTTCCACCTATCTACTTAGTGCTTTTGCCTTTATTTTTTGCAAGCCGATGAACAACAAACTAAAACCAGACTGGGCCGGAGAAAATATGCTCTCCAAGTTCGTCAATCTCCTAATCCAGACTAAACCCATCTATAAATTGATGAAACACCAAGCAAGGCTTGTACTCATCAAAACTGCTGAAAAAAACGGCATTCCTTGGCGCAAAAACTACGAAGCACTCAAATCATCGGGAGTCAAACAACAACTGGCAAAGGTGACTAACCCCGATATTGTTTATCCTGACTACTACAAAGTTCCTTTCCATGCTTACACTGAGGGCAATCTTTGCTGGGACGCGGCTTTTGAAACGGAGTCAGCTACTTACTCAATGGCGTTACGGGTTTGGCCGAAAGAAAACTTGACTTGCTCGGTTGCTCATGCACGCTTACGAGGTAGCTTTCATCAAGTTCTTGCAACCTATGGGCCTTCTGAAGTGCGGGATATCTTAGACATCGGTTGCTCCGTGGGTATTTCTACCCTGGCACTACACCGTTACTATCAACAAAAGCAGGAGCATCCTGTACGTACAGTGGGTCTTGATTTGTCGCCGTATATGCTCACTGTCGCTCGCCATTTGGATGTCAATGATGAGATAGCGGAATGGATTCACGCCCAAGCCGAAGATACAAAACTCTTAGATAACTCCTTCGATTTGGTGACACTCCAGTTTGTTACCCATGAACTTCCAGGCTATGCTAGCAAAGCAATTTTCGCAGAAGCTCTGCGGCTGCTGCGACCTGGTGGGGCGATTGCATTGGTAGATAATAATCCAAAATCCCAGGTGATCCAAAACCTGCCACCAGTTCTATTTACGTTGATGAAAAGCACCGAACCCTGGAGCGATGACTACTACACTTTTGATATTGAAAAAACATTGTCAGATGTAGGTTTTGCTCAACCCATTACCGTGGCTAGCGATCCCCGTCATCGTACTATTGTCAGTAGAAAGCCTGATTGAGAAAACAGAAGTACTTAGGCATTCTCGTACTTTCCACAAAACATTGCAGAAAGTATACAACTGTCTGTCCAAAATGTAAAAAATTTTCAATAGTTGAAAAACCAAGAATAGCTGGTTTGACAGAATGTCTATATTGTCTAGCAAGTTTTTATATTTGTGAAAGAAATGATGAATTTGATAATTTATTAAGTTAAAGGTGAAATTTAGATATAGAGTAGCTATAGATGTAAACTGCTAGAAACGATTGATAAAAACTGTACTTTGTTGCAATTCTATTAGGTGACTGGTGAATGGGGGCGGTATAACTTCAGTCGTATCACGTTGCTTATTGCATTCCAAAACCTACGCATAAGGGCGATAAGCTGAGTACAGCTTGCGCTTCGCGATAAGCTGGGTACAGCTTGCGCCAAGGGCGATCGCTTTGTTGAAAGTGATTTACTGGCTGATTGGATGATACAAACCATCATCTTTATAGCGCCAACCCGTTTTACTTGTATCCCGACCTCGAGACCACTTCTCAAACTCGACTTCGCTCAAATTTTTCCTTTGTTTGATTAGGGTGGATACCTCAACTGCCAATCGGCGAGCTAAATTTTCTTCAGTAAAGGGCTGAAGTTCGAGAGGCTGCTGTACGACGTAGGGATTGTTATACGGTGTTCTGTATCCCTTTCTTTGACCGTATTGTTTCTGTACAACGGCTCCTTCGAGTATGGTGATCTTCAGTGTAACCGCTTCTAGCTTCTGTTCTAAACTGCCCAAGGATTTCTCTAACTTCGCTATCGATTTGCTATCGGTATCGCGATTTAAGTCAGTCAATCGGGATTCCAATTCCTCTACCCTTTCGACTAACTGTCTTACTGCTTCACTATCCGTCCCAAAATCGCTATCGCTATTGCTATCAATATTTGTTATCAAATCCTGCAACCCTTGAAGCAGGGCTTTCGTATGACCTTCCCTATGGAGTCGAGCCAACTCCTTCACCACCGGAATCAGCACGGTGGGGACGCGGAGCATTTGACTGGGTGGGGACTGTTTTGATGGAGATTTCAACGTTGACTAACCTTGATAGCGAATTTGCTGACGATAATGCTATCAACATAGCATAGCATTAACTTCACAGCTTGATTAGTGCGGAGGTAAGTAGATGAGGATAACTGTTAAGGAGTTGTTGCAGCGTTATGGTGCTGGGGAATGGGATTTCAGTGGCTGGAAAAGTTCCATCGGGATACAAAAAAAATTGCTGAATACAGTACAAAACCTCCACAGATAACTGCGGTGGTGTAACAGTACGGTCGGGATATTCGTGGACGGTGATGCGGCTGGGTGTGGAATCCGAATGGCATTGTGTTTGGTGCCAATGCTCGCTTAGATATAGGTGGTTCGTTGATTGGAAGTACTGCAAATAGTCTAAAATTTGCAGATGGGACGGAATTTAGAGCAAAGCCTGAAGGCGTTAATACAGCAATGGGAATTTTGGAAGTGCCGCAGGAGTTGCAAGGACGACAACTTAGTCTATGGACTTCGAGTTATAGTCCCAAACCCGCGTTCTCTCCTCGAGCAACTGTCACAAGGACAACGGCAAATCAAGGGTTTGGGGCAGAAATTCTGCGATGGGCGACAGAAGTCCAAGAATTGCTGCTTCCAAAATCAGTCGGGTTTGGGCGATCGCGTTTAGCCCCGATGGTCAAATGCTGGCGAGTGGCAGTGATGACCAAACGATTCGGCTCTGGAATGCACGCGACGGCACCTGCCTGGTGGTTTTGCAGGTTTAAAATCCCCTGTGTTTCAACCAGGGGAGATGTCAAGTGGTTCATAGCGCTAATTAAAGTCCAGGCTTCTCAACTTTGCCTGGTTTGAATTAAACGCTGGCTTCTTCAAATAACCGATTCAGACTAGCGACGAACTCCTCTATCTGTACCTTATCCATCTCGCGCCACCCATCAAATCCCAGGAGGGATGTGACAGTTTGTTGGCTAACCGGATAAAATTCAGCAATCGTATGTGTTGATACCCATAGTCGGACTTTTCCATCCATCGCAGGCTGTCCCGAAATAATAAACAGGCATTGAGAGGAATTTCTTCGCGCAGTACATAGCAAGTGAGCCGCAGGACTAATCATCAGGTTAGTAGGCCACGGATTCAGTGTAAGATGGTGTTTCTTAGCTGCTTGTATCACCATCTGAAATTCTTTGCCAATGCCATGAGCCTCAGCCATCGCCATGAGTGCTTCTACACTTAAGCGTTGATTTTTCAGACTGGTTGTCAATTGCCTTCCGTTTGAGGAAGCAACCCGATGTGTTATTGGGGATAGTTCAGACGACTGCTCTTGCGTGGGCACAGTTGTGCGATCGCTTTTAGCAGTTCCCTGCTGTAGCTCCGAGCGCTGGTTAAATGCCTCTGTTAACGAGCTCACACAAGCTTGCAACTGCTGAATTTGTTGCTCTAGCCCGGT